>JAZSIM010000011.1:0-160590 GCA_045533835.1 Acutalibacteraceae bacterium
TTTACTTACAAGGAGAATCATAATGGAACTGAACATTGGAATGAATATTAAACGTTTGCGCCTTGCTAAAGGATTGACGCAGGAGCAACTTGCGGAGCTTTTGACTATCTCAACGGCAGCAGTAAGTAAATGGGAAGCCAAAAACACCTATCCCGATATTACGATGTTGTTTCCACTTGCGGAGATATTCGGCGTTACCGTTGACGAACTTTTAGGATATGATGAAGCGAAAGCCAAGGCAGATGTGGATAAAATACTCGCAGAATATCAGCGGCTGTATGTGGAAGGAAGATTTGCTGAAGGCAAGGAGTTGATTGTCAATGCACGAAAGAAATATCCCCACGATTATCGCATTATGAATAAGTATATGTGGGATGTAGCGGGCGGAAGTGCAGGAAATGATTCTAAAACTTTGCTGAAAAACAAGGACGAATTGACACAGTTATGCGATTGTATTTTGGAGGGATGCACTCAAGATGATCTTCGCGCGGAAGCAATCAATATGAAAGCAAAGCTTCTTCATGCCGCAAGCGATACCGAAGCAGCTCTTGAAATTCTGTCAAAACTTCCCGCATGGCACGCGCCAATTATGAAGGAACAGCTTTTTGGCAAGGATACCACAGAATACCGCTATTGGAACAAAAAGAATTGCTATGGTTTAATGGATGTGATGTCTATCAAACTCGCACGGATTATTCGCTTTGATCCCGCGCTTTCTGTTGTAGAAAAGATTGAGCGCCTTGAACCTATGGCAGAAGCATTTGAAGAAATGAGCAAACAGAAAGACCTTGAATGCTTTTGTATTGGGGAGAACTCCATCTATGCAATTATAGCGAGTATGCTTACAGCAGATAACGCTCCTATCGAAGATGTGATCCGCATCAGAGAAAAGCAATTTGCTTCAATGGAAAGAATAATGAAGCTTGCCGAAACCGATGATGTTCTCAAAGAACAAATTAAATCTACTTATAAATCTAACGATATGGTTGCTTGGGAACTAAATCGCCTTTTAAACTCGCCTCATCCTCAATTTGCAAAGCTTAGAGAAAATAAGAAATATCTTGAAATGCTTAATAAGTGGGCAAGATAATGCAAGCCTCCGATAGGGAAAATCCTTGTCGGAGGCTTATACTTTATGAAATTGCACCACCACAATAAGTAGTGAGTAAGTGCCCACTTGCAGGCAAACAAAAAGCCTCCCTTTACACAAGGGAGCCTCTGGCTGTAACCGTTTGTTTTTCTGTTGATTTATTGTAAAACTGTCCTTAAGAACCCGAAGCCTTATCAGCCCGTTTTTTTATTCTAATGTTCCCGTGCATGTGTCGTTTTTACAGGAGAGTATTTTTACTTTTCTTATTTGTCCGCAAAGGTTTTCTTCGTAAGGTACTGTAACAGGAGTGTAGTTTTCCGTGTAGCCCTGCTGGATATTTCCTTTTGGTGTTTCAAAAAGAACATTTACTGTTTTTCCTATTGCTTCTCTAAGAAAAGCTTCTCTGATTTTATCGCACTCCTTCTGCAGCAGTGAACATCTTTCAGCTTTAACTGCATTCGGGATTTTGTCGGTAAATTTATATGCTACAGTTCCTTCTCTAGGGGAGAACGGAAAGACGTGAACCTTCATAAATCCGCATTTTTTTGCAAATTCCAGAGTTTCACGGAAGTATTCTTCGGTTTCACCGGGAAAGCCGACAATAATGTCCGTTGTAAGTGAAATATCGGAAAAAGTTCTTTTAAGCTTACTGCAGAGCTCGGAATATTCTTCCGCAGTATAATGGCGGTTCATTCTCTTTAATACGGGATTGCTTCCGCTCTGGAGTGAGAGATGAAACTGGGGACAGAATTTCTTCATTCCTGCCAGTCTTTTAATAACCTCATCGGTAATATGATCGGGTTCAAGTGAGCCTAAACGGATGCGCTCAATTCCTTCAGTTTCTTCGGCAATCTGAAGGGCATCACAGATGTTGCCGTTTGTATCAAGGCCGTATGCGGAAAGATTAATTCCGACAAAAACTATTTCCTTGTAGCCTGCCTTTGCAAGACGCTCAATTTCTTTTCTTATGGCCTCAAGCGGACGCGAGCGTGAAAAGCCCCTTGCTTTGGGAATAATACAGTAAGAGCAGTATCTGTTGCAGCCGTCCTGGATTTTTATAAATGCCCTTGTGTGCCCGTCAAAGGTATTGATTTCAATTCCCTTGTACTTGTCCTCGCGCTTATGTGCAACAACTTTTACGGTCTGCTTTTTATTGAGATTGAACTCATTAATTGCTTCAATAATATTGTGGTTTGCATTGTTGCCGAGGATTATGTCAGCTTCCGAAAGGGCTGTTGCCTCTTCTGTGAAGGCCTGAGGAAAGCAGCCTGTAAGAATTATGACAGAATGGGGATTGTCATTTCTGAAGCGTCTTACCGCCTGACGGGTTTTTCTGCTGCTTTCAGCAGTTACCGTGCATGAGTTGATTATATATATATCAGCTTTTCCCTTATGGCTGATGATTTCGTAGCCTTCATTTTTAAGAAGAGAAATTATTTCCTGTGTTTCATACTGGTTTACCTTGCAACCGAGTGTATAAAATGCTGCCTTCATACCGTACCTCATATTAATAATTAAATACATTATATACGTTTCAATGTCTTTTAGCAATATGTTTGCATTAAAATATCTCGTCCGTCATATTTTATGTATCAAGGAGGAATGAATGATGATTAAAAGATTGGCGGCGGCAGTTGCAGTGCTGAGTTTGATGCTTTCGTTTTGCGTGTTGTCAGATGCAGCAGAAATACAGCCGGATGATGTGTTAACTGTCAGTACGGATGTTTCGCTCGGAATAAATGCTAAGGCATATGCTCTGATGGATGTAAATACAGGTACGTTGATTGCCGGGAAAAATGAGAATGAACAGCTTTATCCTGCTTCTGTTACAAAAATTATGTCATTGCTTCTTGTGATGGAGGCAATTGAAAGCGGGAAAATGACACTTGATATGGAAATAACCTGCAGCGAGTCTGCCGCAGAAAAGGGGGGATCTCAGATATGGCTTGAGGCAGGTGAATTAATGACTGTAAATGATCTTCTGAAGGCTACTGTGGTTTACAGTGCTAACGATGCATGCTGTCTTTTAGGTGAAGTTGTCGCAGGAAGCGAACCGGCATTCTGTGATCTGATGAATAAAAAGGCTGTTGAGCTTGGAATGAATGACACTCATTTTGATAATTGTACGGGGCTTGACGATGATACCACAACGCATAAAACCACAGCACGTGATATAGCTGTTATGTCGCGTGAATTGCTGAAGCATTCTCTTATCAGGGAGTATTCAAGGATATGGATGGATACTCTCAGAAACGGTCAGACGCAGCTTGTGAATACTAATAAAATAATAAGAACATATCCGGGAGCTACCGGATTAAAGACCGGAACAACAAGCAAGGCAGGATGCTGTGTCAGTGCTTCTGCTGAGCGCGACGGTTTTGAGCTTATTGCCGTTGTTCTGGGGGCAGATAATAGCAAGGAGCGGTTCAGTGGAGCAAAGGAGCTTCTCGATTACGGCTTCAGTAATTATGAAATATATTCTCCGGATTCATCAGGACTTTATCCTGATTTTGCAGAGGTGCTGCACGGGACATTACAGCAGGTAAGCCTCACACATAATGAGTGCGGAGATTTTCTTGTTAATAAAGGCATAAAAAACAGCATTAAAACGGAAATAATTATTAATGAAAGTCTTGAAGCACCCGTTGAAAAGGGGAGTGCTGTAGGAGAAATATTGTATAAATACAATAATGAAATTCTTGGCAAAAGTGAGATAGTAACGGCAGAAGCTTCGGACAGAATGACCTTTTTTAATGCAATTATTACTATTTTAAAATCAGTCAAAAAATATTAATTTTTTTCAACTTTCTATTGAAAAATGAAAAGATTTATAGTAAAATGATATAAAATAATACGCAAAGTTGGAGGATAATTCATAAGATGTCTTTAAAACTTAACAGCAAATACCTCGGCTCGTTCGTAAGTGAGGATGCTTTGCTTGCAATTGAGCCTGAAGTTAAGAAGGCACATTCTTTGCTTAATGAAAATAAAGCGGAAGCAGCCGGAAACAGATTCCACGGTTGGTTGTCGCTGCCGATTGATTATGATAAGGCTGAATTCGCAAGAATCAAAAACAGCGCTAAGAAGATAATGTCCGATTCCGAAGTTCTTGTTGTTATCGGTATCGGTGGCTCCTATCTCGGAGCAAGGGCAGCCATTGAATTTATAAAATCAAAGAATTATAATTTAATAACAAAAGATGCACCTAAGATTTTCTTTGTAGGAAACAGCATTTCTCCTACGGAAATTTCTGAGATTTATGAAATCTGCGAAAACTGCAATTTCTCTGTAAATGTTATTTCAAAATCCGGTACCACAACCGAGCCCGCAATAGCATTCAGAGTGTTCAAGAGTCTTCTTGAAAAGAAGTATTCTGCAGAAGAAGCAGCGTCAAGAATTTATGTTACAACAGATAAAGCAAAGGGTACTCTGAAATCTCTTGCAGACAGAATGGGCTATGAAGAATTTGTTGTTCCTGATGACGTAGGCGGAAGATATTCCGTTCTTACCGCTGTCGGTCTTCTTCCCATAGCCTGTGCCGGTATTGATATTGATAAACTTATGACGGGAGCTGCAAATGCAGTTGAAAAGTATAACGTTCCCGATATTTCCGTGAATGATTGTTACAAGTACGCTGCGATAAGAAACATTCTTTACAGAGCCGGCAAAAAGGTTGAAATGTACGTTTCCTATGAGCCCGACTTTACACTTCTGAACGAATGGTTAAAGCAGCTTTACGGTGAAAGCGAAGGAAAAGAGAATAAGGGTATTTTCCCTGCCTCCGCTATTTATTCTACTGACCTTCATTCTCTCGGACAGTATGTTCAAGAGGGTGAAAGACATCTGTTTGAAACAGTGTTTGTTTTTAATGAACCTAAAAGAGAGCTTATAATTGAAGCTGATGAGGCAAATGTTGACGGTCTTAATTTCCTTGCAGGAAAGGGTATGTCATACATTAACCGTAAGGCTTTTGAGGGTACAGTTCTTGCCCATACAGACGGCGGTGTTCCCAATATCATCATTGAAGCCGACAGAAT
Organism: Acutalibacteraceae bacterium; assembly: GCA_045533835.1. Taxonomy (GTDB): domain Bacteria; phylum Bacillota; class Clostridia; order Oscillospirales; family Acutalibacteraceae; genus RUG806. The sequence continues at coordinate 5,128 of JAZSIM010000011.1, forward strand.
GGATGAGGAAAATCTCGGAGAAATGATTTATTTCTTTGAAAAGGCTTGTGCCGTATCGGGATATATCCTCGGTGTGAATCCCTTCGATCAGCCCGGTGTTGAAAGTTATAAGAATAATATGTTTGCTCTTCTGGGTAAGCCCGGATATGAAGAGCTGGCAGATGCTCTTAAGGCAAGACTCGACTAAAATTAAGGTAATAAATCTGAAAGGAATTGATTATTATGATTAAGCTTTTAATCGGCGAAAAAGGAACAGGTAAGACTAAGAAACTCATCAACTGTGTTAATGCTGCACTCGAAGCATCAAACGGTCACGTTGTATGTGTAGAAAAGGATGACCTTCTCAGATATCAGATCAGCTACAAGGTAAGACTTCTTGCTGCTGAAAATTACAGCATCCTCGGTTACGACGCTTTTTACGGTTTCCTCAGCGGTCTTTGCGCAGGCGATCACGATATTACAGATATTCTCATTGATGCAACTCTTAAGATCGGTGGCAGAAACTATGAAGAGCTTGCTGATTTCCTTGTAAAGGTTTCAAGCCTTTCCAAGCTTACAGGCACAAATTTCACCTTCACAATTTCAACAGAGAAGGAAAATCTTCCCGCAAAGATTTTTGAGGTTTGTGACGCTGAATAAAAAAAATCTTTAAAATTATATCAAATTTTAGCAGATTTCCTGTTGACAAACGGGGAATCTGCCTATATAATACTTGTTGTTGTGTTTAAGGGTAACTATGCTTAAAAATAGGAGGAAATCGAATTGTATCTTGAGCTTGATGCTGTTTTTAATAATGACGGTGAAAGTTTACAGATAGATTATGAGTTTTCTCTTGATGATGAAAGTATTGTTACTCCTGTAAAGGTTAACGGTTCCGTTTTTAACAGAACGGGTATCGTGAATTTGCAGGCGGATGCCAAATTTGATTATTCCACTTCATGTGCCAAGTGCAACAAACCTTTACTCAGACATGCTAAAGTTCCCGTTCGTCACACTTTGCTGACTCACGCCGAAAGTGAGGATAATGACGAGTTTATTGTTCTCGACGGAATGCGTCTTCAGCTTGATGAGCTGGTAAGCGAGGATATATACCTTGCCTTGCCCTCAAGATTTTTATGCAAAGAAGACTGCAAGGGGTTATGTGCTTTCTGCGGACAGGACCTGAATGAGGGTCAGTGCTCGTGTAATGCACCGACGGATTCCAGATGGGATTCGTTAAAAGATTTGTTTAATGAATAATTAAGCCTGTTAGGAGGAAATAAAAATGGCAGTTCCTGCAAGAAGAGTATCAAAGGCAAGAAGAGATAAGAGACGTAATAATGTTTGGAAGATTTCTGCTCCCGCTATCGAAAAGTGCCCTCAGTGCGGAGAATATAAGAGATCTCACAGACTTTGTCCTGCTTGCGGCTATTACAATGGCCGTCAGGTAGTTGCTGTCGAAGACTGATTCTTATTTCTGTAGTTATATTTTAACGGAGAATCTTGTACTTTATGGCGCAGGCGGAGAAGTGATATCTTCCCCGCCGCTTTGCTATACATTTCGGTGGTGAAAACGTGGCAGTAAAAATTTTTGCTGTTCTGAAAAACAGCGCCTGTGCAAAAAACGGAATACGTCCCGGGGACATACTTGTCAGTATCAACGGCAATGAAATCAATGATGTTCTGGATTATCGCTTTTATTCGGATTCGGATAAGCTAACGGCTGTTTTTGAGCTTCGCGACGGTACGGTAAAAAGTGTTGTATTGCATTGTACAAATGATTTTGATAGGCTCGGACTTGCTTTTGAAACCTATCTTATGGATAAGCAACGCAGATGTAAGAACGCCTGCATATTCTGCTTTATTGATCAGCTGCCGAAGGGAATGCGTGAAAGTCTTTATTTTAAAGATGACGATTCTCGTCTTTCTTTTCTTTTCGGTAACTATATTACGCTTACTAATCTGACCGACAAGGACGTTGACAGAATTATCAAAATGCATATAAGTCCCATAAATGCGTCTGTGCACACCATGAATCCTGATCTCAGGGTGAAAATGATGAAAAACCCGGCTGCAGGAAGTTCGCTTACGTACCTTAAAAGGTTTTCCGATGCCGGTATTTCAATCAATGCACAGCTTGTTTTGTGTCCCGGAATCAATGACGGAGCAGAGTTGAGCTTTTCACTTGAGAGGCTTGCAGAGCTTCCTTCCGTGAAAAGTATTGCTGCTGTTCCCGTAGGACTTACAAGGTACAGGGACGGCCTTTATCCGCTTGAACCGTTTAACAAGGAAAGTGCCGCAGAGGTTATTGATACCATTGATCGCTTCAATGATGAGCTTGTAAAGCAGGGAAGAGATAAACTTGCGTATCCTTCTGATGAGTTCTTTCAGATTGCTCAGCGCAATATTCCCGATTATGCTTATTACGGTGATTTTCCTCAGCTTGACAACGGTGTCGGAATGATTGCCTGTCTTGATAAGGAGTTTTCTGATGCTATGGAAGCGTATGAGGCCGATGACAGAAAACGAAGCTTTGCTGTTGCAACGGGTGTTGCGGCTTATGATATTATGAAAAATGTTGCAGAGCGTTTTTGCGATAAATTTAAAGCTTCGGAAATTAATGTATATTGTATCAAGAATTCATTTTTCGGAGAATCTGTAACTGTTACCGGGCTTATTACCGGAAGAGATCTTATTTCATCACTTAAGCAGCAGGGATTTTGCGGAAAATATCTGCTTATTCCGTTTGTTATGCTCAAAAGTAAATCAGAGCCTGTTTTTCTTGATGATGTTACTGTCAGTCAGGTTGAAGAGGCACTTGATACTAAAGTGATTGTTACATCATGTGATGCATATTCACTTTTTGATTCATTCTATGAAAGCTGAAGCGGAGAAAAGCTTTATTTTCCGTTTTGTAAAATACTATGAAAGGCCGGATTTTTCCGGGATAGAAGATTTATGGCTAAACCGATTGTCGCAATTGTAGGCAGACCGAATGTTGGTAAGTCTACGTTATTCAATAAGTTAAGCGGAAAAAGACTTGCTATTGTTGATGACCGTCCCGGTGTTACTAGAGACCGTCTTTATGCCGATTGTGAATGGCTGAATCATCATTTTCTGATAGTTGATACCGGCGGTATCGAACCTTATTCGGATGATGTTATCCTTTCTCAGATGAGAAAACAGGCTCAGATAGCAATTGAAACTGCTGATGCTATTATTTTTGTCTGTGATGTCAAAACCGGTGTTGTTGCCACCGATGCAGAGGTTGCTTCAATGCTTCTCAAGAGCGGAAAACCGATCATTTTATGTGTAAATAAATGCGATGCTCTCGGTAACGTTCCTGCTGATTTTTACGAATTTTATAACCTTGGTCTTGGCGACCCTGTTGCTGTGTCTTCTGTTCACGGACACGGTACGGGTGATCTTCTTGATGAGGTGCTTAAATATCTTCCTGATCCTGAAACGGAGGATGAGGATGATGATACTATTAAGGTTGCCCTTATAGGAAAGCCTAATGTAGGAAAATCCTCTCTTGTAAATGCTCTTTGCGGTGAGGAAAGAATGCTTGTTTCAAACATTGCGGGAACTACCAGAGATGCGACCGATACACGTGTTGTCAACAAGCACGGTAATTTTATGTTCATCGATACGGCGGGTCTTCGCAGAAAATCCAAAGTTGATGACCAGATTGAAAAATACTCTGTTATGCGTGCCGTTGCTGCTGTTGAAAGGGCAAATGTTTGCGTTATTATGATTGATGCTCTCGAGGGCTTTACCGAGCAGGATTCCAACGTTGCCGGTATTGCTCATGAGGCCGGAAAGGCTTGTATTATAGCTGTTAATAAGTGGGATGCTTATGAAAAAGACGGAAAAACCATGGATGTTTACCGTAAGAAGCTCATGAACGATTTTTCGTTTATGTCCTATGCTCCCATTATCTTTATTTCAGCAAAAACCGGTCAGCGTCTTGACAGACTCTTTGAGCTCATAAAGTACGTAGATGACCAGAATGCCGTAAGAATTCCTACCGGAAGACTCAATCAGGTGCTTGCTGATGCTCAGGCGAGAGTTCAGCCTCCGACTGACAAGGGAAAGAGGCTTAAGGTATACTATATGACCCAGGCTTCTACAAGACCTCCCACGTTTGTTGCTTTTGTAAACAGCAAGGAGCTTTTTCATTATAGCTATCAGAGATATCTTGATAATCAGATACGTGAGGTTTTCGGTCTGGAGGGTACTCCTACAAGACTTGTCATCCGCGAAAGAAACGAAAATTAAAATTACAAAGATGTGCCGTCAACGGTGCATCTTTTTTTGCATATTATAATATTATTTTAATTATAAGTATTGATTAAATATAAATTCTATGATAAAATATCAAGGATAATTGACTTGGTATGTAAAAATTTCTCTTGCAACCGGTGAATCAGAAAAAATATTTACAAAAACAGGGTGGTTTTAATGAAACGTCTTATTGATTACACGCCTGAGCAGTTAGCGGAATTTGAGGCTGCTGTTCAGAAAAAATATGATGAGTTTGTCGCACAGGGGATTTCTCTTAATATGGCAAGAGGAAAGCCTGCTGCAGAACAGCTTGATATTTATGATAATATGCTCAAGGAGCATTTTGCTGAAATTGGTTTTAAGTCAGAGGACGGAACAGATTGCAGAAACTATGGTATCCTTTACGGTATCGAAGAGTGCAGAAAGCTTTTCGGTGAGCTTCTTGGTGTTGACTGGAAGAACGTAATTGCTTGCGGCAGCTCAAGCCTTAATCTTATGTTTGACTTTATTGCACAGGGTATGTACAAGGGCTTTGCAGGCTGTGAGCCCTGGATAAACAACAAAAACAGAAAGTTTATCGCTGTTGTTCCCGGTTACGACAGACATTTCGGTATCGCTCAGTATTTCGGCTTTGAATTGATTAATGTGCCTATGACTGATAAGGGACCCGATATGGATCTTGTAGAGGAGCTTATAAAGAACCCTGATGTCAAGGGTATGTTCTGTGTTCCTAAATATTCAAATCCCGACGGTATTACATATTCCGACGAAACCGTTATCCGTCTTGCTTCAATGAAGCCTGCAGCAAAAGACTTCAGAATTATTTATGATAACGCATATATTATTCATGACATTTATGAAGAAGGCGACGAGCTTCTTAATATTTTCGATGAAGCAAAAAAATACGGTAATGAAGATAATATTGTAACCTTTACCTCCACTTCAAAAATTACTTATGCCGGTGCAGGTGTGTCTGCAATGGCTGCAAGTGACAGAAACTTCAAGGAAATTTCTGACAGACTGACGCTTCAGATTATCAGCTACGATAAGATGAATCAGCTCCGTCACTCATATTTCTATAAGACAGTTGATGATATCAGAGAACAGATGAAGGAGCATGCAGCAATTTTAAGACCTAAGTTTGCTGCCGTTCTTAAGATTCTTTCTGAAGAGCTCGGTGAGCTTGGTGTTGCCAAGTGGAATGAGCCTAAGGGCGGCTACTTTATCAGTCTTAATGTTACAACAGGCTCAGCAAAATACGTTGGTGAGCTTTGTAAGAAGGCCGGTGTTACTCTTACGGGAGTCGGCGCTACTTATCCTTACGGAACAGATCCCGAAGACAAGAACATTCGTCTTGCACCTTCCTGTCCTACGGTTTCCGAGCTTGAAATTGCTACCGAGATTATCTGTCTTGCAGTAAAGCTTGCTGCATGCAAGGAAATCAGAGAAGGAAAATAAAACTTAATTTAAGGAAGTAATGTTATGTATCGTATCGGACACGGTTATGACGTTCATAAACTTGTAGAAGAAAGAAAGCTGATTCTCGGCGGAGTTGATATCCCCTACGAGAAAGGTCTTCTGGGACATTCTGATGCAGACGTGCTTGTTCATGCCGTTTGCGATGCACTTCTCGGTGCTGCTGCGCTCGGCGATATCGGAACGCATTTCCCTGACACGGATGAAAAATACAGAAATGCAGACAGTCTGGTTTTGCTTGAAACGGTTTGTGCACTTATCAGAGAAAAGGGCTTTGAAATCTGCAATATAGATTCAACCGTAATTGCCCAGCGGCCTAAGCTCGCTTCCTTTATTCCGCAGATGCGACAGAACATTGCCGGGACCTGCGGTCTTCCGGTTGACCTTGTAAATGTCAAGGCAACCACCGAGGAGAAACTCGGATTTACCGGTGAAGGACTCGGAATTTCTGCCCACAGTGTATCGATAATCAAAAAAATCAATTCGGCGGTGTAAAACTATGGAATTATTTGAAACTGTAAAAACGGTTTTCCTTCAGGTAGTGGATGTATTTGCAAATATTAATCTGTTTCCTGACGTAATAGATATTCTTCTTGTTGCCTTGCTTGCATATGCTCTTATAACCCAACTCAGAAAATCTCAGTCTATTCAGGTTATCAAGGGAATTATCTTTGTTGCAATTGTTTACGGTCTTGTAAACCTTTTCAATATGACAACAAGTAAATTTATTTTCTCAAGACTCTTCTCAGATATTATTATCATTTTTGTTGTATTGTTCTCGAATGAGCTCAGACATGCTCTTGAAAATGTCGGCAAGAAGAAGTTTGGTAAGAAAAACTTCCTTTTCTCTTCCTCTTCGACCGATGAGGAAACAATTGAATCAATTAATGCAGTCTGCCGTGCGGCAGGTGCCATGAGCAGAAGCAAGGTCGGTTCTCTCATTGTTTTTCAGAGAGATTCACTTCTCGGAGATCTTACGAAGCACGCAGTTCCCATTGATTCTGCGACCACTTTTGAGATGATATGCAGCATCTTCTATCCTAAGGCTCCCTTGCATGACGGTGCTGCTGTTATAAAGGACGGAAGAATTGTTGCTGCAAGATGTGTTGTTCCTATGAAAAACGACCGTGTAATTACCGAAAACGTCGGTACCCGCCATCGTGCAGCTATTGAAGTAAGCCTTAACTCTGATGCCGTTGTGGTTGTTACAAGTGAGGAAACGGGAATTATTTCTCTAGCTGTTGACGGAAAGCTTATCAGAGGTCTTTCTGACAGCGAGCTCCGTGAAAAGCTCAGCTTATATCTTCTTAATCCCAAGTCCGAAAAGAAGAGCAGGCATTCTAAGAAGAATAATAAGCAGCCCGCTGAGGCAGAAGCTGCAGAAGCAACAGTAGTTGAAGAAAAGAATACAGCAGAAGAAACTGAAATTGTTCAGCCTTCAGCTACAGAAAATGCTGATGAATCGATTGCGGACATTATTGAAGAGAATAACAGTGACGTTGCAATTGAAGCACCCTTTGAGGAGATTCTTACCGAAGAGGAAAACGGAATAGTCAATGAAGGAGTTGAAAATGATGAACAGGAATAATACAAACGCTAAAAAAGAAAAATTATCATTTTCTAACCTTATCACCAACAATAAATTTGTCTTTGTTCTCTCTCTCTTTTTTGCGGTTCTTTTCTGGGTAATGGTTTCAATGTCCCAGACAACTGAAATTGAACGGGTTTTTACTGATGTAAGAATCAGTATCAACATCGATGATAACAGCGTAGCAGGCGAGAATAATCTTGAAATGTTTGGTCATACAGATTATTTTGCTGACGTTACCGTAAAGGGCTACAGTTATCTTGTGAATTCTTCGGATTTTACAAACAGCAATATTAATCTTTTCGCATCGACATCATCTGTTGTTACGGCAGGTACCTATGATCTGCCGGTTTCCGGCACTCTTACCGGCGTATCGGATGATATTCAGATTTCTTCAGTTTCTGTTAAGTCCATAAAGGTTTCCTTTGATGAAAGAGTAACAAAATCATTTGCCCTTACCGAGCAGATTGAAGAGGGCGAAAGCTATTCTCTTGCAGAGGGACTTGTAAGAGAGAATCCCAGACTCAGCCTTGATAAAATTGATATCTCAGGTCCCGCAAAGGAAATTGCAAAGATTACTTCCGTTAAGGCTTATGTCAAGATAGATAAAGAGCTTTCTGTAACAGAGAGCTTTGAAGCTGAAATTATTGCGGAATCTTCTAACGGTGTTGTGGATTTTGCAAATCTGAAGCTTGAAATTTCAGAGCCTGTTTATGTTTCCATTCCTATCTGCAAGGTAGGTACATATGAAACAGCCGTTGATTTTGCAGGTATTCCTCAGGCTTACAGAAGTGAAGGCGTCGAATATTCCGTATATCCTGCACAGATTGATGTATCAGTGCAGACCGGTGCTAACGATACGCAGCTTGATGATAATAACAAGATTCTAATCGGAACAATTGATTTTTCAAAAATCAATAATACGGTAAACAGAATTGTTGTTGAAAATCAGAACATTTCTTCAGATGTGAAGAATTTTACGGTTACAATTGATATGTCTTCTATGTCAAAGCGCTGGCTTGAAATTCCCGTTGACGTGTCAGCCGTAACCTTACCTGAAAATGTAACCGTTCTTTCACAGAGCGTTGCATCCGTTCAGATTGTTGGTCCGTCGCAGTCTGTTATGAATATTGATAAAACAGCTGCTTATGCTGTTCCTGTATTGGACGACACTGAGCTTACACCCGGTAAGCATACAATACCTGCAAAAATTATTCTCAGAACTCTTACTGACAGCTGGGTGCACGGAACTTATACAGTTGAAATTGAGGTAAAATAAACATCGGAGGTGAGCAGCTTGAAGCGTTTTCTGAAATCAGCTTTATCAATTGCGGTAATTGTCTGTATGCTGGTCGGCTTTTCGGGTTGCTCCGTATTCGATTTCTTTGCAGCAGAAAATCTGCTGAAGCCCCCGCGGCTAACGGGTGAAAAGGCTGAACTGCAGCAGGCTTTTGAAAATACTGTCGGTACGGATATTAGCCTTTTTACTCCTATGACGGGAGAATACAGAGGCTCATACCTGATTTTTGACGCCAATAATGACGGAAATGATGAGGCCATTGTATTTTATGCTTTCAATTCGAATTCATCTGTTGTTCATATGCATCTTCTTTCTCAGAATGAAGGAAAATGGTATTCCGTCGGTGATTTTACAGGTTCCGGCACGGAGGTGTATAAAGTCGATTTTTACAATATCGACAACACAAAGAATCTTGAAATCGGTGTAATATGGTCGTTTGATGATTCCAAGAAGGAGAAAACTCTTTCTCTTTACAGAATAACTGCCCTTGAAGAAAATTCTGATAATTCGCTTATATCTCTTGCCACAATACAGATTGCTGATTATGTTTGCTGTGATGTTGACGGGGATTACTCAAATGAATTGCTTTATTTCTATTTTGTTTCCGATGCCGGAAGCTCATCTGCTTATGCCCGCCTTCTTGATTATGATGCTCAGAGCGAGAATCTTGTTCCTATAAGTGAGGTTAAGCTACCTTTTGCGTTTATTTCCATTGATCAGATTCTTACAGATAAGGAAAATGATAATTACAGATTTTACGTTGATTGTATTTCAGTTAGCGGTACCGGTTTTTCCGAGATAATTGTGTATAACAAGAAGTCGGATGCTCTGTATATCCCGCAGGCCGGTGAAGAGTATATTTCATCTCTTTCCGTAAGGAGCGCAGATGCTCATTGCGAGGATTTCAATAAGGACGGATATCTTGATATTCCCGTAACTGTTGATGATGCCGAGTCGTATCTCCTTGCTGATGCTGACGGTACGAAGCTTCCTTTGTATTTTTCTGAGTGGTATTCTTATCTGGATGGTGAGTTTATAAGCTTAGGTAAATATTTTGTTAATCATTATGACGGTTTTTCGTTGAAGCTGGATTCTCTTTATGAGTATTACTATTTAGTATACGACTATGTCAATAAGGTTACTCAGGTCAGGCTTAAGAATTCCGGTTCTGAAAATAACATGGTTTTTTCAGTTTCCTGTGTTAGCGCTGATGACGATGTTGTCAGTATTCTCCCGGATGGTTTTCTCGGAGGTAAAAACGAAACTGAGTATAGAATTGTAATTACGGCAAAAGGTGAAGCTTTCAGCTTTACCGAAGCTTATATAGAAAGTCTTATTTCCGATTTTTAAGGAGTACTATAATGAAACGTATTCTCATTGCAGAAGATGAAAAGTCAATCCGCGAGTTTATTGTTATTAATCTGAAAAGAAGCGGATTTGAGGTTGTTGAGGCTGAAAACGGTGAGCAGGCTTTAAAGCTTTACGATGAATACAATGGTTGCTTTGATATAGCTTTGCTTGATATCATGATGCCTCTTGTCGACGGACTTGAGGTATGTAAGATTCTCAGACAGAAGAGCAGTACACTGGGTATTATTATCCTGACTGCCAAAACTCAGGAAATGGATAAGGTAACGGGGCTTCTTGTCGGAGCTGATGACTATGTGACAAAACCATTTTCTCCCTCTGAACTTATGGCCCGTGTTGATGCAATTTACCGCCGTGTAACTCTTAATCGTGAATATGCTGAAAAAAGCAAGGAAAAGAGCAGCATAATCGATCTCGGTGATTTTTCCCTTAATCTCAGAAGCCGTTCTCTTACTAAAAAGGGTGTGCTTATTGAGCTTACTCAGGTTGAATTTCAGATTATGGAGTATTTCTTCAATCATCCCAATACAGCCCTTGAAAGAAGCGATATACTGAATCACGTGTGGGGCAACATGTATTATGGTGATGACAAGGTTGTTGACGTTAACATAAGAAGACTCAGAATGAAGGTTGAGGATGACCCCTCAAGTCCCCACCATCTTACAACTATATGGGGAGTCGGCTATAAGTGGTTGGTATAATTTTTAAGGAGTGAACTAAATGCTGAAAAGCGGTATTACAGTCAGATGGCTCGTTACTACAATACTTGTTATTGCAGTTATTCTTACCTGCATTTCAGCAGCAGTTGTTTTTGTCCTCAAGGATTATTACTATGATACTGTTGAATCCAAGCTTCAGTCTTTGGCGCAGAGCAGCGTTATTGCGGATTATTTCAGCTCATATCTTAATTCCGACGATGAAGAATTCTCTGCTCGTGCCCAGGAGTATGTTGATAATTTTCAGGAATTTAATATTGCCGAATTATGGGTAATAAATAAATACGGCACTCCCGTTGTTACCTCTACCGGTTTTGTTTCTGAGGATGAAATCTGTCCTGATTTTGAAGAGGCTCTGCAGTCTGCATCAGGCAGAGCCCTGTGGCAGGGTAATTCAAGCACAGGCGAAAAGGTTATGGCGATTTCTGTACTTCTGCCCCGTACAAACGGTATGAGCAACGGTGCCGTCCGTTACATAATTTCACTTGAGCAGGTTGATTTGCAGCTCTGGAAAATAACCTTTATCGTTGCAATAATATGCATTTTTGCTCTTTCTTTGGTTGTTGTGTCAGGTCTTTTCTTTGTACGTTCCATTGTGGTACCCGTTAAAAAGCTTAATGATGCCACCAGAAGCATTGCTGCCGGTAATTATAAGGAAAAAATTGAGCTTTCCAACCGATACGATGACGAGCTTGCAGAGCTTGCTGAATCGATCAATTATATGACCGATGAGATTGACAGAACAGACAAACTTAAGAATGACTTTATTTCTACTGTTTCTCATGAGCTGAGAACCCCTCTTACTGCAATCAAAGGCTGGACAGAAACACTTCTTTGTATCAATACATCCTCTGATGATACAATTAACAACGGTCTTAAGGTTATACAGAATGAAACTGAGCGTCTTTATACTCTTGTTGAGGATCTCCTGGACTTCTCAAGAATGGAAAGCGGAAGAATGACGCTTCATCTAAAAAAAATAGATATTATTGCCGAGCTTGACGACGCTGTTTACGTGCTTCGCGACAGAGCTGCAAGAGAAGGCAAAGAGCTGTTTTATAGCTCACCTGAATACGCAGCTCCCGTCAACGCGGATCCTGACAGAATCAAGCAGGTATTTGTAAATATAATAGACAATGCAATTAAATATACGCCTGCAGGCGGAAAAATATCAATTCTTGCAATGATAGATTCTGATAATGTGCATATAAGAGTCGCTGATACGGGCTGCGGTATTTCTCCCGAGGATCTGCCCCGTATCAAGGAAAAGTTTTTTAAGGCCAATTTTTCAACCAAGGGCTCAGGCATCGGTCTTGCAGTTTGTGACGAAATTATTAATCTTCATAAAGGAACACTTGAAATTTCAAGTGTTTTCGGGGAGGGTACAGAGGTCAATATTACTCTGCCTACGTTACCTGTTAATTTAACTGAAAGGAAAGACAGCTGATGGGAAAGGAAAGTACCTCAAATAAAATATCAGTCGGCGGTCAGGCACTTATTGAGGGTGTTATGATGAACGGTCCCGACGGTGTTGCTTTATCGGTAAGGCACACAGACGGCAGTATTATTACAGAGGAGTTTACTGCAAAGCATATCAAGGATAAATGTAAAATTTTCGGTTTTCCCTTTATCAGAGGTGTAGTAAACTTCATAGAATCTATGATAATAGGATATAAATCTCTTATGCGTTCAGCAGAGCTTTCAGGTCAGCTTGATGCAGAGGAAGATGAAGAAAATATGTCAAAGCTTGACAAGTGGCTGAATTCGCATCTCAGTCCCAAGGTTGTAACTGCAGTTACGGGTGTATTCTCTGTAATTGTTGCTGCAGTATGCTTTCTTCTGTTTTTCTATGCACCGACTTATCTCGTTGATATTGTCGATTCAAAGCTTCTCGGTGGTGCTATAGCTGATTTCCATCCCTTCTGCGAGGGTATAATCAAAATGGTGATTATTGTGCTTTATATGATAGCAGTATCTCAGATGAAGGATATCAAGCGTGTTTTTATGTATCACGGTGCTGAGCATAAATCTATTTTCTGCTTTGAAAAGGGACTTCCGCTCACAGTAGACAATGTGCGTACCTGCAAGAGGTTTCATCCCAGATGCGGAACAAGCTTTATTTTTATTGTTCTTATTACCAATGTAATAATTTCTTCTGTTACCGTTCTTATTTTTCCTGTTCTCAATTCTCCCGATTTAAGACTTATATGGACTCTTGTAAAGATTCTCGGCATTCTTCCTGTCGTAACCGGTATCAGCTATGAGCTTATCAGATATGCGGGAAAGCATGATAATATAATTACAAAGATTTTTTCAGCTCCCGGCTTATGGATGCAGAGAATTACCACCAAAGAGCCGACTGATGATATGATTGAGGTTGCTATAGCATCCATAAAGGCAGTTGTTCCCGGAATAGAAAAGGATTCCCCCGAAGAAAATGAGTAACCGGAAAGAGCTTCTTAAAATGGGTACAGATATGCTGAAGGCTGCACGGATAGATGATGCTGAGTTTGATGCATATCAGCTCTTACTTACATTTTTTGACGGAAATTCTGCTGATTATTTGCTTCATTGCTGCGAAGAAATAAGTCAGAAGCAGATTGAAGAGTATTTCGGACTTCTCAGAAGACGTATGAATGGTGAGCCCTTGCAGTACATAATAGGAAAATGGGATTTTTATAAAAGCTCATTTTATGTTGGTGAGGGTGTACTCATACCTCGCCCCGAAACTGAGGAGCTTGTCGAAAAGTGTATCGAAATCGTTAAGGAAAATAAGTTTTCTGTAGTTTATGATCTTTGTACGGGCAGTGGTTGCATAGGACTCAGTATTGCCAAGGAATGTCCCGATGTAAAATGCTATCTTTTCGAGCTTTACGATAAAGCATTTTCTTATGCTCAAAAGAATCTCAGCGAAATGAAGCTTACAAACGTACAGCTTATAAAGCACGATGTGCTGAAAAAGTATGAGGGTGAAATTCCGGCAGCTGATCTTATAGTCTCCAATCCGCCGTATATAGAATCTTCAGAAATAAGCACCTTGCAGAGCGAGGTATTAAGAGAACCTCTTTCTGCGCTTGACGGCGGTGAAGACGGACTTATCTTTTATCGTGCTATTTATGAAAACTGGAATGAAATGCTTGCTGAAGGTGGTTTTTTTGCCTTTGAATGCGGCGAAGAACAGACTGCCGCAATTATAAATCTTGCACCTGAAGGCTTTCGAAGCGTATCCTTTAAGGATATTTACGGGAATGACAGAATTGTTATTTCAGAAAAATTATAAAGGAGTGATAATATGTTAAGATATATTCTTTCTTTTATGAGCGGTGACGGCGATACCTTTGAATTTATGCTGATGATCTGCGTAACTGTTTTTGTTACTTTGTGCTGTCTTCCTGTTCATGAAGCTGCCCATGCATGGATGGCTGAAAAGCTTGGCGACTCAACGGGTAGGCTCAGCGGAAGAATCACATTGAGTCCCTTTGCACATTTATCGCTTATGGGTACAATAATGCTTGTACTTTTCGGCTTCGGTTATGCAAAGCCTGTGCCTGTCAATATCAGAAATTTCAAAAGAAGAAAGCTTTATATGGGGATTACCGCACTTGCAGGTCCCGTGTCTAATCTTCTTCTGGCTTTTATATTTATTTTAATCGGATACCTTTTCATTATATTCTCTCCTGCAGTTATGCCGGGAACTGTTTCAGTCGGTCAGATTGCTGTAGATTTTTTCATAAACGTAGGTTATTATAACATCTGTCTTGCGATTTTTAATCTTATTCCGTTTCCTCCTCTTGACGGCTCAAGAATTCTTACAATGCTTTTACCCGATAAAATTTATTACCGTGTTATGCAGTATGAAAGATATCTTTTCTATGCACTTTTTGCCCTTCTTTTTATTTTCAGCAGAATGAATATTTCCCCTCTATCTGCAATTTCTGATTCTGTTTATGATGTAATTTTCAAATGTGTAGCATTTATTGTTAATCATATTCTTGATATTTTTATGTAAGGAGAGCTTATGTCGGCAATCAATTATAAGCTTGAGGTATTTGAAGGTCCTATGGATCTGCTGCTTCATCTTATCTCTAAACATAAACTGAATATTTACGACATCCCTATTGCAATACTTGTTGAGCAGTATCTTGCCGTTGTTGATGAAATGAAGGAGGCTGATCTTGAGGTAGCAAGTGAATTCCTTGAGATGGCAGCACGACTGGTTTACATCAAGACTGTGTCCCTTCTTCCCGTATATGATGAAGGTGAAAAGCTCAGGAAGGAGCTCAGCGGTGAGCTTATTGAGTATGCTGAATGTAAGCGTGTTGCAGAGGCTCTTTCTCAGCAGACCGGCGGATTTAACTGTATTTCCCGTCCGCAGGAAACGTTTGAGGTTGATATGACCTATAACCGTGTGCATGATTCATTGGAGCTTCTTGAGGCATATATGAGAGTTGTTGGTAAGCGACTTCGTAAAATCCCGCCTCCTCTTGATTCATTCAGGGCTATAGTTGTAAAGAAGATTGTTTCCGTATCATCCAAAATCAAAAATATTGTGTCATATCTGTCCCACGGCGGCAAAAAGAAGTTTTCTGATATAATCAGTAATTCTGAAAGCCGTTCTGATATGGTTGCTGCATTTCTTGCAATACTTGAGCTTGCAAAAACAAAGCACGTAGTTCTTACAGGCGACGGGCAGAATGTTGAAATTGAACTGATTAAAGTTCCGGAAGGAGAACTGGACTTTGACTGAAAATGCTATTAATATGAAAAATACCGTTGAAGCAATTATTTTTGCTTCGGGTGAACCTATAGAAAGAATAAGACTTGTCGAATCTCTCGGCTGCAGTCCCGAAAGGCTTGATAGCATTCTTAAAGAAATTGCCCTTGAATACGACGAGAGGGGAAGTGCCGTGCAGCTTCTTTTGCTTGGAGCAGAGGTTCAGTTTGTAACCCGTCCCGAATATGCCGCAGCTGTAAGAAACGTACTTGATATGAAGCGTAATCAGCCACTTTCCAATGCTGCTTTCGAGGTGCTTGCAATAGTAGCTTACAATCAGCCTGTTACCAAGGCTTTTATAGAGCAGGTGAGAGGTGTTGACTGCAGCGGAGTTATAAATACGCTGTGTCAGAGAAATCTTATAGAGGAAGCAGGAAGACTTGACTTGCCCGGACGACCTCTGTTATACTGTACAACAACCGATTTCCTTAAGTGCTTCTGCATGACTACACTTGCTGAGCTGCCTGATATCCCCGATACCAAAGCAGCTGCGACAGCGCTTGAGAATATTCATAATGATGAAACGGTAATTTCGGGACAGATGTCCATTTTATAAAAAGGAGTGAAGCCATTGATAGTATTGAAAATTATCGGCTGGATAATTCTGGCAATAATCGCATTGATTATACTTGTTCTTTGTGTCAGGGTCAGAATTTTTGCCGAGTATTCCGAAATTGATACAAGAGTAAGAATTCAATGGTTATTTCTTAAAATCCCGCTTTTCCCCTCGGAAAAAAAGGGTGAAATAAAAAATAGCAAAAAAGAAAAGCGTGCAAAAACGAATACTGAGAGTGTACCTCAGGAACCTGCACCCGATGATGCTGCCGAGGCACCCGCTGAACATCTCCCTGAGGATGTTGTTGCATCTGAAGAAGCGGTAACAGATACAGCATCTCCTGATGCTCAGCCTGTAACGAATGATGATGCAGCTGCCTCGAAGCCTAAGAATAATCTTCTCAAAACACTTTATGATGCACACGGTATTGACGGTCTGCTTCTTATAGTAAAAAGAACGTTCAGCTATATCGGTTCGTTTTTCGGTGATCTCGCAAAGGCACTGGTTATTGATGAATTGTATCTTGATGTCCGCTGTACTAAAAAGGATGCGGCATCAACTGCAATATATTACGGTGAGGTTTGCTCTGCATTATTCCCGATGCTCGGTGCAATGGTCAGCAAATATAAGGTAAGAAAATATGATATAAACGTGTATCCCGACTATCTTGCGAGGCAGTCATCTGCTTCCTTTGCAGTTTCAATGCACCTTTATCCCATTTATCTTATAAGCATTACCTTGCTGTTCGGTTGCAGAATGCTGTTTAAGGTATTACTGCGATTAATAGTGAAAATTTTTCTGCCGAAAAAGAAGGAAAACGCAGAAAATTCAAATAATACCGGAAGTAAAACTCCGGTAGCAGAAAAATAAAAAGAAAGAGAGCGTATTAAAATGAAGGATCAGTCAGCAGCAGGAATTCTTTCCACAACAATTGAAAAGGTTCGCCAGTTAGTAGACGTAAGCACAATAGTAGGTGAGCCCATTGCATTATCCGATGAGGTTACCGTTATTCCCGTTTCCAAGGTTACATACGGCTTTGCTTCAGGCGGCTCAGATTTCCCCTCAAAAAATAATACTCAGCTTTTCGGCGGCGGCGGCGGAGCCGGTGTTACAATCAATCCCGTAGCTTTCCTTATTCTCAAGAACGGTGAGGTTACGCTCAAGCACATTACTTCGAATGACAATGCAGCAGAGCGTTTCGTTGATATGGTTCCTGAGGTAATCGACAAGGTAAGCACCGTTGTTTCAAAGGTAAAGTCAGCAGATAAATAAAGCTTCATTATAACATCATATTATTTAAGGTTGGTGAGAAAAAATTTGCTCAGCAGCCTTAATGGTGTTGATTGAAAATGAAAGGTATTATATGGCAGATTTAATAAGACTTCAGAAATATATGGCAGACTGCGGTGTTGCCTCAAGAAGAAAATCTGAAGAGCTCATTTCTCAGGGCAGAGTTAAAGTAAATGGTCTTGTTGCTTCAATCGGTGATAAAATTGATCCGAAAAAGGATACAATCAGCGTAAACGGAAGAAAGCTTACAAAGGAAACCAATTATGTTTACATTATGCTCCATAAGCCTCGCGGTTACGTTACTACAATGAGTGATGAGATGGACAGAAAATGCGTCGCTGAGTTAGTTGCTGACATCAGCAAACGTATTTATCCTATAGGACGTCTTGACAGAGATTCGGAAGGTCTTCTTCTTTTTACTAATGACGGTGAGTTTGCAAATGCTATGACGCATCCCTCACGTCATATTGCAAAAACATACAGAGTAAGCGTAAAGCCCGCAATCACCGAAGATCAGCTTACAATTCTTACTTCTTCACTTATGATTGACGGCAGACAGACCGTTCCCGCGGACGTGCGTGTAATAAACAGGGAAGCAGAGAAGACTACGCTTGAAATAATTCTTTATGAAGGCAGAAACCGTCAGATAAGACGTCTTTGCGAAGAGGCGGGGCTTGATACAGCAAGACTTAAGCGTCTTGCAATCGGTCAGCTTAAATTAGGCGGACTTAAGGTCGGTGAATACAGACACCTGACCCATGATGAAATAAGTCTTCTCAAGCGCCAGTCGGGATGCTATTAAGCAGAAAAAGGAAGAAAAATATGGTTAAAAGTATGACAGGCTACGGTCGTGCTGTTGAAACAATAGGCACATTTACCGTTACCGTTGAAATAAAAAGTGTAAATCACAGATATTTTGAGTTTTCCCCCAAGGTTTACAGAGCATATTCTTTCCTTGAGGAGAAGCTTAAATCGTATGTTCAGCAGTATATCTCCCGAGGAAAGGTAGACTGCTACATTCAGATTGAAAATGAAGCAACAGATGAGTGCATAGTCAAGGTAAATCATTCTCTTGCTTCGGGCTATATCAATGCCTTTAAGGAAATTGCAGAAACTTATTCTATTGAGGCTGACGATGTTTTTGAAAATCTCATAAGCAGAAGCGATATTTTTTCAGTGCACAAGAATGAAACTGATGAAGAAGCTTTATGGGAAGCTGTAAGCAAGGTGCTTAAAAGTGCTATTGATTCCTTTATCAATATGAGAATTATTGAAGGTGAAAAGCTTAAGAATGATATTTTTGCCAGAGCAGATTCCATACTTGAGAATGTTGCATTTATTGAAGAGCGTTCTCCTCAGACGGTCACAGAGTATAATGAAAAGCTCAAAAAGCGTATTCAGGATTTAATCGGTGATGCAAACGTTGATGAACAGAGACTTCTCACTGAGGCTGCAATTTTTGCTGACAAAATTGCCGTAGCAGAGGAAACGGTAAGACTCAGAAGCCATATTGACCAGCTGCACAGCTTTTTTGATCTTGACAGACCTATCGGCCGTGATCTTGATTTTCTTATCCAGGAAATCAACCGCGAAACGAACACTATCGGTTCAAAGGCAACAGATCTGGACATAGCAAAAAAAGTTATCAGCATTAAGTCCGATATCGAAAAGATTCGTGAACAGGTACAGAATATTGAATAAGCGGGTGAAAGAATGAGGCTTATTAATATCGGCTTCGGCAATCTTGTTAATGCCGAACGCGTTGTTGCTGTTGTTTCTCCCGAATCGGCACCTGTAAAAAGAATTATCCAGAATGCAAAGGAATCGGGAAAGCTTATTGACGTAAGTCAGGGCAGAAAGACTATGTCTGTCATTTTTACTGATACCGAGCATGTGATACTTTCTTATCTCAAGGCCGAAAAAATATCGGAAAAATTTGATGAAGCAGACAGCTGTGAGGAGCAAAAATGAAGAAAAAAGGTTCAATTATCATTTTATCGGGACCCTCCGGTGCCGGAAAAAATACTGTTTTTGATGCACTTGAAAGAAAGTCATCCGATATTGTGCAGACCGTTTCCGTGACTACACGTAAACCTCGCGACGGAGAAAAAGATGGTGTTGATTACTATTTTGTATCAGTAGAAAAGTTCAAGGAATTGATTGCAGAAGATTCTTTTATTGAATATACAAAATACGGTGATAATTATTACGGTACATTAAAAAGCGAAATTGACCGACTTACCGAAGACGGAAAAACAGTTATTCTGGTAATTGAGGTAAACGGCGCAACCAATATCAAGAAATGTATTCCTGAAGCTGTTTCCGTATTTATTTTACCTCCCTCGGTTGAGGAGCTCAGAAGGAGAATTGTGTCCAGAGGACAGAATACCGAAAGTGAGCTTGAAACACGCCTTGAAATCGCACTACGCGAATTGACACACAAGGATAATTATGATTACTGTGTTGTTAATGACAGCATTGAGGATTGTGCAAATAATATTTTTGAAATTATAAATTCTATTTAAGTCAGGAGATAAATACTATGATTAACATTGATTTAAGCGAACTTCTTACTGAGGATTTAAGCAGATATGCTCTTGTTATCGGTGTGGCAAAGCGTGCTGTTGAAATCATTGATGAAGAGAATGAGGAATTCAGACACATGAGCGAAAATGACAGAAAGATGAAAACCGGTGACTTTAATAAGCTTTCTTTCGGAACAGAAAAGCCTGTAAGTCTTGCTGTTGAAGAGCTTCGTAACGGTGAATTCAGAATTGTGCAGCCTCAGGCTAAATAAGTAATGGTGAACAGATCGGATTCTGCCTTGACAGCTCTTGTTGCGGTTGAAAACTGTAATTACAGCTTTGATAAGCTTTTTTCATACAGAATTCCTTTGCAGTTCAAGGAAATTCTATCTCCCGGAATGCGTGTTCTTGTGCCGTTCGGCAGGGGAAGCACACTCCGTCAGGGTTTTGTCTTTGATATTATTTCCGGAGAATCCTCTGACTCTGCTGTGCTGAAGGACATTGATTCGGTTCTTGATGCCGAGGCGCTGCTGGGTGATGAGCTCATTAAGCTGGCAGCTTGGATTCAGGACAGATGCTTCTGTACCTACTTTACTGCAGCAAAAGCACTGCTTCCCGGAGGAATGTGTCTTAAAACAGAAAAGATTTATTCCTGCGCCGATGATATTCTGCCTGAAAAATATGAAAGTCTTGGCATTGATGAAAAGGCTGTTATTGATTTTCTCAGAAAGAAAAAGACACCCGTCAGAGAATCTTCTGTTTTCAAAAAACTCGGATTGACAAAGGAATCGCTCATTCTTAAAAGAATGGTACGGGAGAGGTTAATTTCTGAGTCTTCTGATGCTTTTTCTAAAGTAAATGACCTTTCCGTTTCTTTAATAAGACTGAGTGAAGATTATCTGAATGATGAATGCTGTAATCTTACCGATAAGCAGAGTGAAGCGGTGAATGTTGTCCGCGATATAGGTGCTGCTTCTGTAAAAGAAATTTCATATTTCAGCGGAGTCGGCGAATCGGTAATAAGAACACTAATCAAAAAAGGTGTTTTTGAAAGCTTTACGGTACCCGTAAAAAGGGAGATTACGGTAAAAATCGACACAGAGTATAAAAAGCCTGAGTTATCCTCAGCGCAGAAGAAGGTCTATAACCGAATACTCGAATCCTATAATTCGAGAGATTTCAACTCTTCCTTGCTCTTTGGTGTTACCGGAAGCGGAAAAACAAGCGTTTATCTCGAGCTTATTGATTATGTTCTGAGTGAAAATAAATCTGTAATTGTTCTCGTACCCGAAATATCTCTTACTCCTCAGACCTTTTCCATATTTTCTTCAAGATACGGAAAGAACGTAGCTGTTCTTCACAGTGCACTTTCAATGGGTGAGCGATATGATGAATGGAAGCGTATTGCTTCCGGTGATGTAAATGTAGTTATCGGCACAAGAAGTGCGATTTTTGCGCCTGTGAAAAACCTCGGACTTGTGATTATTGACGAGGAGCAGGAGCATACCTATAAATCTGAAATGTCCCCCAGATATAATGCAAAGGATGTTGCCAGATTCAGATGCAGTTATAATAATGCATTTATGCTTCTTGCCTCAGCTACGCCTTCTGTTGAAACTTATGCAAAGGCTGTTAACGGAAAAATGCTTCTTTGTGAGCTTACCGAGCGCTTCGGTAAGGCAGAGCTTCCTGAGGTAAAAACTATAGATATGACCGATAAAACTCTTCTCTCTCAGTTTTTTGCCATCAGCGATCCTCTTGCGGATGAGCTTGAAAGCAATCTCAGAAATAATGAGCAGTCAATACTTCTGGTCAACAGACGAGGCTTTAACACATTTGTTGTGTGCAGTGACTGCAAAAATGTTGTCACATGTCCTAAATGCAGCATTTCAATGACCTATCATTCGGCAAATAACCGATTGATGTGCCATTATTGCGGATATTCTGTTCCGTTTACAGAAAAATGTCCTACCTGCGGTGCTGAAAATATAAGATATTCCGGATATGGTACTCAGAGAATTGAACAAGAGCTCAAGGTAAGATTTCCTGATGCCCGTGTGATCCGTATGGATGCGGATACTACAGCTCAGAAAAACGGACACGAAAAGCTTCTGTCAGCATTTGCTAAGGGAGAATATGACATTCTCATCGGAACACAGATGGTTGCAAAGGGACTTGACTTTCCCAATGTAACTCTTGTCGGAATTACTTCTGCCGATAAGGAGTTATATAATAATGATTTCAGGTGTTCAGAGCGTTCCTTTGATCTGATAACTCAGGTTGTCGGCAGAGCCGGCAGAGGAGCAAGAAAGGGAAGGGCTGTTATTCAGACTCTTGTGCCCGAGAACCCGATTATTTCCGTTGCATCCCGTCAGGATTATAAAAAGTTTTTTAGCAATGAAATAAGATTACGAAAGGCTCTTGTTTATCCTCCATATTGTGATTTGTGTGAAATAAGCTTTTCGGGGCCTGACAGAGAAGCGGTTCTCAGCTGTGCAAATACTTTTTTTGAAAGATTTGTAAAGCTCAGCGAAACGGAGTATTCTGATCAGAAGGTAATTGTTCTTGGACCGATGGCACCGAAGGTTTCAAAGGTCAATGATCTTTTCAGACAGAGAATTCTTATTAAATTTAAAAATAATGCTGATTTCCGTGAGCTTATAAGCAAACTGCTCAGGGAGATCAATAATGATAAAACATATAAAAATATCGCGGTTTTTGCGGATATAAATCCCGAAAGCCTGAATTAATGAAAAAGGTGACTTAAATGGCTATCAGAAACATCAGAACGGAAGAGGATCCGGTTCTCAGAAAAGTCAGCAGAAAAGTTGAGAATTTTGATGAAAAGCTCTTTCTTATTCTTGACGATATGAAGGATACTCTTATTAAATCACAGGGGATCGGTCTTGCGGCTGTTCAGGTGGGTATTCTCAGAAGAATTGTTTTGGTTAATTTTGACGGCAGGATAATCGAGCTTATAAATCCTGAAATTATTGAAAGAGAAGGACAGCAGATTGAGGCTGAGGCTTGTCTTTCCGTACCTCACAAGGCGGGAAAAACCCTTCGTCCCAAAACTGTTACCGTTAAAGCACAGAACAGAAACGGACAGTGGTGCATCTACAAGGGTACCGATCTTCATGCAAGATGCTTCTGTCATGAGCTTGACCATCTTGACGGTAAGCTTTATACAGATAATCTTGCTCCCGGTGAAAGTGTTTACTTTACAAGAGATTATGATTAATGGTGATAATATGAAGACTGTTGTTTTTATGGGAACTCCCGATTTTGCCGTTCCTGCGCTGAAGGTTCTTGCTGATTCACCCGAATATGATGTAAAGCTTGTAATTTCACAGCCCGATAAACCTCAAGGCAGAAAACAGATTCTCACTCCCTCACCTGTAAAACAATTAGCTTTACGGTATGGACTTGAAATATATCAGCCGATAAACCTTAAATCTGATGAAGCCTATGAAATTATTAATTCTCTTGCTCCCGATTTCATTGTTGTTTCCGCTTACGGAAATATTCTTCCAAAGAGGATTCTTGATATTCCGAAGTACGGCTGTGTAAATCTTCACGGCTCACTTCTTCCGAAATACAGAGGCGCAGCACCCATTCAGTGGAGCGTAATTAACGGTGATGAAGTTACCGGTGTTACAACAATGCTTATGGATGTCGGACTTGATACGGGTGATATTCTTCTGACCTCGGAAAAGAAAATCGCTCCGGAGGAAACAGCAGGAGAGGTCTTTGATGCACTTGCAAATCTATGTCCCGAGCTTCTTATTAAAACCCTTAAAGCTCTTGAAGAGGGAAGTATAACTCCCTTAAAGCAGGATAATGACAATGCAACATATGTATCTGTTCTGAAAAAGGAAATGTCAGTAATTAACTGGAATGAAACAGCGTCTGTGATACATAATCTTATAAGAGGAATGAATCCGTGGCCTGTGGCAAGAACCTTTTTTAACGGTAAGGTGCTTAAGATATATTCTTCTTGTGTATGTATTGAAAAATCCTCTGCTTCATCAGGTTCTGTCATAATCAAGGGGGATGATATTCTGGTTGCTTGCGGCGAGGGAAGTATGCTTAAGCTTTCTGAAATTCAGCTTGAGGGTTCTAAGCGAATGTCTTCCGCAGAATTTCTGCGCGGCAGGTCGTTCCCCGATGGCTTCAGCTTTTGTTCGGAGGGATAATTATGTTTTATTACGATTTTTCTTATTTCTATCTTGTGCTTCCCGCTCTGATAATTTCCCTTATCGCTCAGTTTGCGGTTAAGAATGCATATAAAAAGATGTCAGCTGTTTATTCTAAGAGCGGTTATTCCGGCGCTCAGGCCGCCTTGGCTGTTCTCAGATACTACGGAGTCAATGACGTAAGAATTGAGCAATGCTCAGGAAAGCTTTCCGATCATTATGATCCGAAAAAGAAGGTAATCCGTCTTTCAGAGGGAGTTTTTTCTTCAACCTCTATTGCGGCTATCGGCATTGCCTGTCATGAAGCCGGTCACGCTGCTCAGCACGCAGAGGGATATTTTCCCATTAAGGTCAGAAATGCTATTCTTCCTGTTTGCCAGATAGGCTCATATGCCGGTATTCCTCTTGCGCTTTTAGGTTATTTTATCAGCTTTGAGCCTCTGATTTTTGCGGGCTTACTGCTCTATTCATTTATTATGCTTTTTCAGCTTGCTACTCTTCCCGTAGAGCTCAACGCAAGCAGACGTGCTGTTTTTGTTATTGAAGAAACCGGTCTTCTCAAAAACGAAAATGAACTCAGCGGTGCAAAAAAGGTGCTGAAATGTGCTGCTCTTACCTATGTTGCAGCTCTTGTATCATCATTGATGAATCTGTTAAGATTTGTGATGATATTTACCCGCAGAAGAAGATAGTTGAAAGGAAGCTTTTATGGCAGATCCCAGATTCGAAGCTGTAAAGCTTCTTACAAAAACCGAAAAGGATTCTTCATATTCATCAATTCTGATTGCGGATGCCTTCAAAGGAGTTAAGTTTCCCGACAGTAAGGATACGGCTTTTGCAGTATCTCTTGTATACGGTGTTCTTGAAAAGAAGCTGACGCTTGACTACAATATTTCCCTGTACCTTTCGTCAAAGCTTTCAAAGCTCAAGCCGGAGGTTCTTTCAATTCTCCGGATCGGTGCTTATCAGATTCTCTTTTGTGATAAGGTACCTGACAGTGCTGCAGTAAATGAGTCTGTCAAGATATCAAAAAAATCCGGTTCTGCGTTTGCATCGGGTCTAATTAATGCTGTTTTAAGAAAAATATCGTCTAACGGTATAAGTCTTCCCGAAAATGACCTCAGTATTAAATATTCAGTTGATGCTTCTGTTGTTGACAGCCTTGTAAATGACTACGGATATGAAAAAGCTGTCGGAATATTTGAATCATTCAACGGCCGAAGACCGATATTTATCAGAGTAAATACCCTCAGATGCAGAGAGGAAGAGCTTATTGAGGCTCTCAAAGCAGACGGAGTTTTTGTCAAAAAAACAAAGCTTGATGCCTGCCTTGCGATTGATAATACGGGCGATATTACAAGACTTCGTGCATTTAAGGACGGCTGGTTCTTTGTTCAGGACATGTCCTCACAGCTTTGCTGTAAGGTAGCCGGTGTAAAGCCCGGTAATACCGTTGTTGATTGTTGTGCTGCACCGGGCGGAAAAACCTTTTCAATGGCACAATATCTCGAAAATTCAGGCAGTATAACCTCCTGTGATATGTATGAACATAAAACAAAGCTGATTTCCGATACCGCAGAGCGGCTCGGAATCAGAAATGTTAAAACAGTATGCTCGGATGCAAGAGAGCTTTCCTCTCAAATTCAAAGGGCGGACATTGTGCTTTGCGATGTACCTTGCTCAGGCTTCGGTGTTATGGGAAGAAAGCCTGAAATAAGATACAAGAAAACCGATGAGCTTACGGATATTCCTGTAATTCAGAAGGAAATTCTTTATTCCTGCTGTGAGCTTGTAAAGCACGGCGGAACACTTGTTTATTCTACCTGTACGCTTAACAGAAAAGAAAATGATCTTATCTGCGATGCTTTTCTTGAAAGCCATCCCGACTTTTATATTGCGGATGATGAATATTACCGATCCCTTACGGACAGATATATTACCGTTTTTCCCTCGGCAGACGGCGGTGACGGTTTCTTTATAGCAAAATTTTTCAGAGGTATTTGATGAAAAAAGATATTTTATCACTGAATCTTCAGGAGCTTACAAATGAAATAATTTCTCTCGGTCAACCGAAGTTCAGGGCTAAACAGATTTACAGATGGTTACATAAGGCTTTTGTTTCCGACTTCGCACAGATGTCAGATCTTTCGCTTGGTCTGAGGGAATTGCTAAATGACAATTTTGTCATTTTTGGCTGTGCTATTGAAAAAAAACTCGTTTCCGAGTATGATAGTACGGTGAAATATCTTTTTAAACTGCATGACGGAGAGTTTATTGAGTCCGTACTTATGAAGTACAAATACGGTTATACGGTTTGTGTTTCTTCTCAGGTCGGCTGTCGTATGGGCTGTACCTTCTGTGCATCTACTCTTTCGGGGGTTGTCAGAAATCTTAACCCTTCTGAGATTCTGTCGCAGATATATACTATCAGCCGTGATAATGATATCCGTGTTTCGCACGTTGTTATGATGGGAATGGGTGAGCCCTTTGATAATTACGAAAATGTGCTGAAATTTCTTCAGCTGGTATCTGACGAAAACGGAGTGAATCTCAGTATGCGTCACATTTCTCTTTCCACCTGCGGAATTGTGCCGAAAATTTACAGTCTGATGGAAGAAAATCTGCAGCTGACACTTTCAGTATCACTTCATGCTCCGACTGATGAACTCCGTTCATCAATGATGCCCGTGAATAAAAAGTACCCCGTAAATGAATTAATCAGTGCCTGCCGTGAATATACATTAAAGACATCGAGAAGAATATCCTTTGAGTATTCTCTGGTTAAAAATGTTAATGATACCGACGAATGCGCATTTGCGCTTGCAAAGCTTCTTAAAGGAATGCTTTGCCATATAAATCTTATACCCGTTAACGAGGTAACTGAAACCGGTTGTAAAAAAAGTTCCCCTGAGAGAGTAAAACGTTTTTTTGATATACTTTCATCAAAGGGATTTACTGTTACGGTACGCCGTGAACTCGGTTCTGATATAAATGCTGCCTGCGGTCAGTTAAGACGCAGTGTTCAGAAAAATTAAGCACCGGAAGGAGAATTCATCTTGCGTTATTCTATGAAAACAGACAAAGGAATAGTGCGTGAATCAAATCAGGATAACTGTTACGTTACACTGTTTGACGATAATTCCTGCTTTGGTGTAGTCTGTGACGGAATGGGCGGTCCGAATGCAGGTGACGTTGCATCTGCTGTGGCTGTCAAGGAAATCACGGACAGATTTGTCGAGGGCTTTAATTCAGAAACCTCAATGCAGGATGCAGCAGTATTGCTTTCAAAGGCTATAAAAACCGCAAACCGTAAAATTATCGGTATGGCTTCAAACAATCCCGATTATCAGGGAATGGGAACAACGGCAGTCGCCTTTGTCTGCCGCGGAAATGAATTGGTGATTGCAAACGTTGGTGACAGCCGTGCATATTTTGTGGGTGACGAAATTGTCCAGCTCACTAAAGATCATTCTTTGGTACAGGAGCTGATTGAAAAAGGTCAGCTTACCGAGGAAGAGGCTTTGTATTTTCCTTATAAAAACATTATCACAAGAGCCTTGGGTGTTGAAAGCCATGTCGATATTGATACGTTTTCACTCACTCTTGATGATAAATGCCTGTTGCTTTGCTCTGACGGCCTTTACAACTTTATCAGCTCTGAGGAGCTTTCAGGTATCGTAAACAGCGCTGAGATTGAATTTGAAAATATTGCAGCTGAGCTTATAACGGCTGCTAACAATAACGGCGGCGGTGACAACATAACAGCCGTGCTTGTAAAGAGATAAAAGAGGATGTGATATTATGGAGATATGTATTAATCAGGTAATTAACAACAGATATGAAATTCAGGAGATTATCGGCGTCGGCGGTATGTCAAAGGTTTATAAGGCTTATGACCGTGTCGATGACAGAGTTGTTGCGCTGAAGGTGCTCAAAGAGGAATATCTTGAGAGTTACGAATATACAACACGCTTCAAAAATGAATCCAGAGCCATTTCTCTGCTCAACCATCCTAACGTTGTAAAGGTTTATGATGTGTGCTTCGGTGAGGATTTGCAGTATATTGTAATGGAGCATGTTGAGGGTATCACTCTTAAGGAATTTATTGACCGTCAGAAGGTTCTTGAGTGGAAGGAAGCTCTCATTGTTGTAGTTCAGATACTCAAGGCTCTTTCCCATGCTCACGATAAGGGTGTCATACACAGAGATATCAAACCTCAGAATATCCTTCTTCTTCCTAATGCCACAATAAAGGTTACTGATTTCGGTATTGCATCCTTCAAGCGCGGAGAAATAAAGACTCCCGTTGAATCAGGTGCCATCGGCTCGGTGCATTATGTAAGCCCTGAGCAGGCACAGGGAGAATATACCGATGAAAAATCCGATATTTATTCTGTCGGTGTTGTTCTTTATGAAATGCTCACCGGCAGACCTCCCTTTAACGGTGTTTCGGATGAGGATATTGCTCTTATGCACGTACAGCGTGAGCCCGTGAAGCCCACTGCATTAAATCACTCTATCCCTGCAGGGCTTGAGCAGATCTGTCTCAGAGCTATGCAGAAGCATCCTGCCAACAGATATCAGTCTGCTTCTGAGTTCCTTTTTGATCTTGATGAATTCAGAAAGAATCCCGAGATTATATTCGACTATCAGTATTTTATTGATAAAACCCCCACAAAATTCATTTCTTCCAACTTGCCCGTTGCTCCCCTTGATGAGGAGGATGAATATGAGGAATATGACGAGGATGACGAGGATACAAGAAGCTCCCTGCTTCCCGTTCTTATCGGTGCTGCAGCCGCTCTTGTTATTGTAGTAGGTATAGTAATTTTTGCTGTATTCGGAAGCTCTATCGGCTCTTCCGGCAGTGATGACGGCAGCTTCCTCGATAAGATAGATATTTTCGGAATTTTCTCGAAGGATGAAATCGAGGTTCCTAATTTTATGAATATGGACTTTGATGAAATTCTTGAACAGTATCCCGAGCTTGCTATAGAGAATCCTCCTCAGTATGAATACAATTCAAACTATGAGGACGGACATGTATGCAACCAGTATCCCGAAGCAGGTGAAAAGGTATCAAAGGATACCGTTCTGAAGCTTACTGTTGCCACAAGCGTTGAAATGGTTCTTGTGCAGGACGTTACAGGTAAAAAGTCTATTGAAGCAGAGTCTATTCTCCGTGCATCCGGTCTTGTTGTCGAGCTTATTCCTCTTGTTGACGAAACAAGAGATGAGGGGCTTGTTATTTATACAGAGCCTGCAGGTAATAAATATACTGCATATCAGGGGACAGTTTACGTTTATTATGCAACCGGTAAAAATGATGCAGGAACTACAAGAGTGCCCAATGTAGTCGGCTATCAGCTTGAAGCCGCAAAAAGAAAGATACTTGCAGCAGGTCTTACTGTCGGTGCAATCACTCAGGGCGCAAGCGATGCTTCGCTCAAGGGATTCGTTATCAGTCAGACACCGGATGCCACAATAGCTGTAAATTCGGGTGTAAACGTTAATCTTGTTATAGGTAACGGTATACCCTCTACAAATACTGCTATCTTTACTATTTCGCTTCCTTCTCTTCCCGGAGGAACAAAGGGTACTGTAAAAACCTATCTTAATGATACTGCTTATGACTCAATTGAGGGTGTTTCCTTTAACGGAGAAAGCTATCAGCTCAGCTTTACGGGCTCCGATAAGGATAACTCATTTAAGATTTTCTGTGATGCAGTTCTCATCTATACAGGTGAAATTGATTTCACTACAACACCTCCTACCTTCTCCAATGTTCACGGTTATCAGTTCTCTACAAAGGCTTCTGTTCCCAACGTCGTCGGAATGACGCAGAGTGCTGCTGAGGCAGCTCTTGCATCAGCCGGATTTAATAAGATTAAGGTTGAAACAGAGATAAGTGATACCGTTCCCGAAGGTGTTGTAATATCTCAGTCACCGATTTACAGCGAATCTGCAAAATATTCAACCGCAACAATTATTACTATAGTTGTAAGTGAGGGCGGAAACGGTCTTGTTCCTCCTTATGAGGAGGAAACGTCAGGTTCTTCAGTTGAAACAACTACGGATGCTGTTACTCCGCCTCCGGTTGAGCAAACAACTTCGGCTGTTGTAACTCCTCCCTCAGAAGAATCGACAGGTGCACCTGTCATATACTAATTCCTGACTTTTACGGAGTATTTGTATGAAACAAATTACCGGAAGAATAATTCAATCGATCAGCGGCTTTTACTTTGTTGAAGCCGCTGATGCGGTTTATGAATGTAAGGCAAAGGGCAGCTTCAGAAAGAAAAATATCACTCCGCTTGTGGGGGATAACGTTATTATTGAAACGGACGGCGAAAAAGGTACTGTTGCTGAAATTCTTCCGAGAAAGAATTTTCTTATCCGACCGCCTGTTGCAAATATAGACAGACTTTTTATAGTATCTTCTGTTATTGATCCCAGGCCTAATCTTTATGTTGTTGATAAATTGAGTGCTTTTGCGGTATATCACGGAATCGAGCCCATAGTCGTTTTTTCAAAATCTGACCTTTCTGACACCTCTCAGTATGAAGATATATATTCTAAAAGTAAAATAAAAACCGTCTGCTGTTCATCTCTGAACAAAGACGGCATAGAAAAAATTGTAAATCTGATTGATGGTAATGTTTGTGCATTTACCGGAAATTCAGGTGTCGGAAAATCCAGTATACTTAATGCGATTGCTCCGGAGCTTTCCCTCGCTACCAATGAAACAAGTTCAAAGCTCGGTCGAGGCCGGCATACTACAAGGTCAGTCAGCTTATACAGAATCGGCGGAGGCTTTGTTGCAGATACTCCGGGATTCTCTTCTGTTGATTTTGAAAATTCATCGGAAAGGATTTACAAGGATGAGCTGCCGGATTGTTTTCCTGAGTTCTCTGATTTTACGGAGAACTGTAAATTTTCTCTTTCCTGTTCGCACACCACAGATAAAGGTTGTGCTGTTATAAGGGCTGTGGAAGAAGGGCTTATCTCCGGCGAACGCCATGAAAGCTATGTAAAAATGTATGAAGAAGTGAAAAACTTCAAAAAATGGGAACAAATTTAGTCTGACAGGCACTAATACTCATACACCTGCGTATTATTAACTGTGGTATATTTACTGCAGCTGTCAGTAACTTGAGGTGGAGTATGAGAAGACGAAATTGTTCCAAGGGTTTTATTGTTATAAGCTTCGGCGTTGGTTTGTTTCTTGCTTATTGTTTTCCTACAAAAATTCTTGTTATTGCACTGGCGGTACTCCTGATAGCAGCAGGTTTTATTCTTCTGAAATGCTGATTAAGGAGGCGACAATATGCGTATATTTGTTTTCAGCAGTCCTGCAATAGTAAGAAAATTGTTCAGATTATTCTATAAGGATTAATTGTTTTTATGAAAATTAAAAGGATAAAGCTTGATAAGCTTAAAAATACCCGCGAATTCGGCGGATATCCGACTGTTGACGGCAGAACTGTTCGTCATAATATGTTAATCAGAAGCGGTCAGCTGTCAAGAGCTACTGAAAAAGATATTAAGATTCTCAGGGAAAAGCATAGGCTCAGAACCGTAATTGATCTGCGAATTGATGCTGAAATTAAGGAAAAGCCTGATAATCTTCCCCCTGAAATAAATTATATCAGGGTGCCGCTTCTTGATAAGGCATATCTCGGCATAACAAGAGATGAATATTCTATTAAATCCTGGTTTAATCTTTTTGAGGATGAAAGCAGAAGACCTGAGGACATATTCTTTGATATGTACGAAATGCTTGTTTTCGGTGAGCGTTCAAGAGAACTGATTCCCGAAATCTTTTCCGTTTTAGCAGGTGATAATGATGCCGTTCTCTGGCATTGCAGTGCAGGCAAGGACCGTGTAGGAGTTGTATCCTTACTTATTCTCCTGGCGCTTGGCGTCGAGGAAAATGTAATTATTGCTGATTTTCTTGCCACTAACCGTTTTTCTGCAGCGGAAATTATAAAGACAAGAGTTTTTGCGCCTTTTGTTATTAAAAGCAAATGGCAGAGAAAATGTCTTGCTATACTTATGGGTGTAAAAAAGGAATATATGGAAAGACTTTTATTCCGTATTCATAACGATTATTCGGATATTTTTGATTTTTTTGAAAAAGTATATTTTATTGATAAGGAAGCAATTCTTAATCTCAGAAAAAAATATCTTCGGTAAGGATGAGAAATATGAAGAACAGTGACATCAACATAAGAGATCCGTTTGTGCTTGTTAAGGACGGTAAGTATTATCTGTACGGAACGAGAGCAAAGGATTTTGGTATTTCAACCGGCGGATTCGATGTATACACAGGAACAGATCTGGAAAACTGGTCTGATCCCGTCAGGGTGTTTGATTCTGAAAAATACGGTATGAACAGCAGCTCTAACTGGGCACCTGAAATTCACAAATTCAATGGTAAATACTATATCTTTGCAACATTTGAGCAGGAAAACGGTATGAGAGGCACATATTCTCTGGTGTGTGATACTCCTGACGGTGATTTTGTTCCTTGCTCGGAGAAGGCTCTCACTCCGTCTGACTGGTGGAGTCTTGACGGTACGCTTTATGTGGATAATGACGGTACTCCTTATCTGGTGTTCTGTCACGAGCACGTACAAATTCTTAACGGCACGGTTTGCTATGTTAAGCTCAATGATACCCTTACAGAAGCAATAGGTGAGCCTGTTGTACTGTTCAAGGGCTCTGATGCTTACGGAGCCTGCCCCAATAATGAACACAGATACATAACTGACGGCCCCTTTATGTACAGAGGTCTTAATGACAAACTGTATATGATTTGGTCTACAATAGTTAAGGGTCAGTACTATCAGTGTATTGCCGTATCTGATAACGGAAATATTGACGGAAACTGGATACAGCTTAAGCCTATATTTACTGAGGACGGCGGTCACGGTATGGTATTCAGAGATATTGAAGGCAATCTTAAGCTTACGCTTCACAGTCCCAATCAATCTCTTTTTGAAAAGCCTGCTTTCTTTAACCTTAAAGACACCGGTGAAACGTTAATTATTGAATAAAAATAAGGCAGTCACTCAGGTGACTGCCTTGTTCTTTCAGTATATTAACTTTTTGAAGTCCTTTGTAAGCTCATACATCTGCTTGATTTCAGCCATACGGTTGGGTGCAAACTCAGCCTTGTTTCTTGCGCGGCTGTCGATGTTTATATCAAGTCCGTCAAGAGAGAGATAGTATTTTGCGTTTATGGGGTAGCACTGACATTCTGCAACAGAGAAGAAGCCTGCAAAATTCTGAAGCTTTTCTGCCTTTTCGGGTTCATCCTGCCAGCAGCTGCAGAGATCGGAATAAATTTCGGGATGGAAGTTTGCCATAACACCTGAGAAGCCTGCACATCCGATTTTAAGTGAATCAAGAAGTGTTGCAGAGTTTGCATTATAAATCTTCAGCTCAGAGCCCTTGACCGCATCAAGCTTCTTCTGAATCATATCAAGATCACAGCAGGTGTCTTTAAGGAACTGATATTTGCCCGTTTCTGCCATTCTTTTGAGAACATAAGGGGTAAGAATTCTCTTGTAGGGATAGGGACATTCGTAAACGCCGAGACCTATTTCGGGGATGTTTGATGCAACGTATTCCATATTCTTAAGAAGGATATCGTCATTCTCGTCAGCCTTGGCAAAGCGGTTTGAAATGAAAACGTAGGAGTCGATTCCGCAGTCAATGTATGCTTTAGCCTCGTAAATCTGTGTGTCAAGGTCATCTGAGGTATGACCGCTTGCTACAATTGAAAGGCCTTCGGGCTTATGAGCCATAATGAATTTCAGAAGCGCCAGCTTTTCTTCAAAGGAAAGGAAAAAGATTTCGCTTGACTGACAGATAGCAAAAATACCTGCCACGCCTCTTTCTGTATACCAGTGAAGAAGCTGCTCAACTGCATTATAGTCTATCTTGTTATCTGTTGTATAGGGAGTAATCATTGTGGGATATACGCCGTTCGGGATTGATTTGATCATATTTGTTTACCTCCGTTATTACTGAATTCAAGTATAATACATTTCTCGAATTTGTCAATAAAGGAAGATGTTGAAAAATAAAAATATTAGTGATAGAATTGTTATGAGGTGATTCCTATGGGAATTTTTGATGGTTTTCTGATAGCATCAGATTTTGACGGTACACTCACAGGTTCAAAGGGAGCTATACCTGAATGTAATATTAATGCTATTAAGTATTTTATAAGTGAGGGCGGATATTTTACCGTTTCCACCGGAAGAACAAAGGAAGGCTTTCATAATTATTCTTCTGAAATAATCAATGCTCCGGTTTTGCTTGGCAACGGTGCTATGGCTTATGATTATAAGTCGGACAGGATTGCCTTCACCAATGCTATCGGTGTCGAAAATATTGAAGTGCTCAACAGAATGATAACTGATCATCCGTATCTCGGAACAGAGCTTTATACCGTTGACGGCAGAGTTTTTGTTATAAATAAAAATGAAGCAAATCTCAGGCACTTTGATGCGCTGAGGCTTGCTTCGTTTGATGAGGCGGAAAAGTTTTCCGAGGATATGTTTCCTATTGTAAAGGTTATGGTAAGTGCAGGTGAGAGGGCAAATGAGCTGCAGAAATATTTTGATGTAACTGATATGTGTACACTTAAATATATACCGACAAGGGGTTCTTTTGTTGAAATACTTTCTGCGGCATCCGGTAAGGGTAATGCTCTGCAGCAGCTGGCGGCTTTTCTCGGAGTAGAGAAAAGTAAAGCATTCTGCATCGGTGACGGTTCAAATGATACTGATATGCTGAGTTCCGCAGCAATCAGCTTCTGTCCTTCAAGCGGTGAGGAGCTTGCGCGCAAAGCGGCAAAGATAATTGTCTGTTCATCTGATGACGGCTGTGTTGCCGATGTTATCAGATATGTTGAGCAGGAGCTTATTTAGAAGAGAAATCCGTTATCCTTTCGTATGGTATCGCAGACCTCCCTGACATCAAGAGCGGTTTTCTTCGCAAAAATATAAGCTTTGTCAGCAAAATCTTTGTTGTCACACATCTTTTTGAAAAATTTGATTTCACCGCTCATAATTTCATCACGGGAAACCTCGTCGGGAATAAGACATTCTGTCATATCCTTGTGTTTGAAATACAAGCCTGTAAGCTGTGAAACGGATTCAATAAGAATTGTTCCCGTATCGCCGATGATCTCGGAGTGAGAATAAGTCTGTCCGACCTTCGAGTAGTTGAGAACTGCTGATTTGTCATTGTATCTGAAAATTGAAGTTCCTGCCGCATCGCATCGGTTTGGAAGAAAAACTGTGTCCGAGATAATCCTTTCGGGCTTACCGAATAAGCCTACGCAAAGATAAAGATTGTATACACCGATATCCATAAGACAGCCCGTGTGCATTTCCGGATTAAAAATATTCGGATTCCTGCCGTCAAGGTACAAAGGATACTTGGATGAAAGCTGATAAAAGTCAAAGTGTGCGGAGCGTATATTTCCGATTCTGCTGAGATTTGCTTTTATCGCATCAAAGCCGTCTGTATGAATCGTCATTATAGCCTCGCAGTAAATAAGATTGTTCTGCTCTGCAAGAGCAATAAGCTCCTCCATCTGTTCTTTGGTTGTTGTCGCAGGCTTTTCGCATATTACGTTTTTGCCGTTGAGAAGAAAGAGCTTGCTTTGCTCATAGTGGCAGACATTGGGGCTTGCAATATATACAGCTTCAAAACAGTCGCTTTCGGCCATTTTGCTGAGATCTGTGAAGAACGTGCTGCAGCCGTGCTTTTCTGCGAATTCGGCTGCTTTTGCTTCATTTCTTGAGTATATCGCGGTCAGGTTCATATTATCAACAGTTTTTGCTGATGATATGAATTTTTCTGTAATCCAGGACGTGCCTATTGTTGCATATTTCATAAGAAATTTTCTCCGATATTTTATTATTAAGATCAATATACCATAAATTTTCAAAAAATAATACACTTTATATGGACTTTTAAAAAAAATAATTATATAATTGAAAAAAAACAGTTGAGGTGAATTATGGTTTCTGTAAGAGCTTATAAGGAATCCGATAAGGAAAGAGTTCAGAATATATGTCTTGCTAATGCAGGCTGCGCAGAATCCTCTGAGGATACCAAGAAATACATTCTTTTGATGTATTGCAATTATTATATTGAAAAAGAGCCTGAAAACTGCTTTGTGGCAGTAAATGAAAACGATGAAGCAGTAGGCTATATAATCTGCGCTGAGGATTATGAGAAGTATGAGCAGACCTTTAAGGCTGAATACATTAATCAGTGTGCATCCATAAGCCCCAGACGATACGTTGAGGCAAAGCTGGATCTGATTTCTCATTCAATGTTTAAAAAGGATTATCCCTCTCATTTTCATATTGATATTGATGATAAGTATCAGAGGATGGGGCTCGGCTCACTGCTTATCAGCACGCTCAGAAGCCATCTTCTCGCTAAGGGCATCAGAAATATGATGATGGTATGCGGTGAAGATAATGATCTTGCAATAAGCTTCTACAGAAAAAACGGCTTCAAGGATCTTATTACAACAAAAATGGGTCACGCAATGGCTTTGGAGTTTGATGAGTAATGGATATTTTTACAGATGTAAAGCTTGAGCGATTCAAAGAACTGGTTCTCAGCTGCGGAGAATTTATGGTCACCGCTTCGTTTGATGAAAATGATTCCTCTGACGTAATGAAAAAGTCAGGTGACGCAGATTTTGTTACTGTCTATGATAAGGGTGTTCAGGAACGACTTATTGCAGGGCTTTCCGAGCTTTTTCCCGAAGCGCATTTCTTTGCAGAGGAAAAGGATAATTTTGCAGAGGACACAAAAAACGGTCTTTGCTTTGTTATAGATCCTATTGACGGTACCACGAATTTTATACATAATCTCGGTGCTTCTACCATTTCTGTCGGGGCTCTCTTTGATGGCAAGCCCGTATTCGGCTGTGTTTATGATCCCTACAGGAATGATCTTTTTATGGCTGTTGACGGAAAGGGTGCATATAAGAACGGTGAACGTATCTCTGTTTCTGACAGAGAAATGCCTTATGCTGTTGTCGCATTCGGCACGGCTCCTTACAAAAAGCAGGAGTATTCTGTTGAGGGCTTCCGTATTGCATGCGACATCTTCTGTTGTTGCTCAGATTTAAGAAGAAGCGGCAGTGCAGCTCTTGATATGGCTAATATTGCCTGCGGTAAGCTTGACGGCTTCTTTGAGTGTGTTCTCAGTCCGTGGGATTATATGGCCGGAACGGTTCTTATCAGAGAGGCAGGGGGAGTGGTAACGGATTTTGACGGTGTTGATATCAACTTCTCGTCCCCCTCACCGGTTTTATGCTCTAACGGTATTATTCAAAATAAGCTTTTAGCTTTAATAAACTAATTAAACGGAGGTTTTTATTATGGCAAGTATTCTTGATCGTTTCAAGGAAGGTTCAGCTGAGGAAAAGGTAGTTGACACTTCCAAAAAGGTAAAGGTTGGTATTATCGGTACGGGCTGGATAGCTGAAGCACATGTTGCTAACTATCTCAGATGTCCCGACGTTGAAATCGTTGCTGCTGCAGATCTTATTCCCGGTAAGGCAGAAAAGTTCTGTAAGGACAACGGTATTGAAGGAGTACGCTGCTATCCCGATCATAAGTCTATGCTTGATGCCGAAGAACTTGATGCAGTAAGCGTATGCACATATAACAGAACCCATGCTGAATGTACAATTTATGCCCTCGAAAAGGGTGTTAATGTTCTTCTTGAGAAACCTATGTGTGTTACTCTTGAAGAGGCTGTTGAAATCTGTAAGGCTGAAAAGAAGAGCGGTAAGATTCTTTCTATAGGCTTCCAGCCCAGATTTGATGAAAATATGAAGATGGTTAAGAAGATCGTTGAATCAGGTGAGCTCGGTGATGTTTATTATATCCAGACCGGCGGCGGCAGAAGACGCGGTATTCCTACACCTTACGGCACAAGCTTTATTGAGGACAAGACTGCAGGTATCGGTGCACTCGCAGACATCGGCTGTTATTCTCTTGATATGGTTCTTAATGCTGTTGGTTATCCCAAGCCTCTTACGGTTTCCGGTTATACCTCCGCTTTCTTCGGAAAGGATCCCGTGACCTTCCCCGGACATCCTGAGTACGCTGATCTTTTCAGCGTTGACGATTTTGCTGCAGCATTTGTTCGTCTTGAGGGCGGTATCATTCTTGACTTCAGAATTTCCTGGGCTATGAATCTTGACACTCCCGGTGATACAATTATCCTCGGAACCAAGGCAGGCCTTCGTATTCCCTCAACAGAATGCTGGAACGGAAGCATCGGCGGACCTCTCAAGATCTACAGAACTATTGCAGGCAGCGATGTTGAAACAATTGTCCCCGAAAGAGACAACAGTGAAGATAATTTCTATAATAAGATCAGACTCTTCATTGATGCTGTTAAGGAAGGCGGCACAGCACCCGTTCCTTCAAGTCAGATTATCTACAATCAGGCTATTATTGACGGTATTTCCCGTTCAGCAAAGTGCGGCAGAGAAGTAACTGTTGAAATTCCTGAAATCTGATTATGAAAAAGGACTATCTTGAATTAGGACAGATAGTCGGAACACACGGTATAAAAGGGGAGATTCGCGTCAATCCGTGGTGCGATTCTCCCGATTTTGCGAAATCCTTTAAAACGGTGTATTCCGACGATAAGGGGAACGGTTCCATAAAGGTCACAGCCTGTCGTCCTCACGGTAATGTTATTCTTATGAAGCTTGAGAATGTAAATACTATGAATGATGCGGAGAAGCTGAAAAACAAAATGCTTTACATAAAGCGTGACGATGCCAAGCTTCCTGACGGCACATGGTTTATTGAAGAGCTTATCGGCTGTGACGTTTTTGATGCCGATGATGGAAAATGCTACGGAAAAATTTCCGAAGTTTCGTCAACGGGAGCTAATGATGTATGGCATATTACCGATAATAAAAATGTTGAATATCTCATTCCCTCTGTAAAAGAGGTCGTAATTGAGGTTGACGTATGCGCAAATATTGTTAAGATAAGACCTATGAAAGGAATTTTTGATAATGCGGATTGATATTCTTACTCTTTTCCCGGAAATGTGCTCGGGAGTTTATTCTCAGAGCATAGTAGGAAGAGCTATAAACAAGAATATTATTGAGGTTTATTCTCACAATATCAGAGATTATACTCTTAACAAGCACAAAAATGTTGATGACACACCCTACGGCGGCGGTATGGGAATGCTTATGATGGCGCAGCCTATATATGATTGCTTCCGTGCTGTCACAAATGATTTTACCGTAAAGCCCCACGTTGTATATATGTCACCGCAAGGTAAAGTGCTGACGCAGCAGAAGGCTGTTGAATTATCAAAGCTCAGTAATCTTGTGATTCTCTGCGGGCATTATGAGGGGATTGATGAGCGTGTTCTTGAAGAAATAGTTGATGAAGAGATTTCTATAGGTGATTATGTTCTGACGGGCGGAGAGCTGCCTGCACTTGTTCTCATCGACTGTGTTTCAAGAATGATTGACGGAGTTCTTCCGAACGAGGAGGCGTATTCAGGCGAGAGTATTTATAACGGTCTTCTCGAGCATCCCCAGTATACAAAGCCATACAGCTGGAACGGAAAAAATGTTCCGGATGTGCTGATATCCGGGCATCATGCAAATATTGAAAAATGGAAGCGTGAGCAATCGCTCAAGCGGACATTAGAAAAGCGACCTGAGCTTCTCGAAACAGCGGAATTGACAAAAGAAGACAGAAATATATTGGACAAACTAAAAAATGATTAATTATTTTGAAATTTTTTGCTGTATTTAATAAAAAAATTATAGTAATGTTTAACAAATATGAAAATCAATTTTTGTATGTTTTTAGTCTTTCAAACGAATTGTTTTTTTGTTTTATTATTTTGATTGACTGAAAATCCGTTTGTGCTATAATATATTAGAAATCAATATCCGAGAGGAGATCACCCCATGTTAGAACAGACATTTACAATAAAAAATGATGTCGGACTTCATTCAAAGGTTGCTACCCGTTTTATCAGTAAAACAACAAATTATAAGCCCAGTATATTCATTGAGAAGGAAAACCGCAGAGCAAACGCAAAGAGCCTTTTAGGTGTTCTCTCGCTTGGTATTGTTGGCGGCGATTCCGTTACGCTTATCATTGAAGATAAGGATGAAAAGGAAGCTGTAGAGGCCAAGAAGGCACTTGAAGAGCTTGGTGCATTTATCAATAACGGATGCATCGACTGAGTTAATAATTTATGGTGTATCGGTTTTTGCCGATACACTTTTTTTGTGAGTGAGAATTATGTCGGAAAAATTAGATAGACTGTTAAAAAAAGCTCAGGCGCTGCCCGTTCAGCCCGGTGTGTATATAATGAAAAACTCCTCTAAAGAGATAATATATATCGGAAAGGCTAAAAACCTCAGAAATCGTGTAAGTCAGTATTTCGGTTCTCAGAACAGGCACACCGTAAAGGTCCGGAAAATGGTCGAAAACGTAAATGATTTCGATTATATAATTGTTTCAACTGAATTTGACGCACTTGTTTTAGAGTGCAGTCTTATTAAGCAGAATATGCCGAAGTACAATATTCTGCTTAAGGATGATAAGGGATATTCTTATGTCAAGGTAAAAAAAGACGGTTGGAAAAGAATCTCCTGTGTATTCCGCAAGGATGACGACGGATGTGTATATTACGGTCCCTATATGTCTAAGGATTACGTCAATACGGCTGTAAAGGAAGCTCTTGATATATTTATGCTTCCTCATTGCAATAAAAATTTCCCGCAGGATATAAAAAGGCGCGGAAGACCTTGTCTTAATTATCATATCAATTTATGCTCGGGTGCTTGTGCGGGAAAAATCAGTGAAACGGATCATAACCGTAACTGCGAAGAAGCGTTGAGATTCATTCTCGGAGAAAAAAATGAAATTATCCGTGAGCTTCGTGATGAAATGGAGCGAGCTGCGGAAAATCTTGAATTCGAGCGTGCTGCAAAGCTGCGGGATAAGCTTAAATCTATTGAAAAAACATCACAGAAGCAGACTGTTGTTGATATGAAATATAAAAATCAGGATGTCTTCGGTGTTGAAAGCATTGAAGAAAAGACGTGTCTTAACGTTCTTTCTGTCAGAAACGGTACTATTGTAAATACCGAAAACTTTGTTTTTGATCGGATTGAAGGCAGTGTTGACGATTACGTTGAGATGATTACGAATTATTACACGTTGAGAAATGATTATCCTGACAGAATCTGTGTTGACATTGATTTAAGTGAAAATACTCTTCTCAAAGAGTTTTTTGAAAAATATTCCTCGCGCAGCGTAGTTTTCTTTACCCCGAAAATCGGAGAAGGCGCAACACTTATGGCTATGGCAAAGCAGAATGCCGCCGAAAAGCTGTCAAGGCTCCTGACATATAATAATAAGAGATCTGCCGTACTTCTTGAGCTTAAGGAGCTTCTGGGCCTTGAAAAAATTCCATACGTAATAGAGGCCTATGATATTTCCAATATGAACGGTAGTGAAAACGTCGGAGCTATGGTTGTTTACAGCGACGGAAGACCCGATAAGAAGGCATACAGAAGATTTGAAATCAAATCCTTTGACGGGCAGGATGACTACCGTTCTTTGAGAGAGGTCCTGACACGCAGAATCAATGAGTATGAAAAATATAAGGGGCAGGACAACTCCTTCGGAATAAAGCCGGATCTTATTCTTCTTGACGGAGGCATCGGTCAGGTAAATGCTGTTGCGCCGATATTTGACGAAAGAGGCTTTGATGTACCGCTTTTCGGTATGGTAAAGGACTCAAAACACCGCACAAGGGCAATAACTGCCGTAGGTGAAGAGATTTCAATTAATGATAATCGCAGCGTATTCACTTTTATCGCCGATATTCAGGAGGAGGTTCACAGGTTTGCCATCGGATATCACCGACAGCTCAAAAATAAGAATACCTATGTTTCAACGCTTACGTCAATTCCCGGAATCGGAGAAAAGCGCGCCAAGGCTTTGATGAAGAAGTTCGGCTCACTGGCTAAAATCTCTGAAGCTGACATTGAAGAGCTGGAAAAAACAGAGGGAATCAATAATTCCCTGGCAAGACTTATATATAATTATTTCAGAGCATAAAACTTTTTGTCAAAAAAATTAAAATAACTGTTGACAAAACATCAGGTTTAATGTGATAATATAGTGAATATTATTGTTTGGTGGATTATATGCGCGTAATTACAGGGCAGGCAAGAGGAAGAAGACTTATTTCTCCCGAAGGCTATGACGTAAGACCTACAACCGATAAGGTAAAAGAATCGCTTTTTAAT
Source organism: Acutalibacteraceae bacterium (assembly GCA_045533835.1). Classification (GTDB taxonomy): domain Bacteria; phylum Bacillota; class Clostridia; order Oscillospirales; family Acutalibacteraceae; genus RUG806. The sequence continues at coordinate 47,550 of JAZSIM010000011.1, forward strand.
ATTATACAATTCAGACTTGACGGTGCCTGCGTGCTTGATCTTTTTGCGGGATCCGGTCAGCTTGGTATTGAAGCTCTAAGCCGTGGTGCAGACAGAGCTGTGTTTGTTGATTCGTCGCGTAAATCTATTGATGTAGTCAGAAAGAATATAGAGCTTTGCAGTTTTACATCACAGGCTCAGATCTTTCTGCTTGATGCGGCAGCATATCTTCGGACAACAAATGAAAAGTTTGATATTGTAATTCTTGACCCTCCGTATCATAAAAATCTCTGTGTTTCCGCTCTTGAAATTCTCGGAAATGCAGTAAATGATGATTGTGTAGTAATATGTGAAACGCAGAGTGATGAGGAATTACCCGAAAGTGTCGGCAATTTCATGATTGACCGTGTGTATTCTTACTCCTCGATAAAGCTTACTGTTTATCGGGTTGACAATTGAAAAGGAGTGAAGAAGATAATATGAATTCCGTTGCAATATGTCCCGGAAGCTTTGATCCCATAACAATAGGGCATCTTAATATTATTTCCCGTACAGCAAAGATGTTCAGTAAGGTTATTGTTGTTGTACTTATGAATTCAAAAAAATCGGGCGGTCTTTTTTCTCCCGATGAAAGAGTTGAGTTTATTAAACGATGCACTGCCGATATCCCTAATGTTGAAGTAGATTTCTATGACGGACTTCTTGCAGATTATGCAATTCAGAAGGGTGCGGTGGCAATTGTCAAGGGACTTCGTGTTCTTTCTGACTATGAGGATGAGTTCAAGCAGGCTCTTACGAATAAAAAGCTTGCAAAGGATGTGGAAACCATATTTATGGTTACCGACACGGAATATATGTTTTTAAGCTCCAGCGTAGTTAAAGAGGTATGCAGCTTCGGCGGCGATATAAGTGACTTTGTGCCTCCTGAAATAAAAGATGATATTATCAGAAGAATAAGAGAAAGGTGAGTTTTTTAAATGAAAATTGATGATTTAATCAATCAGATTGAAAACATTCTTGATGAAGGCAAGGCTGCATTCGGCAGCAATAAGGTTAAGGTTGATGCTGATGCTATCCGATCAATTCTTGTAGACCTTCGTGTAGCTCTTCCCGATGAGGTTGTGAAGGCAAGACAGATAGCTTCTGAGAGAAAGCAGATTCTTTCTCAGGCTAATGATGCAGCTGACGTTAAAATCAGACAGGCAGAGGCACAGGCACGCAAGCTTATTGAAGAGCACGAAATCACTAAGGGTGCACAGCAGAATGCTGCAGAGATTATTGCAGATGCAAAAAAGCAGGCTGCTGATCTCATTGATAAGGCAAAGGCAAGCTCAAATGAAATCGTTGATAATGCTCAGAAATGGGCTTCTGATCTCAGAAAAAGTGCAAGCGGATTTGTTGATTCTATTATGAATGAAACAGATGATATCCTTGCTGAAAGCATTGATAACTTTACAAAGACTCTTAACAGAGTAAGAGTTGCCTCAAAGCAGCTCAAGTCCGTTACCGAAAAGAAAAACGGTCAGTAATTGAATTAATGATAAATGCCTCGCATATTATTGTGCGAGGTGTTTGTTTATGAGATTGTATTGTTTTCGTTATCCCAGAAATACTGTTACGGATATTCTTATATGTTTTCTGTGCATTTTTATTATTTTGCTTGTTCTGATTAATGCGGATTACAAAAAGGATTTGTATTGCGATGCTGCTGATGATGCAGTGAGCAGCTTTCTTGAAAATAACGGTTGGCTGACGGATGCTGCTTCCCTCAGTATTTCTGAAAAGAAAATCCCTGAGGTGTTTGATGAAACCTATAGGGAATATTCCTTGCTTCAGAAAAAGCAGGGATTTGATATAGAAAAATATAAGGGGAAGACTGTAAGGCATATATCCTACAGACTGCTGAATTACCCGGGTTTTGAGGATAACAATAACGTCTATATAAATTTTTTGATTTTTAACAATGAGATAATCGGTGCAGATATTCTTTGTACCAATATAAACGGATTTATTACGGGAGCAGTAAGGCATGGCAATAATCAGACTTGATAAGCTTTTATCCTCACAACTGAATATTTCAAGAGCTGATGCGAAAAAGCTGCTCAGACAAAAGGGCGTCAGAGTCAACGGAAATTCCGTTATTAAAGGTGAATTTAAGGTTGATACGGAAAATGACAGTATAACCGTAAACGGAAAGCCTCTTACATATAAGGAGTATATATATATTATGCTCAATAAACCTAAGGGGGTTGTTTCGGCAACAGAGGATTCATCAGATGTTACGGTTGTTGATATTCTGCCTGATTCTCTTAAAAAAAGCGGACTTTTTCCTGCAGGCAGACTAGATAAGAATACGACCGGCTTTGTACTTATTACAGATAACGGTGCATTTGCACACGATATCCTGTCACCTGCTCATCACGTTCCTAAAACCTATATTGTTGATGTTGAAAGGGAAGTCAGCTCCGATGAATTCAGCCATTTTGAGGGTGGTATGCTGATAGGCGATGAATTGTTCAAGCCTGCGAAGCTCAGATTTCTCGAAAAGAACGCTGATAATAATTCCTTTCGTTATGAAATAGTCATTGTTGAAGGCAGATATCATCAGATAAAAAGAATGTTCGGCTCAACGGGCAATCCCGTTATTGAGCTTGAACGTATTGCTATAGGTAAGCTTCCCCTGGACAGAAATCTCAAGCCCGGAGAGGCAAAGGAGCTGACGGAATCTGACATTGAATTGTTAAAATCCCGTTAAAATGAAATATGCACTTGGTGAAAATACACAACAGCCGAATTTACAAAAAAACGGGCTTTCTGTTGTGTATTTTTTTTAACTTGTTTAGCAAAACCTACCGAAATGAATAAAAAAAACAAAAGAATTTGTAATAATTTCTAAAAGGTCTTGCATTGCATGTCAAAAGTGTGTATAATAACATTGTTTAATTTTGTGAAAATGTCTAAATGCGCATATCTTAATCATTTGTTAAAAGTTGAGAGGATGAAAATTATGTCAAACCGTCTTTTTCAGAGCGTGCTTCATCAGATGAAAGAAGCAGTAGGCAGAACAATAGGTGTTATTGATGAAACAGGTACCATTATCGCTTGCTCCGAGCTTACAAGAATCGGCGACGTTGTAAATGTAGGTATTTCCGAGATTTTTTCAATCAATTCCGCCACGGCAATCAACGGCAATACATACAAGGCTTTTGGTTCTATGATGCAGCCCGAATATACTGTTTTTGTTGAAGGTAATGATACTCTTGCAGAAAAGTATGTTTCTATGCTCGCTGTGTCACTTTCGAGCATCAAGCAGTATTATGATGAAAAATATGACAGAGGCAACTTCATCAAAAACGTAATGCTTGATAATATTCTTCCCGGTGATATTTATCTCAAGGCAAGAGAGCTTCATTTTAACAATGATACCACCCGAGTAGTTCTCCTTGTGAGATTTTCTGAGGTATGCGAGTCTTCTGTATTTGATACAATTCAGTCGTTGTTCCCCGACAAGAACAAGGATTTTGTTATCAGCGTAAATGAAAATGATGTTGCAATTATCAAGGATATTGCAAATGCATCTGACAGCAAGGACCTTGAAAAGCTTGCGCGCTGCGTTATTGATTCACTCGGCTCCTTCTCAACAAATCACGCAGTTGTAGGTATCGGAACTGCTGTCAAGAGCATCAAGGATCTTGCCAAGAGCTTCAAGGAAGCACAGATTGCTCTTGAGGTAGGTAAGGTATTTGACACAGAAAAGGTTATTATCAATTGTGAAAATCTCGGTATTGCCCGTCTTATTTATCAGCTTCCCACAACGCTCTGCGATATGTTCCTCAAGGAAGTGTTCAAGGTAGGCTCAATTGATTCTCTTGATCATGAAACTCTTTTCACAATTCAGAAGTTTTTCGAAAACAATCTTAATGTTTCAGAAACCTCCAGAAAGCTTTTTGTTCACAGAAATACTCTTGTTTACAGACTTGAAAAAATCAGAAAGCTTACAGGTCTTGACCTTCGTGAGTTTGATGATGCAATTGTGTTCAAGGTAGCTCTTATGGTTAAGAAGTATCTTGATTCTTCTCCCATCAAGTATTGATTTATGTTTAATTTTAGCTAAAGGAATTACATTATATGATAGATTTCTGCGATGTATCCAAAACGTATCAGAACGGTACAAAGGCGCTTAACAATCTGAATCTGCATATAGATAAGGGTGAGTTTGTTTTTGTTGTAGGTGCATCGGGTGCCGGTAAGAGTACGTTTCTCAAAATGATAATGCGTGAGGAAGTGCCTTCTTCGGGCTCAATTGTTATTGACGGTGTTGAACTCAACAGTCTCAAGGCCTCCAAAATCCCCTATTACAGAAGAAAGCTCGGCATAGTTTTTCAGGATTTCCGCCTTATTCCCAATCGCACGGTTTATGATAACGTGGCATTTGCAATGCACGTGATCGGTGCAAAGAATAAGGATATCTCAAGAAGAGTAGCCTATGCACTCAGTCTTGTTGGTCTTTCTTCAAAGGTCAAGTGCTATCCCAATCAGCTTTCGGGCGGTGAGCAGCAGAGAGTTGCGCTCGCACGTGCCCTTGTAAATCAGGCTGATATTATTATTGCGGATGAACCTACGGGTAACATCGACCCTGAAATGTCAAAGGAAATTGTCGATCTGCTTACTCATATTAATCAGAATAAGAATACGACCATAATAATGGTTACCCATGAGGTTGATCTTGCAAAGCAGTATAATAAGAGAATTGTCACCATAAAGAACGGTAGTGTGTTTTCTGATACTGCTCATCCCGAAATTGTCGGTGTTGATTTCGGTATTCCCGAAAAGACATCGCCAACTGCTTATTACGAGGCACCCCTTGAGGATGCTGATATTGAAAACTTTATCGATAATTACGGAAAGTCTGATGCGGACAGCAATACAGCTTCAGATGAATAATCCCGTGATTATCCCGGAAGGTAATTTATGAAAAACAGAAATATCCGTTATCTAACCCATGAGGGCATCAGAAATATCGGAATCAACAGGCTTATGTCTGTTGCATCCGTAGCTGTTCTTATGTCATGTCTTGTTATAATAGGTTTTGCTTTTATGCTTTTTCTTAACGTTGATTCAATGTTAAGTTATGTTGAATCACAGAATGTTGTTATGGTATTCTGTGATGTAGGTGCAGATGATGCGACTGTTGCAAAAACTCAGACTGCACTTGAGGGAATAGAGAATATTGCAACCTGTGATATGGTTTCCAGAGAAGAAGCCTTTAACAGTGTTAAGGAAGCGTACGGTGATAATGCTGAGATTCTTAAAAATCTTGACCCGACCTTCCTTCCCGTCGGCTTCAGAGTCACCGTTGCTGATATGAGTCTGTTTGATGAAACCGTACTCAAAATTTCAGCCGTTGAATCTGTTGACAGTATTCAGCAGAACAGCAACCTGGCTTCTAAGCTTGAAGAGATACGCGCTGCTATTTCATTTATAAGTATTGGTGTTATAATTGTTCTTTTTATAGTTTCAATGTTTATTATTGCCAATACTGTACGTATCACAATGTTCTCCCGTAAGCTTGAGATAAGCATTATGAAGGCTGTTGGTGCTACCAACTGGTTTGTCAGATGGCCTTTCCTTGTTGAAGGTATTGTCATAGGGCTTATTTCTTCGATTGTTTCATTCTTTGTGCTTGCAATTCTTTATCATCTTCTTGCAGGTCCGTTTGCATCAATTTTTGCAATTCTCGGAAATACTGTTGTTAATTTCTGGGAGTATGCACTTGTTATATTTATAGGCTTCCTTTCCGTAAGTGTTATTACGGGCGGACTGGGCAGTCTTATTTCAATGAGAAAATATCTTAAAGAGCAAGGGAGTGTCGTTGTAGATGAAGGTTGATTCTGTTAAACGGATTATTGCTTTTGTTTTGTGCCTTCTTTCAGTATTTTCTTCTCCTGTTATGATTTTTGCTACGGTAAGCTCTCAGGACCAGCAAAAAATCGATGAGTATGAAAAGAAGCAGGAGGAGCTTCAGGATAAGATTGATGCAGCACAGGCAGAAATAGACAAAATAAAGGTAGATATCCAGGATAAAGAAAAATATGCTGCTCAGCTTGCCGGTCAGATTGACAATTTTCAGGCCCAGATAGATGTGCTCAATTCGAAAATTGCCGGACTTGAAGAACAGAAAGGCGGCATTCAGGAAAAAATTGATGCTCTTAACATTGAAATTGCAGGTATAGAAGAGGATATTCAGGAAAACGAGAGTCAGGTAGCCGAAACGGAAGGTGAAATTTCCGAAATTTACATTAAGCTTCAGGACAGAATCATGGAAGACTATGTTAACGGAGCAACATCTGACATTGAGCTTCTTCTGAACTTTGATAATAATTGTGATTTTGCTACCTATCTTATTATTTCTGAAATCAATCAGCGCCGCGCAAAAAGTGATGAAGAGCTTGTAACTAATCTCAATGAGGATATTGCAAAGCTTGAAATTCTTAATGATGAATATGAGATTATGATTGATGCCATCGAGGTTAAGCGTGATGAGCAACAGGTCAAGGTTGATGAGCTTAATCTCAAGGAAAATGAAATTGTTGTGTCCCGCTCAAAGCTTGAGGACTCTCAGGATGACCTCAAGATCTTACAGCAGGAGGCTTATCTGTATATCAGTCAGCTTGATGCACAGAGCGAAACCTATGAAAAGCTTGTAAAAAGCTATGAGGCTGACATAAAGGCATTCGAGGATAAGATTGACGACATTATAAATTCCGCATCCAAGGGTGACGGAAATGTCGCATCAAAGCCCGGCGGATTTATATGGCCTCTGCAGTATAGTGATGTTTATATCTCCTCCTCATACGGCTACAGATATGACCCCATATCAGGTGTATATAAGCTTCACGGCGGTACTGATACCTGTTGTTGGAGCGGTACAATGGGTAAAGCAGTAAGAGCATCTGCATCGGGTACCGTTATTATTTCTACCTGGCACAATGCTTACGGCTATTACGTAGGTATTGATCACGGTAACGGTATTGTTACTATTTATGCACATAACAGCTCCCTTAATGTGTCTGTCGGACAGAAGGTTTCTCAGGGGGATATTGTTGCATATGCAGGCTCAACAGGTTATTCAACCGGTGCACATTGTCACTTTGAAGTCAGAGTAAACGGCACAAAGGTTAATCCCACCGGTTACGCATCTCTTCCTAATTAAATTGAAAGTTGATTAATAATGACAAGAAAAATTTCTTTGGGAATTACTGCAATTCTTGTAATTGCTTCTATAGTAATCTCTTCAGCTGCAACATTATTTTTTGTTTTAAGAAACTATGATAATCTGCTCGTTGATTTACCTCAGCGAGCAGAGCAGTATTTAAAACTCGGTGAGCTTGACGAGCTGGTCAGAAGTGAGTTTTTCGGAAATTTTGACGATTCTGCAGTAGATGGTTCTCTTGCAACTGGCTTTATCGGGGCACTGAAGGATCCCTTCAGCTTTTATGTAGCTTCCGATGACGTTGAAAGCTACAATAATCTTCTTGCAGGAAGAATGGAAGGCACCGGTCTTAACGCATATTATGACAATAATATCGGTAAGCTGGTGGTAAGCTTCGTATATGATGCTTCACCTGCTTCAGTCAGCGGTATAGCTGTCAATGATGTAATTTTTTCTGTAAACGGAAAAGAGGTTACGGCGGAAAATTATTCATCTCTTCTTCTGAGCCTTACAACAGGCTTTGATAAAAAAGTAAGCGTAACCTTCGGCGATGCTCAGGGTGAGAATATTCAGGAAGAATCTGCTGAGCTTACAAGCGGCTATGAATTATCCTCCTGCAGCTATCTTACGGATAACGGTGTAGGCTACATCAGACTTAACGCTTTTTATCCTGCGACTTTTTCGTTTTTTTCAGAGGCAATAGATTATTTCGGAGATGAAAAAATCAGTAACATAATTCTCGATCTTCGTAACAGCTCAGGTCAGAATTATGATGTTGCTGCTCAGATTATTGATTATATCGTACCTGTCGGAACTGAAGGCAGCGGAGTTGTTTATAGTGCAAAGAACTCAAAGGGTGAGGTTGTTGCACAGTATGCCTCGGACTCCGATGCAGTCAATATGAACTTCGTTGTTCTTGTCAACGACCGTACAGAATCAGCAGCTGAGCTTGTTGCTGCTGATATCCGTGATTTCGGCAAGGGGATTCTTTTGGGCGAAAATACGGCGGGCTTCGGTACTATGCAGAAGCTTTTCAGGCTCTCTGACGGAGATGCGGTTTATCTTTCTGTTGCAGAGATTTATCCTTATATTTCTCCCTCCTTCAATAATAAGGGTGTTTCTCCAGACATTGTTCTTGAATCTTCAGAAGGCTTCAAGAATCAGCTCGGGACAGATGATTTTTCTGAGGACGAGCAGTATAAGACCGCTATAGCATATTTTACCGGTAAAAATTAAGGCATCTCATCTGAGATGCCTTCTCTTTTTATTCAGCGCTTGTTGTTTCTGCGGATTCAATGTAAACCAAGTCTTTGAGGTTATTGTATACGGCTTCGCCTATGCCCGGCACTTCAAGCAGCTCTTCTATGCTTGTGAAATCACCGTTCTCTTTTCTGTATTCAAGTATTGCTGATGCCTTGGCTTCACCTATTCCCGGCAGCTGACACAGTAAAAATAAATTATCTGTATTGATATCTACCATAATAACATAATTGTCTTCACGAGTTATGTTGTTTTCTGCGGAATAAGTTTCATCGACTGTTACAGTCGGCAGCTCTTTTGTTTCAAGATAGCCGTTAAATCTCATGCCGATATAGAATAGTACCATTATACAATTGCTTATAATAAGAAGCCTTATCAAAGCCTTTTCCGTCAAAACCCCTTTTTTGAAAAATGCGAGGGTGTGCTCATTTATTTTCATAATCGTTTCCGTATTCTGCTGATTTTTTTGTTTATTATACTTTTATTGTTTAATTATGTCAAATAATATTTTTTCATAAATAAATTTTAAATATTATTTGAATAAGAGAATTAAAACTGAACATAATATTAGCGATTAAGAAAAAGGAGTGACAAAGATGCTTGATAAGCTTGCTTTAATTCTTGTGATTATCGGTGCGATAAACTGGGGTTCAATAGGGCTTTTTCAGTTTGACATAGTCGGCTGGATTTTCGGCGGTCAGTCTGCGGTTGTCAGCAGAATTATTTTTACCGTTGTAGCCCTTGCCGGTATCTGGTGTATTTCTCTATTATTCAGAGAAAACGAAGTTCTTGTTGATAATAAGGATATGTAAAAAAATAAGGCTTGATAACTGTTGTGTTATCAAGCCCTTGCTATTATTGTATTGTTTTTATTTTACGGCTGCAATAAGCTCTGCTGTTTTGTCAGTACGCTCCCATGTAAGGTCAAGGTCGGTTCTTCCGATATGACCGTATGCAGCAATGTTGTGATATATGGGCTTTCTTAAATCAAGCTTATCAATAATTGCTGCGGGTCTTAAGTCAAATACCTTTGAAACAGCTTCAGAGATTTTCTCATCAGAAACTTTACCTGTGCCGTAGGTGTCAACGAGAACTGAAACGGGCTTTGCAACACCGATGGCGTATGCAAGCTCAACCTGACAGCGTGAAGCAAGACCTGCTGCTACGATATTCTTTGCAACGTATCTTGCTGCGTATGCTGCGGAACGGTCAACCTTTGTGGGATCCTTACCGGAGAATGCACCGCCGCCGTGGCAGGCATATCCGCCGTATGTATCAACAATGATTTTTCTGCCTGTAAGACCGCTGTCGCCGACAGGTCCGCCTGTAACGAATCTGCCTGTAGGATTAATAAAGAACTTTGTGTTCTCGTCCATAAGAGAAGCGTCGATTGTTGTTTTTATAACCTTTTCAATCATATCTTTTCTGATTGTTTCGAGGTCAACGTATTCTTTATGCTGAGTGGAAATAACGACAGTATCAACACGAACGGGCTTATTGTCCTCATATTCAATCGTAACCTGAGTTTTTCCGTCGGGACGAAGGTAATCAAGAGTTCCGTCCTTTCTGATTTCGGAAAGCTTTTTTGCAAGCTTATGTGCGAGCGTGATGGGCATAGGCATAAGCTCGGGAGTTTCATCACATGCATATCCGAACATCATACCCTGGTCGCCTGCACCGTGAAGATTGTAGCTGTCCTCATTGCCGTTTTTCAGCTCGAGTGACTTGCTTACACCCATATCGATATCGGGGGATTGCTTGTCAATAGTTGTCATAACAGCACAGGAATTACCGTCAAAGCCCGCGTCGGGAGAGTTGTAGCCTGTGTCGCAGATAGCCTTTCTGACGATGGCAGGGATATCAACGTTTGCCTTTGTCGTTATTTCGCCCATAACGAGTGCCATACCTGTTGTACATATTGATTCGCAGGCTACACGTGAATAGGGATCCTGTTCAAGAAGTGCATCAAGCACTGCGTCAGAAATCTGGTCACAAACCTTATCGGGATGACCTTCGGTTACTGATTCTGATGTAAAAAAATGCTTAGCCATTTTGTACCTCCAAAAAAAATACCTCACAGGCGTACCCGTGAGGTGAAAAATACCTTATCTCTCGGATAAACCGCGGAATTAGCACCTTGCAAATGCAGGTTGCCGGGCTTCACAGGGCCGGTCCCTCAGCCACTCTTCATAAGGGTTATGAATATGCTTGTATTATATTACAAGCATTTGTAATTGTCAACATATTTCGATATTATTTTTTGTTCAACATGTTGGACTTTTTAAGAATTACCTTGAGGGGAGAGTAAAGAAGAATAATAACCAATGAATTTATTACGCCTTTAAGGAAATTGAACGGGATAATTGCAGGCAGCATAAGCTGTAATACAGCATCAACACTTGTGTGGAGATATAGGGGTGTGAAGATAAGATTCAGCGGAATCATAATTGCAGTAAGCACAAGAGTTGAGATAACCGTTCCGATAATAAGCTGCTTTCTGCCGTCATTTTTTCTTGTGATCAGCTTAAGCGTCAGCACGTAAGCCCCTGTCGCAAGTACATGCATAACAAAGCCCTGCCAGCTGCTTGCAGCGCTTACCGTAAGTGACTGAATAAGCGATACAAAAATCAGAACGAAGGCCCCTGCAGGAGTTCCGAGAAAGAGAGTTGTAAGAATAACGGGTATATCTCCCATATCATATTCAAGGAATTTTGCTCCGGGTAAAAGACTGAATCTGACAATGAACATAAATACTACGCTTAATGCTGCCATCATTGCTGTTAAAACAAGCCTGATTATATTCTTATTTGAACTCTTTTTCATAAAAAACACCCCTGAAAATATTTTCCGGGGCGTCAGATATATATTATTTCACTTCTTTCATCCGGACTATACCGTCGGTACCGGAATTTCACCGGTTCAGCCTTTCAGGCTCGCGGACTTTACCGCCGGTGGGGAATTGCGCCCCGCCCCGAAGTATCTTTCTTAATTATAGCACTTGGTATTGATTTGTCAAGTAAGATAATATATAATATTCTCATAAAACGGCGGGAGTGATTGTTGTGGCAGGAAAAAAGAATTCAAAGCTCAAGCTTCTTTATCTTAAGGATATTCTTATGAAATATTCAGATGAAGAGCATATACTGAATGCTATTGATATTGCAGATCATCTCCTTGAATACGGCATAGAATGCGAAAGAAAGTCAATTTACAAGGATATTGATATTCTTGTTGAATACGGACTTGATATTATAAAAACAGCAAAGCCGAAAAACGGTTGTTTTCTTGCGTCACGTGAATTTGAAATTGCTGAGCTGAGGCTTATTAACGATGCGATTCAGTCTGCCGGCTTTATTTCGCGAAAAAAAACAACCAGTCTTCTTAAAAAAACGGATTCACTTTTAAGTATATATCAGGCAGACAGGCTTAAGGGGCAGGTGTTTGTTGATCGCAGAAATAAGTGCAATAATGAGGAAATTTTCTATAATATTGATGCCCTTGATATGGCAATCAAAAATGAGAAAAAGGTTAAGCTGAATTACTGCAGAAGAAGGCTTGATGAAAAATACACCGCCTCGAATGAATCTCGTGAATTCAGATTGAGTCCCTATGCTCTTGTTTGGTCAAACGATCATTATTATCTTATTGCAAATAATGAAAAATACGACAACCTGATGAATCTTCGTATTGACCGCATAAAGAAGGTGGAGGTTCTTAATGTTAACCGCCGTCATATATCAGAGGTCAGCGATTATAAAAATTCCTTTGATACTGCCGACTATGTATCAAAAACCTTCAATATGTTCTCCGGAGATCCCGAAATGACACAGCTCAAATGCAGGACAGAGATTCTTGAGGAAATGCTTGACCGCTTCGGCGAGAAAATTTCCATTAAAAAAGGTGAGGACGGATGGTTTTATGTTCACGATGAGCTCTTTATAAATGACGGTCTTGCTTCGTGGATAATGCAGTTTGGTGACAAAATTGAGGTAATTTATCCTGCCGAGCTTAAAAGCATGATAAAGAACAAGGCTGAGTCTATTCTCAGAATGTACAGATAACAGGTGATAATTTGGTTTACAGAATTTTCAATATTAATGATATGACCGAGGAAATTGCTTCGCATTACTTTCCTTTGATGACAGAAGGGAAGAGGGCTAAAATTCTCGGCGCCAGGGATAAATTCAAGGGTGCGCAGGCCTTTGTAGCAGATATGCTTGCACGTCAATGTCTTTCTGAGTTCTGCGACGCTCCGGAATTTTCATTTTCATTGCTGATTAATCCCGATTCTAAAAGTATTGTATCAAACTTCAGTGCGGAAATTTCCGTTGCAACCGCGGGTGAATACGTTGCCTGTGCTGTTTCGGACGTTCCGATCGGGATCGGCATTGTAAAGTCAGAGCCATTTACTTTTTCGGATGCGCAAACGCTTCTTACCGATGCTGAAATCCGTTATCTTTTTTCGTTTTCTAAATATTCATTCACAGAAATTGTTTCAAAGCAAAGCTGTGATGAACAGATACTTTCGGATAAATTTGCTTTGTTCAGGTCACTTAAAACAGCACAGTTTTTTGCATCAGGCAGAGGAATAAGAGAGCGCAAAAATAATTCCTCATTCGATTTTTCCGATAACAATGTACGTTGCAGTAATACTGACTATACAGTAAGCCTTGCTGAATATTCTGATAATAAAAGACTTGCAGTTTCTGTAATAGAGAGGTGTATAAAATGAATGAATTTTTAATCGGTAAAAATGATTTTCTGCTTAACGGAGAGCCTGTGAAAATTTATGCCGGAGCCATGCATTATTTCAGAGTGCCCCGCGAATACTGGAGGGACCGTCTTCTTAAAATCAAGGCCTGCGGATTCAATGCAATTGAAACATATACCTGCTGGAATCTTCACGAGCCCGAGGAAGGTGTATTTGATTTCAGCGGTAATCTTGATCTTAAGGCTTATCTCGATTTAATAAATGAGCTCGGTATGCTTGCTATTGTCCGTCCCGGACCCTATATTTGTTCTGAGTGGGAGTTCGGCGGATTCCCCTGGTGGCTTCTTAAATATGACGGTATTGAGCTTCGTTGTATGAATGATATTTATCTCAGTAAGGTTGATGCGTTTTTTGACAGAATTATTCCGATAATTGCAGCATGTCAGATAGATAACGGCGGCAGCGTTATAATGGTTCAGATTGAAAACGAGTACGGCAGCTACGGTGATGACAGCGAGTATATCCGTTATCTGGCAGCGGGGCTCCGCGCCAGAGGTATTACGGTTGAGCTTTTTACCTCGGACGGTGACTGCGACATGATGCTGACCGGCGGAACCGTACCCGAAATTTTCAGAACTGTAAATTTCGGATCCAATGCAAAGAGAGCTTTTTCTAATCTCAGAAAATTCCAGCCCTCGGGACCGCTTATGTGTATGGAATTCTGGAACGGATGGTTTGATCATTGGGGTGAAAAGCATCATAAGCGCGACCCTGAGGATGCAGCAAAGTCCTTCAGAGAGGTTCTTGAGGAAGGCGGAAATATATCCGTGTATATGATGCACGGAGGAACCAACTTCGGCTTTATGAACGGTGCTAACTGTACCGAGAAGGAATACCAGCCTACTGTAAACAGCTATGATGACGATGCCCCTATAAATGAATACGGTTATATGACACCGAAGTACTATAAGTTCAAGGAGGTTCTTGAAAGCCTCGGCGCCGTTTCCGATATAGTTGTTTCACAGCCTGAAACAACAGCATATCCTTCTCTTAAGCTTAATGAATGTGCCGAGCTTTTTGATAATTTAAGTGTCCTCTCTGAAAAGCACACAATGACAAATCCTCTTCCTATGGAAAAATTAGGACAGGGCTATGGTTATATTCTTTATGAAACCTTTATAAGAGGACCGAGAGAAGAGGATTACATAAGTCTTACCGTTCATGACAGAGCATATGTATACGTCAATGATGAGTTCAAGTGCGTTCTTTACAGAAACGAAAAGAAAAAGAAACTTAAACTCGGTATCCCTGCAGAGGGTATTAAACTCAGCATTCTTGTCGAAAATATGGGCAGAATCAATTACGGCGCAAGGCTTTTGGATAAAAAGGGTATTGTGTCCGATGTTCGTATCGGTCAGCAATGCATTTATCATTGGGATGCTTATACTCTGCCTTTTGCTGATATATCTTCCGTTGATTTCAGAAGAAATATGAAGGCAAAATTCAACGAAAGACCCCTGTTCCTCAGAGGTGTACTGAATATCGAGGGTGAAGTTAAGGATACATTTATTAGCCCTGACGGATTCAGAAAAGGACTCGTGTGGGTTAATGGCAGACTTCTTTCACGATACTGGAAGGAAGGACCTCAGCATACGTTATATCTTCCTGCACCCTGGCTTAAAAAGGGATATAACGAAATTGTTATTCTGGAATTTGAAGGCTTTAAGAAGCCCGTTCTCAACTTTACAGACAAGCCGATTCTTGATAAATGATAAAAACAAAAGACTGCATTTTTCAATGCAGTCTTTTTCTTATATAAGCTTATATGCCTTTAGAATATCTCTCAGCTTTTCTGCTTTTTCCCTTGTTATCGGAGTAAGCGGAAGACGCAGATTATTATTTGTTCCAAAAAGCATGCTACAGGCATATTTGACGGGGATGGGATTAACTTCGCAGAACATTAAATTCATTAATTTAAGGTATTTTTCGTGAAGAATATGAGCATTTTCGGAATCATTGTTAACGCAAAGCTCGGTTATCCTGTGTAAAATATCCGGAATGATATTTGAAGCTACGGAAATAACGCCCTTGGCACCGTGTGACATCATTGAAACAGCAAGATCATCGTTACCGCTGTAAAAATCAATGTCATTCCCGCATAATGCCTTAGCCTTTATAAAAGAAGAAATGTCAGACGATGCTTCCTTCACGGCAACAATGTTTTTGTGCTCGGACAATGCTTTATATGCTTCGGGGGACACGCTGATACCTGTCCTTGCGGGAACGTTATATACAATCACCGGTGTTGAAACTCTGTCTGCAATATAAAAATAATGCTTTATCAGTCCCTCTGTTGTGCATTTATTATAATAGGGAGTAACGATCAGAAGACCGTCTACTCCCTCTTTTTCTGCATCATTTGATTTTCTAACTGCTTCATCGGTGTTGTTGGAGCCCGTACCTGCTATGACGGGTATTTTACCTCCGACGCATTTTACCGCTTCGCGGAATAATGCGATTTTTTCTTCTTTTGACAGGACAGGGGATTCTCCCGTTGTGCCTGAAACCACAAGAGCGTCGGCACGGTTATTTATCTGAAATTCAATCAATCTGCCGAACCCGTCAAAATCCACATTTTTTGTATCATCCGTGAACGGAGTTATAAGTGCCGTTGCGACACCCTTGAAAACAGTTTTTTTCAAATGCTATCACCGGATCAGTTTTTAGGTTCAATATAACCTTCCGCACAAAGAAGCTCAGCTGCAAGAACAGCACCGCCGGCTGCACCTCTGAGTGTATTATGTGAAAGACAAACAAACTTGTAGTCATACTGAGTGTCTTCTCTGAGTCTGCCGATTGAAACTGCCATACCGCCTTCAAGATCTCTGTGAAGCTTTGTCTGAGGCATATTGTCCTCTGTAAAATAATTAAGGAACTGCTTGGGAGCGTGGGGGAGACTGAGCTCCTGAGGACGGCCTGAGAAGTTATTCCATACTTCAATGATTTCTTCCTTGGAGGGCTTATTCTTAAATCTTACGAAAACTGCAGCCATATGACCGTCTGAAACGGGAACACGCAGACACTGTGCAGTAAAGTGAGGCTTTGAAGCGGGAACAATTTCACCGTTTTCAACCTTACCCCAGATTTTAAGAGGCTCTTTTTCGCTCTTTTCTTCTTCTCCGCCGATGTAGGGGATTACGTTGTCTACCATTTCGGGCCAGCGCTCAAAGGTCTTGCCTGCACCGGAAATAGCCTGGTATGTACATACAAGCACGTCTTCAACACCGAATTTTTCATCAAGAGGATAAAGAGCGGGAACATAGCTCTGAAGAGAGCAGTTGGATTTAACTGCAATGAAGCCTCTCTTTGTGCCGAGTCTTTCCTTCTGAGAAGCAATTACCTCACAGTGCTTGCCGTTGATTTCGGGAACGATCATAGGAACGTCGGGAGTGAATCTGTTAGCGCTGTTGTTGGAAACAACGGGGCATTCTGCCTTTGCGTAAGCCTCTTCAAGTGCCTTGATTTCATCCTTCTTCATATCAACAGCGCAGAATACGAAGTCAACGAGTGAAGCAATCTTTTCAATGTCTGCCTGTGCATCAAGCACGGTCATGGATTTTACCTTTTCGGGAAGCTCTGTTTTCATAACCCATCTGCCGCCGAGAGCCTCTTCGTAGGATTTGCCTGCAGAGCGGGGGCTTGCTGCAAGAACTGTAATCTCAAACCAGGGGTGATCGTGAAGAAGAGAAATGAATCTCTGACCAACCATACCTGTTGCGCCGATAATGCCGACCTTGTAGTGTTTATCCATAATAATACCTCCGACACAAACATTATATTCAAAAAGTCGCCTTTGGGGACTTGCGTCTTTTCAATATTTGTGTTAACATAATTTAGATTTATTAATTCTAGCATCATATTTTATTTATGTCAATTGTAATATATGCACAATTAATAAATGTTGATTATCAGAATTATTAAATTTACTAATAAATTCAGAAATAATTTACTATATAAACAAGGCGATTTTTATGAAAAAAAGTGATTTTTATTTTGACTTACCTGAGGAGCTGATTGCACAGACCCCGGCAGAAAAGCGCGATCACTCAAGACTGCTCGTAATCGGCAAAAATTCTGGTGAGCTTCTTGACAAACATTTTTATGATATTCTCGATTATATGCACGAGGGTGACTGTCTTGTTCTCAATAATTCCAAGGTATTGCCTGCAAGAATTTACGGAATAAAGAGGGGAACCGGTGCAAATGTAGAATTTCTCCTGCTTAACAATAAGGGCAATGACGTATGGGAATGCATTGCAGGACCCGGAAAGCGCGCAAAAGAGGGAAGTGTTTTCACATTTGGTGAAAACGTGCTTCAGGGAGAGGTTACCGAGGTGCTTGCAAACGGCAACCGTCTTGTGAAATTTACTTATGAGGGTATGTTTCTTGAAAGGCTGGAGGAAATAGGTGAAATGCCCCTCCCTCATTACATAACCAAGAAGCTTGAGGACAAGGAGCGTTATCAGACTGTTTATGCAAAGAATGACGGCTCAGCGGCGGCTCCCACGGCAGGTCTTCACTATACCCCCGAGCTTCTCGAAAAAATCAGGGCAAAGGGTGTAAAAATTGCTTACGTAACTCTTCATGTCGGTATCGGCACCTTCAGACCCGTGAAGGCTGAAAACATTGAAGACCACGATATGCATTTTGAGAATTATTTCATTTCACCTGAGGCTGCCGATGCCATAAATGAAACAAAGAGGAACGGCGGAAAGATTATCTGTACCGGCACCACCTGCTGCAGAACCCTTGAATCAGCCTGCGATGAAAACGGCTTTGTGAAGCCCTGCAGCAATTCAACAAACATATTTATATATCCCGGATATAAATTCAGGTGTATTGATACTCTCATTACAAATTTTCATCTTCCCGAAAGTACGCTTATAATGCTTGTGTCAGCTTTCTGCGGAAGAGAAAATGCACTCGGAGCATATAAACACGCAATAGATAACAGATATCATTTCTTTTCATTCGGTGATTCAACAATTATTACTGATGAAATCTGACGAGGTGAATTATGTACAGATTGAAAAAACAGGAAGGTAAAGCCAGAAGAGGCGAGTTCACAACGGTTCACGGTACTGTTCAGACCCCCGGATTTATGAATGTTGCAACGACAGCGGCAATCAAGGGCGGTCTTTCTGCATTTGACCTTAAGGATATCAGATGTCAGGTGATGCTTTGTAATACATATCATCTTCACGTAAGAACCGGCGACGCAAAAATCAGGGAAATGGGCGGTCTTCATAAATTTACAGGATGGGATAAGCCTATTCTTACTGATTCTGGCGGATTTCAGGTGTTTTCCCTTGCAAAGCTGCGTTCTATTAAGGAAGAGGGAGTTACCTTTAATTCTCATATTGACGGCAGAAGGATTTTTATGGGACCTGAGGAGAGTATGAGAATTCAGTCCAATCTCGGCTCAACAATAGCTATGGCATTTGATGAATGCGTTGAAAATCCGTCTACTCACGAGTATTCACAGAAATCCTGTGAAAGAACGACACGATGGCTCTACAGATGCAAGGAAGAGCATGAAAGACTTAATGCGCTGTATGATACCGTAAACAAGGATCAGCTTCTTTTCGGTATCAATCAGGGCTGTACATATCCTGATTTAAGAATAAGACATATGCAGGAAATTGCGAAGCTTGACCTTGACGGATATGCTATAGGCGGTCTTGCGGTAGGAGAGCCTGCCGAAGTTATGTATGAGATAATTTCTGCCGTTGAGCCATATATGCCTGATGATAAAATCAGATATCTTATGGGAGTCGGAACTCCTGTAAATATTCTTGAGGGGGTTCACAGAGGTGTTGATCTTTTTGACTGTGTTATGCCTTCTCGCAATGCACGTCACGGTCATCTGTTTACGTGGAACGGTATTATCAATATAAATAATGCCTGCTTTGAAACTGACGTTCTGCCGGTAGATCCTCTGTGCGATTGTCCTGTTTGCCGAAATTTCTCCCGTGCCTATGTAAGGCATCTTCTTAAAGCAAAGGAGGTCCTCGGACTCAGGCTTGCTGTTATGCATAATCTTTATTTCTATAATTCGCTTATGGAGAAAATCAGGGATACGCTTGATAACGGTACCTTTGAGGAATTTTACAAAAAATACGTTAATATTCTCGATAAAAGGGCACCGCTTAATTAAAATATATTAATTTATTAAAAATACTTGAAATATCTGTAATTGTTTGATATAATTTCGATATTATGTAATTTGGAGGAAAACTCATGTTATTCAATTTAGCTAATTTCTTATGCATGGGCACCGGTGCTGCAGCAGGCACAGAGGGCCAGAAGGGCAGCTCTGCAACAATGATCATTATGATGGTTGTTATGCTTGTTGTTATGTATTTCATTATGATCAGACCTCAGAAGAAAAAGCAGCAGGAGGAGCAGAAGCTTCGTGACTCTGTTCAGATCGGTGATGAAATCACAACAATCGGCGGCATCAACGGAAGAGTTGTTACTGTAAAAGAAGATTCAATTGTTCTTGAAACAGGTGCTGACAGAACTAAGATGAAGATTATGCGTTGGGGCATTCAGACCAACAATACAGCCAACGAAAGAGCTGAGAGCGAAAAAGCTGCTTTTGAAGCTGCTAAGGCTGCTGAAAAAGAAGAAAAGAAGGCTTCAAAGAGAAGAAGCAAGAAGAACGAAGAAGAATAATGAAATTACTGCAGCGGATGATTCCGTTGCAGTTTTTGTTTTTTTTAGTTATATTTTTCTTTTCGGGCGCATAGATTTTAACGGATGACTTAAAAGGAGATAGCCTATGAAAAAGAAAAGATTTTTCAGAATCAGAAATAACACTCAGGCAGTGACCTTGGGAATAATTACAGGAATTATTGCAGTTATTTCAATTGTTTGCGTGCTTTCAGCCATTCTTGTTAATATCGATATTCCGTTCGAATACGTCAGATACTTATTGTTTGTTCCGTCCGTGTTGGCAGGTCTTGTTGCAGGAGCAGCAACGGGATTGCATGTAAAAACAAAGAGCTTTCTCTGGGGAGGCTTATCCTCTTTGATTGTCGGTGTTATAAGCATTCTGGTGCTTTTAGCTGTTAACTCCTTCTGTATTGAGTTCATTGTTTTGCTGATTCTTCCCGTTTTTGCATTATGCGGCAGTATCGGTGCAATCTTAACCTCAAATCTTAAATAAGGAACAGGGAAGTATGAAAAAAAGAAAATTTAATCGAAATGCAGCCTCTTTTTGTGTCCGGAAGCTGATATTATATGTAAAAAAGTACAGCAGTATAATTTTGCTGATTTCATTATTTGCCTGTGGTCTTATTTTTGGTACGGTATTTGTTAAGCATTCAGAATATTTCAGATACATATTAAGTGTATTTGTTTCGTCAGAAAACGATATTGTGAGAATGCTTGTCAACAGCTGCTTTTCGGTATTCATTATGTTGACGTTTAATTTTATTATGGGCTTGTGTCTTGTAGGCTTGCCGTTTATCTGTTTTTTGTCCGTTGCTGAGGGTATAGTATTTGGTTCCTTATATTCCTATCAGCTTTTTGTTTTCGGCTATGAGAGCTTCGGCAGGTTTTTTGTAACTGATATTTTCTTTTTCATATGCTTGTATGTAGTTTTTATCTGCTCGCAATATACATCTGCCGGAATGTCTGATTCACTTAAACAGTTCTTTTGTAATCGCAAGGGTAATGTTAATCTGAGAAGCTACCTTGTGCAGATGTCGGTGTATGGTGTTTTATCAATGCTTCTCATTTTTATGCAAATTTCTATTAAATATATATCATAAAAACAGGGCTTCCCGAAAATCAGTAGGGAAGTCCTGTTAATTTATTCATCTGTTCCGAAGTCAGAAAGCGGATTTGCTTCTACTGCTTCCTTGACTTTTTCATTTACAATGTGCGTGTAAATCTGAGTTGTATTAAGGCTTTCGTGGCCGAGAAGCTCCTTAAGCTCAAGCACGTCAACCTTTCCAGTCTGATACATAAGAGTGGCGGCAGTATGTCTGAGCTTATGAACGGAAAAGCCTTGTCCTCCAAGACCTGCCTTTTCAATATATGAGTCTACGAGATGCTGAACCGTTTTTGTGCTGATTCTGGTGAGTCTGTTTGATAAAAACAAGGCATCCTTATCCTTGACCCCGTCCTTGGGTCTGACATTCATATACCTCTTTATTGCTGAAATACAGGCTTTATTGAGGTAAACAGTTCGTTCCTTGTTTCCTTTGCCTGTGATAACTATCGAAGCAGAGTCATCAGTATATTTTATTGCATTATAATTAATGGAAACAAGCTCTGATAATCGGAAGCCGCAGTTCATAAAAAGAGTAAGAATACAGTAGTCACGCTCTTTGTTCGGCCCGTCAACACTCATCAGGAGCTTCTGAGCCTGTTCAACAGTCAGGTACTTCGGAAGACTTTTTTTGAGCTTGGGGGAGTCCAGACTTATCATCGGATTATCATCAATGACAGCATTAACCTTAAGGTATTTGAAAAATGAACGTATTGCAGAGGATTTTCTGGCGCGTGCCTTTTCTTTGTTTCCGCGGATTTCTTTGCAATAAGATAAAAATCTGTAAGCGTCATTCAAAGTTATATTTTTATAAAAATCCGAATTAAGACGCGTAATATCAACGGCATCCAGATCCTCATCAGAAAATTTTTTCTTTTCGGATGAAATAACAAGATACCTTAAAAACAGTCTTAAATCAAGACAGTATTCATTTAATGTAAGCTCAGATTTATTTTTAACGTTTGACTGATAATAAATAAACTGAACAACATCCTGTGGCAGAGTTGAAAGATAGTTATAATTCATATCATTTACGCCGTATAACGGTCTTAACAGGGTAGCTGTGAAAAATTAATACAATTATACAAAATTAATATTTTGTATAATTTAGGGGAGTAAATAAGGCAATTTTTAGGCCTGAATATGCATATTTTACACGATTGTGCTGATTTTCCCGTTAAATCCGATTTACTGTTATTTATGTTTATTTTGTGTATTTTTTTATCATTGCAGTTATTGCAACGCTTAAAACCATAATTGTTAACGTAGCTCTGAAATTTGCTGATGAATGAATTTTCTTTTTCATTTTATTATTCCTCTTTAATTATTTTGTAGCTTCATAATATGCACTGCGTATATTGCTTACACCGACGATTTCTATCTGATTATAAAAATCCTTTGGCAATTCCTTGATGTTATGCTCGGATATAATACATTTTCTGAAGCCGAGTCTTATAGCTTCCTTTATACGCAGCTCCGCAAAGCCTACGCTTCTGATTTCTCCTGCAAGTCCTATTTCGCCGAATGCAATGCAGTCATCGCGGATAACCTCATCTTTGAGGCTTGATATTAAGGTTAATGCTACGGGCAAATCTGATGCAGGCTCGTCAATTTTCAGTCCGCCTGCGACATTGACAAAAATATCACAATTACCCATAAAGTAGCCTGCACGCTTTTCAAGAACAGCTACCAATAATGACATTCTGTTATAGTCAAAGCCGGTTGACATACGCCTCGGAGTGCCGAAGCCTGACGTACAGACAAGCCCCTGAACCTCAGCCAGAATCGGTCTTGAGCCTTCAATTACCGATGCAATGCAAGAGCCTGAAACGTTGGAGGGCTTGCCGGAAATCAAAGCCTGTGAGGGATTTTTGACCTCCTGAAGTCCCTTGTCGTTCATCTCAAAGACACCGATTTCATTCGTAGATCCGTATCGGTTTTTGACAGCTCTGAGAATTCTGTATGAAAGATTCTTTTCACCCTCAAAGTATAACACGCAGTCTACGATGTGTTCAAGCACCTTTGGACCCGCAATATTACCGTCCTTATTTACGTGACCGACAATAATAATCGGGATGTTGAGGTTTTTGGCATATCTCATAAACAGATTTGCGCATTCTCGCACCTGTGTAATACTTCCGGGCAAGGAATTTATTTCTTTAATTCCCATTGTCTGAATAGAGTCAATTATAACTACGTCAGGTAATGACGCTTTTATGTATTCGCAGACTGCCTCTGCATCGGTATCGCAGATTACAGTCAGATTTTCGCTTGTTACACCGACTCTTGTAGCTCTGAGCTTTAACTGATGCGGAGATTCTTCGCCGGAAACATACAATACCTTACGTGCTTTACCCAGTGACTGGGTTGTTTGTAATAATAACGTAGATTTGCCGATACCGGGATCACCGCTGAGAAGCACAACCGAGCCTTTCACAAGACCGGAGCCAAGCACTCTGTTCAGCTCATCAATTCCCGTGTCGTATCTGTGTTCGATAACGCCCTCTATATCCGTAAGCTTCATCGGTTGAATTACAGTGCTTGTGTAAGTCTTATTCTTATCATTGGTTATTGTCTGCTCCTCGAAGGTATCCCATTCACCGCACTCGGGACACTTCCCTGCCCATTTCGGACTCTGATATCCGCACAGAGAGCAGATATAAGCTGTTTTTGAATTCTTTGCCATAATTATTCCTTTATGAAATTAAAAATTGAATTATTCCTTTAGTTATTATAAATGAAAGCTTTGATTGGTACGCTGTATTTTTGAGATTTGACAATTCATTCATGTTTGACATAAAACCGCATTCAATCATAACAGACGGACGCTTTGCTTCAAAAAGAAGATATATGCTTTTGTCGGTTTTTTTGATTTTTCTGTTATTTTCAGGCTGCAGTCGGTTTCTGACGGTAAACTGAAGTATTTTTGCAAGCTCTTCCGATTCGTTGTATTTACCGTCGTAAAACACCTGAGTGCCGTAGTATTTTTCAACTGAAAACATATTCTGATGAATGCTTAAAAGCACGGAATTTTCGTATGAATTTATTATTTCATAGCGTTTATAAATATCGGAAGCCTTGCGTTTCCTGATAGTGGGAAGATTTGTGTCTCCGACGCTGAAATCTCCGTTTCTTATAATGACGTAATCTATACCGAAAATATCAAAATACAGAGATATGTTATTGCACATCCTGAGATTCAGATCCTTTTCAAGTGTACCGTCATATGCTACGGCACCGCCGTCTTCACCGCCGTGACCGGCATCAAGAATAAAAATACAATCCTTGTATTCGTTGCTTTCGGTTGCAATAACAGAAACAATATTTTTTTCTGTTTGCTTGATAATACCGAAAATGCAGGCACAGAACAGAAGCACGCTGAGTATTATAGTGACAGAATCCTTAATTGTAATCACCTCAGATGATGTTTTTATTAAAAGATTATGCCGTACAATGATTATTTTTACCTGATATTGAAAAGTTTTCTGAATTTCTTTTGCAGTTTTTTTATGTAAAGCAGTTGAAGTCTTATAATCAGTAAATCATAAACAAAAAACAATACGTTCATAAGAATTATGAAAACTGCAGTGAAAATCATGCTGCCTTCTGTAATGTCGCTCATATCAAGAGAAAGGACGAACATGCATATTGCAAAGGATATCAGGCACGACAGATTGAAGCAAGCGAATTTGATTGCTGTTCTGAAAATTCTGTTTCTGATTTTTCTTTCGAGAATGAAGCAGAGTATAGGATAGAAGCCGAAAAACATTGTGTAAAAAACGGCTGCCTCCTTATCTGCAATAATAAAGGCTGAAATAAGGCTTACACAAGCGTATGTGCCTGCTGCCCATTTCCATCCGAGCTCATTAAGAATCAGCAGCAACAGCAGACCGCTGAAGGCAGGAGCCGTATAAACAAGAAAAGGGGAAAGATATGTTGAAAGCATTATAACAACTGCAAGCGATGAAATAATACCGCATAATGCAGCCTTTGAACTTTCTCTCAATATATCACTCCCCTTCAGGTTTTATCTGAAAAATGAAATAAAGCAATTAACCAGCATTTTCACAAGCTGGAAAAATCCTGTTTTTACAAGAATGTCTTTAATAACGGATATGATGATTTTGTCGAAATCGGTTTCATGTTTTGCATCGGTATAGGGATTTGAAGCATCGTATTCCGCACTTTCTCCGTTGTCAATTGTGAAAGTGAGTGTTCTTTCTCCCTGGAAAACAATGTCACCCGAAAGTATATAATTTGCAGTCATGTCAAAGGTTTTGTTGCTTATTGCAGGTAAGGTACCGCTGACAGTCAGATCAATGCTCTCTCCGGGTGCAAGCTTCGTGCCGAGGGGCACGGAAATCTTAATGTCAGCACCGTAGCATTTAACGGATAAAAGAGTCATTGCATATTTATTTGAAAGATTCGTGACCTTTACTATGCTGTCATCCGCGCTGATTCTGCAGTCGGGTGCAGTCACAAATCCAAGCTTCACAGCATGGCATACGTTTGTGGAATAGAAGAACTGAGGATATTCCGCGAACGAATTAACATCAATAAGCTCTTTGCCGAATAAGAGCATTGTGCAGAGGTTTTTTGTGTATTCATCCTTCCAGGTCATACCGTGGAAAAGACCGCTGATGTACCAGGTCTGCTCAGGAAGAAATCCTGTTGATGCATCGATTGTCATACCTGGTGACGTATGCTTATGGGACTTATCCGTGCAGGTCGTATAAAGCCCCTGATATCCGTCTGAAAAGCGCTGTCCCATAGGAGCGCATACAGCTCCGGTAGCGGCGTTTACGTGGATAATTCCGTCAGACTGCTCATAAAGACCTGTTACAGCCGGAGCATCATAGCCGGCAACAATATATATGTTTGTTCCGTCTGCAATGCACCCGCTGAGCTTTTCATTCATAGCGGGAAGAATTTCGTTGTGGAATCTGTCACTCTTTTCAATCAGAGTCTTGTTTTCTTCAGCATCAAGAAAGCGAGCCTTCATATCTTCATAGTATTCAGCGGGAATGAAGTCCCAGATGCTGCCCCAGTTAGCTATGATTTTTTTGATTCCGCCCTTTATGATAAGATTAAGCACTTCATCAAGGAAGCCGAGAGAGTGAGCCTTCATAAGCCAGTTGATGTCTTCTTCAAGCATTGTGCCGTTCTCGATGAAATACATGAGGGTTTCTTCATCAAGACGAAGATCTTCATTCATTATATCATATGCAAGAGCCGCACCGCCTATTGCAGGGACAGTCAGCACAGCATTGTGTACCTTGTTTTCGTGGCCGTAAACGTTAAGATATGAAGCGGAAATCTGTCCGCCGTAGCTTACTGCAAAAATGTTTACCTTGTCTGCTCCCGTATAGGAAAGGACGGCATCAATATAATTTCTTAAATTTTCAATTGCATCGACAATATTAAGTCTGAAATCTGTCTGGAATGAGAAAATGTTTTCATAACCGTTCTCACCGTAAACTGCGGCAATGTCAGCCATTATCTCCGTTTCGGCGGCATGCATTGAATCAAGCTCATCTATAAGATACCTGTAATTTGTAATTGCGGGGTCATTAGGATAGGTGACTGTGGAAACAACGGGTGTGCCGTCGGGATTGCAGGCAAGGTCCCCTACTATTTCGGGAATAGCGTTGTTTATAGTATCAGCAAAAAGATCAGGCTCACCGAATACAGCTGCACCGAGTCCTATGCCGATTTTAGCAATATTTCCGAGCACTCTGTCTATTATTCCGAGGCCTTCTATTGATCCCCATAGCATTCTGCCGGCTTTGCCGTCATCAGTCTGCTCGAAAAGATATGATGAACTGAATCCGGGTACTACTACAATGGGATAATCCGACACAGCATCATTTTCTGCAGATACAGGAATGATTAAAAGCATTGATAAGAGAGTAACAGCAAGAAGCAGTGATAAAATCTTCTTCATAAAATGACACCTCAACAGCTTATTTTTATCTATATAATAACATTAAAGGAAATTTTTTTCAACAGATATTTGCTTTCTGTCAGGCATTTTGTAAGGATAAATCCATATAATTTACAGAATACCTTGTGAAGGAGTAATTTTATGCTTGAAATTCTTGCTGGAATAATTTTTCTTGCTCTGCATCTTGATAACTACGGTGTGTTTCCGCCGCCTTTATCATCGGCTGACGAAGAAAAGTACATAAGTCTTCTGGCATCGGGAGATAAAAAAGCAAAGGATATTCTTGTTAAGCACAATCTGCGGCTTGTAGCACATATCCTTAAGAAATTCAACGTTAACGAAAATGACAATGAAGAGCTGATTTCTGTAGGTACTCTGGGGCTTATAAAGGCGGTAAACTCCTTTGACAGCACAAAGGGTGTACGTCTTGCAACCTATGCTTCGAGGTGTATTGAAAATGAAATACTTATGTTCTTCAGAAGCAGAAAAAAATCGGCTCTTGATATTTCACTTGATGAGCCTATTGAAACGGATGCCGAAGGAAATCCTCTGACGCTGATTGATATAATTTCCGTTGATGACAACGTTGCCGATGAGTGCATTACAAAAAATAATATAAAGCTTCTTCATCAGTTTGTTGATGAAATCAGAAATGACCGTGAACGAAATATTATAATTATGCGCTACGGTCTTGACGGAAAAGAACCTAAAACACAGAATGAAATTGCGGCAATGTATGGCATTTCGCGTTCATACGTCAGCCGTCTTGAAACAAAAATCATAAAGAAGCTCCGTAAAAAATTTGATGTGTTGATATAAAATTATTGAACTGATGATGAAATAATGTTATCATAAAACAAAAACAAGCGGGATGTGATAAAATGCGCGAATATCTTGATAAATTTGATCTTGAAACTAATGAAAAAACACCGGAATCCCAGGTATATACCTATAATTCATACAGGTTTTCCGTTATTACACCGCAGCTTCTTCGTGTTGAAAAGCAAGATAACGGAATTTTCTGCGACTTCCCGACTCAGTCTGTTATCAACAGGAGCTTTTGTGCAACTGAAGCCGCATTTAAAGCTGACGGTAATACTGTTTCCGTGTTTACGGATAAAACTGTTTTTATTTATGATACGGAAAAAGATGAAATGAAGACGGTAAAGCTTCATGACGGCAGAACTGTAACCGATTATAAAAAGGGAAATCTTAAGGGTACTACAAGAACTCTTGATAACGTAAACGGTAAAACCAAGCTCGGTGACGGTGTTGTATCACTTTCGGGTGTTGCCGTGCTTGATGACAGTAAATCGCTTATCCTCAGGAAAAACGGCAGAATTCTTCCCCGTGAGGCAAAGGAAAAGGACATTTATTTCTTTGCTTACGGCTATGAATACAGAGCTGCTGTAAAGGATTTGTTTAATCTTACGGGCAACACTCCTCTTATTCCCCGTTTTACGCTCGGCAACTGGTGGAGCAGATATAAGGCCTATACACAGGATGAATATACCACACTTATGCAGAGATTTATTGACGAAAAAATTCCCGTAACGGTAGCAACAATTGATATGGACTGGCATTGGGTTGACGTTGTGAAGAAATTCGGTAAGGATGCAACTGACAGCGGTCACCGGAATAATATGTTTGAGCTTTTCTATAATCTTGTTCTTCCGGGCTGGACCGGTTATTCCTGGAATACGGATCTTTTCCCCGACCACAGGGCTTTTCTCGGTTGGTTAAAGGAAAACGGTTTTAAGATTACAATGAATCTTCATCCTGCTTCCGGCTGTAAATTCTATGAGGATGCATATGCCGCTTTCTGCGAATATATGGGAATTGACAAGGAATCCCGTCAGCAGATCCGTTTTGATATAACTGATGAAAAATTCATTGAGGGTTATTTCAGATTTCTTCATCATCCTCACGAAAAAGAGGGTGTTGATTTCTGGTGGATAGACTGGCAGCAGGGTAAAAAGACCGCTGTAGAGGGACTTGATCCTCTTTGGGCTCTTAACCATTATCATTCTGCTGATATTGCCCGTGACGGAAAGCGTCCTCTTATTCTTTCAAGATTTGCGGGAGCAGGCTCTCACAGATATCCCTTAGGCTTCTCCGGTGACACCGTTCAGACCTGGGATTCCCTTGATTTTCAGCCTTATTTTACATCAACCGCTTCAAACATCGGGTCCATCAGGTGGAGCCACGATATAGGCGGTCATTGCAGAGGCTACAGAGATGATGAATTATATCTCAGATGGCTTCAGTACGGTGTTTTCAGCCCCATAAACAGACTTCATTCAACCTCTAATGAGTTCATGGGAAAAGAACCCTGGATGTACAATAAATTTGTTGAGGAAAATGCTGTAAGGTTCCTGAAATTCCGTCACAGACTTATCCCCTATATTTATTCAATGAACAGAAAAACAGAAAAGGAAGGCAGATGTCTTATTGAGCCAATGTATTACGAGACTCCCGGGGACAGCCGTGCTTATAATTGTCCGAACGAGTATATGTTTGGCACTGAAATGATCGTATGTCCCATTACTGAAAAATGTAATAAAACAACGGGACTTGCAGGCACAAAAGCATATTTACCCAAGGGCAGATATACGGATATTTTTACAGGAAGAATTTATAACGGTAATTGCGAAACCAATCTTTTCCGCGATCAGTCATCAATTCCCGTTCTTGCTAAAGAGGGAGCTATTATTCCTCTTGCCGTTGAGTGTGATACTAATTCCACGGAGAATCCTGATAAGCTGGAAATCCTTATTTGCCGAGGTAATAATTCATTTACGCTTTATGAGGATGACGGTGAAACGCTTGCCTATAAGGACGGAGCCTTCTGTGAAACTGAATTTACTGTTTCCGATGTAGCAAATTCTCTTTCCTTCCGTGTAGCTTCGGCTAAAGGTGACACGGGACTTATTCCCGAAAAGAGAAGCTATATTCTCTCTTTTATTGATATTGCGGGTTGCAATGATATTTCTGTAACGGTTAACGGAAACGAGAACGACTTTACAATTATAAAAAACAGAAATAATCTGAAAATTGAAATTTGCGACGTGTCCTGCACGGATGAAATTGTTGTAAAGCTTCCTTCCTATACGAGAAAAGTAAATCCGCCCAAAACTCAGCTTCTTACAGAGCTTATCTCTAAAATGAAGGGCTCCAACGATAAGAAATCCACAAAATTTACTGCGTTTATCAAGAAAGGTTCTCCCGCGCTTATTCCGGCAGAGCTTAAAAAGCCTGTAAAAGAGCTTGATGAGCTTGTATATTGACAGTAAAAATTATTAAATATAATCATAAATCCCCGACAGACTTAAAATCTGTCGGGGTTAGTTTATTTGATTTCAAAACCTTCCGCATTCATACGGATAGCATAAAACATATTAAAAACTTCATCCTCCGGATTTATTGCAGAATAGATTTTCATAAGACGTCTTTTCCCTACTCTTCTGTCAAGTATTGCAAAAATACGGATAATTAGGTTATCACTTTTAAGGCTGTCCTCAATACTCTGATTATCGAATTCTTCAAAAGATGAATAGAAGCACGTTTCACTGAAAACACCAAGCTTTAATGCTGTTTCGTCAATATAAGGAAAGTTTTCGGTCATCCTCTTTTCATATGTTGCATCATGCGGAAACAAGCCCGCTTTGCTCCAATTGTTCCAATAGCATCCGCTGATCAGCTCTTTGCCGTCTAATCTGATTGATGCTCTGCCGTGATGATCCGGACTTTTACTGTAAGAAGTACAATAATACTGAATGCGTCCTTTCAATGATTCTGCAAGGTAGTCATTTTCGAGTT
Source organism: Acutalibacteraceae bacterium (assembly GCA_045533835.1). Taxonomy (GTDB): domain Bacteria; phylum Bacillota; class Clostridia; order Oscillospirales; family Acutalibacteraceae; genus RUG806. The sequence continues at coordinate 78,316 of JAZSIM010000011.1, forward strand.
TATGTCTGATTCCGCTCCAGGTCGGCATATTTCTTCTCCTATGTATTAATTTCAGTTTTTGATATAAACGGGAGGAATATCGTATTCGGGATTTCCCGGCAATGGACAAGGCAGTGATAAATTAAAAAGCTTTCCTGCAAGAATATCGGCTCGCACATTAATTTCAGTTAAATAATTGCCTGTGTCTGCCTGAGAAATGTTTGATATAACGGGAATTGAGGCACTTTTTCTCATGGTATTCAGTAAAGCTCTTCCCTTGTCATTAAATGCCAGAACTCTTATGTATTGTAAGGGTGCATCAAGGTGCTCTTTTGTAATTTCAAGGCAAGCGGAGAGCATAATCTGCCGGAGTCGGGAGTGTGTAAAGATTTTTGACTTTACAAAGTCGCACAGAGCATTTACGTTATTGCAGCGACTCAGTCCTTCAATGATTCTGTTTTCGAGTCCGCCTGTTACATTATTGATTTTTCTGAAGTCTTCCTGAGAAAGAGATAAAAGACGGGCAAATTGTATCAGCTCAAAGCTTTCGGCGGACGCCGGGAACTGTCCTGATGAATAAGCGGTGATAAGTTCATTGAATACTGTATCGGGCATAAGATGCCGTACCTCGAAGATACGGTTTATCCCGTCCTCACGCGATATTTCGTCATATAGAATTCTTCTGATGTTGCCGGCGCTTGTGATGTTGCCGATTATGTCGGAGCTGTCATGCGTTGTGCCCTTTCTTGTAACTGCGAAGGTGCCTGCTTCGGGGAAAAAATTATCTCTTGCTTTAAGATATTCGAGAGCAAGCACATTATTTGCATCCGAGAGAGCTTTTGAAAGCCTATCGGAAGCATATTTTTCGATGTAAAGTGCTTTTGCTTTCGGATAGCTTATCCCCTCTGATATACATTTTGCTGAAAATTCCTCTGCTTCTGTACTGAAAATGAGATCCTTTACTTGTGTGAGCGTTTCAATTGAATCCTTTGCTCCAAAGGAAATAAAACCTGGAAGCCCTGTTGCCTTAGCGGTTTTTATGAAGCCCTCTGCAAAATATGAAGCGGTTGATATTGCATATTTCAGCGGCAATTCCAAAACAAGATCAGCACCTGAAAGAATTGCCGTTTTTGCTCTCAGGTGTTTTTCGGCTACAGCAATTGTACCTCTTTGTACAAAATTTCCGCTCATAATGCATATTATGTTCTCTGCACCATTTTTTCTTGTTTCCTCAATATGGTGCAGATGTCCGTTATGAAACGGATTGTATTCACTTGCAATAAACGCATTGGTCAAATAAATCACTCCGTAGAAAAAATACTTGAAATATTTTTCTGATAGTAATATAATACAGATTGTTATAAAAAAATTCAATATAATTCGGAGGTAAATATGAAAATTCTCGTAATTAACTGCGGAAGCTCTTCATTAAAGTTTCAGCTTTTTGATATGGAAAGCAACAGAGTTCTCGCAAAAGGTATCTGTTCCGGCATCGGCGAAACGATGGGTGAATTTAAGTACGTTGTTGTAACATATGATGACGCAGGAAAAGAAATTGAATCAAAAGATGTTGTTCAGCTTGAGATTGAAAATCATGTTGTTGCTATCGACCTTGTTCTCAAGAAGCTTGTCAATGAGGTAAACGGTGTTATTGCCGATATCAGCGAAATCGGTGCTGTTGGACACAGAGTTCTTCACGGCGGTGAAAAGTTCAACGGTTCTGTTCTTGTTGATGATAAAGTTAAGGAGGCTATCAAAGCTTGCTTTGACCTTGGTCCTCTTCACAATCCCGCAAACCTTATGGGTATTGAATGCTGCGAGAAGGTTATGAAAGGCGTTCCCCAGGTTGCTGTTTTTGACACCGGCTTCCATGCAACAATGCCTGACTACGCATATATGTATGCTCTTCCCTATGAATACTATGAAAAGTACGGCATCCGCCGTTACGGCTTCCACGGCACATCTCACAGATACGTAAGCAAGAGATGTATTGATCTTCTCGGCGGTGTTGCAGAGGGTACAAGAATTATTACCTGCCATCTCGGTAACGGTTCTTCAATTTCTGCTGTTATGGACGGTAAGTGCTTTGATACAACAATGGGTGTAACACCTCTTGAGGGTATTATGATGGGTACCCGTTGCGGTTCCATTGACCCTGCTATTGTTCCTATCATTATGAAGAAGGAAAATCTTACTCCTGATCAGATGGACAATATTATGAACAAGAAGTCCGGTATGCTCGGTATTGCCGGTGATAATAATAACATTGAAATTGAAAGAAGAGCCCGCAATAATGATAAAAGAGCACAGCTTGTTGAATCAATGCTCTGCCATCAGCTCACAAAGTACATAGGCGGCTTTGCTGCAGCTATGGGCGGTGTTGACGCTGTTGTATTCACGGGCGGTATCGGCGAAAACAATCCTCACTACCGTACGAGAGTTGCTGAAAAGCTCGGCTTCCTCGGTACTGCTATTGACGAAGAAGCAAACTCAAAGCGCGGTCAGGAGCTTGAGATCTCCGTTCCCGGCTCAAAGGTTAAGCTTTTTGTTATTCCCACAAACGAGGAGCTTATGATTGCTCAGGATACATACGAAATCGTAAGCGCAAAATAAACACATTATCAAAAGCAAGTACACAACGTGCTTGCTTTTTCTTTTAGAAAAATTATGCGAATAGTTTTAGCTGCACTTAATTCTAAATTCATACATTCAAGCTTATCTCCGTGGTGTATTAAGGCGGGGATCGATTACTTTTGTAAGGAATCGCACGAAGTTATTGTTGCTGAGGCTACGGTAAATTCCGACACTGATGAATTCTGTGATTACATTTTGTCCCTGAAACCTGATACGGTAGCATTCTCTTGTTATATATGGAGCATAGAAAAAATACTTCCTCTTGCCAAAAGTTTAAAGGAGAGCATTGGCTGTATTATTGCGTTGGGCGGTCCCGAGGTTGAGTACAGACAGGAGGAAGTGCTTCGAAATAATCACTATATAGATTATGTTATTTCCGGTGAGGGTGAATGGTCATTTTCTTCTTTTATTGACAGGCTTTTGTCAGGCAGCTTTGAAAATGCTGAAGGGATAAGCTATCTCTTTAATGACAGCTTTGTTCAGATTAATGCGAAGGCGCATAATGACACTCCCCCGTCGCCCTATACAGATGAATATTTTGAAAAGCTTAACGGCAGAATAGCTTATATTGAAGCAGGGCGCGGCTGTCCTTACAGATGTGCTTATTGTCTTTCGGGAAGACTTTCGGGAGTGCGTTATTTTGATGAGAATCAAGTTTTTGAAAACATTATCAGGCTTTCGCACTCAGGAACAAGAACTATAAAATTCATAGACAGAACATTTAACGCAGATGCCCGCAGGGCTGACAGAATTCTTCTCTTTATCAGAGATAATTACGGAAAATCAATCAACGGAAATGTTTGCTTCCATTTTGAGATTGCCGCAGATATTCTTAAGGAAAGCACAATTGATATTCTTTCGACAATGCCTGCAGGACTTTGTCAGCTTGAAACGGGTATTCAGTCCTTTAATGACAATACGCTGAAAGCTATCAACAGAAAATCTGACCTTTATAAGCTCTGTGAAAACGTAAAAAGGCTTGTTTCCTTCAGAAACATGCATATTCATACGGATCTTATTGCTGGGCTACCCTTTGAGGATATAAAAAGCTTTAAAATCAGCTTTAATAAGGCTTTTGCATTAAAATCAGATATGTTACAGCTTGGTTTTCTTAAATTGCTTTATGGTACGGAAATGCGAAGAAATGATGCAGGCTATTCTGTTTTTTATAATAAGACACCGCCTTATGAAATTATTTCAAACGAATGGCTGTCGGAAAACGATATCCAATCTCTTAAATACTGTGAGGATGCTCTCGAACGGCTTTATAACAGCGGACGGTTTCTCTTTACACTTGATTATCTTTTTAATGTTGCGGGACTTGATCCCTTTGATGCATTCTGTGAATTCGGAAGAAGCTTTGATTTCAGAAAAATCGGCCTTTCGGATTTTACCGAACGGATATGGCTTTTCTTTAAGGATAAATCTGACGAGGAAAAGCTCAGGGAGTGTATTCTTTCCGATATAAATTCCTTGCCGGTTAATATCCGTGTGCCTGATTGTATTAAACAATATGATCCTTTGTACAAGAGGCTTAAGAAAAAGTATACAGAGCTGCTTCATAAAAATGTGCGTATTGTAATACTTCATTCTGAAAATAAGGTTATGGTAATTCCGACAGATAAGACGGATAGAATTACGGGAAGATATAAGGCTGAATATTTCGATTGTGAAGAATAAAATTGAAATGTAATTCCGCTATTTATAGTAATCAAAAAGAGCTTGTTTCAGACTTAAACGAAGTTCAGATGACCTTTGTGGTTAATCTTTCGGGGCTTCTTCCTGATACCTTTCAAGCCTTCTTTTCGGTGCAATATTACAAGAAAATTGATTGCAAGTAACAATAATAAGCAGTAAGAACGCTTAAAAACAAAATGAGGATAGCTCTTTTTCGGAGCTATCCTTTGTATATTTTTTGATAATTCAACGTTTAGTTGAAGAAATAACCTGTTTTCTATAAAAGAGTTATTTATTTATCTTTGAGTGGGTGATAAAATAAAGCTATAAGGAGGTTATGGGATGAACATTGGAAAAGTTATATCCGCAAAAAGAAAAGAGCTCGGAATCACGCAACAAATGTTAGCGGAAAATTTGCATGTTTCCTTTCAGGCAATTTCAAAGTGGGAGAACGGAATATCCTATCCCGATGTTGAAACATTACCGCTTATTGCAGCAGCACTTAATATTTCAATAGACTCTCTTCTGGGCTATCCCGCAAGATCTTTAACGGAATACGACAATCACTATGCGGGTGAAGAATACTATTGGGGATTAGAGCCAAACATGCTTTGCTATGAAATAATGAAAAGAAAACCACCGGTTAAACCGTATAAAGTACTTGATATTGGTTGCGGGGAAGGTAAAGATGCTGTGTTTCTTGCAAAAAACGGATATGATGTCACAGCTTTTGATATTTCGGAAACAGGAATACAAAAAGCGAAAAATCTAGCTGATATTCACAGTGTAAAAGTTGATTTCTTCAAAGCTGATATAAAAGATTTCAGAATAAAAACTGATTACGATATCATTTTTTCAAGCGGTGTGTTTCATTATGTTCCATTTGATTTAAGACAAAGTTTGATTGACAATTTAAAAGAACATACAAAGATTAGCGGTTTGAATGTCATAAATGTCTTTGTAGGTAAGCCCTTTATTCAACCTGCTCCTGATATGGAAAAAGAAGAGTTGCAGGTTGACATATGGAAATCGGGCGAACTGTTCTACTATTACCACGACTGGCTTTTGCACAAATGCGAAGAAACTATTTTTGATTGCAACAGCAGCGGTGTTTTGCATAAACATTGCAAGAATGTAATAATTTCAGAAAAAGTCATATAAAATATTCCGTATCATAGCACTCTGCTACGATACGGATTCTTTTTTTACAACAGAAAACCATACAGTGTTTTATACGATAATTTTTTAACCGATAAACTTGGGGCTCGAAACATTTTTAGTCCCTCTTGCGGTGCCCAAAATTCATTACGGCTTGGAGCGCCTATGAATAATGATATATCACTTACGCGATATGATATACGGCGTTGCCGTGTGATATATTTGCAAAGCAAATATGATGTAATAAGAGTTTGCATCATACGCGAAGCGTATATCATCTGCGAAGCAGATATCATTGCTTCAGCTATATCATCCGTTGCGCAAGGAACGGATATCATTGAAAAAACGACAAGTCGAAACTTGTCGTTTTTTCTGGCAGGGGCAGAAGGGCTCGAACCCTCGGCACGCGGTTTTGGAGACCGCTGCTCTACCAACTGAGCTATACCCCTATATTCATCCGGCGACTTGAAAAAATTGGTGGGGCATCAGGGACTCGAACCCCGGACCAACCGGTTATGAGCCGGTTGCTCTAACCAACTGAGCTAATGCCCCGTTTCAAGCTGCTTGATTATTATATAAGTAATGAGTCAAAAAGTCAAGTATTATTTTAAGTTTTTTTGAAAAATCCGGAAGGGACTGCAAATTAGTCTGCAGTCCCCTTTCTGTTACATTAAATCGCAGATGAGCTTTGAAAATTCCAGGGGATCTTCAATAGAAAGACCGCCTATGAGTCTTGCCTGATTATAAAGAAGCTTTGCGTAGTCTGAAAGCCTGTCTTTATCTGATTCATAAAGACCCTTGAGCTTTTCTGCTATGGGATGATCCATATTGATTTCGAGCACGTACTGAGCCTTAACATCCTTTGAATCAGGCATAGAACGAAGAACCTTTTCCATTTCTGCTGAAATCTGACCTTCGTTTGTAAGGCAAACGGGGTGATTTTTGAGCTTGTTTGTGAAACGAACTGCAGAAATACCTGAGAGTGCCTCGTTTATAAACTCAAACATATCTGTATTTGCTTCATTTTCAGTCTTTACTGCATCTTTTTCCTCTTCGGTGGCAAAGTCTGCATCATCGGCACAGATGTTGATAAAGGGCTTATTTTCGTAAGTCATTGCAGTCTTCAATGCAAACTCGTCGATATAGTCTGTAAGGTAAAGTATTTCATAGCCCATATCTTTTACCTTTTCAACCTGCGGAAGCATTTCTATTCTGTCTATGGTTTCACCTGATGCATAGTAGATGCTGGGCTGCTCGGACTTCATTCTTTCGGCATATTCCTTAATAGTGACGTATTTCTTTTCGTTACTGCTCTTAAAAAGAAGAAGGTCAATAAGGTCATCCTTGTGCATACCGTAATCCGTGTAAATACCGAATTTGAGAGAATTCCCGAAGGCATCAAAGAACTTTTCATATTTCTCTCTGTCTGTGTTGAGCATTCTTGTAAGCTCTGTTCTGATTTTCTTTTCAAGGGTCTTTGCAATGAGCTTTAACTGATGGTCGTGCTGAAGCATTTCACGGGAAATATTGAGAGATAAATCCTCGCTGTCAACAATACCCTTTATGAAGTTGAAGTAATCGGGAAGAAGCTCGGAGCATTTATCAGAAATAAGGACACCCTTAGAAAATAATTGCAGACCCTTTTCAAAATCCTTTGAATAGTAATCAAACGGTGCGTGTGCAGGTACGTAAAGAAGTGCGTTGTAGGTTGCGTTACCTTCTGTTTTTGCGTGAATAACTCTTAAGGGGGCTTCGTAATCATAGAAGACGTCCTTATAGAAGTTGTTATATTCATCTTCCGTTATTTCATTCTTTGTTTTTTTCCAGATAGGAAGCATTGAGTTGAGTGTGCGAAGCTCTGTTACTTTTTCATACTCCCCTTCCTTGCCCTCAACGGGAACGGTTGTTTCTATATCCATTTTTATGGGATAGCGGATGTAGTTTGAATATCTTTTGATAAGAGCGGATATTCTGTAGCTGTCAAGGTATTCATCATAGCTTACCTCCTCTGTATTATCACAGATGGTAAGAATGATATCTGTACCTGCATCCTCCTTTTCGCAGGGAGTTATAGTATAGCCGTCAGCTCCCGAGGATTCCCAGCAGTTTGCTTCGTCGCTTCCGTAAGCCCTGGAAATAACCTTTACGTTCTTGCTCACCATAAAAGAGGAATAGAAGCCGACACCGAACTGACCGATAATATCGATGTTTTCATCAGAGTTTTCTGCTTTGAATTTCTGTGAGCCGCTTTTAGCAATTACGCCGAGGTTGTTTTCAAGCTCATCGGCAGTCATACCGATTCCGTTGTCGGAAATAATAAGCTGTCTGTTATCTTTGTCTATGGTAAGAAGGATTCTGAAGTCATCTCTTGAAAGTGAAACAGAATCGTCTGTAAGAGATCTGAAATAGAGCTTATCGATAGCATCGCTTGCGTTTGAGATAAGTTCTCTTAAAAATATTTCCTTGTGGGTATAAATTGAGTTAATCATAAGATCAAGCAGCTTTTTTGATTCTGCTTTAAATTGTTTCTGCTTCATTGTGCTTCTCCTTAGAAATAAAGACAAAAGCTCCGGAATAAATTCCGAAGCCTTGTCTGTAATTAATACAATTCGGATTAAGAGAAAGGGGTAACAGGATGGATTTTCCTGTTAATTAACAGTTTAGCTCTTAATCTTTAAAGACTCTTAAATTCAGTCTTCAATTGCGGCTTTTCGTGAATTTACGTTATAGAAAAATTCTGCCGGGAATTTCTCTTTTCTGTCGTAGGTATAAACGCCGTTCTGCTCCTGCTCAACGTCAGTAAGCTGTGTATAACAGAAGCCGAATAAACAAGGATTGTCCAGAAGTGCATCTGTAAGACCCTTATAGCGTGCTTTGAATTCATCTTCGGTATTTGGGACATCACCGTAGCCCCAGGAAACATAGCGTGAATTTCCGTCTGTTGCACTCCACTTGATTCCGCCGTATTCGCTGATAAACACAGGCTGTCCCTTCTTGTAGGTCTGTCTGTCTTCGAATCTGTCCCACGGAATTCCCGTTTCTATAATCTTGTCGTTGTTTTCCTTGAAAATGCTTACATTCTGTTCATAGTCGTGAAGATCGAAAACATCGGTTTCAACGTGGAAATTGCCGCTGGTATCAATACACGGTCTCGTTTTATCGGCTGCTTTTGTTGCTCGGTAGACCAGGCTCAAGATATCGTCATGCTGTTTTCTGCCGTACATATCCCAGGTTTCATTGAAGGGACACCAACCGATGATTGCGGGATGGTTAAAATCTCTGTCAATTTCAGAAAGCCATTCAGGAAGAATTGAATAAATGCCTTCGGGACGGGTGTGGTCAAGTCCCCAGTTAGCATATTCGCCCCATACAAGGTAGCCTTCCTTGTCACAGTGATAAAGGAATCTTTCCTCGAATACCTTCTCGTGAAGACGGGCACCGTTGAAGCCGCAAGCCATTGAACGCTTGATGTCATTCAGAAGCTCTTCATCTGAGGGTGCAGTATAAATACCGTCGGGATAGAAGCCCTGATCAAGGATCAGCCTCTGGAAAACGGACTTGCCGTTGAGCATAAACTTAAAGCCGTCAAACCAAATGTTACGAAGACCGAAATAACTGAGAACCTCGTCCTTTCCGTAAGTAAGATTTAAGTCATAAAGTCTGCCGTGTCCTGCTTCCCACAGATGAATTTCCGACAGATTAAGAGTAAGAGAAAATGTACCGGAGCAATTCTCAATAATAGCTGTGCCGACTTCCCTTCCTTCATAGGAAGCCTTAAGTACAAGGTTTTCACAGCCTGTTACTTCACCTGTTACGGCAAGTGTTCCCGTTCTGTAGTCGGGATAGTATTTAACATAATTAATGTAGCTTTTTTCCGTGAATTCAAGCCACACAGTCTGCCATATACCGGTAGTTCTTGTGTAATCACATCCGTGTGAGTAGTATTCTTCGCTCTGTTTACCTCTGGGAATCATAGGACATCTTGTATCGTCCTCGCAGTATACCGCTATTGTGTTTTCCCCTACTGCAACGTAATCTGTTATATCGAATGAAAAGGATACATAGCCGCCCTTGTGGCATCCCACTTCTTTGCCGTTAATAAAAACTGTAGTCTTGTAGTCTGCGGCTCCGAAGTGAAGAACAGTTCTCTTCATTGCATTTTCTGAAGAAATTTCAATTGTTCTTTTGTACCATACGCCGTACATAAAGTCCTTATGACCTATACCGGAAAGCTCGGATTCAACACAGAAAGGTACGGTAATCTTTCTGTCAAAAGCCGTAAAATCTTCATAAAATTTTCTCGGAATACCGCTTCTGCCGTTATCAATACAGAAATCCCATTCGCCGTTAAGATTCATCCAGTTATTTCTCTGGAACTGAGGCTTGGGATGTTCACTTCTCGGAATACTCATATGTTTTCTCTCCTATCAATAAAATGTTGCAACCATTTCCTCAGGTGCATTTGCCTTTTCCATTTTGATTACATTAAATATGGGACCCTTTTTGCCGTACATTCTTGAAAATCTCACGTCAATTTCGGCGGTAACAATATACCACTGTGAATTTTCAACGACAGATAAATCCTTTATCTTTGAAACAAGACCGCAGAATGCAATATCATCTGCACAGCATGTCATAATATGCCTTCCGATGGCACAGGTGCCTGCGGGGAATTTCGGGTCAGTTGCAGCCATTGCCCGGAATTTTGCGGTTTTTCCCTTATATTTCTTCATTTCTTCGGTAAGATCTCTGTAGAATAATGCAAAGTCTTTATCAGATACATCGATTACGGGAGCATCGATATCAAAGGGCAACGGATCTTCAATTTCATCAGGAATAAGAGTGCCGTCCTGATATTCATAAAGAATCTGAGTTCTTCGTGAGGTTCCGCGAACGATTTTATGAAGTTCCATTGTATCGTAGCCCTTGGGGATTCTGTTGAATACTGCTACATCACAATCGGAAAGCTTATCTACAATAAGGCTTCTCATATTGTTATTGTAGGTAATAAAAGTATTGCAGTCAAAGAACAGCATATTCTGATAAGGTACCCAATCCTCAGGCATATTATCGTAAAAATCCTGAATCAGCCACATACCGTTATATTCTACGATAACGCGTTCAGCCTTGAAGGATTCTGCGAGCTTTTTGAGATTATTCTCATTCAGATCTTCCTTGCTGTCTATTATGCAGATTTTAACGTTTTTACCACTGAATTTTTCGGCCTCATATTCTTCCTCACCCTCTTCAAAAACAAGAAGCAGGGTTCTTTCACCCGAGTTGAATCTTTTATCTTCAAGTGTATCCTGAATAAAGGTTGTTTTGCCGGATTCAAGAAAACCTGTGAAAACATATACTGGAATTGACATTCTTATATCCTCCGATTATAAACCGAATGCTTCTTCGATTTCTTTTTCGTTGAGCTTTGAACCGATAACGCAGATTCTGCCGATAATTCCTGCAGAGCCGTGTCTGACATCAGCTTCACCGGGAGTGTAATCAAAGTGAATCCAGCTGTCCTCGGTTGAATCTATTATGCCCTTTGCACGGAGTACGACACCGAAGCGCTCCTCGTCACAAAGCATATCAAGAATATCGGAAACTTCTTCTGAACTGAATTTTTTAGAGGTTTCACGGCCAATGCTGACAAATACTTCATCTGCATGGTGATGATGGTGATGGTCATGATCATGGCAGCCGCAGTCGCAGTCTTCATCGTGATGATGGTGTTCATGATGATCATGCTCGTGACAGCCGCAGTCGCAGTCATCATCGTGATGATGGTGTTCATGATGCTCGTGGTCATGACAGCCGCAGTCGCAGTCATCATCATGGTGATGGTGTTCATGATGCTCGTGGTCATGACAGCCGCAGTCACAGTCTTCATCGTGATGATGGTGTTCATGATGCTCGTGGTCATGACAGCCGCAGTCGCAGTCATCATCGTGGTGATGGTGATGCCCGTGATGTGAGTGATGATGCTCCTTATGCATTGCTTCAATAACTGCTTCAAGAGTATCCTTTCTTTCGATAGCATCAACAAGCGCTTCATTTGAAAGCTCGGATATGGGAGTTGTAACGATTACAGCGCCGGGATTTTTTTCTCTTACAAGCTCAACTGCAGCTTTAAGCTTATCAGGCTTTACAGTGTCTGCATGGCTCATAATTATAGTTCCGGCATGTTCAATCTGGTCATTGAAGAATTCGCCGAAGTTTTTCATATACATTTTGCATTTGCCTGCGTCAACAACAGTCGTGAACGCATTAAGTATTATATTATCACCTGCGATGCTTTCAACTGCACGGATTACATCAGAAAGCTTACCGACACCTGAAGGCTCAATAAGGATTCTGTCAGGTGTATACTCCTCGATAACCTTAGTAAGAGCTGTTCTGAAGTCACCTACAAGGCTGCAGCAAATACAGCCGGAGTTCATTTCGGTTATTTCTATGCCTGCGTCCTGAAGAAAGCCGCCGTCAATGCCGATTTCACCGAATTCATTTTCAATAAGAACAAGCTTTTCGCCCTTGTAGCAGTCGGCAATAAGCTTTTTTATAAGTGTAGTTTTTCCTGCGCCGAGGAAGCCGGAATAGATATCAATTTTTGTCATAGTGCAACATCCTTTTAAAAAATTACTTTTATATTTTACCACTATATTTTTATATTACAAGAGATTTTCTAAAAAAAATACGGAGTACCCTTCACAGGAACTCCGTAAATATCAGTTGTAAAGCTTAGCAAGACCGCCTTCACTTGTTTCGCGGTAATTATTATGAAGATCCTTACCTGTTTCGTACATTGTCTTTACAACAAGGTCAAATGAAATCTTTCTTGAGCCGTAAAGGAAGTTTGCAAGATTGACGGCATTTATGGCTCTCATTGCGGCTACGGCATTGCGTTCAATGCAAGGAATCTGTACAAGACCGCGTACAGGGTCACAGGTAAGTCCGAGATGATGCTCCATTGCAACCTCAGCTGCGTATTCAATCTGTTCAATATCCATGTCAAAAAGCTCCGCAAGAGCTGCTGCTGCCATTGAGCAGGCGCTTCCGATTTCAGCCTGACAGCCTGCTTCTGCTCCGCTTATGGATGCATTTGTTTTAATTATATTTCCGATAAGTCCGCCTGTTGCGAGAGCTCTCAATATGTCTGTATCGGAGAAGCGTTTTTTATCCTGCATATATTTCAGAACTGCAGGGAGGACACCGCTGGCACCGCAGGTGGGAGCTGTTACAATTTTTCCGTTACAGGACGCATTCTGCTCGCTGACAGCAAATGCATAAGCGCAGACAAGGCGGTTTTCTTTTGTTTCTGCAAGCTCATCCATATGTCTGTAGTTGTAAAGCTGCTTTGCTTTACGTATAACTCCGAGTCCGCCGAAAATTTCCCCTTCTGCGGAAATTCCTTCCTTTACGGAATTTTTCATAGTGTCCCAGATGGTCTGCAGAAAGTCCCATATTTCAAAGCCCTCAACCTCTTCAACATACTGCCAGAGTCTTATATCCTTTTCTTTGCAATATGCAGCTATTTCGGAAAATGTGGACAGCATATAAGGTCTTTCCGGAGGATTTATGGCTTCTCCCATAAATCTTACAGCACCGCCGCCGACACTTAATACGGTAAAATCAGCAACAACAGCACCGCTTTTTATGATTTCAAAGCGCATTGTGTTCGGGTGCGGTAAGTCTGTATCTGAATCATCAAAAATAATTTCTGTTTTCTGTTCAGACAGTGTTTTTCTGATGATATAGTCTGTACGGTGGCCTATTCCCGTTTTAGAGAGTGAGCCGAAAAGAGTTACACGGAATTTATCTGCGTCGGGATATTTCAATGAAATGATTTTTGCGGCACGCTCAGGCCCCATTGTGTGTGAGCTTGAGGGGCCAACGCCGATTTTATACAGCTCTTTTAACGATTCCATTGTACTGTCATTTGTTTTGCACATTAGTTTTACTCCTGAAAACAATTTATATTAATAATATATACAAAATCAGGAAATAAATCAAGTAATTTATCAGAAAGACGGTAATATAATCATTTTGTCCTCTTTGATAATATCCTCAGTCAGATTGTTTATATTCTTTATAATGTCAACGGAGGTCCGGTTTTCTTTTGCTACCGACCAGAGTTCTTCATTCTGCTTAGCAAAATAGATTATATATTTTGCAGAGTTGTCATAGCTTTCAGTATCATTTATTTCAATATTTGTAAAGCCTGATACTTTACGGAATGTATATATATCTGCTTCGATTATAATGTCAGCGGAAAATTTAATTTTGCTTCCTTGCATCTGTAAAGCTGATATGCTTAACACATTAGCCTGCATATTTGTTGCAGTGCATTCTGAGCTTTCTGTTGGAATTGTAGCTTCAAAAGTATGTTCGCGGGAGATTATTGAAAGAACCGAGTCTTCATTTCTGATGAGAGCGTTGAAGGTTGCTGTTATAAGAAGACCGTATCCGATTGCCTGCTTTTCACAAGATATTTTTATATTATTTGCCCAGGTGTCAATTATTGTGAAAATACTTTCATCATAAATGCTTGTTTCAAATACTGCAGTTTCAGTTTTTGAGGCCTTTTTGCGGGAATTATAAAGAACTATACTATCTTTAACGAAAGAGATTTCATTTTTAATTGAATACATGTCGGAAATAATGCTGCCATTCATAATACGTTTTATTTCCGCCTGAAGATTAACGTCAAGTCTGATGTCAAGTGTCTGATTGTCTGATTCGTTTTTTATGCCGACTTCGGTATAGATATCATTGAAATATATATTACATTCGTCATTTTCTTCAGCACCGAAAATATCTATTATTTCAGAAACCGGAATGCTCAGAACAGTTGAAGCGGTATTATTTGTATCGTTTGAAAAATATAAAATTTCTGTTTCTGCAAGACCTTTTATATAAGCCTTATTATGTATTGTTTTTATTTCGGTAATTTTTATTCTGCTGTTTTTTCTTATAATGATATCAATTTTGTCATTGAAATCATTAAGCGGATAGCTTGCGTTTAATGAAAAGCTGCGTGATACGGAGTTAATGGATGAAATATATGTTATATTTTCGTTTTTTACTATTATTGAGTCATTATCAATTGACGAAATCAGCATACTGTCAGATTCAGTATTGATTCTGACACCTATCTGAAGAACGGCTCTAAGTTCAATACGCTTAGGGGCTATTGCGCGGCAGTTGACAGAAAAAACTGTCTGTGAGGGCTTGATTGCAGGATTTTTTTCGGCGAATTGTGACTGAAAAACCTTTGTGTATCTGTATTCATTTTCATAACAATACATTTTTTTATCTTCGCCGATATAAATCATAGCGAATTTTGCAATTCCTGCAATGCTGATTTTGTCACCGTTTGATGTGACGGCTTCAATAACGGGAGTTATTTCGCTTTTAAGTATTTTTCCTATAGTGTCATAATAATCGGGAAGCATAATATCAGCATCAATATTCTGCTGTGCCGTGAGATTTGCCGACTCTGAAATTGTTTTGATGCAAAGTGTATCAGTGTTCATATTTTCCGCTCCTTAATTGGTTTCAATAAATTCTATGATACACATGTCCCGTTTATTACAATAAAAAAACAGGCAGAAAAAATCTGCCTGAATTTTATATGTATGCCTCAAGTCTGTAAATGGGCATTCCCATAGAAGAGAACTTTCTTTCGTATTCAGTCACTATATTACCTTCAAAATTGCTGTTGTGAAGATCAAGGGATATGTTTTTAAGCTTGAAGCCTGCAAGAGTATACTGTTCAATAGAATATTCAAAGAAATGCATATTGTCTGTTTTCTGATGTATTTCAGCATCGGGTGTCAGTATTTCCTTATATATTTCGAGGAATTTTATATTTGTAAGTCTTCTGTTTTCATTAGCTTTTTTTGGAAGAGGACAGGAGAAATTCAAATACAATTTTCCGATGGATGAAGGTTTTATATATTTCGTGAGTATTTCGGCACCGCATTTCATAAAAATTACGTTTGTGATTCCTGCTTCCTTTGCCTTTTTGCAAGCATCCGAAATAACACTTTCATTGACCTCAACAGCTATGTAGTTAATATCGGGTGTGCGTGCGGCAAGTTCAAACATAAACTGTCCCTTTCCGCAGCCGATTTCCATATGTATGGGATTTTTGTTTCCGAATCTTTCAGAAAAATCAATATATTCTTTTTGAGCAACAATGCTTCGGTGATCATCTGTTACCCTCGGAATAAGAATAATGTTATCGAAGGATGCAAGTCTTTCTTCAAGATTCTTTTTTCTTCTCATTCTCATAATATCAAACCTTCAATTCCGTAAAAAAGTTATAAATTAATTCTTTAGATGCCTTTGTTTTGCCCTGAAGCATATTGCCTCTTCCGCCGCCGCTGCCATTGCAGGCGGTATTAAACTGCTTGACAACAGAAGCAAGCTCCGGTAAATCAGAGCTGATACAGTAAGTATATCCGCTTTCATCATTACCCGAAAGTATGATGCACAATTTTTCAGATTTTTCCTTCGCAAAATTACAGATTTCACGGATATCATCCATTGTCAGATTGTCGTAAAACTCAAAAATCATATTTCCGGGAGTAATACTGCGGGCTATTATTTCAAGAAGGTTTTTCTGTCGGACAGAAAAATTATATTTCATGTTTGTATTTGCATCAATAAGCTGTGCAACAGCTTCAGCTGTTTCTTCGTGTTTCGCGCAAAGCTGAGCTGAAATGCTCATTGTCGAATTGTGCTTTCTGCAATAATCGTCAAAAGCGGTTTGTCCGCAGACAAGGGTGACTCTGACTCCCCCTCTGTGGCTGACAGATGAAAGGATTTTGATGATTCCTATTTCACCTGTTGACTTTACGTGAGGAGCGCAGCAGGCGCATAAATCAGTATTTGATATTTCTACAAGACGTACGTCGCCTGTGAATTCAATCTTGCTTCTGTAATTATATTCGGTGGCTTTTTCTGCGGAAATGATGAATGTATTGATTCTGTAATTTTTATAAATACATTGATTTGACTTTTCTTCAATAATCCTCAGCTGTTCTTTTGTAAGAGGAAGGCTGAAATCAACGGTCATTAAGGTATCATCCATATGGAAGCCGACATTCTCTGCTCCGTAAAGACTGTGTGCAATACCTGAAACAATATGTTCACCCGAATGTGCCTGCATTCTTGCAAAGCGCTTTTCAAAATCGATTCTGCAAGGAACATCAGAGCCGACAGGCGGTAACTCCTCTTCGGATTCCGTAAGATGATAAACTGTACCGTCTTTTTCGAACACGTCATATATGAATGCATTTCCGATAAAACCCGAATCGGCAGACTGACCGCCTCCCTCAGGAAAAAAAGCGGTTTTATCGAGAATTAATGCTGTTTTATTGTTGATTGTTTTAATGCCGATAAGCTCTGCGTTGAAATTGCTGATATAACTGTCGGTATAATATAATTTTTCAGTCATTTTACACCTCAGACAGAAAAGCTGCAAATGAACTTATCGGATTTGACAATCCAGAACCCGTGTGCCGTGATTTCCAATGAGTATTCACCGGGATCAAAGGGGAAATCAAAGGAAACCGACATCTTTTCGGGCATATCGTTAAGATAATATGAGGAGCAAACTCTCTTTTGCTGAATTGTTTCCTTTAAAGAATTCTTGATTGCAAGAGTGTAGGCATTTACACGGTACCCGTCGGTTTTGGCCTGAGTGAATTCAACATTGAGTCTTCCGTTTTTCGCGGTTGCAATACAAGCTGTATCTTCAGAGAAATAAGGCCTGGGTTCAGTGAGTGCGCGGTCCGGTGTATATATGAAGCTTTCAGGATCCCAGGGAGTTTCAATGAGATATTCATTATCAAAAAAGCTCTCTGTGAGGATGTCATAGGAAAGAATTCTTACTGCATTTTGGTCATTGACCTCAACAATATAGAATTGAGCACATTGCTTTGCGTCAGGAGGTACCGTACCGTACATGAGGTCAAATTCGTCAAGTTCGAAATAGGAAAGGGATCCTGTATTAAGAGATGTGAGATATTTCTGATGAATGCTCCTGGGATCGTTTATAGGAGCATGAGAATGACCGGAAAAATCAATAACCTGAGGATAATCCGCCAGAATTGCGATAATATCATCTTCGCCCCAGTTGATGCTTCCGTAAACAGTATCGGTAAGATGAGGATGCTGAAAAACAAATATGGGAGCCTTTCTTCCGTTGCTTACTGAAAGACTGAGCTTTTCCTTGAGCCAGTCCTGCTTTGTATCTTTGATTCTGCAACCATCCTCCGTTGAAAGACATATAAAATTACAACCCTTAAGCTCGAAATGATTGTCAGGCTCATATCCGTAAATGCTTTTAAGCTTTTCTTTTGCTGCCTCCTGTCCTTCTGACATAAATTCATGGCTTGCAAGCATAAGAGTAATTTTTGTTTCGGGACGGATTACTTTATCCAGCGATTCTTTGAATTTAATCATTTCATCTGCCTGTCCGCGGTTAGCAAAATCTCCTACGGCAAAGAAGGCATCAATATTCTTATATGACTGATTTTCTGCATATTGGTAGGCGTTTTGCATTCCTGTTTCAAAACGTTCTTTTTCAACATCGCTATCAACTTTATAATGTATGTCACTTGTGACAATAAATCTTAATTTAGAATTGAAATTCATAAAATTACTCCTTATATTTTTGTTAGAATTATATCATTATTAGGTATATAAATCAACAATAAAAATAAAAAAAGAGGCAATCCGAAGATTGCCTCAAGTTATTGAATTAATCAGTCTTTGATGCCGAAAAGATCCTTGAACCACTGTCCGATCATTTCGAAGAATTCAACAATCTTATCCCAGATTGATTTAACTTCCTCTTCAGCGATGTCGGCACCTGCGTTAATAACATCCTTACCTGTGTATTCGGGATACTCAGAGGGCTGGAATACATCGTTAAAGTCGATGATGTTGATGCCTGCGTTGGAGGAGTAAGTGTACTGATGTGTACCTGCAGTATCAATGTTGAAGACGATCTTTGTCTTTGTGTCTACAGCTACGTCTGTGAATGACCAGTCTGCAACGGAGTTATCAGCAAGAAGCTTCTTGTGGATAAGAGTTACATAGCCGTTATTAGTACCGGTAAGTCTTACCATTCTTTCAACGCCTGTTTCATAAAGGAATGCAACCTTGAGATAGTCATTGTTGTATTCGGAGTGGATAGCTGTGAATACACCGTACTTGTCGTTATCAAGAACAGTTGCACCGTCCTTAAGTGTGTACAGAACGTTCTGCTCTGTATCTGTAAGCTCAACTGTTACGGGGCAATAGATGTAGATTGCGTCTGTAATCTTCTTGAAGTTTGAGGGATCTGTATCAAACATAAGGCTTCTCATGATGTCAAGTGCTGCGATTGAAACAGCTGTGTCTTCATAAAGACAACCGTGAAGCTTATTCTTGATCTTGCCTACAGCGCCGCCGTCTTCAGCGATCTTGTAATCAACAAGTGACTGTTCACAAACCTTTCTTGTTGTAAGAAGAAGGTCCATTGAGAAGTATGACTTTTCAGGATCCTTTTCAGCATTGTAGTATGCATCTGTTGCCCAGTCGGATGCAAGATCCTGGAATTCGTAGGAAGCAAGAAGAGTGGACATACGGGGATATACTTCATGAGTATTCCAAAGGAAATTAGCTACTGAGTCGATTGCTCCGTGGATCTTGTTTACCCATTCGTAAACAGTTGCTGTGTAAACGTTGGAGTTAAGAGCAACGTCAACGAGTGTCTTTGTTGTAAGAACAACTGTATCGTCAACGAATCTGAGGAAAATCTTGTTGATTGCATCATTAATACTTGCTGTCATGTGGCCGACAACATTGTTTGCTGCAGTTCTGAGATTGTCATTTGTAGCAGTTGCAGCAATGTGCTTAACAAGATCAATGTAGTACTGATTAGCAGCCTGAACGGAAAGGATACGTGCATAGAGATCGATAAACTCATCTCTGTAGTGTGTGAAGAGATTGAGAATGTGCTTTACTTCACCGATAACCTTCCATGCTGTGCCCCATTCTTCTGAGTTTATAACGTTGGAAAATTCTTCCCATTTGAGAACGTCTTTAACGTCATGAAGGAAACCTTCAGCATCCTGAGCATAACCGATTGCGTCCTTGATTTTGTCTACATATTCAAAGCAGAGTCTGTTGTGTAAGTCTTCTGAGTCAGAATTTGTAGCCTTGTAGAAGCCGCCGTAGAAGTCAGCTCTTTCAATAAGTGCAAGGATAAGAAGCTCAGCCTGCTCAACATCGATGTGATGGAAAGCACCGTTTCTCCATGCTTCGTCGTAAAGAGCAAACGCTGTCCAATAGTTCATTGTGTCAGTCATTGCCTTCTCGTTGATGTTAACGTAGTTCCAGCTTGTGTAAGCTGTATCGTCAAGCAGCTGGTTAATGAAGAACTGATAATTTACTTCCCAGCCATCGACGTAAGCATCATAATCGATGTCATCGTTTGCTGTTCCTGCAAATGCTAAAACAGACATACAGGATGCTGTCATGATAACTGCGAGGAGAACAGAAATGATTTTCTTGAAGTTTTTCATAATAACACTCCTTAATAAATATAGATAAGAATTTATCTGCATATATTTTATGCTTATGCCAAAAATTAGTCAATTATCAATATCTATTAATTTAACTAAAGCATATTGTTTAAATTTCACAAAATGTTGAAATTCACTCATTAAATAATATGATATGTTCAGATAATTATGAACACATTATTAACAATGTTGCGAAAAAAATTCCTTAAGTTAATTTATTAATGAATTATTAAAAAGAATTAATATTCTAAATCAGAATTATATCAACTGCAAATGATGATATTATTCGACATAAAGGAGATGTATTTTATGAAGAATATTATTGTCGATTACTTCAAAAGAGTCTATAAGGACGTATCAAAATTGGAGCTTCTTTATTGGTGGGCTTTAAGGCTTCTGATGATTTACGGTATTGTTGAATCTCTTATTTTCGGTGATGAATATCTCGGAAGCAATCAGCCCTTGCAGATGTTCGCAAATCTCTGCGGTATGTTCGGTTATGAGGTATTCCAGATGCTTCCCAAGAATAACAGACTGCGACTTTTTTCCCATAAATTTCAGCATATAACTGCACTCGGCTTTTTCCTCGGCTCCTTCGGCGGTGCGTATCTTAATTTCTACTATACTCTTCCCGGATATGATAAGGTGCTCCATGCACTCGGTACTGCGGAGGCTGTTTATATCGGATATGAATATATTGCCGCCACTCAGCTCAAATTCAAAAAGACCTGTCCTCATCAGATAGCAAATCTTACTGCACTCGGCTTCGGTTTTATTCTTTCAAGTGCATGGGAGCTTTTTGAATTTATTTTTGATCAGTTCTTCGGCGGTGATGCTCAGCATTGGAGCTATGAAAATGCACTTGCTGTTGCAGGCGGTGATCCCGAGAAGATTTTCAATCTCTTCCCTGTTGAGGATCCGATGAGATTTGCACTTATGGATACTATGGGTGATATTGTTCTTAATTTCATAGGTGCATTCATTATGTATTGGGTGCTTTGCTTTATTCCCTACAGACATAAGGGCAAGAATAATGTAAATGCTGTTATCGAAAAATACAACGAGGCAAATAATATAAAGGAATACTCTGTTGACTGATTGTATACGGGATCTGCTGAAAAGCGATCCCGTTTTTTATTTTTGTAGTGTTAATTTAAAAAATTGCTTGCTTATAGTCTGTATAATGTATATAATATAATCAAATTTTAATTTGGAGGACAAGATATGGAAATTAATGACCTCTATCCCGATTGGTCACTTGAGGTGATTTCTCCTGTTGAAGCGGGCCGTAAATTCAGAATTGCGATGTTTGATTTCGACGGAACTTTAAGCCTTATCCGTGAGGGCTGGCAGGAAATTATGATTCCCTATTTCTGTGAGGAATTCTTTAATTCTGTGCCTGACAGAACGGAAACTGATGAAGAGGTTATTTCACTTATTACGGATTTCGTTGATGAGCTTACGGGAAAGCAGACTATTTTCCAGTGCATGCAGCTGAAAAATGAAATTGAAAAAAGAGGCGGCACAGCAAAGGAAGCCATGGATTATAAGAATGAGTATCTGAGGCGTCTTTTCCTTAAAATTGAAAGCAAACGCGACGGGCTAGCGGACGGCAGTATTTCACCCGATTCTCTTCTTGTCAAGGGCTCTGTTGCTTTTCTGGAAGCACTCAAGAAAAAAGGTATTGAAATTTTCTGTGCCAGCGGAACCGATCAGCCTCAGGTTATTGAAGAAGCCAAGCTTCTGGGACTTGATAAATATTTCGGAGAAAATATTTTCGGTGCTCTTGATGAGCATGCAAATCAATGCTCTAAAGAGCTTGTTATTAACCGAGTTCTGAAGGATAAGGACGTAAAAGGTGAGAATCTTCTTTCCTTTGGTGACGGATTTGTCGAAATTGAGCTTGTAAAAAATGTCGGCGGTTATGCCGTAGCTGTTGCAACCGATGAAAAAACACAAAAGGGAGTAAATCCCGTTAAGCGTGCGCGCTTACTTTCTGCCGGTGCTCATGCTGTTGTTCCTGATTTTGAAAATGCAGAAGCTCTTATAAGCCATCTTTTTAATAAATGAAGAGGAGTATATAATATGAAAAAATTTATAATTACTTACAAGTGCGGAAGTCAGATTGTTACTACAAATGAAACTGAAAACAGCTTCTACTCTCTTGATATTGTCGATACCGCCGAAAGATTCAGCGTTGTGCTTAATCCCAAGAAGACCTTTGAGCTTGTTGATTTTGATGTTGAAATGTCTTATGATTTCAGTGATGGAGATAAGTTCTTCTGTGCCGGCTATCAGTCCTGGACTCTTACAAAGGAAAGATCAAAGAATGAAATTCAGAAGGGCACTATAAAGCTTGCCAACATTCATAAAAAGGTTAAGCATATTGCTTCAATGACTTGTGATGAAAGAATGGTTGAGTATACATATAAGCCCGGTGAATTCCATTCTCACGGATATACATATATCCGTAACGGCGAAATCGTAAAGCTCTGGGGTTCACTTTGTGAGGAAACCGGCTATACTCTTTTTAAGGTAAAAATGAATGAGAATAAGTTTACTTATCATAAGGACGTTCTCGGTAAGTTTGTAACAGAAGCATACAAAGTTTTTGATATCGTATATTTTGCAGGCGGATATGATGAGGTTTTTGATAATTACTTTGGTCTTTTCAAAATGCCTGAAACAAGAAAGGGTATGATGAGCGGCTATACCTCCTGGTATAACTATTTTCAGAATATCAATGAGGAAATTATCCTTCGCGACTTGAACGGTCTTGATCCCGCAAAGGAAGATGTTTCTATTTTCCAGATTGACGACGGTTATGAAACCTTTGTCGGTGATTGGCTTGATCCCAATCCCTCAAGATTCCCCAATGGCATGGGTTATATCGCTGCTAAGATTCACGAAAAGGGCTATAAGGCCGGTATATGGCTTGCTCCCTTCAGCTGTCAGAAGGTTTCCCGTATTGCTAAGGAGCATCCCGAATGGCTCGTTAAGGATGAAAACGGAAAGCCCTTACAGGGTGTGCTTGCATGGGGCGGAGCATACATACTTGATATTTATAATGAAGGAGCAAGAAATTATCTTAAGGAAGTTTTTGATACTGTTCTTAACGTATGGGGCTATGATATGGTCAAGCTTGACTTCCTTTACAGTCAGTGTATTTATCCCAGAAACGGAAAATGCCGCGGTGAAATTATGAGAGATGCCATGCTTTTCCTGCGTGAGCTTGTTGGCGATAAGCTTCTCCTCGGATGCGGTGTTCCTATGAGTGCCTGCTTCGGACTTGTTGATGCATGCCGTATCAGCTGTGATGTTGATCTTACATACAAGGGAAAGATTTATAACTTCCTTGAGGTTTCTCCTGAAATTCTCAGTGCACAGAGTGCTATAAATAACTCAATTTTCAGAAGACATCTTAACGGCAGAGTGTTTATGAATGACCCCGATGTTTTCTTCCTCAGAAATAACAATCTTAAGTTTACAGAGGAGCAGAAGCTTCTTCTTGCAAAAATCAATAATCTCTGCGGTAATGTTCTTTTTGTTTCCGATAATGCAGGCGATTATGATGCCAAGCAGATGGAATATTTGAGAAAGTTCTTCAAGAAAACTGACGAAAAGATTATCAGTGCTGAATACATTGATGCTGAAAACATCACAATTATTACCGAGCTCGACGGAAAACAGAAGGAATTTTCATTTAATATCAAAAAGGGTACGGTAACAAAGCAGTAAAAATCAAGGCTCTCCCGAAGGAGAGCCTTTCTTATATGTGAAATTTGTTATTTGTTTTTCTTTGCATCATTAAGAATTTTAACATAAGGCATCAGCATACCCTCGTTCATTTTGTTGCCCATTTTTGCTCTTATTTTATCAGATCCGAGCATTGCTCCGACGAGATACATAGCCGCTGACATAACCTTATGCTTCTGCGGGAAATCATACTGATTGTGCTCTTTATAAAATTTGTGATCTGCCTTCATCATACCGCGCATCATATATACGAGATCACGGAAGATTTTAGCTCCGCCTACACCGAGGAAATTGGCGGGCTTATTGAAATTGTTTGTGATGGCATAGCTGAGGTTTTCAGCCATTTTATCTATGCTGTAATCTGTATCGGCTTCATCTGTGGCAATGCCGGCAATAAAGTTGCCGCCTACCTCTCCCCTGCCCTCAAGAATCATCTGAAGATTTGTTTCATCTGAATAATTTCCGCTGATAAGATAAGCAACCGGTCTTCCCATGGTAACGCTTCTGTGACCATTGCAGAACTGCCTGTCATCATACATCTTGAAGAGCGGTCCCATGGAATGGTCTTTAATTGTAAAAGCATAAACAATGGCATCAGAGGACTGAATGCTGTTTCTGAGGATTTCGCTGAATCCATCCTTATAAACACACTGACCGGTAACGGCACATTGCATACAGCCGAGGCATCCGCCCTTCATATTGAAGTCATGGAGATTAAGAATGCGAACATTATTTTCGGATACAGCAGCAAATCTTTCTATCATTTTATTAAGACTGAAATCATTATCTGTTGCATCAGTAACAACAACAATTTCCTCTTCTGAGTTTTTCTTCTTGTTGTCGGGTACTGTTGCAATTACCGGTGCTTTTGCAGATAAAAGATGACGAGGCTTTTCAGAATAATCTTTTTCAGTACACCAAAGCACATATCTGAGGAAATCTACAGCCTCTGTCTGACCTTTCTTTTTCGTAAGATCATCCATATCGGCAGAAAGCCCGTTGATATACTTAAGTCCCATATCATGACAGTTGTCCTCAATATACCTGTGTGCCGTCACATCATAAAAATGCTTTGATGTGGTTATCTGTGTTGCCCACTTTCCTGTTAAATCTGCACCGGAAAGCTTTATAAGCTCAATGAATTTATGAAGCTGTGAGGGAGCGATGAAGGTATAGACAGGATAGGAGAAAATTATAAGCTCGGCAGCATTAAGCTCTTTTAGTGCCGGAGAAAAATCTTTTTCTAGAGCTTTGATTTTTCTGCCGATGTGCAGATAGGAAAAGCTGTGCTCCGGAAACATTATTTCAAGATATTTACAGGTCTGGAGTGTTATGCTGTATTCAGCCTTCGGACTTCCGTTTACGATAAGAATTTTCATTATTAAACATTCCTTGACATTTATTTTATTAAATATTAACACATTATTCATATTTGGTCAACTGAAAATGACTGTCAAAATCGGTAAATATTATTTTTTAGTAAAATTAGGGCTTGTACTTTTTTATTATTTATTATATAATAACCTTTGTGTGGTTTCACGCCCGATATTTTTTTTATGAAAGGTGCATTTATCATGTCAAAAGTTGAAAATCAGCAGAATGATTATCGTGCTGAAAGAAAAAAGAGATTGGCTAAAAATGCCAAAAAGAATTCTAAAAAGAGTGTTGACTCCGTAGTTGTTGTCACCTGGATTGTGAGAGCTGCAAGCCTTATTCTTGTACTTGCGATTGCTGCATTTGCTCTTTATCAGTTTGGTGTACCTCAGAAACTGCTTCCCGCTGTTCAGGTTGGCGACAGAACATATTCCGTTGCTGAATACAGCTATTACTATTCTTCTGTATTCCAGAATTATGCTCAGCAGTCAAGCTCACTTCAGAGCTCATACGGCTATATGACATTCGATTACACAAAAGATCCCTCTGTTCAGACAACTACTGATGAGGACGGCAACAAGGTTACATATGACGAGCTTTTCAGAAAGAGCGTTATTTCAACTCTTGAAGCTACAAACTATTATCTTGCAAAGTGCGAAGCTGAAAATATTCAGCTTTCAGATGAGCACCAGAAGGAAATTGACGATCTCATTTCTTCCCTTACTGTAAATGCTACATCTCAGCAGCTTTCCTTATCAAGATATATTAGCATTATCTATGGTAAGGGTCTTAACGAAAAGATTTTCAAGGAGCTTCTTACTGAGCAGTATCTTGTAGCTCAGTACGTTGAAGAAGTCGAAAAGGATCTCAGCAGTGATTTCACTGATGAAGAGCTTGAAGATGCTTATAAGGCTGATCCCTCTGAATTCCAGGCTGTAGATATCCGTCTTTTCGGTTTTGATGTTCCTGCTGACGAAAAGAAGAAGGAAGAAACAACAACTGCAGAGGAAACAACTTCAGCAACAGAAGAAACAACTGCTTCCGAGGAAGCTACTGCTGCTGAGGAAACAACGGTTGCAGAAGAAACTACAGCTGCTGAAGAAGAAACAACAGAAGCTGAAAAGAAAGAACCCACAAAGACTGAGCTTCTTGCAAATGAAATGCTCGAAAGAGTTAAGGACGAAGCTTCATTTATTGAGCTTGCACGTGAATACTGTTCAGAAGATGACAAGGAAACCTTTAAGGATGATACAGCAACTCTTGCTCTTAACATCAAGAAGTCAGTTGTTGAAAGCCAGATTGGTGAGGACCTTGCCGAGTGGCTTTATTCTGCAGACAGAAAGACCGGAGATAAGACTGTTTACACAACAGATAATTACGTTTATGTAATCTACATCATCAAGACAGCTTACAGAGAAGAGCAGCCCCTTGTTGATGCAAGACATATCCTTGTTTCCTTTGATAATGTTGCAACCGAACTCAAGAAGAATACAGAAAACAAGATTCCCACAGATAAGAAGTCTGACGTTGAGGTTAAGACAGAAACTGCAGAAGACGGTACTGTTATTACAAATGAAGGTACAAGCTATGATATTGCACTTGTTACTGAAGCTTACAAGCAGACTAAGGCTATTTATGATACCTATATGAGCGGTGATATGACCGAAGAAGCATTCGGAAAGCTTGCAGAAGAAAAGAGTGCAGATACAGGCTCAGTCGGTCAGAATACTCTCGGCGGCGGTCTTTATGAAGGTATTGAAAAGGGTAAGATGGTTGCTCCCTTTGAAAACTGGATTTATGATGAAGCAAGAAAGACCGGCGATGTAGAAATCATTATGACCAACTACGGCTGGCACATTATGTACTTTGTAAAGCAGCACGACGAGCCCGCATGGAAGGCTGCTGCAAGATCTACACTCGGCGCAAAGGCATACGAGGATTACGAAGCCGGTGTTACTGCTGAAACAGAGGGCACTGCTACTGAAAAGGCATTCCTTGGCTTTGCTGCTGCTGAAGCTTGCAAAAATGCTGCAGGCCTCTATCAGTAATATATAATTAATAATATAAAGAAATCCAACACGGAAAGTTCTGTGTTGGATTTTTTTTATAATTCACTTAACTTGTTTTCTAGAAATCTTACTGCGCTCTCATCAGGAAGACAGAAATATTCAAAAACAGGAACTGCTTCTGATACTTCTGAAACCATATCAATCAAAGAATTTGTGAGTTCATCTGAAAAAGGTACCGGATAACAATTCTTGTAAACTGAGTAAAAGCTCTGAGGAGCAGCAATTCTGTTTATTATGTTTTCCGTGCTTTTCCCGAGACACAATATTGCTTTAAGAGGTGCCGTGATATTCGTGCAATTCTTTGAAGAGCCGGAAAACGGTAATCCTGCGGCATACAGCTTGTCATCCTTCTTAATTATCAAAGCCTTATCACCGTTTACAATAGTTGCATCAGCATATTTTTTCCACAGCTTAGCCTGAGTTGACTTCCCGGCTGAGCACGGTCCCGTAAACAGAATTGCTTCATTGTTTTTAATAACATAAGACGCGTGCATTACACAACCGTTATTTTTTATAATAAGCTCTTCTATACCCGCAAGAGAAAAAATCACGTCCGTACGAAGCATATTACGGTATTTTTCGTCAATGAAAATATTTACTATATTTCCTGTTGTTCGTCTGTAAGCGTAAAATGCGGTATTGTTTTCGTGTGATTTGTAATAGCAGCAAATTTCACCGTTTTTAGTCAAATAAATGCGGTCTGAGGTTTCATAAGACGGATTTATTATTGAGTCAGGTAAATTTTCTGTGAAATTTATCGTAATTTTATAATCGGTCTGTGTACCGTTATATGAGAATTTCAAATATTTCTCTGCTTCCTCGTAATAAACAGGTGAAACGATTTCTGCCGTGAATACCCCGATTTTGTATTTCTTATTCATATTCTGTAAATATAACTCTGCAGTTATCCTTATTGATTCCGTCTGCCTTTAAATATGTTAAAGCGCCGGCTTGCAGTCCGTTTATGCGGATTCTGTGTGTTATACTGCCGTCAATAAGGTTATTGTTTAATTTCTTGTAATAGATCAAAATGTCAGATGAAATGTCAGTTGCGGAAATATTTTTGATTGAAAATGATCCGTTTTGAGCTTTGACTGTTAATACGTCCTCATTCAAATCGGGCCTCACGGTAAAGTCAACTCTGTTTTCAGTTTTCCACGAAATAATTCTGTCCTTTAAGTCGTCTGAATAATTTGTTTCAGACATAAGGTATGCTTTTGTGCCGCTGAATAGTGCTGATATTTTGAAGGTCAGAAGAGAATCCTTTGTTTTTAAGTAAAGGATTGCAAACTCTACGTCTTTGTCGGAGATGTTTTCAGCTATCAGAGCAATTTTTCCGTTATATTCTTCAATTGAATAGATTTTAAGCCAGCTGTCAACCGTAAACAGAGATTGAACTCCCGGAATGTCGGGTTCGACTACAGTTTCAGCCTCGGATTCAGCTTCGGATTCAGCTTCGTTTTCTTCAGATATAACAGATGTAACGTCTGTCGGAGTACTGTAAGTTGCAGTTTCCGATTCAGAAGAGGTATCTTGTGAATCAGAATGATTATGCTGAATAATAAAGCACGAAAGAAATATAAGTGATGCTAAGATTAAAACAGAAAATAATAAAACTTTTTTCATAAGGCACCTTTGGAAGAAACGGAGTCCGAGATATTTCAGGGACTCCGTTCATTTAATTTTTATGAATCAAAAACATTAAAACCCAGTACAGGAACATCATAGCAGATAGTGTCGTTCGGACCGGGACCCATCATACAAATTCGGGGATCGTTAAAAAAAGTCCACCCGGATTCGGGATCTGTAACGGAACACTGATATTCTGACTGATTGCCTGCCAAGAATGCACAGCCTGCAGAAATATTTGCTGACATAGCGAGGGAATCAAAAGTGATTAATGGTTTTATATATTGCTTTTTCATTTTCAATTGTCCTCCTTTGTCAGCATTAAACATTCACACCGAAGAGAGCAAAAAGAGCTCTGAAGAATTCGAGAATTCTGTTGAAGAATCCGATAATTGAATCAAATACTGAGGTGCCGGCATCCGAATCGGTATCAGTATCATCAGGTGTTTCGTTTTCGGTGATTTCCTCATCAGGGATATCGGATGCAGGCGGAGCTTCGACAGATACCGTAACGGTGACTGCCTTTGAATAATCTGTATAACCGTTTGCATAGGCGCCTGCAACTGTGTAGATGTGCGTTCCGGGTTCATTTTCTTTTACTGTTACAATCCATTGAGTGACTTCCCTGCCGTCAAGCTCAGTAGCAATTCTTTTAACGTCTTCGGGCGTTATTTCTTTGCCGTTGCCGTCAGTGATAATGAGAGAATCCACATCCCCGGATGTGTTCAGCTTAATAGCTACTATGTGGCTGCCGTTTTCTGCTGTTATAATTTCAGGCTCTTCTGTCTGTTCAATGCTGAGATCGGCAGTTCTCATTCTCATAAGAGAATATGCAAGCATAGGTGTGTCACCGGTTGCCGCAACGGATACAGCCTCGTTTTCAACTGATGTGGGAATTCTGAAGTATCCTTTACCGCCGAATTGTGAGAATGTCCATTTGAGGTTTGTGACAGAAAGAATGCTTTCATCGTCGCCCGTATTCTGAATAACAACAGTTCCGGTTGTGTAATACTTGTTACCGTCAGCACCTGTGACAAGATGCCATGTAAGCTTTGATTCATTGGGAAGAACAGTATTCAGAGAATAGAACGTATCGTGCGCTGTTCTGATATCTACGGGAGTTGTGTTCGCAGCATATGAAATTGAAAGCTGAGGCTTTCCGCAGGCAAGCTTTGCGCCGAGCTGAATATCTGTCGGAACAGATGTTGCCCAGATTTCAAAAGCAACAGCCTGATCCTTTGCAAGATACAATTCGTTGTTGGGGCCTGCATTCTTATACTTTTCAAGATCATTATCGAGTGCAGCAATACCGTCAATGAAGATTATACCCTGCGATTCCGTTTCGGAAAGAGATTCGGCTCCGATAAGCATATCCTTAAGCTCAAGATAATCGGGATAAAGCTCATCATCTGTTGAGTATGCATCCTTTACAATCTTGTCGTCGATATCATCACCGGTGCCTGCGGGAGAGTAAATTTTGATAGCATCAAAGTATACTCTGTAGTAACCGGTACCATCCGAATTTACGGAAGAGTGACCGAATGCACTTGTGAATGTAGGCGTAACGGTAACATTATATCGGCCGTATTCGAGGTCTGTAATTTTTATTACGGGAATCTGATAAAGCGTTTCCGTCGTTCCGTCTTCTGCGACTATCCAGCCGTATGCATAAGCGTAAGCGGGATTTTCGGTAACGTAATCAACTACCGTATCACCGTCATAATAATGAGGAATATCGGTGATTGCACCGTTTTCATCATAGTATCTTTCGGATGAAGTGCATGTGCCGTTTTCTGAGCGGTACATTGGTGTAAGAGTGTCATCAAGCGTGGGCTTGCCGTCAGCATCAGCATAAAGTCTGCCGTAGTTATAGCCATAGAAGGTATTTACAACGGTATTTTTGACAATAGTGTTTGTTTCTGCATCTCTGACCGAAACGCTGAAGGCACCTGTTGTATTATCCGTGATACTGATAAGGTCAAAGCCTGTGCCGGTAAAATCGAACTTAACCGTAGGCCATTCTGCTCCTTCTCCACCGCTGTATTTCTTATTGGGATTGTTCTTTGCGCTTACATCAACAAAGTGGATTGAGCCGCCGCTGTATTCGGCGAAGGATGCATAATTGGTTTCAAAGCCGTAAGGATTAGCCTCACTGTCAGTAAGATCAGCTGACTGCTTGAGAGTTGTCGGTTGTGTACCGTCCTCCTGCCATAAACCGTATTTATTCTTGTCATTATTGTAGTTTTCGGGAACCTTGCCGGCAGTATAAATTATACTGTCATAGGTATCCTCATAATAAATTGTTGTAGCAGGAATAAAGGTTGTGCGTTCAAGCTGATAATAGGTGATGTCGTTAGCATATGTCGGGTCGCCTGTGATTTTGGCGCAAACGTAAAAGTGCTCTGACTCAGTCATATTCATTGACTTGAGAGAATATTTAACGTTACCCTCCTTGTCTATTGTGCAATCACCGTATTTCATACCATCGACACTATAAGTAATTCCGGGCTCAAAGGGAACAAGGATTTCAGGAAGCTCAAATGTATAGGTTGAGTCAACTTCGTCATTAATAGCACATATTCCGAGATATTCAACCTGAACGCCGTTGTCGAGGGCTGCCTGAGAAAGATCATTGTTATCCTGGATGTTGTATTCTACAGGAAGACCGTAGTCGAGGGTCATCTCCTGGTCGATGATGCGAACATCTTCTGAGGTTTCTGAAAGGTTGAAGGACATTTTGCAGTTTGAGTCAGATGCACCTCTTTCGAGATAGAAGAAGTTAAGAGTATGAACCTGTCCGTCAGATATAACCTCGTGAAGCTTATTAAGTGCAGCAATTGTGTCTGCATTATAATCCTTTGATGCCGGATAGTCGGGATTCAGAAAATAGTCGTTGTATGAATAGGTTACCTCATACTCATCTCCCTTTAACTGACCGTCAGCTACATCAATAGCATACTGATAATTAATAGAGCAGTTTGTAAAGTTAATTGTAACCTCACGTGCACCGTGAAGACCGCCGTTGTCAAGAACGAGCACTCCGTCTATATAAACGTAAACGTCGTCGTCACCGGAGAAGTTGAATATAACGTCATCACCATTTACATGCTTACCGCCCTTTGGTATATAGAAATTATGCTCAAAGGTGAAGCCATAATGATAAACAGCGTTTTCGTTCTCAAAAACTGTTGTGTCCTTAGTGTAGTTAAACGGGAAGAATCCCGAACCGGAATTAGGTCCGATTACAGCCCAATGATCGACCTCATTAAGCTCCATTTTTACTGTCTGATTTTCATCATCGAAATCAGACTGAACAAGATGCTTTGTATCTTTACTGTCAAATTGATAACTATTGACACCGTATTCATCTGTATTGATGAATATGGGGAATTTAGCATCCCAATAGAATTTTGCAAATTGTCCCGAAGTTGCATCTGTTACATTACCGTCTGCATCAAGATTCTCGCGGGTGAACAAATCAGGGAAATAAACACTTATTCCCTCCAGGTACTGAAGTTCTACCTGCCACCAGTCTGAGCCGTTTGTTGTCAGGCCGTACTGATATTTTGTAATATCTGCATTCTCATTGTCCGGGCCGTCATTTGCGTATGAAAGCGGAGATTTATATGCTGAATGGGATGTTATAACACCGTTTTCAAGTGTAGAGCCTGCAAGGCCTTGAACGGATGCACCGTCGTGAACTTCATGCATTTCTCCGTTGTAATCCAGCACAAGGTCATTCTGTCCGTGCGTGTTATCCTTTGTATAAACATTCCAAAGAGAGAGAATTGGATAATCCTTGTAGAAATACTGGGGATACGGGTCATTGATTGCTGCATTCTTGTTGGCTGACTGATAGTTAGCATAAGGAATACCGGTAAATTGCATACTGTAAATTTCAGCATATATCTCGGCTACCTCATCAAGAGCCTTGTCAGCATAACCTTCAGCCCATGTGCGTGTATCATACCCTATAATATCCTTTATCTGGCGTACAAGATTGCTGTCAGAAAGAATGGCATTTTTCATTTTTGCTACGGTAATATTATTCATAAGCATACCGCCGTCAGAGTAATCTGATGAGCCGGTTGAATTGTTATAACCGTATTTGAAGAGAGTACCGTTGATTTTCTTGATGTCGATTTTAAGAGCATTGATTGCATCACGGATTTTCTGTGTTGCATCTGCGTAATCTGCGTTTGATGAATCCGGATTTTTATATACCTCTACACCCTCTTCAAGTGCACGAATAAGCGCTTCAAAGCTGATTCTTGTGTAAGCTGAATAATCGTACCCGATTCCTTCTTTAAAAATATTATAAAGTTCAGCTTTTTCACCAGAAACAATACCGGATCTGTAAGAATACAGCCACATCCTGAAATCTGAATTGGTGTTGGGGTACTCAGAGTCCGGAGCATGTGCACCGAAGTATTTCTCTGCCCCCCACGAGGGAACATAATGTACGAGATAATTTTCGTCTGAAAATAAATTTACAGTACCGTCAGCGTAGGTGTTAAATTTGAATGCGTACGGATAAATATCAAGGTTTCCGTATTTAGTCAAATACTTTTCGTTTTCTATATTTTTGATGTAATATGTGTTATTAGCTCCGGTTGGAATAAACTCAAAAACATGATCGAAGGAAGTTTCGAAGCTTTCATACGGATATGCAGCATCAGTTGATGGTGAAGCATTTATAATATTCTGGTCAGCAGATATACCACCCCAATCTGCATAAGCTGTGTTTGACATTATATAGTTGTGATGATATATAACATATTTGCCTGCAGGTATAAAAGCTTCAGTTTTTTCCTCAGGGGGGATATAAATATCAAACTTATCTGCGGAAACAGCAGACTGATTATCGCTCTTATAAAGCCACAATTGTCCTAAATAATTTGTTAAAACATCACCCATCCATTGCTTATCTTCTGCATAAAAATAGTTTTTTTCGGACTGGTGCGTGAGATAAAAATCTCCTACAGAAAGGAGGATTGAACCATTAGCTGCAACAGAAAGCTTTATTGCCTGCGGTTCTGTCGAATAACCGTTATAATAGTTTCCGATACTTATATATAATTTTGTGCTTTTGTTCTGAATGTAGTATTCATTATTTCCGATATGAGTGAATGTAAAAATGTTTGAGCTTCCTGTGTTGAATCTTTCATAAGGATATGCAGAAGATGAAGTAATTACGTTTTGAATATCCTTGCTACCGTTAATACACCAGCCTTCAAACATTCCTGTAGTCATAACTATGTCATTGTGAGCAATAATGTAATCTCCGTCAGGGACACTTCCTTCAGATGAGGAAGTTGATGCTATATAAATAGCATAAGGAGCAGAATTTACAGAACCGCTTGACCCTGCTTCGGGAGGTACAAGATGATTGATATGATATTTTGTAAGCTCATACTTGTCATAAAGAGTCGGCATGTATTCAATTTCGTTCTGCCTTATAACCTCTTCGAACTCGTTGGTAAGCTCAATGCCGGTTTCTTTTACAGAGGAAACTGTCACACCTTGAATTAAGAGCGAATCGTTGTCAGCATTAACCTCACTGATTGAGATTGTACCCTCTTCCTCTGTTGTTCTGAGGATGACCAGTGCTCTGCCGTTAAACATTTTGATGTTTGCTTCAGATTTATCCTCTGCAATTACAGCAGACTGCTGAAATTTTTCAGTTGTAGCAGGATTTCCGTTGTCAACACCGACAATTTCAGCATACCTTGATGAATTTTCGTCAACCTTTATATTGAGAGGACCGTTATAATCATTAACAAAATTTCCGTTAGCATCCTGCGCCTCATATTCAATATAGATATAATCGGCACCGTCTGCAACAAAGGTGTTCTGATCCTGCCAGACCTTTGCTGCAATCTTTGTGGCTGTGCTCGTTGTAACATTTGATGTTCCGACAGAATCGGTGATTTCATTGCCGTTTGAATCAAATGCTTTTACTGAAAGTGTGCCGGACTCATATTTGACATTAAACTGCGAATAGAAATCCTTTCCGTTACCGGTATAGAATTCATTTGTGTTGCATTTGCCCGAATCGATAACACTTTCCTGCCACGTTAAATACTGATAGTCAGCAGGTGTTGTGTTTACTGTAGATTTGGCAGATGCAATCTGTTGTCCGTTAAGGTAAAGCCTAATTTCAGCGGCATTGCTGTATACAGCGACGTTTACATAGCCGTTCTCAATGTAGAGGTTATCTTTGTTCCAGGTGCCGGGTAGCAGGTGCAGTGTTGTGCTATCTTCGTTCCAAAGACTTCTGTAGAGAAAATATGAATCTTTTTCAAATCCTGCCGTATCAATAACTCCGAAATACGAGGAATTAGGAACAGCACCGGGCTGCGGATTGGAATAATTGTTCCAAGGCGTAGGCTCGCCAATATAATCGAAGCCGGTCCATATAAATTCTCCTGAATACCAGTCGTTTGTAATTACGTAGTACCAGGCTTCTGCTGCGGAATTTCCCCAATTTACCCAGTCCGTGTCATACGATGTAACACGGAAATTATTCTCATCGCGGGGAGCTTCATTTTCCGCATCAGGCATTCTGTTCATCAGATAATAAACACCTCGGCTGCTGAGTGCTGATGCAGCTTCAGTAGAAACAAAGGGTTTATCAGAACGGGGGTCATTATTTTCTTTTAATATCCATTTCCAATAAGCAGGGCTGTAATTGCCTCCGACAATATCCATTTTACTGTCAATTTCCGTGAGGATTTCGTTAGCGGGATTGTTATTGCCCTGAAGGATTGGTCTTGAGGGGTCAAGCTCTTTGCATTTATTATGAATGGATTCAGCAATAGCTGCATAATTATCGGTAGATTCCCCAAGTGTTATGTTGCAGAGCTCATTACCTACGTCCCAGGCAATTATACACGGATTGTGCTCGTCACGGAGAATTGTCTGCTCAATTACATATTCGTACCATTTCTGACCGTTTGCTCCGATTGCCTTGTTCTCCGGGGCTAATCTTTCATTGAGATATTTGCTGAAGTCATTGATGTTGTTTTCCTTAGAGGCATCCCAACCGTCAAAAAATTCTTCAATAACAAGCATACCGAGCTCATTGCAGATATTGAGAAGAGTTTTGGAGGCAGGATTGTGTGTTGTACGTATTGCATTGCAGCCCATTTCCTTAAGAGTGACGAGCTGGCGGTAAATTGAGTCGTATTCCTGTACAGCACCAAGTGCGCCCTGGTCATGATGAAGACTTGCACCCTTGAGCTTAATATACTGTCCGTTAAGCTTAAAGCCTTTAGTTGCATCCCACTCTATTGAACGGTATCCGAAGGTTGTGTGATATTCATCAATAAGCTCACCGTTTTCGTCGAGAACAACAGTTTTAAGATAATATAGCTTCGGGTTATCGAGAGTCCATAATTCCGGAGAGGAAATACTCGGACTTAGCTCTACAGATAATTCCATGTCAGGACCTATTGCAACTATCTGAGAGGCTTCGGTGCCGCTTACGGCATTGTGATTATTATCGAGTATTGTCGCTTCAACAGTCAGTCTTTTTGCTATTGCTGAGCAATTATGAAGCTTTATATTTGCTGTTATTCTTCCCTCTTCGCTTGTCAGCTTGTTATCTGATGTATCTATAAACGGTGTAGTAATACGGGGTCCGTAAAGCGATACGTGAACGGGACCTGCAATCGTGAGAGTTACATCCCTGTTGATTCCCGAGCCTGAATACCAACGGCTCGAGGGGAGGTCATTAACAACTTTGACAGCTATAAGATTAAGCGCAGTATTAGAACAGATAAGGTAATCTGAAATTTCAAATGAAAAGCTGTTATAGCCATAATGGTTTTCGCCGACATACTTGCCGTTGACATAAACATAAGCATGTTGATATACGCCGTCAAAATTAAGAATTATTCGGTCTCCGGAATAATATTCATAAAGATTAAACCATTTTCTGTACCAGCCTGTACCGCCGGGTAAGCTACCGGTTGATGATCCTGTATCTTTGTCTGAAAATTCCTGAGATATGCTGAAGTCATGCGGAATATTAACATTCTCCCAAGCTGAATCGTCATAGCCTTTAAGATAAGCGGTGTCATCATCAGTTAAATCGAATTTCCAGTTTTTATTGAAATCAAGCTCGATTCGAGTGTCATTATAGTTCTGTTCATGGCCTGCCATTGCGGATGCTTCAGGTGCGCGAATAAGCATACTCCATCCGTCATTTATAACACTTGTTGCAAGCAATAAAATACAAAGCAAAATTGAAAAAATCTTCTTTGCTGATTTCATAAACAAGACCTCCGACTAAAGATTATCTATATAAAAAATAAAAATATTATTAATAAATATATTATATAACTGAGCGAAGTGTTTGTCAAACATAAAAACGGAAAATTATTCGTCATTTTATCGAAATATGACGGAATATTTCTGTGAGGAGATATAAAAAAATCCCGATTCACACGGAATCGGGATAAATTATCAGTTGAGGCTTGCTCTGAGGCCTTCAAGCTCGTTCTTAAGAGTTTCAGGAAGCTTGTCGCCGAATCTGCCGTAGAATTCCTCGATACCGGGGATTTCGCCCTTCCAGAGGTCATTATCTACAACAAGGATGGATTCAAGAGTTTCCTTGGAAACTTCATCTTCAATACCTGTAAGATCGATATCATCTGCATAGGGAACATAGCCGATAGCAGTTTCTCTTGCGTCAACCTTACCGTCGCAACGGTCAAGAATCCAGTTGAGAACTCTGAGGTTGTCACCGAAGCCGGGCCATAAGAAGTTGCCTTCGTCATCTTTTCTGAACCAGTTAACGTTGAAGATCTTGGGAGCCTTTTCGGGATCAAGTGTCTTACCGATGTTGATCCAATGCTGCCAGTAGTCACCCATATTATAGCCGCAGAAAGGAAGCATAGCCATGGGGTCACGGCGCACAACACCGACTGCACCGGCTGCTGCTGCGGTTGTTTCGGAAGCCATTATTGAACCAACGAATACGCCGTTGTTCCAGTCCTTTGACTGATATACGAGGGGAGCAAGCTTTGCACGTCTGCCGCCGAATACGAATGCTGAAATCGGAACGCCCTGAGGATTCTCAAATTCGGAGCTGAGGCAGGGACAGTTGACAGCGGGAGCTGTAAATCTTGAGTTGGGATGAGCGCCCTTGATCTCACTTGTCTTGCCGTTCCAGGGATTGCCGTTCCAGTCAGCAGCATTTTCGGGGGGATTCTTGTCGAGACCTTCCCACCATACTGTGTTATCGTCAAGATAGTGAGCAACGTTTGTGAAGATGGTTCCCTTCTTTGTGGAAAGAAGAGCATTGGGATTGGACTTCATATTTGTTCCGGGAGCAACACCGAAGAAGCCGTTTTCGGGGTTGATAGCATAGAGTCTGCCGTCCTCGCCCTTACGGATCCAGGAGATATCGTCACCTACGCACCATACCTTGTAGCCTGCCTTCTTGTATCCTTCGGGAGGAATAAGCATGGCAAGGTTAGTCTTACCGCATGCTGAGGGGAATGCAGCACAGATGTACTTTGTTTCACCCTGGGGATTTTCAACACCGAGGATGAGCATATGCTCTGCCTGCCAGCCTTCCTTCCAGCCCTGATATGAGGCTATACGGAGCGCGAAGCATTTTTTGCCGAGAAGAACATTACCGCCGTAACCGGAGTTAACGGATATGATAGTGTTGTCCTGAGGGAACTGACAGATCCATCTCTTTTCGGGATCGATATCACACTTGCAGTGAAGACCGCGAACCCAGTCCTCAGAATCGCCGAGAACATCAAGAACGGACTTGCCTACTCTTGTCATAATAGCCATATTGAGAACAACGTAGATGGAGTCTGTAAGCTCGATACCTGCCTTAGAGAACTTAGAGCCTACGGGACCCATTGAGTAAGGAATTACGTACATTGTTCTGCCCTTGTAGGAGTCCTTAGCAATGCTGTAAAGCATTTCATAGCATTCGCCGGGCTCCATCCAATGGTTTGTGGGGCCTGCTTCTTCCTTTGTGGGAGTACAGATAAGAGTTCTGTCCTCAACACGGGCTACATCTGTGGGATGTGTTCTGTGAAGGTAGCATTCGGGAAGAAGATCTTCGTTGAGCTTCTCCATTTCACCGGTTGAGCATGCTTCAGCTCTTAAGGCATCGATCTGCTCCTTTGAGCCGTCAATCCAGACAATTTTTTCAGGCTTAACGAGCTCAACCTTTTCTTCAATCCAAGAAAGAATTGAC
Source organism: Acutalibacteraceae bacterium (assembly GCA_045533835.1). Classification (GTDB taxonomy): domain Bacteria; phylum Bacillota; class Clostridia; order Oscillospirales; family Acutalibacteraceae; genus RUG806. The sequence continues at coordinate 117,396 of JAZSIM010000011.1, forward strand.
TTGTTGGTTGTAAGTGACATTTGATTCTCTCCTTATAATAGAAAAATTTTCAAATCAAATTAATTATATTATATTGACACATTTTTGTCAATATCTAATGCAGCTGTTGCATTAAGTTTTAAAGAAGCAATTTTGCCGTCAAGATATTCGTAATAGCCATGAGCTCCGACCATTGCAGCATTATCTCCGCAGAACTTAAGCTCGGGAACAAAAAGCTCAATTCCGTTTTTGTCTGCAAGCTTCTTCATTTCTCGGCGAAGAACGGTATTTGCCGATACTCCGCCTGCAAGAACGAGCTTTGAGGGATGTGTTATATCAATAGCCTTCTGAGTTCTGTCACAAAGAATGCTTACAACGCAGGAAATATATGAGGCTCCGATGTTTTTTACGTCGATTTCCTCACCCTTCTGTGTAAGATTGTGGACAAGATTGATTACGGCAGTTTTGAGGCCAGAAAAGCTGAAATCAAGCTCTGACCCCTGAATTTTCGGTGACGGAAATTTATAGGCGGAAGGGTCGCCGTCGGCGGCAACTCTATCCATATTAAGACCGCCCGGATAAGGAAGTCCCATTGTTCTTGCGGCCTTATCCATGGCCTCACCTGCAGCATCGTCACGCGTTCTGCCTATAATTTCGTAATCAGTATAGGATTTAACATTAATCAGATGAGTGTGTCCGCCTGAAACCACAAGAGCGAGAAAGGGCGGTTTCAGGTCCTTATGTGTTATGTAATTTGAAGCAATATGGCTTCTTAAATGATGAACCGGAATAAGAGGCTTTCCTGTGCTGTAGGAAAGACCCTTTGCAAAGTTTACACCTACAAGAAGCGCACCGATAAGACCGGGTGCATATGTACAGGCAACAGCATCGATATCATCAATTGTAAGACCTGCTGAATTCAATGCCTCTCGGCATACGCCTGAAATGGATTCGCAGTGTCTTCTTGATGCAATTTCAGGTACGACACCGCCGTATAAAATATGCTCCGGAACCTGAGAAGCAATTACGGAGGAAAGTACTTCCCTGCCGTCTTTGACTACTGCAGCGGCAGTATCGTCGCATGAGGATTCTATAGCGAGAATTTTCAATTTTCACACTCACCTTCATTAAAATATAGTGTATAAATACAAGCATTTTCTTTCGGACGGGAGTAAAAATCCTTCCTTATTCCGAGATTTTTGAAGCCGAATTTTTCGTACAGCCTGCGCGCATCTTCATTGGATTCTCTGACCTCTAGCGTAATGAGAGAGCAGGTTGTTTCTTTCAGAGTGTCAATAAGCAGACCTATCAGCGCTGAAGCTATACCGTATTTTCTGAATTTTTCCGTAACGGCTACGTTATTTATATAAAATTCATCGAGAATCAGCTGACCGCTTATATATCCGCAAAGCTCATCAGCTGATTTTGCTGTCAGAAAAATTACACCGAGCTTTGAAAGCTCGTCCTTAATCTGACTTTCTGACCACGGGGCTGAAAAGCATTCTTTTTCAATCAGGGAAATACCGTATGCATCGGATAATTCAGCAGGTGTTACCGTAAAATCAATCTTTTGCATCATACCAAGATTTTCCGACAGCTGTATCTGCAGAGAATAAAACTCCGAGATTTACTGTATTTTCCATTTCTTCCTTTATAATTTTTGCAACCTTTTCTGCATCCTTTTCGGGTGCTTCTGCCATAAGCTCATCGTGTACCTGCATTATAAGACGTGCTTCGGGGCATTCCTTTTTAAGACGTTCATAAACGTTTATCATTGCAATTTTGATTATATCTGCAGCTGTTCCCTGGATGGGCATATTTCTTGCTACCCTTTCACCGAAAGCTCGGAGCATTCCGTTTGAAGAAGAAAGCTCGGGAAGATACCTCCTTCTCTTGAAATACGTCACGGAATAGCCCGTTTCCTTTGCATTTGCGATGCAATTATTAAGATAATTGTTGACATAGGAATATAATGCTAGATAGGATTTTATAAATGAATCGGCTTCTGCACGTGTTGATTTAATGTCCTTTGCAAGGGAAAAAGCACCTATGCCGTAAACTATACCGAAGTTGACGGCTTTTGCCTTGCTTCTGAGCTCACCCGTTACATTTTCGGGCGGAACACCGAAAACCTTTGAGGCGGTGACAGTATGAATATCCACTCCGCTATTGAAGGCTTCTGTCATATTTTTGTCACCCGAGAGAGCAGCAAGCACACGAAGCTCAATCTGCGAGTAGTCAGCGTCAATTATCACATAGCCGTCACGGGCAATGAAGAATTTACGCATCTCTCTGCCGAGTACTGTTCTTACCGGGATATTCTGAAGATTAGGCTCAGTTGATGAAAGACGGCCGGTTCTGGTTTCGGTCTGATTGAAGGTACACCTTACCCGGTTGTCGCTGTCAACTGACTTGAGAAGTCCCTCACAGTAGGTTGAACGAAGCTTGGAAAGAGTTCTGTATTCCAGAATTTTAGAAACTATCGGATATTCTTCAGCAAGAGCTTCAAGTACCTCAGCATTGGTTGAATAGCCCGTTTTTGTTTTCTTCTTAGCGGGAAGTCCCATTTTTTCAAAGAGAATTACACCTAACTGCTTGGGTGAATTAATGTTAAATTCCTCTTGAGCAAGGGAATATATATCTTTTTCAAGTAAAGAAATATCGGAAGAAAGCTTTTCGGAGAAGCTTCTGATTCCATCTGTGTCTACCTGCATACCCTCACGTTCCATTGCTACAAGCACACGAGAAAGCGGGATTTCAATGTTCTTAAGAAGATCAGTCTGCTCTCTTTCAATGATTACGGAATTAAGTCTGTCTGCAAGAACCTTTGTCAGGAATACACTTTCACAGTATTCTCTATTGCTTTCGCAGAAGATTTTAGCTTCATTGTTTGAAAAATCGGGAGTAGCTGCCTTAACGTTATATGAAAGAGCAAGTGACGGAAGTGAATAATCTGATGAATTTACATCAAGAAGATAGGAAGCAAGCGTTATATCAAATGTAATGTTCTGCGGCTCTATTCCGTTGTCATAGCAGAAATAATACAATTGCTTGCAGTCTGTTGTATACTTTTCACAGGCGGACTCAAGTATTTTCTTGATAAAGCCTGAAAATATGAGCGAATTGTTTTCAACAGCAATTATTGCATCGTTTGTTATAAATGATACAGCAGTTATGAAATCACCGTCAAATAAAGGTGAAATATATATTCTGTCGGCATTTTTCAGCATATCAGAAGCTGATTCGCAGTCATAAACTGAAAATTTAATGCAAGAAATTTCTGTGCTTTCATTATTTGCCAGGGCTTTGGATTTTTCCTCCGAAAGCCCGAGACGTGAAATGACTTTGAACATCTCGTGGCGTGCCAGCTCCCTGAGAAGCATAGCATTGTCACGGGTATCGGTGAGATAGATATTCATATCTCTGTTAACAGGAGCTTCAAGGCAGATAGTGCCGAGTGTTCTTGAAAAAAATGCACTGTCCTTGCCGGCAATAAGCTTTGCCTTTACGCTTGCAGTTGCTTCAACAGCATCGACATCACTATATATTACGTCAATAGTTTTGTATTTCTTTATAAGCTCCCCTGCTGTCTTGGGACCTATTCCCGCAACACCGGGGATATTATCGGAATTATCACCTTGTAAAGCCTTTAATTCAATCATTCCGGAGGGCTCTACTCCGTATTCCTCAAATAACAGCTCCCTGTTATATTCAACCGTCTGGGTTTTGCCCATTTTTGTAGTTGTGAGAAGGACAGATACATTATCATTTATAAGCTGCAAGGAATCGCGGTCACCCGTTGCAATATAGCAATGGTCTTCCTTGTTAATGGATGCTGAGAGTGTTCCGAGTATATCATCTGCCTCAAAGCCGGGACATTCAATAATTTTACAGCCGTATGCGGTAAGAAGAGTTTTTAACGGCTCAAATTGCTCTAAAAGCTCAGGAGGAGGGCTTTTTCTTCCTGCTTTGTATTCAGTATACATCTCGTGGCGGAAGGTGGGCTTGTGTACGTCAAAGGCAGCAATAATTGCGTCCGGATGATATTTTTCATCAAGACCTAAAAGAATATTGAAAAAGCCGTAAATGGCGTTGGTAAAATGCCCGTCCTTTGCATTAAGAAGCTTTATTCCGTAGAAGGCACGGTTGATTATACTGTTACCGTCAATAACAAGGTATTTCATAGCTTAACTTCCTCACATAATTAATCTACTATACTATAACACAAAAAATATAAAAAGGCTACTTTATTTTTATAAAATTTTGTGTTATTATTCGGTAAGGTGATAAAATGATAATCGGTAATGTAAAAATTGAAGGTTTTGCTGCTCTTGCACCTATGGCAGGAGTTGCAGATTTGTCATTCCGGGTTATTTGTAAGGAATTCGGCGCGGCTTATACCGTCGGCGAAATGGTAAGCGCCAAGGGTGTCAGCATGAATGACAAAAAATCGCAGGAATTGATGAAAATAGACGAAAAAGAGCATCCTTCCGCAATACAGATTTTCGGCAATGAGCCCGAAATTATGGCAGAAGCGGCAAGGTATGCACTTTCCTTCTCCCCTGATATAATTGATATAAATATGGGATGTCCTGCCCCGAAAATAATTAAAAATAAATCAGGAAGTTTTCTTATGAAGGATCCTGTACTTGCAGGAAAAATTACGAAAGCGGTTTCCGATGCCGTAGATATTCCCGTTTCCGTAAAATTCAGAACGGGCTGGGATGATAATAGTATAAACTGTGTTGAATTTGCAAAAATAGCCGAAGCAAACGGAGCATCACTTATAACGATACACGGAAGAACCAAGGAGCAGATGTATGCTCCTCCCGTTGATATAGCTTCAATTAAAGCCGTAAAGGAGGCTGTTTCTGTTCCCGTTATCGGAAACGGTGATATATTTACTCCGGAAGACGCTAAGAATATGTATGAGCAGACGGGCGTTGACCTTGTTATGATCGGAAGAGGCTCTCTCGGCCGTCCTTGGCTGTTTTCTCAGATTAATGATTATATGAATACCGGCAGTTATAACCCGGATCCCTCTCCTGAGGAGAGAATGGAAATTATGCTTCGCCACGCTGATGCTATCTGTCGGCTCAGAGGCGTACAAAACGGTATGTGTGAAATCAGAAAGCATGCTTTATGGTATACAAAAGGACTCAGAGGCTCTGCAAAGCTCAGAAGTGAATTCAGTGTTGTGAAGACCTATGAGGAGCTGAAATTGCTTGCAGAAAAGGTAACTGAATTAAAAGACTGAATATGTTAAAAAAATAATTAAAAAAACACTTGATTTTTTTATTTTGTTCGGTTATAATAGCATTCGTCCTTTGGAGAGTTGTCCGAGTTGGTCGAAGGAGCACGATTGGAAATCGTGTATACGTCATAAGCGTATCAAGGGTTCGAATCCCTTACTCTCCGCCACGAAAAGAGTCACATTTGTCTACCGACAAATGTGGCTCTTTTGAATGATATCCGTTCCCGACGGTCACGGATGATATAGCTAACGCTATGATATCTGCTACGCAGATGATATACGCTTTGCGTATGAATGGAACGGATATTATATCATATTTGCAAAGCAAATATATCATACGGCATTGCCGTATATCATACTGCGACAGCAATATATCATTGAAATGTAGCATTTCTATGATATAATTTTTACAAGGTGGTGATACTATGTTCTCCTTTTTGAAAAAGAATAATACAAAACCTACTTTTGTGATCGACTTTCCGCAAATTGCTATTTCGCCTGATACGCACTCCTTTATTGATTTACTAAAAGCATCAACTATTGAATATACACTTGTTACAGATGGATATATTACATTCGAAGGCAGAGCGTTTGGTTGTATTATACCTCTCATGTTTGGAATTCATTTCAATGCGTTAAAGATTGAGTATATTGAAATATTCCGTCCACAAGAGTATTACTTATCTGATTCCTATGATATTAACGAATCGTTTGCACAATTATCTGGTATATTAAGAAAACAATACGGCAAGCCTTTAATAACTACCTCCGCCTCGATTGGAGGACACCCCTGCGAACAGTGGCATACATCAAATTATATTGTTAATCACTATATTATGGATCGGTTTGGTCTTGAGGAGCATTTGCATATCAATTTCTATAAGAAATAGTGGTGTACTTTTAGGCTTTCTTACCTCAATTTTGCTCCGTTTAGGTAGTCTTTCGCAAAAAAGAAGTAACTTTTGTCTACCAAAAGTTACTTCTATTTTTATTCAAGCCGCAGGCTTGGCATATCATCATCACACGTCGGCGTGTATTTCTGTTATTGTTAATCAGGTGAGATATATTTTCATCTGATTATTTTTTTTGACAAAAATTAGTTTTTATCTATGTGCTATTTGCATAAAAAGAATTATGTTTTTCGATTTTCATTGACTTAAATGACAATATAATGTATCCTTAATATGTTAAAATTTATTAATAATTACATTTAGAAAGGATGTTTTTATGAAAGGCAAAACTATTGTCAAATCGTATTTCAGTGTGCTTTTAGCTGTTATTATGGTAATAACCGTTATGGCACCGATGTCTGCTCTTGCAGCCATTGAATTTGATACTTCAAAGCTCGGCGAAGATATCTATTTCACATCAAGAACAGACTATGTGCTTGCACCCGGAATTACGGAAACCCACATTACAACCAATAATGCAGAAGGCACCAATCAGATTGCATCTTATGCAGTTGAGGTTGATCTTTCTAATCCTACTACTTCTATTATAGCCGGTTATAAGGACTATAACGGAAATAAGATAGGCTTCCAGAAGGTCCGTGACCAGGCTTATGCTGCCGAGGAAAAGAGAAATCTCAACGTTGTTGCCGGCACAAACGCTGACTTCTTTAATATGCAGACCGGTGAGCCTTACGGTGCTCTTGTTATGCAGGGTACAGTATATCACAAGGAATCAAAGCTTCCCTGGTTCGGTATCACAGAAGACGGTAAGGCTGTTATCAGCGAAGGTAAGCTTACTTCTGATATCGTTGAAGCAGTCGGCGGAAAAATCCTTCTTGTTAAAGACGGCGAGGTAACCGAAGAGGCACTCGAGCATGACCTCGGAAAAGCTCTTGCCCCCAGAACTGCAGTAGGTATTACTGCTGAAGGTAAGGTTATTCTTTATGTTGCTGACGGACGACAGGCTCCCTATTCCTCCGGACAGTATTTCTATGAATTAGCTCATACTCTTGCTGCTTTAGGATGCGAAACTGCTTTATGTCTTGACGGCGGCGGTTCTACTACTTATGTTTCTCAGCACGAAGGTGAACAGGAGCTTGTTTGCAGAAACAGACCCTCTGACGGTGTTGAAAGAACTGTTTCTTCTGCTCTTCTTGTTTGTTCATCTGCAAAGCCCTCAGGTGTTTTCCACCACGCTACTCTTACTCCCAATAACATAATTTATACACCCGGCTCAACCGTTCAGTTTGCCGCAAGAGGTGTTGACTCATCAGGTTATGCGGCTGAGCTTCCTGCTGACGGTAAATTCGTTCTTGCTGATGATTCCTTCGGAACAATTACAGCTGACGGCAAATTTACTTCTAACGGCAAAACAGGTGAAGTTGTTGTCAATTATGTTTCAGAGGCTGTTGTTTGCGGTACTGTTTCAATTGAGGTTCAGATTCCTGACGAGCTTTATGTTGCAAATACCGAGCAGGCCGTCGGTCCTGAGGAAACAACAGACTTCGGTATCGTTGCGAAGTACATGGACAGAGATGTTACTATGAAGGACGACGATATCGAGTGGACTATTGCGCCTCAGACGGTAACTGAGCCTGAAGCTGATGTTTGTCACGTTTTGGTTGGTATTGAGAATCTTGATACTTATAAAGACAAGGCAGTTTTCGGCAAGTATCCGAAAACATCATCATACAAGGCAAATTATTATGTAAAAACTCCCGAAGTTGTATACACTGATAATAATTATGCTATTATAAAGTACCTTGCGAGATCACCTTCTTATGATAATTGTGATATTGACTCAATTATTGCTAATAAGATTGCTAATGATGCAAATATTTTGGCATACGGATATACTCGTGACTATTTGTTCTATGATGCCGGATTAGTCGGTTCTTTCAGCGGATTGACATTTACCGGTGCAGCCGATGGTTCATACAATGCTTTTATAACTGCAAAGCTTAAATGCAACGAAGAAATTGCCCCTGTTGTCCTTACTATTTTTATCGGTTCAATGCAGACTACTCTTTATGACTTTGAATACGTTACCGGTGAAGAGAATAAGGATGCTGAGAACTACATTCCCGGAATGTCTCTTCCCATTAACGGTGCTAACTGGTTAACTGCTAACGGTTACAGCGGCTACAGAGGCAGAGCAGAAGAGCTTGGTGCGGAAGGCTGGCCTCTCTTTATGTGGCCCAATGCATCAGTTGAGAATGATACTGTTGTTGCTGATGTTGTTAATAAGGAAGACGGTGAGCCCGTAAGATTCGGTGATAATTCTTTAAGAATTTCATTTGACTATGCTTCCTACGACTTCTCAAAGAATTCAAACTTCTATCTCCGTACCACAAGTCCTGCTTATGCTTTTGAGGGCTCCCCTACCGCTATTGGTATATGGGTATATGCTCCCGAAGGAACTGCACCTTATCTTCTTTATCTTAACTGTGCCAGCGAGATGACTGCAGACAATATCGAAAAAGGTATCGGTCACACAGTTCAGTCATATCAGTGTATCACAAATGAACAGGATGAAAACGGCAAGTCCGGTATTAACTGGAACGGCTGGAAATATCTCGAATTCAAGCTTACTGACGGTACTGTTGCAGGCTCAAGTAACGTAGCAGACGGATTCCAGCCTTACGGTGAGAATCCCGGTTCCGGTGTATTCTGGATTTCATATCAGCCTAAGGTTATGGACCATGTTACTGCTGACACAATTTACATTGATGATATTACTCTTATTTACGGTGCAAATACATCCGATACAATTAATCCCAAGGTTACTTACCTCGGCGATGTAAACAACGGTATTGTTGACGGTGAAACCGTTTACACAACAAATACTGTTTCCTTTAAGGCTTCTTATGCTGATGCAGAAGACAAGTATATGACAGGAATTAACGACGCCGCCACAAAGATGTATATCGACGGTGTTGATGTGACCGATAAGTGTTATATCAACGAAGGCGACGACGAAATCTACTTCTATGATGCAGTTCTTGCTGACGGTGTTCATAATATTGAAATTGAAGTAGTTGATAATTTCGGAAATGTTACAACTGAAATGCGTTATTTCACTATTGACAGCAATTCCGATGACACCGAGCTTATGTTCCTTCCTGCCAATGCTCCCATTCTCGGCAAGGATTATGTATTCACAGTTGCTTCAAATAATGCTTCCGATATAACATCCGCTGATATTGTTATAAAGGTTCTCTCTGACTTTACTTCTTACTGGCGTGATATGTCGGTTGTGCCTTCTGCAAATTATGAGCTTGAGGGTGAACCCGAATATAACAGCATAAAGGATACATTCTCCTTTAAGGTAGTAAGAAAGGCCGACGCTGATACTTCTCTGGATGACGGAATTCTTGCTGAAATCATCACTTCTGTTCCTTCAAATACTCCCGAAAACCTTAATGTAACGCACAGAATTGCAAAGGGTGCTCTTACTTATGCATCCGAAAAAACTGCAAATTATGTAAACGGCTTCTCTGCAAAGATTTCCGATAATTGTGCATCAGCATTCATAATTTCTACTGATGTTATGATTAAGGGCTCTGAAGGCGGAAATATCTACATTAAGGATACTGAGGATGCTCCCGCTGCAGGTGTTGAGGTTTACACAACTGACGATGTGCTTCTCGGCACAACCGATGACGAAGGTAAGCTTTATACAGATGCATTTGTAACCGATGTTGCAACATTCTCTGTTTATGCCGTCAGAGGTGAAGAACGCTCATTTATCTATAAGTCTCAGACTTATGCTGCAGGCGGCGACGAAACGGGACTTCCCACAAATATTCTTCTTAATGCTTCAGAAGATCCCGCAACCCAGCAGAATATCTCCTGGATGGCTTCCCCCATTGCCGCTGCTGACAAGGCTGTTGTAAAATATGCTGAAAAGTCCGCTTTTGAAGCTGACGGGGACGCCGCGTTTACGGAGTTTGAAGGTATCAGCTATCTTGATGTTGCTGCAGCTTCAGGTAATATTGAAACTAACTATGCAATCAGATTCAATACAGCAGTCATCACGGGCCTTAATAACGGTGCAGAATACGTTTATGTTGTAGGCGACGGAACCAATTGGTCCGATGTGCGTACATTTACTACAGATGTTAACGGTAAAAACACCAACTTCTTCATTTTCGGTGATACTCAGGATGCAGATACAAGCAATGTAGATGCTATTACAGCACAGCTTGAACAGTCCGGTATTAAATTTGATTTCGGTCTTCAGACCGGTGACGCTGTTGACAATGCAGGTTCTTATGCTTATTGGAACGGAATCGGCAATGTATTCTCAAACGGTCTTCTCGGTGAAACCGATATTATACACGTTCTCGGTAACCACGAATATACGGGTGACGCAAACGCAATCAATGCTGCACACTATTTCAATCTTCCCGGAACAACAGATGAGGCTCCCCTTGCCTACTCATTTGAATACGGTAATGTTTATGTTGCAGCGCTTACTTATCTTTCCGCGTCAACTGTTGAAGAGGCTGCTCAGTGGCTGATTGATGATGCGGCTAAGTCCAATGCTAACTGGAAGATTCTTACTCTTCATCAGCCTATTTACTTTACAAATGCCGGCGGCGGTACATCAAGAGAAATGATGGACAAGTTAGCTGCTGCTGTTGATGAAATCGGTATCGACTTTGTCTTCTCCGGCCACGACCACTCATATGCAAGAACATATCCTCTCAAGAACGGAGTCCGGGATGAAAACGGTACGGTTCACTTTATCTGTGCCGCAACTTCAGCCGATAAGTCCTATGCTATTACCTCATATCCTCAGTATCATGAAATTGCTACAGATGAATATGACTCCGTTTATCTTACAGTATCAACTACAGATACAAAGCTTGATATAACTGTATGGAACTATGACGGCTATGAGCACCTTGTTATGGATACATATTCTGCAACAAGAACTGTTAATTGTACCGAAACCGGTGCACACAATTATGCATATGACGGTAAGTATCTCTCCTGCACAAAGTGCGGATATTCTATCTCAGCTGAAGGATATACAGGTTGGGCGGAAGATAGTGAAACCGGCAAGAAAATGTACTTTATTGCAGGTCAGTACCGTACAGGCTGGTTCACTCTCGGAACAGATCATTATATCTTTGATGACAAGGGTCTTATTAAGACCGGTGAAGTATCAATTGATGGTCATAAGTATCTGTTTGACGCTAATGGTCAGCTTATAAAGGGCTCTCTTGAAAAGAATGATGACGGTACAAATTCTTACTATATCAACGGAGAATTACAGCGCGGCTGGTTTGAAATTGACGGTAAGTGGTATTATTTCAGCAAGACTAAGGGCTATAAGACTCACAGCGGCAGAGTTACTATCAATAAGATGGAATTCGTCTTCTCTAAGGAAGGTTATGTTGAAGACGGATGCTGGAATGAAACCGAAATGGGTACAAGCTACTATGATGGCCCCAACCCCGTGACAGGTCTTATTGAAATTGACGGTTATACATACTATTTCAGTCCCGAAGATACATATATGCTTGTCAATGAAAGCGTTGAAATTGACGGAGATATTTACTCCTTCGGTTCAAACGGCAGATTAAGACATTACGGTGAGCATAATGATGCAAACGGTGACGGCAAGTGTGATGATTGTGAAACCAAGGAAGGCGGAATCAACGGATTCATTGAAAGAATCAGAGATTTCTTCCTGCGTATCGTTAAATTCTTCAGAAATCTGTTTGTTTTATAATGGATTTTGACTAATTAAAATCACCTCCGGCTTCTTATGGAGTCGGAGGTGATATTTTTTTTATTGATATAGGTGTAAAAATATGTTATTATAAAATAAGTTAGGAGGATGATTATGAATACTGTAAAATTTGATTCTAAAAGCACTAAGGTTGTAGCACACAGAGGCCTCAGCGGCATTGAAAAGGAAAATACAAACGCTGCATTTATTGCTGCCGGAAACAGAAGCTATTTCGGTATTGAAACAGACGTTCACAGAACTCTCGACGGCAAATTTGTCTGCTTCCATGACGATACAACCGGCAGAGTTGCTATCGATAATATGATTATTGAAGAAACAACATTTGATACCTTAAGAAAGCTATTGCTTACGGACAGAGATGGGGTGAAAGGCAGAGAAGATCTTAAAATACCTACTCTCAAAGAATATATTGCAACCTGTAAGAGGTATGAAAAAATAGCAGTTCTTGAGCTTAAGAATGAGTTTGAAAAGGAAGATATTGTTAAAATCTGTGACGAAATCAATGAGCTCGGCTATCTTGATAATGTTATCTTCATTTCTTTTGCTTTTAATAACCTTGTAAAGCTTCGCGAAATTTACCCCGAACAGAAGGTTCAGTTTCTGACGAGTGTTTACTTTGATGAGCTGCCCGGACTTCTTATTAAGCACAAATTTGACCTGGATATTTACTTTGCAGAACTTTCTGAGGAAAGAATCAAGCTTCTTCACAAAAACGGTATTGAAGTCAACTGCTGGACTTGTGACGAAAAGGAGCGCGGTGAAGAGCTTGCAGACTGGGGTATAGATTATATTACCTCTAACATTCTTGAATAAATAAAAAACAGGGAGTCCGTCGGGACTCCCCTTTTTTGCTTGATTAAGCTTCTTTATTTTTTGATGCAGCTCTCTGAATTGCCTTCATTATTTCAACTGCGGGAATAATGAGAACAGAAAGACCGAGAGAAATGAGGTATGCCTTCATATCAAGGTGGGCGAAGCCGAAGAGATTTGAAAGGAAATCAATTTCAACAACTGCTGTTGTAAGAAGGAATGAGCCGATCATTGCACCGTAAAGAGCTACGTTGTGATGACCCTTGAATACCATTGCAATAGAAGAGCCTCTCTGTGAGCGCATATTGAAGGAGTGGAAGATTTCACACATTGCCATTGTGAAGAATGCCATTGTCATACCTTCGGAGCTGTCGGGAATGTTTCTGAAAACAAGGTGGCCTGTTTCAAGGAATTCACCGATATAGAAGGCAGCAATTGTAAGAATACTTACAAGAACACCCTGATATGCACAGTCAAAGCCGAGGCCGCCTGCAAAGATGCCGTCATTCTTGCTTCTGGGCTTTCTTCTCATAATGTTGCTTTCGGGCTTTTCAAGACCGAGTGCAAGTGCGGGAATACTGTCTGTAACAAGATTGATGAAGAGGAGGTGGGGTGCTTCAAGAATTGTGAAGCTCATAATTGTTGCAAAGAAAATAGAGATAACCTCGGAAAGGTTCGATCCGAGAAGGAACTGAATAGCCTTACGGATATTATCGTAAATTCTTCTGCCCTCTCCTACTGCGGAAACGATTGTTGCAAAGTTATCGTCGGTAAGAACCATATCTGCAACATTCTTGGTAACGTCAGTACCTGTAATACCCATACCGACACCGATATCGGCACTCTTGATAGAGGGAGCGTCGTTAACACCGTCACCTGTCATAGCGGTAACGTAGCCCTTGTTTCTCCAGGCATTAACTATTCTTGTCTTGTGTTCGGGCTGAACACGAGCATAAACAAAGATGTTTTCAACTATCTTTTCGAATTCTTCGTCTGTATACTTATCAATATCGGCACCCATCATAGCCTGACTGTCATCTGTGAGAATACCGAGCTCTCTTGCGATAGCCTTTGCTGTGTTGATATGGTCGCCTGTAATCATAATGGGAGTGATACCTGCACCGCGGCACTCGATAATAGCGTCCTTAACCTCGGGGCGCACGGGGTCAATCATACCGGTAAGACCGATAAAAATCATATCGTATTCAAGTGCTTCTGATTCATATACTGTAGGCTCGGTGCTGTATTCCTTAAATGCAACAGCAAATACACGAAGAGCCTTGTTGCCCATTCTTGTATTCTCTTCTGCTGCCTTTGCGCGGATTTCGTCATTGATTTCAACAACCTTACCGCCAACGAGTGCACGGTTGCACTTCTTGAGGATTTCGTCGGGTGCACCCTTGGTATACTGTACAAATATACCGTTTGCAGAGTGTACGGTACTCATCATCTTTCTGCCTGAGTCGAAGGGAACTTCACCGACTCTGGGCTGTGCAGCGACAAGGTCAGATTTTGCAAGACCTACAGATTTTGCATAGTTTATAAGAGCTACCTCGTCGGGTTCACCTGTACCCTTGCCGTTTTCATCAACCTCAGCATTTGTGCAAAGTGCCATAGCTGTTGCGAGAACTGTTTCATCCTCAGCATAGTGGTCAACAACAGTCATAACGTTCTGTGTAAGAGTACCTGTCTTATCAGAACATATAATCTGAGTACAGCCGAGAGTTTCAACTGCATTCATTTTTCTGATAATTGCGTTCTTCTTCGACATATTTGTAACGCCGATGGAAAGAACGATTGTCATAACCGCAACAAGTCCTTCGGGAATAGCGGCAACAGCAAGAGCAATAGCCGTAATGAAGGAGTTAAGAGCAACCTGATAAAATTCCTGCGTGCTGCCCGAAATGAAGTACATTGCGATATTATAACCGAAGATGATAACGCAAACTGCAAGAACGAGCTTTGTAAGAATCTTGGAAAGCTGCTCGAGCTTGATTTCAAGAGGAGTTTTACCCTGCTCGGCAAGTGCTATGGCATTAGCAATTTTACCCATTTCGGTGTTCATACCGGTAGCTGTAACTACTGCCTTGCCGCGTCCGTAAACGAGAGTAGAGCCCATATATGCCATATTCTTACGGTCACCGAGAGGGACTTCGTCGGAATTGCTCTTGCCCATAAGTGCATTTACAAGTTTTGTAACGGGAACGGATTCACCGGTAAGGGCTGCTTCTTCAATTTTCATACTTGCACATTCGAAGATTCGGCAGTCAGCGGGAATAGCGTCACCTGCATCAAGAAGAATAACGTCACCGACAACGAGGTCTTCACTTTTGATGGTTTCTACCTTGCCGTCGCGTAAGGTTTTTGTCGTAGCGGCAGACATTTTCTGAAGTGCTTCAACTGCTTTTTCTGCCTTGTTTTCCTGAATAACGCCGAGAAGAGCATTAATAAGAACAACAGCAAGGATAATACAGGTATCGGTGGGGAAAAAGGTGTGTCCGGCTTCGTTTGCTTCAATGAACTCTGTTACGGCAGAGATTGCTGCAGCAATGATAAGGATAATAATCATAGGATCCTTCATCTGGTCGAAGAACTTTTTGAGCATAGAATCCTTTTTAGCCTCTGCGAGCTTGTTTTTACCGTTTTTCTGTAAACGGCTCTCAGCTTCTGCTGCGGTTAAACCCTGAGGAGATGACTGAACATCAGTAAATACTGCCTCAACGTTTTCCAGATAGTGCTTCATTGGGTATAACTCCTTTATATTTTTTTTCAGAGCAAGAAAAAAGACCTCAGTACGTTTTGTACTAAAGTCCCGATTGTATGACTCAGTACAGCAATGAAACTGTCTGTGAGTCTCGTTATTTAAGATATGCCAGACTGAAAACAGCCATGCATGTTGACATATCACGCCGCTTAAACGGTGCAAACTACTCCCTCAAGCTCTGTTATTAAATAAATAATAACAAAATATGAAAAAGTTGTCAAGACATTTTATTCTTCAGTCTGTTTACCCAAAAACTGAGCCGCAACTTCTGCAAGCTTTATTTCTGCCTGTGAGGGATATTCGTTCTTTTCGTTGAAAAGTGCAATAACGCAGCCGGATACATCACCATTACCGAGTATCGGTACCGCTATGCAGGCGTTTTTATCCAGTCCTTCTACGGGAGTAAGTGCTACTCTGTCCATTGCGGATGCGATGAATGCACTTCTGTTTTCCATAACCTTTTCAAGTCCTGATGAAATTCTTTTTTCAAGAGCATCTCTTTTAGGAATACCCATACAGCATACAACGTGATCGCGGTCGGTAATAAGCACGGGCATTCCCATTGCCTTATAAAGAACCTCACAATACTGCGAAGTGAATTCCTGTAATTCTCCCATAGGTGAATATTTCTTGAAAATAACCTCACCGTCAATGTCGGTATAAATTTCCAGAGGGTCACCCTCACGGATTCTCATTGTTCTTCTGATTTCTTTTGGAATGACTACCCTTCCGAGGTCGTCAATTCTTCTAACAATTCCTGTTGCTTTCATATATACATTTCTCCTTAAATTACAAATTGTGTTGTTATTATCTGTATTTTGAGGAGATTTATACTGCATGAATTTACTTTTTAGACCGATTGTGATATAATAATCTTGAAAACGAAAGGTGGCTTTTGATTATGTTGAAAATAGAAAAAGAAAAAACTATTCAAAGAAAAAGAGAATTACTGACTCTTTACAAAAACTACTATTGTGAAAACGGTATTTGTAAATTATATAAAATTTGTTCTCAACAGGCTGTTACTGATGGACTCGTAAATGGATACAACTCATCTTTTGCGGCTATGGTTGGAGATAATTATGACATTATCGTCAACGGCAAGGCGATACGTATTTTGATAGTCGGAAAAGAAGGTCGTTCCAAAAATGAATGTAGTAATTACTTGTTTTCTCCTAAGCGATTAATCGATTTTTTGGATGAAGGCAAGGTAAATCTCCATTATCGAGAAACCTACAAAATGCTTTGTGAAATGTTAAATTACAATTGGGTAAACAATTCAATAGAAGACACTAACAAATTTTTATATAAACAAGACAGCGTATTAACATGTTTCGCTTTGACCAATATGTATCGTTGTGCTTTTAAGGAACACTCTGAACAGGTAAGCAATATTAAAAATTATACCGAGCAAACAAAAAATTGCTTGGAAATTCTTAAAGAAGAGATTAAAATTTTAGAGCCCACAATTATTATCCTTCAAAAATCGGGTTTCACGGCTGACGATATATCTCCCGATTCTACGGAAATATTTGAAACGATATATTACAGCAATACACTTAAAGCATACATTATTGAAAGCATTCATCCGAGAAATTATGGAAAATGGTATAATGATGGTTATCCCAAGTTCTCTAAAGCAGTTAGCAGGCTGCGACTATTAGAAGCGCTGCCTCCCCTGGATTTTTCCACAACCGACTTAATAAACGCATTAACATAAGAACGAATGAAATACAACTTAGCAGGCGGTTTAATTTTGTGTACCATTTTTGGCACACCGCTTATGATATTGTAATTGAAGCAAGTTTATGCTATATATTAAAAAAGAAAAAGGAGAAACAGGTATGGCTAATTTTGATTACAACGAATACAAAAAATTCGATGACGCTCTCAATGCTTATTATGAATCACTTGGTTTCGATGCTGAAACAGTTTGGGGTATTTATGAAGATTTAGAATCTTTGTATAACGATTTCGCAGAAGAGGAAATTAAGGATTTCGACAAAGCAACCGAAGTAATTCAATCCTTTGTCGATGCTTGCGAGGGAATCCGAAACGCTTTCTTTTATCCCATTTCTGTTCAGGAATGTTTGCAGGTGTTAATTATGATTGCCACCTATCCCATTGTCCCAAGCAGGGAATATTTTGATATTGAAAACGCCGCAGAGGAAGCCGTAAGAATCTTCCATACCCATATTAACCACTCGGGCGAATAAGCAAAAGCGAGGTGAATTTTACCTCGCTTTTTGCTATGTATAAAAACGCTGAAAAACTATTTTTAGCACCCTTGTGTTCAATAGGGCAAACTTGCAAAAATCCCGGTGTTTATGCGGTTTTGGGCGGTTTGCCCTATTATAACACAAGCCTCTATTCTTCTCACAATTCCTGTTGCTTTTATATATACATTTCTCCATAAATTACAAATTGTGTTGTTATTATCTGTAATTTGAGGAGATTTATGCTGCATAGATTTACTTTTGAAACGAATTGTGATATATTAAATCAAAGGCGGTGAAATAATGGTTTATATAACCGGCGACACGCATATACCTGTTGATATATCAAAATTGAATACGAAGCAGTTTCCCTGCCAAAAGAATTTATCAAAGGATGATTTCTTAATTATCTGCGGTGATTTTGGCGGAGTCTGGAATAATGATAGCGAAGAACTTTATTGGCGTAAATGGTTAGACAATAAAAATTTTACCACTCTTTTTGTTGATGGTAATCACGAGAATTTTAATTTGCTGAAAGAATTTGAAATTGTGGATTTTCACGGTGGAAAAGCTCATAAAATATCAGATAGCATTTATCATCTGATGAGGGGTCAGCTTTATGAAATAGGCGGTAAACGGTTTTTTACCTTTGGCGGAGCCGCTTCTCACGATAAGGAGTATCGCACAAAAGATAAAAATTGGTGGGAAGAGGAATTACCATCAGCTGAAGAACTTGAAACAGCAATTTCAAATCTTGAGGCAAACGGTTGGGATGTTGATTACGTTATCACGCACTGCGCACCGTTGTCTGTACAAGAAAAGATTAATTCAAGTTATAATAAAGATGTTCTTACAGAATTTTTTGAAGAAATAAAGAACAAAGCTACATTTTCCAAATGGTTTTTCGGTCATTATCATACAGATGCGGAGCCTGATGATAAATTTCATTGTATGTTCAATAATATCGAGAATCTGTATTAAAAGCGAGGTGAAATTCACATCGCTTTTGCTATTATCGGACAAATATGTTGTTTTTTGTCAATATCTTCTTCAAAGACTGACAAAAAACCTAGAATTTACAAGAAGATTTATTTATTAATTTCCTCTACGATAGCATAGAAATTGCTGATGGCATTTTTTATGGCAAAAATTGCTTCTTTATATGTTGCCACTTCGGTATTATAAACTCCGAGTGCTACACTACTTCCGACACCGTACCGTTGTGGCTTTTTAAAGTTATGTTTCTCAGCGACATTAATCCATTGGTTGTTGTGTTTTTTCCATATTAAAGCCTCACGTTGTTCGCTTTGAACTTTGCCTTCTTTTGCGCTTGCTCTATAACAAATTCTAAAAGTGCCGTTTTCAAATTCGCATTGAAGATAAACTTCGCAAATAAAGCCGTCGATATCCAGATAAATAGGCTTCCATATCCACATTCCGTCAAAACCGCCTGTTTTATTGGGGACATAACCATAATCGAATTTCAAGTCTGAATCAATAGGATTGTGCTGACAATATTCATAAAAACCATTGATTTGTTCCCAGCTCCATTCCTTAATCGGCAAAGTTCTGAATTTCTGCACTCTTTGCTCAAGGTCATTTATGTATTCATAATATGCTTTGAATATATCGTTTGACGATTTGTCTACATATTTGCTTAAAACGGTAAGAATTTTTTTTCTGTCGAAAATAATATAACCGGCATTGCGTACATTTGACAAATCGCTTTGAAAGCCTGTTTTATAGTAAATACAGATAACTCTGTGTTCCGGAAAATCTCTTGTTACGGTTTCCTTATATCTTAAAAGCTGGTTATCATGATCTGATGTGTACGTCTTATCTTCAATAATTATTTTATATTTATCGTTTACAGTAATCAAAACATCAATTGATTTATACTGTCTGCAGGGCGGTTCCGAGAGATAAATATTTTCCTTTTCAAGCTCCGGAATAATCAAATGCAAAAAATCCTTTGCACAATCAGATAAGGCTTTATCTTTTATGCAATCTTTAATGGCATAAGATAATAGCCAACAAATAAATGCATCTTGTGATAACTCACTTGTTGCGTATCTGAATAAATTATTGTTCATAATTACACCTCACATCGAATATTTTATTATTATATCACACATATATTATAATTTCATTGTTACTTGATATTATAACAATTCGGACAAATCAAAAGTATTAGTATCGATTTGATGGAAGTTTCCTTCTTCATCCTCAATTTGTATATATGGGCAATCATAAGAGATATTGTTATTAATAAACGAATCCAAAAGATATGACATTATCCTGACTGCCGCCTTCCCTTCACGGTTCAAAAACACAGGTGGAAGAGTTGCAAACTCATGTATTAACAGCATACTCCCCAAATATTCTCGAGCAACTTTTTCATCATTATCAAAAGACGCTAAAAACGAGTACGTGTTCTTTGCTAAGTGTTGAAATTTTTCCATATCGAATCTTTCGGAGCCGGCTATACCAATCATTCGGCGCCATTCCAAACTAAACGCAACTTCATCAAATGTATCAAGATAATTATTCATATATTGATTCCTTTCGTGATATTATAATAAGTGTATCATAAATTTATTATAATTTCAATCGCGGGACAAAAACGGGACATAAGCAAAAACATAAATTTACATTAGTTTCAGACCTTTGGCAACGAGGGTGATGAAATCCTGGACGTTTGCAACAACGGTTGTTGCGCTGAGGCTTCCGCGGTCGAGAAGCTTATTTACAACAAATTCATCTATATCGACGGTGTAGATATATACGGGACGGACGGTGCCGTCTTCTGTCACTCTGAAGGAGGGAGTCATATTGCCCGTAGCAATTGTATGAAGCATTGTTGCCATACAGATAACAGTTGTTGATTTCTTTACAAGCTTTCGCATTTCATCGGCTGCCTTATAAACATCGCCGATAACCTCGGGAAGAGGTCCGTCATCGCGGATTGAGCCTGCAAGCACAAAAGGAACATTATTCTTGACACAGCTGCACATAATACCGTCATCAAGATTGTAGTCTTTTATAAATTGAGGGATTGAGCCGCTTCTTCGAACCTTATTGCAGATATCAAGGTGGTTATAATGACCGTTCGGCTGACATTTCTGAGTGTATATATCCTGACCAAGTGCGGTGTGAAGTAAAGCTCCCTCAAGATCGTGGGTGGCAAGGGCATTTCCTGCATGAACACCGTGAGCATATCCGTTATCTATAAGAAGCGACATAGCTTTTCTGGCATCTGCATCGAATGAGAAAGCAGGTCCTATAACCCATATAATATTTCCGTGCTCCTTTTCGTATTTCAGTAGCTCGAAAAGGTTGTCGTAATCTCTTGAATAGGAGGTTTCACGGCTTCTGCCCTGACGGAAGGTGAACTGATCGTGCATTGCTTCGTCTTCTGATACGAAGCCGTTAGCGTGCAGAAAAATTCCCTCCTCGCAGTTTTCTGTTCTTCCGAGAATTACATTATCGCCCTTTTTGAGATTTCTCGCCTCAACTACCTTTAGCTCCCCGTCAGGAGCAATGACAACGCAGGAATCCATACGGCTTTCCTTTGCAAGAATCCACTTCCCTGCTATTTTGAAATACTCGGGAAACATAGATGTGCTATGGAAATTTTCAGGGGCTACACCGTCAGCTTCTGTTACGGCATATTCGCAGTAGGGGGAATTTATAAATTTATCCTGAGAAAAATCAGGCGCTATATAACGCGGCATTGAAAAAGACATAATAGACACTCCGTAAGCATTTTTAAATATTATACTACAAGAAACGATTATTTCAACATAAAAAAACTAATATATATTATACTGAATATTTATATATTTTCTTGACATTGATTTATAGATTTGATAAAATAATTAAGTCGTAAGAGATATGTGGAGAGTTGTCCGAGTGGTCGAAGGTGCAGCACTCGAAATGCTGTGTGGGGAAACTCACCCAGGGTTCGAATCCCTGACTCTCCGCCATAAAAATCCCGTTCGTTATGACGGGATTTTATTTTTAATTCAGATAAAGGAAGTGAGTTTATGGATACAGGCGATAGTAGCACGAATGCGGGCGGCCGAAGTACGTGCTTTTATTACGATGAATTTATTCTCTTAAACTCACCGCAGGGCATCTGAGTTTAATCTCACTTCCCCGTTCGCTTTTGTGTTGCTCCTGTAAATCGGCTTTGATGCCGGAGAAAATTTAGGAGGAATACAATATGGACGAAATTATTGACATTGAAATTGTTGATATCAAGCTCATTGAAAAGGCTTTGCAGCTTCTTGCCGAAAAGAAGTTTTCTGAGCTTCGCACGCTTCTTGAGGAACAGAATCCTGCCGATATCAACGACGTCATTGATGAGCTTTCCGATGAAAAGTCGGTGCTTATTTACAGACTTTTACCCAAAGAGCTTGCCGCAGAGGTTTTTGTTGAAATGGACAGCGACAAGCAAGAATATCTTATTAATATTTTCAGCGACTCTCAGCTGAAGGACGTGCTTGACGAGCTTTATTATGATGATACTGCAGATATTATCGAGGAAATGCCGGCTACGGTTGTCAAGCGTATTCTCAAGGTTGCCTCTCCTGATGTCAGAAAGGCGGTAAATGAGCTTCTCAAATATCCTGAAGACAGCGCCGGAAGTATTATGACAACTGAGTTTGTAAGACTCAGAAAATCCTATACTGTTGAACAGTCACTTGAAATAATCAGAAGCGTCGGCGTTAACAAGGAAACGATTTATACCTGTTACGTTACTGATGACAAGAATCACCTTATCGGCATTGTAACGGCAAAGGATCTTCTTCTTTCTGAAAGAAGTGAGATTATCGATGAAATAATGGAGGATAACGTTATTTCCGTTAATACTCTTGCTGACACGGAAAACATCGCGCTGATGTTCGGTAAATATGACTTCCTTGCGCTTCCTGTTGTTGATAATGAGGACCGCCTTGTCGGTATTATCACCGTTGACGATGCTATTGATGTTATGCAGGAGGAAACGGAAGAGGACTTCTCAAAAATTTCGGCTATTACGCCTAATGACACAGAGTATCTTAAGACTCCGGTGTTAAAATTATGGGCATCCCGTATTCCCTGGCTTATGATTCTTATGATTTCCGCTACATTTACGGGTATGATTATTTCTAAATTTGAAAGCGCACTTGCTGTTCTTCCCATTCTTACTGCATTTATTCCGATGCTTATGGGAACAGGCGGTAATGCAGGCAGTCAGGCTTCCGTTACGGTAATCCGCGGAATTTCTCTGGGTCAGGTTGAATTCAGAGACTTTTTCAGGGTTTTATGGAAGGAATGCCGTGTATCGCTTCTTTGCGGTGTTGTACTCGGTGTTGCGGCAATCGGTAAGGTAATGCTTGTGGATAATTTCCTTATGAAAAATCCCGAGGTTACAATTTTTGTGGCGCTTGTTGTAGGTATAACTCTGTTTGCAACAATTGTTTCAGCTAAAATTATCGGCTGTGCCCTCCCCTTGCTTGCAAAAAAGATAGGTCTTGACCCTGCAGTTATGGCAAGCCCTCTTATTACAACGCTTATTGACACGGTTTCTCTTCTGGTTTATTTCTATTTTGCAACAATTATTCTCAATATATGAAGAAAGGTCTGCTGAAAATCATCAGCAGACCTGTTTTTTATCAGAAATTTGAGCCGTTCCAGCCCCAGTCGCTACCGCCTTCATAGCGCACATAGGTCCTGTCGGAAGAAATTGAAAGCTTTTCCTCAAGGTAATTACACAGAAGTCCTGTGAATTTATCTGCGGCTTCGGGATTAACAGTACCGTAAAGCTTTACCTCAACAAATGCGCTGTCATCGGAATTATCTCCTCTGAACCACATCTTTTTACAGTCTTCAATGCTGCACATAAGCCAGCCTTCACTTTTTCCGGGAAATACCTCAATCATGCTTCCGAGCTCAGCTTTTAATGCAACAGCTTCGGCATCAGTAATACTTTTTGAAAGCTTTACATCAATAAAAGGCATAAAAAACACTCCTTTAAGAATTCGGGACTGCATGTAAACAGTCCCGATCAATATTATTCAACAACTTCTACGCTGATGATAGCCTTAACGCCGTTGATGTCCCATTCTTTTGATACGGAATAATGATTATCGGTTACAACGCTGTCAGCAAGAACGTCACCTGCAATTTCAGCTGCATTTGCAATGATGATTTCAGTTAACTTTTCATTTGTAATGATGCCGACCTTGATATGGTCTGTAACATTGAAATCTGAATCCTTTCTCATTGTCTGGATCTTGGAGATGATTTCTCTTACATAGCCCTCGGCAATAAGCTCATCAGTAAGCTTTGTGTCGAGAGAAACGGTAAATCCGTTATCGGAAAGTGAGAAGGAATCGTCCATCTGTGTTGCTGTGATAAGAAGATCATCAGCAGTAAGCTCGATATCACCGATTGAAACAGAAAGAGTTATAAAGCCCTTGCTGTCAAGCTCCTTCTTAGCGGCTGAACCGTCGAGCTTTTCGAGAAGACCTCTGATTTCACCTAACTGCTTGCCGTACTTGGGACCGAGAGTCTTGAGCTGAGGCTTGAAGGTGTATGATACAAGTCCGTCTGCATTGTCTGCGAAGTCAACAGCCTTTACATTGAGCTCATCGCGGATAATTTCAGCATACATTTCACTGAGCTTGTTTTCACTTACAACTGTGATAGTGCTTAAGGGCTGGCGGTTCTTGATATTTGCACCGTTTCTTGCTGCACGGCCGAGAACAACGATGTTAAGAACCTGATCCATATTCTTTTCAAGCTCTGTATCAATGAACTTTTCGTTTACCTCGGGGTAATCACAGAGATGGACGCTTTCGGGTGCAGACTTATCAAGAGAGCAAACAAGATTTCTGTAAATATCCTCTGACATAAAGGGAATAAGAGGAGCAGAGGCCTTGGCAATTGTGACAAGAGCCGTGTAAAGTGTCATATATGCGTTAATCTTGTCCTCGGGAAGACCCTGTACCCAGTAACGCTCTCTGCCTCTTCTTACGTACCAGTTGGAAAGTTCATCAACGAAGCCTTCGAGTGCCTTTGCTGATTCGGGGATTCTGTAATTTGCAAGGTGGTCATCAACCTCCCTGACAGTTGAATTAAGTCTGGAAAGAAGCCACTTGTCCATTACGGGAAGCTTATCGTAGTCAAGCTCGTACTTTGTTGCGTCAAACTTGTCGATATTGGCGTAAAGCACGAAGAATGCATAAGTATTCCAGAGAGTACCCATAAACTTTCTCTGACCCTCCTGAACAGCCTTTCCGTAGAAGCGGTTGGGAAGCCAGGGTGCGGAGTTTGTGTAGAAGTACCAACGGATAGCGTCTGCTCCGTAGGTTTCAAGTGCATCGAAGGGGTCAACAGCATTGCCCTTGGATTTTGACATCTTCTGTCCGTTTTCATCCTGTACGTGTCCGAGAACAATTACATTTTTATAGGGAGCTTTATCAAAAATAAGAGTTGAAATTGCAAGAAGTGAGTAGAACCATCCTCTTGTCTGGTCAACTGCCTCTGAAATAAAGTCTGCGGGGAACTGAGCGTCGAAGATCTCTTTATTTTCAAAGGGATAGTGATGCTGAGCAAAGGGCATTGATCCTGAGTCAAACCAACAGTCAATAACCTCGGGAACTCTCTTCATTTCCTTGCCGCATTCGGGGCATCTGAGAGTAACGGCATCAATGTAAGGACGGTGAAGCTCGATGTCATCCGGACAGTTATCGGACATGGCTTTCAGTTCCTCAATGCTTCCGATGCAATGTCTGTGTCCGCAGCCGCATTCCCAGATATTAAGAGGAGTTCCCCAGTAACGGTTACGGGAAAGACCCCAATCCTGAACGTTTTCAATGAAGTTTCCGAATCTGCCCTTGCCGATGCTTTCAGGCATCCAGTTGATTGTGTTGTTATTCTTAACAAGATCATCCTTGACAGCGGTCATCTTGATGAACCAGGATTCTCTGGCGTAGTAGATGAGGGGTGTGTCGCATCTCCAGCAATGAGGATAGTCGTGCTCAAACTTAGGAGCATCAAAGAGAAGTCCTTCTTTTTCAAGGTCAACAAGAATGGGCTTGTCCGCATCCTTTACAAAAAGACCTGCATAGGGTGTTTCCTCTGTCATTTCACCCTTTGAGTCAACAAACTGAACAAAAGGAAGACCGTATTTTCTGCCTACATTTGCGTCATCCTCACCGAAAGCGGGGGCGATGTGAACTATACCGGTACCGTCGGAGAGAGTAACATAATTGTCGCAGGTTACATAATGCCCCTTGATTTTCTGCTTTTCGACAGACTTACCCGTGCATTCAAAGAGAGGCTCATATTCCTTTCTTTCAAGAGCAGTTCCGGGGAAGGTTTCAATAATTTCATAAGCCTTCTCCCCTTCTTCTCTTTTAAGACCGCCGAGAACCTTGTCGAGAAGAGCAGTTGCCATATAGTAGGTATAGCCGTCACATGCCTTAACCTTGCAGTATTCATTTTCGGGATTTACGCAGAGTGCAACGTTTGAAGGAAGAGTCCAGGGGGTTGTTGTCCATGCAAGGAAATAAGCATCCTCACCCTTGACCTTGAAGCGTACTACAGCGGAGCGCTCCTTTACACATTTGTAGCCCTGAGCAACCTCGTGGGATGAAAGAGGTGTTCCGCAGCGGGGGCAGTAAGGGACAATCTTGAAGCCCTTATAAAGAAGATCCTTTTCCCAGATGGTCTTGAGAGCCCACCACTCAGATTCAATAAAGTTATTGTCATAGGTAACGTAAGGATCATCCATATCAGCCCAGAAGCCGACTGTGCCGGAAAAATCCTCCCACATACCCTTATACTTCCATACGCTTTCCTTACACTTATCAATAAAGGGAGCAAGACCGTATTCCTCAATCTGCTCCTTTCCGTCAAGACCGAGAAGCTTTTCAACTTCAATTTCAACGGGAAGACCGTGAGTATCCCAGCCTGCCTTTCTGGGCACCATTTTACCCTTCATGGTGTGATAACGGGGAATCATATCCTTGATAACACGTGTAAGAACGTGGCCGATGTGAGGCTTGCCGTTAGCCGTGGGAGGTCCGTCGTAAAAAACATAAGACTCGCCGTCTGCGCGGGATGCCATACTTTTTCTGAAAATATCATTGTCTTTCCAGAACTGTTCAATCTTCTTTTCGCGTTCAACGAAATTAAGATTGGTAGAAACCTTTTCGTACATCTTCATTTCCTCCTGAAAAAAATAATCCCCTGACCGTAACAGGACAAGGGAGCTTGTTTTTATACCACCTATTAACATACAAACATATGCCGTTCCTTTAACGGAGAACTGCCGTCTGTCCATACTGATTTCCGGACAGCTGCTCGGAAGTGATTTTCAGTTAGGGCTACTGACACAGGGCTTACACCCTCCCCTGCTCGCTTGAGTTTTCGCACATAACCTACTGTCTTCGTCATTACATTTTTTTATATACGCATATATATTAATTTAATAGTTGCCGTTTGTCAAGTATTTTTTCCTTTTATGTCACTGAGAGAAGCACTTATCATAGAATAAAGTGAGGAGGAAAAATTATGAATAAATCAATTACTGTTTTAGGAGGAGATTCTAGACAGCTGTATATGTCAGGATATCTTAAGGAAAAGGGATATGATGTCAGAATATATGCATGTGAGCACGGTAAATATCCTTCGGACGTAAAAGACTGTGACAGCATTGACGAAGCAATGACAGCTGAAATTGTAGTACTTCCCTTACCGGTCAGTAAAAACGGAAATACACTCAATACACCGCTTTCGTCAATTGAAATAAGGCTCAAGGAGATAACTGACAGAATTAATGACAGTCATCTGATTTTTTACGGAATGGGAAGCATTGGATTTTCAAAAAACGTACAAGCAAGAGCATTTTATTCATGCGATTATTTCAATATTGAAGGTCTTATATATAAAAATGCGATGCTTACATCAGAGGGAATAATTTCAATTGTTCTCGACAAGCTTCCGATAACTGTTTTCGGAATGAAGGCGGCAATAACAGGCTACGGAAGAATCGGCAGCTTTACAGCTGAAAAGCTGAAGTGTCTTGGTGCAGATGTTACTGTTTTTGCGAGAGATGAGATGCAGCGCATAAAAGCTCAGCTTTCCGGGATGAATTCACTTGACATAAGCTCCTTAAGGGCTTATTCGGGGGAATTTGACGTTATAATCAATACTGTGCCGCATCAGGTAATAGACAGAATATCAGTCGGAAGCAGTAAAAAGTCCGTTGTGTTTATTGAAGCTGCAAGTGCGCCCTACGGAATTGATTCCGACGCCTGCGCATTATTCGGAAGAACACTTGTAAAGGCATTTTCTCTTCCGGGCAAAACTGCTCCTAAGAGTGCGGGAATAATCATAGGTGAAACAATAGACGAAATTCTGCGGGAGGTGAAATAATGGAAAAAATCAACATTGGCTTTGCGCTGACCGGATCATTCTGTACCTTTAAGAGGGCAATAAGCACTATGCGTGAATTAAAGGAAGCGGGACATAATATTTTTCCGATAATGAGCTATAATGCATATTCAACAGATACAAGATTCGGTAAGGCTTATGAATTCCGTGACGGCATTGAAGCTATCTGTGAGCGTCACATAATTTCATCTATTGCAGAGGCTGAACCTATCGGCCCAAAAAAATTACTTGATATACTGATAATAGAGCCGTGTACGGGAAATACACTTGCAAAGCTTGCGAATTCAATAGCTGATACTCCCGTGACTCTTGCGGCAAAATCACATCTCAGAAACGGTCGTCCCGTACTTATAGCGATATCCACTAATGATGCTCTCGCAGGTGCTTCTAAAAACATCGGAGCCCTTCTTAATTATAAAAATATTTATTTTATTCCCTTTAAGCAGGATGATTCGGAAAATAAGCCTACTTCAATTGTTGCTGACTTTTCTCTTACTGAAAAGGCTTTAATATCTGCTCTGAACGGCAATCAGCTTCAGCCTCTGATTATATAGAATTACAGCCTTCGTTTAATACTAAGGCTGTATAATGAAGTCATTTATATTCTGAGCTATTTCTCTGAACACAGGCGCGCAGTCTTCAGCTGCAGAAGTTCCGTTTTCATTGAAAACAACTACAGTATACTTCGGATTCTCAAAGGGAAAGTAACCGCAGAACCAGGTGCAGAGGATTTCATCCCCATTATCGTCATATCTTCCCGTTTGTGCTGTTGCGGTTTTTCCTGCAGCAGTTAAATTATCCGGTTTACCGTTGATTCCCGTACCGTTAAGCATATTATTGTAAAGACAGCTGTTAACCGTTTCAATTATATCCTTATCTGCTGCAAAATGTGTATCCTCGGATTTGTAATAAGCGTAAGAACTGCCGTCGGAGTCAATAAGCTCCTTTAATAAATAAGGTTCTGTATATATGCCGTTATTTGCAAATACGTTATAAGCTGCCGCAAGCTGCAATGGTGTTGCGAGCAGACTTCCCTGTCCAAAGCACAGATTTGCAAGATCGGCTTTGGAGCTGATTTCATTTATTTCCGGAAGATTTCCGCCTTCAGATATTATGCTCGAGCATAATTCTATTCGTTTACCGAAGCCGAAAAGCTTTGCAGATTCATATATTTGATTATATCCGGTTTCTGTTCCTGCATTTATAAAGAAGGTATTGCAGGATTTTTCAGTTGCCAGATTCAGATCTACCTTGCCGTGTGCATTTTTATTAAAGCAGGAAAAAGTATTGCCTTCGATTGTGACTGATCCCTCGCAATCGAAGGTTTCTGATATGCTGTAGCCGTTATTTAAGGCGCTCACGGCAATAATAGGCTTGAACACAGAGCCTACGGGATATGCACATAGTGATCTGTTCAGAAATGGCATATTTTTATCCGATAAAGCGGCATTAATATTATTAATGTCATAACAGGGTTTACTGGAAAGAGCACGTATTTCTGCTGTTTTTGCTTCAAGAATAACAACTGCACCGCAGCTGATAACAGAATTATTAAGTGCCTTTTCGGCTATTTGCTGAATTTCCTTATCTATGGTCAGCTTTATTCCTGCCGGTGAATTGTAATTAAAATTATTAAGTTTTATTCCGTCGCCTTTGATAGCATTATCGGAAGCATCTGCATTGAATGAAACGGTAAGCTTGCCTGATGCCTCTGTAAGAATTCTGTCGAATGCCTTTTCTATTCCGGCTACACCGGTGCCGGATGAATTTATATATCCGATTATGTGCGGACACAGAAGGTTATCGGAATACCTGGTTATCGTATTATATGATCTGATAAATTTGCTTTCTTCGATAGACTTGTCTGATTCCAGCTTAACAAAAAGCCCTTTTTTTATTTCCTTCAGCTTGTAGCTTCCTATGATTTTTTCGGTTGTTTTATCTGCCATTACGATATACTGCAACTCCGATAATTCGTTTACCAACGGCTTCATATTAATATCATATATATTTCCCCGTGTTTCTCCGAGCGTTATTTCGCGGGAGAACTGCATATCGGCAGTATTGCTGTGTATATTTTTCTGCACCACATAAATTCTTGCGGAAAGACCGGCAAAAAGTATTATAAATGCAAGAAATACCGTATATGCTCGTTTTTGATAAGTATATTTCATATTGTCACCCTGCAATATTTTTTGTTTTTCAGGTGCAATTATTACAAAAGAATTAAAAAAATCTCTTTTTGTTGAATTAATATAAATTTTATAGTATAATGATAAAAAAATATTAAGGAAGATTATAATGCCATTAAAAGAAATGCCGGCATTTATAAAATCAAACATAAACGTTAAGAAATCGCTGATTTTCTGTATTCTCAGCTGTGCATGTCTTGTGCTGCAGTTGATTCTGATGGACAAAAATGCAATTAACATAGTGTTTGATATTATAATTCCGTTTACGGCTGCCATATGCTTTGGTGCCTATTCTATCACGATGGCCATGGACAGGCCTATAATTCTGATTTGTCCCCCTACTGTTTATTTTGTGTCACTTCTCCTGAATAAGCTTATACTTGTTGAGGTCGGAGTGAAGGATACCTATCCCTTCATTACGATGATAGAAATGATACCCTATGCATTTTTCTGCGTGTGTGTTGCCACTTGTAAGTTCAAAAAGGTAACAGATATTGTATTACATATTTTCAGTGTAGGTCTTATTTGTGCAGGTGTTGTTCTTGCTGTTCTTGCGGTGTTCTTCAGAATTATTATCTTCATCAACCGCACTCACTATCTTATGAATACATTTGCTATGATTTCAGGCTTCTTTGCAATTGTATTCATCTATTTTTCGATGATTGAGCTCGTTAAAATTGCAGGCATAAAGAAACGACACCGTAGAAAGAACGATACCGCTGCTGAAACCCAAGCAGAAAGTATAACTTGTTAATTAAGTATAAACAAAGAAAAAACGCTGTCAGCATTTAACTGACAGCGTTTCTGTTTTGCAATTAATACTTGGGACGTGCTGTATAGCCTGTGTGAAGAATTTCGTGAGCCTTGTGAGAGTTGGGTTCACCGAAATACTCATCATAAATTGCCTTTACGTCGGGATTAAGATGTGACTTTCTTAAGGGAAGATTTTTATCATCATTGTAAAGACCTGCAGCGCGCTTTGCACGGATGTCAACGTTATTGTGAACAGATGCAGGCTGAATGGGCTGACCGCCGCCGTTTACACAACCGCCGGGACAAGCCATAACTTCAATGAAGTCATAGGACTTTTCGCCTGACTTGATCATTTCAAGAAGCTTCTTTGCGTTTGCAGTACCGGAGGTAACAGCAACTCTGATTTCATTGCCTGCAATTGTGTAGGTTGCTTCCTTGATGCCTTCAACGCCTCTTACCTCGTTGAATTCAAGATTCTGAAGCTCTTCACCTGTAAGAGTTTCGTAAGCTGTTCTGAGAGCAGCCTCCATAACACCGCCTGTAGCACCGAAGATTGTACCTGCGCCTGTGCCGAGGCCGAAGGGTGCATCATATTCTTCGTCGGGAAGCTGATTGAAGAGGATACCGGCCTTCTTGATCATTCTTGCAAGCTCGCGTACTGTGATAACAGCATCAATATCAGCAAGACCTTCAACTGCTGTGTGATCAAGTCTTTCTGCCTCGAATTTCTTTGCTGTGCAGGGCATTACGCTGACAACATAGATATCCTTGGGATCGATGCCCATCTTCTCTGCATAGTATGTCTTAGCTACAGCGCCGAACATACCCTGAGGTGACTTACAGGATGAAAGGTTGGGAATAAATTCGGGATAATATGTTTCACAGAACTTGATCCAACCGGGTGAACAGGATGTGATAAGAGGAAGATTTTCCTTCTTTGTATATCTGCCGAGGAATTCTGTAGCCTCTTCCATAATTGTAAGGTCAGCGGAGAAGTTTGTATCAAATACCTTATCGAAGCCGAGAGCTCTGAGAGCAGCTACAAGCTTACCGGTAACGATAGTACCCATTTCATAACCGAATTCCTCACCGAGTCCGACTCTTACAGCGGGTGCTGTCTGAACGATAACATGCTTTGCGGGATCGTTGATAGCATCAAGCACCTTCTGAGTGTCATCTCTTTCAGCAATAGCACCTGTGGGGCAAACAGTAATACACTGACCGCAGGAAATACAGGAAACGCTACCGAGAGGCATTTCAAATGCACAGCCGATATGAGTATCAAAGCCTCTTGCATTTGCGCCGATAACGCCAACACCCTGGTTCTTTTCACATACAGCTACGCAACGGCGGCAAAGGATGCACTTTTCGTTATCTCTGTACATATGAGAAGCGGAAGCGTCAATATCATAGCTTGACTTTGCACCGGCAAAAGCAGTTTCTGTATCAATGCCGTAATCGTGGCAGAGCTTCTGAAGCTCACAGGAGCCTGAACGTACGCAGGAAAGACATTCCTTCTTGTGGTTTGAAAGAATAAGCTTGAGGGTTGTTCTTCTTGCTTCAATAACATCGGGAGTATTTGTATAAATCTCCATACCCTCGTTTACGGGGAATACGCAAGCTGCAACAAGGCTTCTTGCACCCTTAACCTTTACAACACAGATACGGCAAGCGCCGATTTCGTTGATTTCCTTGAGGAAGCAGAGAGTAGGAATTTCGATTCCAGCAAGACGTGCAGCTTCAAGAATTGTGCTGCCTGCGGGAACTGTAAAATCTCTGCCGTTGATTTTAATATTTACATCAGCCATTTTTCCGTACCTCCTTATTTCTTGATGATAGCGCCGAACTTACATTTTTCAATACAAGCACCGCACTTGATACACTTGGACTGGTCAATTACGTGAGGATTCTTTACCGTGCCGGAGATAGCACCTACGGGACAAACTCTTGAGCAAAGAGTACAGCCCTTACACTTATCCTCAACAATTGTGATTGAAAGAAGATCCTTACAAACGCCTGCAGGACACTTCTTGTCTACTACGTGAGCAATGTATTCATCCTTGAAGCGCTTATATGTAGAAAGAACGGGGTTGGGAGCTGTCTGACCAAGACCGCAGAGAGAGTTGTCCTTGATATAGTTACAAAGAGCTTCCATCTCATCGAGGTCCTCAAGTGTGCCCTGACCCTTTGTGATCTTCTCAAGAATTTCATAAAGTCTCTTTGTACCGATACGGCAGGGAGTACACTTACCGCAGGATTCGTCAACTGTGAATTCAAGGAAGAACTTAGCAATATCAACCATACAGGTGTCTTCGTCCATAACGATAAGACCGCCTGAACCCATCATAGCACCCTGTGCTACAAGGTTATCATAGTCGATTTCAATATCAAGCATAGAAGCAGGAAGACATCCGCCGGAGGGACCGCCTGTCTGAGCAGCCTTGAAGGTCTTGCCGTTGGGAATGCCGCCGCCGATTTCCTCTATAACCTCACGAAGAGTAGTTCCCATGGGGATTTCAACGAGGCCTGTACGGTTGATCTTACCGCCGAGTGCGAATACCTTCGTTCCTTTGGACTTTTCAGTACCCATTGTGTTGAAGAATTCAGCACCGTTGAGGATAATCTGAGGAACGTTAGCAAATGTTTCAACATTATTTTCAGTTGTGGGCTTGCCGAAAAGACCCTTAACTGCAGGATAAGGAGGTCTGGGACGGGGCTCACCGCGGTTACCTTCGATTGAGGTCATAAGAGCAGTTTCTTCACCGCAAACGAATGCACCTGCACCAAGACGGATGAAGAGATCAAAATCAAAGCCTGAGCCGAAGATGTCCTTGCCTAAAAGACCGTATGCTCTTGCATCG
Source organism: Acutalibacteraceae bacterium (assembly GCA_045533835.1). Taxonomy (GTDB): domain Bacteria; phylum Bacillota; class Clostridia; order Oscillospirales; family Acutalibacteraceae; genus RUG806. The sequence continues at coordinate 151,388 of JAZSIM010000011.1, forward strand.
TCAATAGCCTTCTGAAGACGGGCAACAGCAATGGGATACTCAGCACGAACATAAACGTAGCCTTCAGTAGCACCTGTAGCATAACCGCAGATGGTCATTGCTTCAACGATACAGTGAGGGTCGCCTTCAAGAACTGAACGGTCCATGAATGCACCGGGGTCGCCTTCGTCAGCGTTACATACAACATACTTCTGATCAGCCTGGTTCTTAGCTGTGAAGCTCCACTTAAGACCTGTGGGGAAGCCGCCGCCTCCGCGTCCGCGAAGACCTGAATCCATAATAACCTTGATTACGTCCTCGGGCTTCATTTCGGTAAGACACTTACCGAGTGCTGCGTAGCCGTCCATTGCGATATATTCGTCAATGCTTTCGGGGTTGATAACACCGCAGTTACGAAGAGCAACTCTCTTCTGCTTTGCATAGAAGGTTGTATCGTTAAGAGAAACGTTGCCGTGTTCAACCTCAGCACCCTCAGCAACTTCATTGTAAACAAGGCGTTCAACTACACGGCCCTTGAGAAGGTGCTCTTCAACAATATCCTTAACGTCCTTTTCTTCTACCTGGCTGTAGAATGTGCCGTCGGGATAAACGATAACAACGGGACCGAGTGCACAAAGACCGAAACAACCGGTTCTTACAACCTTGACTTCATCTACAAGACCGTTTTTCTCGATCTGTGATTCAAACTCAGCAATAAGCTTGTTACTGCCGGAAGATGTACAGCCTGTACCGCCGCAGATCAATACCTGTGCGCGAATCATAATTTATACCTCCAATATTTTTATCTAAGTTTATAACTTATCAAACGTTGCTGATTGTGTATTCAGCAACAACCTTGCCGCCTTTAAGGTGCTTTTCAGCAACTTCCTTAACCTTTTCGGCAGTCATCTTTACGTAAGTAACCTTTTCCTTACCTGCTTCAAAGATTTCAACGACAGGCTCAAACTGACAGATACCGATACAACCGGTCTGAGTAACGGTTACCTTGTCGCTGAGGCCAAGGCTGTTTACCTCTTCAACAAAAGCGTTGAGAACAGGTCTTGCGCCTGCTGCAATACCGCAGGTAGCCATACCGACTACTACTCTTATGTCGGAGGAGCCTTCACGAAGTACAACTTTGTTCTGCATTTTTTCTTTGATTGCTGCAAGTTCTGCTAAAGACTTCATAATGATTTTTCCTTTCAAATACTTTATTTATTACTAAAAATTAATAACCTATTTCACTGTACTGCTCTTTCAGATAGTCACCTATCCATACTATTACCTCAAAGGTGTCAAGCGGAACGTCACCGAGAACTGCCTTCAGCTCATCGGTATCAAGGAGTACCTCTCCTCTGTCGGTCCTGTGTCTGAAAATCCATCTGATGTGAGGCTGTCCCTGAATCAGAACCGTAATTGTTGAGATTACGTCACCGAGCGGGGTAAAGTCAAGATGGTCAGTGAAGAACACTGCCTCGATTTCCGTTCCGTGAGTATCGGGATACTCATCCTTATGACGGGACGTCAGTGTTATATCTCCGCCTGTCTGCTGAGCAGCAAGCTTGAAAAGCGGGATACCGAGTCCGACCTTTCTTGTTGTTCTGGTAGTGGTAAACGGATCCTGGACATTTCTCAGAAAATCCTGCTTCATACCGCAGCCGTTATCCGTTATCAGAATGGAAAGTCTGTTTCCGTGTTCTGTAAGCAGGATACTGATAGTATCGGCACCGGCCTTTACGGAATTCTGTGCAATATCAAGAATGTTCAGAGAAAGCTCTTTCATACATGTTTACCTCTGAGAAGCTTAAATAATTCCTTTCGTACCTTGTCACCCGAATAGGGCTCATCATCAAGCTCGAGATAATACTGCTTATCCCGGATATCCCACAGATAGTGAGCATCGGAAGAAACAAGAGGTCTTCTTGTTTTAAGTACGGGGAATTTTTCATAATATTCTTCGATTTTTTCTCCGTTATGAAAGCCTGCATTCAGGAAATTTTCATCATCGGGGAAAATACCGAGTGTTGCGATTATGCCGTTCGCTTCACGGTCAACGTGTGCAGGATAGCATATACCGCCGAAGGATTTTACAATTTCAGCTGCACTGTCAACGGAAATATCGGTTGCATTGGAAAGAAGATAGGGCTCTGTAGCTATCAGTTCATCCTCCGAATCAAGAATCATCTGCTCACCGAAAATATCAACACGGTTAGGTATAAGTATACGGTGTGACTGAATGAACTCATCAAAGTTCAGGGCATCGGAGAGCTCCTCAAAAAGGCATACAAGATGAATATCCTCAGAGGTTGTAAGCTCCATACCCGCTACCGGGATAATACCGTTTCTTTTTGCTGCCGCAAAGAATGCGGGACAGTTTTTTGCTGAATTGTGATCTGTAAGAGCAACAATGTTAAGACCGTTAAGCGCCGCCATTCCCGCAATGTTATTCGGAGTCATATCATTATCTCCGCAGGGCGAAAGACAGGAATGAATATGAAGATCGTAATAATATCTGTTCATAAATCGCTGCTGATTCTTACTGCTGTCGAATAGGCTGAGTCTGAAGAAAGAAGAATATTGACACCCTTTTCATTTGCAGTTGAAATAACATTTTCCTCGGGTCTTGCACCGTCGCAGATAAGGACAACGGAAATATCGACAAGCTGAGCTACTGCAGCAATATTCATGTTTGTCATAATAGTAAGCCAGACGTTTGATGCCTCTGCACTGCCCATTACCCAGCTGAGAAGATCGCCGCAATAGCCGCCCTTTATCTCTTTTTCGGGGTCAGGCATGGAAAGAACCTCAAATGAATATTTTTCAGCAAGCTGCTTAACTGTCATTTTCTGATGCTCCTCCGTCCGTATTTTCATTTTTTGTGTGTTCAAGCACAACACATTTACGGTCATTTGCCACTCCCCTGACGATATCCTCGGCAAAGGCTCTGCAGGTTGGAGCACCGCAGGCGCCGCAGTCAATTCCGGGAAGAGTCTTTCGGATTTCCTGCATTTTAGCCATCATTCTCATTGATTCAGCCATGCTTTCACTGAGTCTGGAGATGGGCGTATAATCAGGAAGGGATTCGGTAATAAAACTGTCGGGAACAAAGTTTATATCTGAACTGATAAAGTTCTTTGAAACCGGCATATATCTTCTTACCGTCTGTAAACGCGTTTTTGCTATAAATGGGTTTTCGATTGTCATAACTCCGCCGACGCAACCGCCGATGCATGCATTGAGTTCTACAAACTCGAGCTGCGGAATATTTCCGTTTTCAATGGATTCAAGCACCTGGATGCAGTTTTCAATGCCGTCAGCAAAAAGATAGCTGTCATTGAGAATCGCGGAGGATTCACCGCCTGATGAAGCCCAGCCGATACCTATCATTCCTGATTCGGAAGAAATTGTCGGAGAAGAATTTTTTTTCATAGCACCCAGAAGCATAAAGTATATGTCATTCAGGGATACTACTACGTCTACATTGCTCTTATAATCTCCGTAACCGTTTCTTATGTAGCTTACCTTTGCTGCACAGGGAGAAATAAAGAATACTCCGATATCCTCATCGGAAAGCTCGGGATGTTCCGCTTTAGCCCTTTTGCGAGCCTCCATAGCAGCAATCTCCATCGGAGGAAGCATAGGAAGAATGTTATCTTTAAGATAAGGGAAACGAAGAGATATAAGCCTTGAAATAACGGGACATGCTGAACTGATAACGGGCTTTTTTATACCTTCGGATTTTAAGAAGATCCGGGTGTAATTTGAAACCATCTCGGCTGCCTTAGCAACCTCATAGACATCATCAAAGCCGATATCCTTTAGTCCCTGAAGTACGGAGTCAACGTCATCAAGTCCGTCAAACTGTCCGTAAAGAGCAGGTGCCGGAAGAGCGATTTTCCATTTATAATGGAGATAATGCTCAAACTTACTGCACATAGCCTTTTTTGCGTTGTTCGGACAGACCCTTATACATTCACCGCAGTCAATACATCTGTCTGTATTGATTTCGGCGTGACCGCCGTTGATTCTAATGGCTTCTGTGGGACAGTGCCTTATACAGGATGTGCATCCCGTGCACTTTTCCACATCAAGCACAACAGAGTGTCTGTAAGAATTCAAATCATCACCTTATTTACCTGAGGTAAACACACATCGTGATTGTGGTGCCGACACCGACTTCCGATTCAATTTTCATTTCATCGGTGTAACGCTTCATATTAGGAAGACCCATACCTGCACCGAAGCCCAGAGAACGGACATTTTCGGTAGCGGTAGAATAACCCTCCTGCATTGCCAGGTTTATATCGGCAATACCGGGACCCTTATCGGCAAGGATTATCTCAATTTTGTCTTCATATACGTTTACATCGGCTGTTCCGCCGTGTGCGTGAATTACCATATTAATTTCGCCCTCATAAAGAGCAATTGATACCTGACGGATGATTTCGGGCGGAAGTCCGAGCCTTCTGAGATTCTTTTTTACCTGAACAGAGGCCTGACCTGCCGAAACAAAATTTTCACCGTCTACGTCAAAGTGGAAATTTAATGATTCACTCATATTTTTGTACCCGTCAAGCCGTTGGAATAAAGAGTTCCGCAGGCATCATACATACGCTTGCCTGTTGCAAGAAGAGTAATTCCGCTTTCTCTTGCAGCCTCCACCATTTCGGGAGTAGGACGCTTGGAACGGACAAAAACAATACATAACATATCCATCATCTCTGCGGTTCTGATAACCTGTAAATTGACAAGACCGGTAAGAAGCACCGCCTGATCCTTTACGAAAGCAAGAACGTCACTCATCATATCGCTTCCGCAGGCTGAATGAACGTCTTTATCAAGAAATTCTTCACCGCAAAGAATATCCGCATCAAGTAATTCTTTTAAGGTACTGATTTTCATAAAGCTGTTTCCTTTATTTACTTATTCGTATTTTGCAAGGATAGCAGGGATCATATCAGCAGTAAGTCTGCCGTATACGTCCTCATTAACTGTCATAACGGGAGCAAGTCCGCAAGCACCGATGCAACGGCAAGCTTCGATTGAGAACTTTCCGTCTTCGGAGCACTCACCTGCTTCAACTCCGAGAACCTCGCAGATCTTATCAAGAACCTGCTGAGCACCCTTAACGTAGCAAGCTGTACCTAAGCATACTGAAATGTTGTACTTGCCTTTGGGTGAAAGAGCAAACTGTGCATAGAAGGTAGCAACGCCGTATACCTTTTCGACGGGAACGTCAAGTCCTTCAGCAATTCTGCACTGAACCTCATAAGGAAGGTATCCGTAAATTGCCTGAGCGTCCTGCATAACTGCCATAAGACGGCTCTTGTCACCGTTAGCTGCAGCAATTGCTTCCTCGAGTTTCTTTGCCTGTTCGGGAGTATCAATAAAGGGAAGTTTACTGATCTTTTTCTCCATTTGTGTATTTCCTCCATTCAATTAATATACAAATTGTGTAAAGGCACATAGCCATACATCGTGTATTATAACATAATGTTTTTTTTAAGTCTATAGAAAATAAAAAGAAAAAATAGAAAATTGTTATATTTTTAACAACATTTTTATTAAAAACAGAAAATTATACTTTTTTCTCTTGTAAATACCTCGGAATATATGTATAATAAACGGGAAATATATTATGGAGGAAACAAAAATGGATAAAAAAGTTCTCGTAGAAACATCTGCAAGACACGTACACGTATCTAAGGCAGACCTTGAGGTTCTTTTCGGTGAAGGCTATGAGCTTACCAAGAAAAAGGACCTTTCACAGCCCGGTCAGTATGCATGTGAGGAAAGAGTACAGGTTATCGGCCCCAAAGCTTCCTTCCCCGGCGTATCAATTCTCGGTCCCGTAAGAAATGCAACTCAGGTTGAAATTTCCGCATCCGACGCACGTTCAATCGGTGTCAGCGCTCCCGTAAGAGAGTCCGGCGACATCAAGGAATCCGGTGCCTGCAAGCTTGTAGGTCCTAAGGGTGAGGTTGAAATCAGCGAGGGTGTTATCGTTGCAAAAAGACACATTCATATGACAACTGCTGATGCAGCTGAATTCGGTCTTGCTGACAAGCAGGTTGTAAGCGTTAAGATTGACTCCCCCGAGCGTTCACTTGTTTTCGGTGACGTAGTTGTCCGCGTAAACGACAGCTTTGCACTTGCTATGCATATTGATACTGACGAAGCAAATGCAGTTCTTGCAGGCGGCAGCGCAATGGGCGAAATTATCAAATAATTACTTTTTTTACAGAAATGCGGTATCCGTTTTCCTTCGGATACCGTTATTTTTTTTCATAAATATTCCATTAGAAAATATAGCAGTATTAAGCTGAGATTGACTATAATAATTTTCTTGCAGCCGACCAAAATTCAATTGAACGGAGGTGAAGGCTTGAAGAAAATTATCAGAATATCAACTTCAGCTATTACGGCTTTTGCAGTTTTTATCTTATCTTTCCTGTTATGTCTTGGCTTAAGTTATTCAGACAAAGTATATTTATCCGACGGTTCAATGTATCTGTCGAGAATGATTTCAGTCGAAGATAAGGATGATGATATTTTAACGTCTGTCAAATCATCAGGCAGCAATAAAAATGTTTTTTCACCGGTAACAGATATAATCAATCACAGCAACAGGGCTGTACGCGAAAATGACAGAAAATTCCTGATACCCGGCGGAAATCTTATCGGCATAAGACTTAAAACAGATGGCGTTCTTGTTGTCGGTACCGAATGCTTTGATACTGTCAGCGGAAGTGCTTCCCCTGCAGATGAAGCGGGAATTATGGTCGGAGATACCCTGAAAACCGTTGAGGATATAAAAATTTCGGATAATTCCCAGTTATCTGAAATAATAGCCTCTTCCGGCGGAAATCCGCTAGACGTTGAAATTATAAGAAACGGCGAGGTAATTGCTCTTACTCTGACTCCTGAAATATCGGCAGTTACAGGTGATTACAAGTGCGGTCTGTGGATAAGAGATTCAACGGGCGGTATCGGCACACTGACCTACTGTGATGCTGAAAACGGCAGCTTCGGTTCGCTCGGTCATGGTATTTATGATTCCGATACGGGAAAGATTATTCCGACTGAAAAAGGAGAAGTCTGTGATGTAACGCTGAACGGTGTTACAAAGGGCACCAATGGCACCGCAGGTGAGCTGAGGGGTGTAATTACGGGTGATTCATATGGTAATATTATTTCCAACAACGAAAACGGAATATACGGAAATCTTGATATAATTTCAGGCTCACTTGATATTCTGCCGGTTGCTTTTCCTGATGAGGTAACAACGGGAAAGGCTGAAATAATTTCAACAGTCAGAGATAATAAAACAGAAAAATTTGAGATTGAGATTGAGAGAATCAACAAATCTGCTGAAAATAAGAATTTTATTATAAAGGTTACAGATGAGGAGCTTCTCGAAATAACAGGCGGTATTGTGCAAGGTATGTCAGGATCCCCTATTATCCAGAACGGCAGAATTATCGGTGCCGTAACGCACGTATTTGTAAATGACCCAACAAGGGGCTACGGAATATTTATTGAGAATATGTTGGAGGCAGCAAATAGTGTAGCAGAAGAACAACTAATGAAAGATGCATCATAATTGTAAGGCGGGGGCATGGCTCCCGCCTTCTTGTTTTTCTGGAATCGTTATGGTATAATTACTGAAAGGCGGTGATTTTTTGAAACTGATAGACGTTAAAAAGTTATTGGATGATAACGGTTATAAATATACTCAGACCATAGTGCCAAGCCGCGCGGAATTTTATCGAAAGCAAGGTTTTAGCCCATCTGAAGATACGGGAGCTTTTGTATTGTTATCTATCCCGAATCCAAATCACACAAAAAATATTGAATTGATTTTTAGCGATGATTCGAATAATCCCGATTTTTACGATTTAGAATTTGGTGGATTTTGGTATGAAATGTTTGGGTGCCGAGATGAAGAACTACCGGAATATCTTTTAGAGGAAATGCAAAGGATTGTTTGTGGTAATTCTTATATAATCTTTGCCACTGATGCAGAGAAAGGTGTGCGGTTTTTCGATGCAATCTATTATAACCTTCCAGATGAAGAAATGAATTGTATGGATTCATTTCATAAAACATTATCTAAAATCAAATCGCCTAAAAGTTTATGGCGAAAACTAATTGGCAGAACTGATATTTATGAGATTTTTAATTGGACAAGTTACGAGAAAATAGTCAAATAAAAAATCATTGCAGAGCAAGGAGAAAGATAATATGAAAATCAAAGGATGGAGTTTTAAGTGTGAAAACCCTTTTTTCGTGTATTTCAAAAAGCATTATTGTCCTCAATGTAATAGTAAATTGCTCCGTCAAAAAGTTTCACGAATTATCAACTCCGATTCTGAAGAAGCCAAAAACTATGATTTTGAAGTGGCTGATATTACTGTTAAAGGAAATATGAAGTTTACCCATATAGAATTTCTTTGTCCTGTCTGTCAAAAGTACTACACTGTAAAAGATACAAAGGAAAATGATTTCTTGATAGAAAGATGGAAATAAAAAATGCACAACATAAACACAATTTTTGTTGGTCCAAATATAACACACTCCATGAAAATTTAATGACATATCATACAGAGAAATCGCAGCAAATAGGTGCAATTTCTTTGCTGAAGACCAAAAGAACTTCCCCGCTGCCATAGGGCAACGGGGAATTGTTATTTGATTTATTTGATTTCGGAAAGCTGAACGGGTCTGTGCTCTGCAACAGATTTCTTAGCGGCAAGACCGATTTTAACGGACTGCATACCTGCGTGGATACCAACGGGAACCTCTGTGTTGTTTTCGCAGGCATCAACGAACTGACGCATTTCTTCGGAGAATGAACCCATATATCTTTCAAGGAAGAAGAAGAGGGGCTTTTCGCCTGTAACACCGTTTTCATCTGCGATAACTGCAGTTGAAAGAGTGTCATTAGCAGTTGAAACCATACCCTTGGAGCCGAAGAGCTCTGCTCTCTGGTCATAGCCGTAAGCTGCACGGCGGCTGTTATCAATTACACCGAGAGCACCGTTTGCAAACTTAAGGTTAATGATAGCTGTGTCAACATCGCCTGCTTCACCGATTGCGGGGTCAACAAGGCAGGTTGCGTTGGCATATACTTCGGTAACCTCGCTGCCTGCAAGGAAGCGGGCCATGTCAAAATCATGAATTGTCATATCAAGGAACATGCCGCCGCTGACTGCGGAGTATTC
>JAZSIM010000059.1:0-25153 GCA_045533835.1 Acutalibacteraceae bacterium
TCTGAGGGGATAACAAGCAGATTCTGTCCGTTCATTCCGCCCTTGTTATATGAATCCCTTATGCCGTTGGGGGCAAATTCATACTGTCTGTCAAGCACCCTTCTGACCCATTCCTCCGAAACGATGCGCTTGCCGAGATATTCACCGCCGTTCAGGTAAACGGCACCTAGTTTCACCATGTCCTCGTTTCGTATATACAGCCCCGTAGCGCCTACAGCGTGTCCCTTGGGACAGCAGCTCCAGGCTGCCTCCTTAAAGCCTAAGGGCAGGAAAATATTTTCCCAGCAGAAGGCAAATAAGGGCTTGCCGGCTTTCTTGTTTACTATACGCGAAAGTATGTAATAGCCTGCATCGTCATAGCGCCTCTCGGTGTCGGGAGGACAGACCCACTTTTTAAGCATAATTTCCGTAAGATAATCGGGATTGTACTCTGATGCATCAAAAACATCAATATCAAAGCCCCCGGGGAAACCCACCCGGTGGCGCATAAGCATATCAACGGTTGTCTGCTCCCAGTAGGGGTCATAGCCCTCGGGACACTCGTTTCCTAAAATATCCGTCACCGTTTCATCTACGGACAGAAGCCCTCTGTCCCGGAGTATTCCTATTGCCGTCACCGTATACATCTTTGCTACGGAGTATATATTCTGAGCGGCATTGTTTTCCTTTATTATAACTTTTTCGGGGGGATTGTTACCCTCAATCGCCGCAACGGAAAAAACTCTGCCCTCGTTTTCTCTTATAAATTCTGCAAAAGCATCAAGAAATTTACTCATAGCAGCTCCTTATTTCAGTACAAGATATCCGCAGACGGGAAGCGTGATTTCTCCCGCAAGCTCCGTTTCATTCAGCACGTCGGTATATGTCCTGTCAAGGCTTACAGTCTGTTCTTCTTCCGTGAAATTGAAAAGGAAAATATAAGCTCCCCGTTTTCTTATAAGAACATCCTTTGAAGTCTTTATTTCCGTGTCGGGCTCAAGGTCAAGTGTCTTTACAAGCTCACCGCAGAAATCATCCGTAAAATCCTCGTCATTTCTGAATGCTGTGTAGTAAGCAGAGCCCTTGCCCCATTTGTTTTTCGTAACGGCAGGCTCACCCGAGAAGAAATCTGAGGTATATGTGCCGAGAATCTCTGCACCCTCAGAGTGTATCACGTCAAGCACGTGCTGAGTTTTATATGTTTTGCCGCAGAATTGCGCAGTACCCTCTTTACCCTCGGGAATACCGCTTGATTCCTCTGCCCATATTCCGAAAACTTTTCTTAAATTTCCGGTGGGAAGGCCGCCGTAGAATGCCATGTCATCCTTATCTGCAACACCGAAAAGGTATGTTGCAACGAAATTGCCTCCGTTTTCTGTGTATTTTTCAATTTTTTCAGCCGTGCCGTCCTTCAGCATATATAAGAAGGGGGCAATAACCAGGTTATATCCCGAAAAATCGTCATCCTGAGAAATTGTATCGCAGGGGATTCCTCTGACTGCAAAGGGACGGTGCCATTTTTCACATTCCTCAAAGTAGTCGCGTCGGAGATTGTTGTAGCCGTGGAAGTGTGTTACCGCCCGGGAGTTTTCCCAGTCGCAGATAACCGCAACCTTACTGTCGCACATACCGCCCGTAACACCGCCGAGCTTTTTAAGCTCCTCTCCCAGCCTTGCCACCTCTCTGAAAACTCTCGTTTCGTTGGTGCCTATGTGGTCTATCACCGCACCGTGGAATTTTTCGTGTCCGCCTCTGCTTTTTCTCCACTGGAAATACTGAACGGAGTCCGCTCCGTATGCTACGGCAAGAAGGGATTTCTGTGAATGTCTTCCGGGGGGATGCAGGCGGTTTATATCTCTCCAGTTTACAAGTGAGGGGGAGCTCTCCATAAGGAAGAAGGGACGTCCCCTGCCCATTGAACGGTAGGTGTCGTAAACGAAGGTCCACTCCCTTGCTATCTCGGACGGGTCCTCAATGTCAAAGGGAGGATAAGAGTCGTAGGAAACAATATCAAGCTTCTTTGCCAGCTTCTGATAGTCAATACCGTTATAGAAGCCCATGAAATTCGTGGTTATGGGTATATCGGGAGTCAGCGCTCTCAACGGCTCGATTTCATTTTCAAAGAATGAAATGTGGCTGTCGGAAACAAAGCGGTTCCAACATAATTTAAGAGCGGAAACGTGGTTTTCTCCGCGGAATTTGGGGGATGAAATCTGCTCCCATTCCGTAACTCTGTGGCTCCAGAAGCCGTTCCACCACCTGAAATTAAGCTCCTCAAGGTCGTTGTTATATTCCTTCTTAAGCCATTCCCTGAAGGCCTTCTGACATAAATCGCAATGGCACTCACCCGAATACTCGTTTGAAATATGCCACATCATAAGGGCAGGGTGATCCTTGTATCTTTCTGCTAAAAGTCTGTTGATATTTCTTACCTTTTCACGGTAAACGGGAGAGGTAAGACAGTGGTTGTGACGCACGCCGAACTCGTTTCTGGTTCCCGTTTCCTCCACACGGAGAACCTCGGGATATTTCTGTGCGAGCCACGGAGGTCTTGCTCCCGAAGGTGTTGCAAGTACAGCCCTTATGCCGTTTTCGTGCATCTTGTCAAGAATAGTATCAAGGAAAGAAAAATCATATACCCCTTCCTCGGGCTCGATAAGCGACCAGGCGAAAATTCCCACCGTAGCGGAATTTATCCCTGCTTCCTTCATAAGACGCATATCCTCATCCCATATTTCGGGTGTTTTTATCCATTGGTCGGGGTTGTAGTCGCCCCCGTGAACTATGTATCCTAAAGGCTCCATAAAATACCTCCTGTCTTTATATTCCGAGTATAGCACAGTCCGCGGCCAAAGACAATATGCTCTGCTGCCTGTCCGTTTAAATTATTTTTTCTTGTATACGTCACTTGACTGAGCTTCCTTTAAGTGCTATTGTTTTATTAGTTTCAATAAAGGAGAGATTTTCTTGAAAAAGAACAGAATTATTGCAGCAGCTGTTGCCCTCTTTATGCTTATCGGTCTTTTCGTGCCGGCTTATGCCGGAGCGGTGAAAGCAGAGCTTGCCGGTATTTACGGTGACGGTATGCTTTTCAGACAGCTTGACGATGTAAATCTTTCGGGTACGGCCTCTCCCGGTGATGTGATTTCGGCAGAGCTTAAAAATGCAGCAGGCGAAACAATAAATTATGCAAGTGAAACTGTAGCTGCAGACGGCAGTTTTACTGTTTCTTTCCTTGCTCCTGCAGGCGGATTCGGGGAATACAGTATCGAAATGAAGGAAAACGGCAGGGTGTTCGATACACTCCGGAATGTAGTTTTCGGTGAGTTATGGCTTGCGAGCGGACAGAGCAATATGCAGTATCCTCTTTCTCAGGCAAAATCCGCAGCCGGAGATTTTGCAAACGGAGTTAAGCAGAACAAGTGGGTAAGAGCTCTTCTGATTCCCCCTTATCCCGAATATAAAGGCTCGGAGGCTCTTGTTCCCCTTGAGCCTCAGGAGGATATAAAGAATGCTGTATGGGTAAGCGGTGAGGATGCCGCAATTTATTCAATGAGTGCCGTGGGCTTTTTCTTTGCTGAGGAGCTTGTTGAAAAGCTCGGAATGCCTGTAGGTATCCTGAATGCAAATCTCGGCGGATCGACTATCCGTTCCTGGCTTTCAAGAGAAGCAATTGATTCCGACAATGAGGTAAGGTCTTATCTTCAGAGCAGGGGGGAATATTTCGAAAGGAGTGCCTGGAAAGAAGATACGCAGAGCGTATACTATGATATGACGGCAAACTTCAACGGTAAGATTGCCCCTCTTCTTGATTTAAGAATTTCGGGACTTATCTGGTATCAGGGTGAATCCGACCTTATGCTGAGAAATACTCAGTATGACAGACAGTTTGATCTTCTTCAGAAATCATATACCGGATATTTTTCATATAAGGACGGTCTTCTTCCCGTGATTTATACAAAAATCGCGGCCTACAACTACGATGCAAACGGGGAAATTCTGGCTGACTGGAATATTTTATATGACCGTATTCAGGCCTCCGAGCCTTCCTCCCGAGCAGTTGTTTCAATTTACGATATACCCGTAACCTATCTCTCCGAGGTAGGGGTTATTCACCCCGAAAGCAAGGAGGAGGTTGCCGACCGTATGGCGTTTTCAGCTATGGGTATGGTATACGGTGCGGCTTCTGATTATACCGCTCCCACGGTAAGTGATTATGAAATAAGCGGAAATGAGATTTCCGTACACTTCCGTAACGTTGGGGACGGACTTGTATGCGGAGGTAAAATGCTCAAGGGCTTTGCTATTGCAGGCTCAGACAGAATTTTTGTAAGCGCCGATGCCGAAATCACGGCTCCCGATACGGTTAAAATCTCTGCTGAGGGTGTTTCTCAGCCCGCCGCATTCTCTTATGCCTACTGCGTAAGCAACGGTACAAGTAATCTCTATGCCTCGGAAAACGGTGAAAGGACTCTGCCCGCAGCAGAATATATTTCGGAAAAAACGGATGCCTCTCACTATAATCTGCTTTCTCCCTGGATGTACTGCGACAGCGATATGGTATGGTACACCGAGGATGATACATTTTCCGCATATTACCCCGCATTCTCCGCCGACAAAGCAGAAATTACCTTCCCTGAGGACGGGGGCATCAGAATCAGCTCCTCCTCCCGCCGTTTCAGCGTAAGACCCACGCTTACCTATAAGGACGGTCTTACAGAAAAGAGCTTTTCCTGTGCGGAAACCGATTATTCCGATTACGGAGCGCTCAGCTTTTATGTCCGCAATGACGGTGAAAATGACGTTACTCTTGACGGACTCAGAATGTATGAGAGCTCTGCTCTGTGGTATTCTCCCGAGGCTTCCGGCACACTTGACACGGAATATGTCATCCCTGCGGACGGCGAATATCATAAAATCACCCTTAATCTTGACAGAGTGTACCACCTCGGTAACGAGTGCAGTCTGTCATATGATAACGAAAAGCTCGGCAGCATTAATAATCTTGAATTCTGCTTCTCCTGCGATGAAAAGGATGCTTTTATCAGTATTGACGGTTTCCGCTTTATCCCCTCGTCAGAGGATTCCGGTACAAGATTTGACGTAAGACTCGGAAATGCCGATGATCCCATAGAATTCTTCACGGGGCTTGTTCTGTTTGTTTTCGGAAAATTTGCAGCCCTTTTCGGTATATAACAAGGCTTCGGACGCAATCAGACGTTGTTGGTTTGTAAAACTTTTGTAAACAATTTTTAAACTCCTTTGTTTAGAGAGAAAAAAGTATTATAATGTGTTTTGCTCGGGAAAAAAGCTGTTTCCCGCAAAAAGTAAGACAGAGGTTTTAAAAATGAGACTTGAAAATGTGCCTACCATAAGGGATCTGCTTGACGTAGCCCCTATAAAGCACAACGACAGAACATTTATCAAATATATCCGCGACGAAAAGATTGTGGAAAAGAAATTCAGTGAGGTAAGAAGCGACGGTCTTGCTGTCTGCAGAAAGCTCCGCCACGAAATACCCGAAAGAACACATATTGCAATTATCAGCAAGAGTACATATGAGTATATTTCCTGTATGACAGGTGTGCTGACAGCCGGTCACGTGGCTGTGCCCATTGATCCCGATTCATCTGCTCAGGATGCTGCCGCAATTATCAATGACTCCGATTCAACCGTGCTTTTCTACGGTGAGGAATTCTCCGACAGAGTCGATGAGGTAAGAGCTCTTTGCCCCGCTCTTCGCTGTGAAATGGTTGTAAATCCCGAAAATTTTGAGAAAATTTACAGGGAATTCTCCGAAACATCAGAGTACGCATCTCTCTCCGATGAAAATATGGATCCCGATGCCTGCTGTCTTATCATCTATACCTCGGGTACAACGGGTGACAGGAAGGGCGTTATGCTCTCCTCTCAGTCGCTCGTCAGCAACCTTATTTTTGAACCCTATGACCCCATTGTTATCCGTGTTGATACAATTCTCTCAGTTCTTCCTCTTCATCATATTTTCTGCTTTATCTGCGGATATATAGGACCTCTTAACGTAGGCAACTGCGTATGTCTTAACGGAGAAATGAAGGACCTTTTCAAGAATTTCCTTATCTTCAAGCCCAATCAGATAAGAGTTGTTCCCCTTATTGCACAGGGTATTCTTGCAAGAATCCGTGCAATCCAGGCAAAGAATCCCGACCTTTCCCCCAAGGAAGCAGCCGCAATGGTTACGGGCGGAAACCTCGATATGATGCTTGCAGGCGGTGCATATCTTGATCCTATGCTCTGTAAAGCATTCGCACAGTACGGAATTCTGTTAAGACAGGGCTACGGCATGAGCGAAACCAGCGCAAAGGTAACTCTTCCCGACCGCGACTGTCCTCCCGAAAGCGTCGGCAGAATTATGAGCACCGTTGACGTGCGTATAAAGGACGGCGAAATCCAGATTGACACTCCCGGTCTTATGATGGGATATTATAAGCGCCCTGAGGATACTGCAGCCGCAATTACTGAGGACGGCTGGCTCAGAACGGGCGATATGGGTAAAATCGACGAGAACAGAGTTCTTTATATCACGGGCAGACTTAAGAATCTCATTATCCTTGCAAACGGTGAAAACGTTTCTCCCGAGGGTATTGAAAACAGAATCGGCTGCTCAAGACTTGTTAAGGAAGTTCTCGTTTACGCAAAGAATGATGCAATTTTTGCAGAAATTTATCCCGATTACGAGCTTGCCGGGCAGACAGGCGTTACAGATATAAAGAAAGCACTTGAGGATATCGTTGACAAATACAACGAAACTGCTCTTCCCTCACATATTGTTGCAAATTTCACAGTCCGCGAAACACCCTTTGAAAAGACCTCGGTCGGAAAGATAAAGCGTATTCAGGGCTAAATCAGGAGGCACCCTATGAAGCCGAAGAACGGTGAACAGGTATATAAGCTCATACATTCACAGGAAATGGTTCAGTATATGTGGAAGTATTCCGTCCACAGACAGTCAACACAGATTCCTCTTGCAATTGCATTTGACGAGGAGCTTGATTTTAAGCTTCTCGCCCGTGCCGTCAATATTGAAATCGAGAGAAATGACTGTATGCGGCTCAGAATTTTCCGCGACGGAATGAAGATAAGACAGTATTTCCTGAATGAATACAAGCTCGATAAAATTCTTGTGAAGAAGTTCTCCTCAAAGGAGGAGCAGGTAAAGTATTTTGACGGCGTGGCATCAACTAAGCTTGACGTCTTCGGCGGAGAAATCTTTAAGATTATCTTCTTTGTAACTCACGAGGGTAAGCACGGAATTTTCCTTTGTGCTTCCCATATGATGATGGACTTTGTGGCAGCCTTTACCTTCTTTAAGGACCTGATTGCCGTATATGACAGCCTTAAAAATAAGGAGCCTCTCCCGAAGCCCCTTACAAAATATGAGGATATTATAAAAAAAGAGCAGGATAACCCCGCCCTGGAGGAAAGAATCCTTGAGGAAACAAAAATTCTTGATGAATTTGTGGCAAAGGACCGCCGTCCTTTCTATAATGCAATAAACGGACCTAAGGTTCTTAATCTGCAGAGAAGGCTTTTCCGGGATAAGGAAATGACATCTCCTCATATGTACCTTCCCGTGCTTGACAGAACAAGCCTTGTAAAGTGCCACTTAAGCGAAAGAGATTCAAAAACCATCTCGGATTTCATTACAGAAAACCATCTCAGCGCAGAGTGGGTAATTCAGCTGGGCTTCCGTATATATCTCTCAAAATTAAACGAGCATAAAAACGACACTCTTTTCTGGGTGCTCTGCCCGAGAAGAAGAACCGTCAAAGAAAAGCGCTGCGGCGGTACCCTTGCATCTCCTCTTCCCTGGAGAGAGATTCTTCCCGACGAAATGACCTTTGCTGATGCCATAAGACAGCTCGGAGAATCCCAGGCATTCCTTTTCCGTCATTGCGATGTTCCCTTTACCAACATAAGACAAATGGAAAGAGATCGTTACGGCTATTCCCTTATGCAGACGGGAAACAGTATGATGTTCTCGTACCTTCCCTCCGGTGAAAACGGCTTCGCAGGCAGAAGCTATCAGTTCTCCGCTTATAATTTCGGCTACTACGTAATGCCCTTATACGTGCTTACAATGCAGGAGGCTGCAAGCGGACGCTACGTCTTCTCATACATACATCGTCTTCTCCTTACCAAGGATGATGACGTTTACCGCTTCCACGACGGCGTGGTGCGTACAATTCTCAAGGGTGTTATGAATCCCGGCAAAACAATCGGTGAAATAATGGAGGAAATATAAATGCAGGATATTATTGAAATTCTCAAGGAAATCATCTGCGAATATGTTGAAATTGAGCCCGAAGACATAACGGAGGAATCCAATATCCGCTTCGACCTCGGTGCTTCATCCTTTGACCTTATGAATATTGCGGTTGCAATCGAAGAAAAATTCAAGGTTAAAATGTCAAACGCAACTCTTCCCAAAATCAAGACTGTCGGTGACATCGCAGCACTCCTTGCAGATAAAATCAAATAAATAAGAAGTATAAAAATCAGGCACAAAGCTACCGGAAAAAGTAGTTTTGTGCCTTTTCTTGTAGGGGATG
Source organism: Acutalibacteraceae bacterium (assembly GCA_045533835.1). Classification (GTDB taxonomy): domain Bacteria; phylum Bacillota; class Clostridia; order Oscillospirales; family Acutalibacteraceae; genus RUG806. Next base: position 8,571 of record JAZSIM010000059.1, read on the forward strand.
GCGTCCCCGACATCCCACAGCAGACAGTTTGATTTTGCAAAATATTTTACAAGAGGCACATTTTTATTGTACCACAGTACAAAATACAAACATTATTTTTTTACCGAAAACGGGACGTCGAGAACGCCGTCCCCTACAGAATGTTACAGATTTTTATGCCATTCTTTCGAGCATTTCCGCCGTGATTTCATATTGTGTGTCACCGTCTGAAAGAAAATGCTCTAATTCCGTCATCATATAATATGCCATTCTCTGAGGCTCGTTGCCCGTGCTGCCGGCAATGTGGGGAGTGAGAACCGCGTTATGGCACCAGAAAAGGGGATTTATATAGGGGAAATATTCCCTTTTTATTACATCACCCACAAAGGTTCTTGAGGGATGCAGAAGCAGGGAGAGTGCAAGGGAGTATTCCGCAACCTGTGCGCCTCTTCCCGTGTTTATAAAGGTTGAGTGCTTTTTCATTCTTCTGAAAAGCGAGTAATTGAAGATGTTTTCAAGCTCTTTTTTGTTTGCAAGGTGGTTGCTTATAACGTCGCACTTGCTGAAAAGCTCCTCAAGACTGCAAAGGGTGACTCCGAGTGCTTTTGCTCTTTCTTCTGAAACGAAGGGATCGTAAGCGTATACCTCAACGTCAAGCGCCTGAAGCTTTTCTGCTACAGCCTGACCTATTGCACCGAGCCCTGCAAGTCCTACCCTGCATCTGAAATTTCCGGGTGAGAGATTCGCAAAAGCAAATGAACGGGGCAGAAGTGCACGGTAATTTTTAGCAGACTGGAAAAAGCCCTTTGATGCAAGGCTTATCTGTGCGAAGGTATATTCCGCAACAGGGACTGCGTTGGCGGCAAAGGCGCTGAACACCTTTATTCCCAAACTGAGAAACGGTCTTGCGAAGTACTGCACGGTGCCGGCTGAGTAGAATACCGCCCTGAGGGCAGGGAAGTATTCTCTTATTTCCTCTTCGGAAAATACGGGCATACCCCAGGTGGCAAAGACAATTTCACAATCCGAAAGCCATTCCTTGTGTTCATTTATGTTTTTCTTGCTGATTCTGTCGGAAAGCTCTCCGTATTCACCTAATTTTTCAAGCACATGGGGGGTATATACCTTTGAAAACTGTATTTTATTTGAGCCTAAGAGTGCAATCTTCATTTTACGGCACCCACCTTTTTACGGAGCTTCATCATATCCTTTTCCATTGAGGCGGGAAGACCGAAGCGGCCGAAAATATATGTATATTCAATAAGCATTGTTTTATCGAAGCCGACCTCAAGTATTTTATTGAGCAGAGCGTCAATATAGGTCATATCGCGCTTGGGAAACTGCTCTCTTACGAGCTCCGAAAATGATATGTGTACGCACTCGGTAAGGGGAAGCGTTCTTTCAATTCTGTCGAGGTCATATTCCTTTTTCTTGTATCTTGACTGGAAATAGGTAAGAAAATACGGAGAATTTACCTCTTCCGATATTCTCAGGAAGGCATCAGTGTTATTGTTAAAGGTGTTGTCGTGACATTCCGATACTATTTTTATGTTGTATTTTTCTGCAACGGCACACATATTTTTTGCATCGGCAAGGATTTTTTTGTAGGTTTCTTCATCGGTTTTCTCGCTGTCGCGTCTGCCGAGCCACACGCGTATCCACTCTGCACCGAGAGCAGCTGCAATTCTGCAGATTCTCTCCCACTCTGCGGTATTACCGTCCCCCACACGGTAATAGCTTGCGTATGAGCAGATTCCGATACCGTAGCTGTCGCAAAGTGCTTTTGCCTCACGTGCATCCTTTTCGCTTCTGACGTGAATATCTCCGCCCCACTCAATGCAGTCTGCACCGCAGCGGACGGCTGTCTGTACGATTTTTTCAAGGCTTTTAATCTGTCTGAAGGACGTTGAGGTAAAACCGATTCTCATATAAACACCTGCTTTTCTGTTTTTTTAAGTTTAACACAGTTTTTTCCGAAAAACAATAGGAAACAGGGTGTTGTTAACATCAGTTGTTTATGATAAAATAAATAAAAAAGCTCAAGGGGAAAATCTATGGAGAAAATAAGATTCGGAATTGTCGGCACGGGGACAATTGCACATCGCTTTGCCGAGGCTGTAAAAAATGTGCCGGAGGCCCGGCTTGCTGCCGTTGCCTCAAGAACAAGGGAAAATGCAAAAAAATTCGGTGATGAATTCGGCATTCCCGTCCGTTTTGACAGCTATGAAAAAATGGCTCAGTCCGACGAGATAGATGCTGCATATATTGCCGTACCGCACTCGGGTCACATAGGCTGCTCGATTCTTATGATGAAAAATAAAAAGCACGTTATATGCGAAAAGCCTATGGCTGTGAACCTCAGAGAGGCAGAGGAGATGTTCAGCTGCGCCAAGGAAAACAACGTCCTTCTTATGGAGGCTATGTGGGCAAGGCTTGTGCCGGGTACACTTAAGATGCTTCAGCTTGTAAAAGACGGTGTGCTCGGTGACATTTTGGCCGTCGAGGGAAAATTCTGTTACACTATGGATGAGGACGAAATGGGACACCACGTTTTTAAGCCCGAAAACGGCGGCGGCTCGCTTCTCGATGTCGGTGTATACGGACTTAACTTCGCAAGCTGGTACTTAGGTCACGAGGTGGAGTCGGTTGATGCACGCGCATCCCTTTTCGGCGGAGTTGACAGCCACACGACGGTGCTTATGAAGTACAAAAATGAAGCAATTGCAGATATTTCAAGTGCAATTCTTTTAAGAAAGCCCAACGAGGGCTATGTTTACGGCAGCCTCGGATATGCCCGTCTTCCCAGGTTCTATGCACCTCAGGAGATTGAGCTGTGCTTCAATGACGGAAGACGTGAAGCAATCTCCGTCCCTTATAAGGGCAACGGCTTTGAGGAGCAGATTGCCCACTTCTGTGAGTGCATTAATAAGGGGCTTACGGAAAGTCCCGTCAACACTCCTGCGCAGACGCTTTATATCACAAAGCAGATGGACGACATCCGAAGGCTCATCGGTGTTACCTATCCTCAGGATGCAGAATAAAAAATTTCTGATTTTCGGTTTTTTCAGTTTTATGGGGTTCTTAAGGTTATAAGCCTTAAGAACCCCTTGATTTATATAGCTTTATGCGTTTTTTGCTTTTTTATTCTTCGGATATTTTTTTCAGATATTCCTTCTTGAAGACCTCGTTGTTGTGAATAAGCTCCTCAAGAGTTACCGGCTCAAAGCCGTTTATATCTGCGCCTGCATTGAGAATTCTCGGATTTTTGCAGAGCAGCGGCCAGAAATCCGATTCGGTATCATTGTGTATATGTCCGTGAATCATATAGCTCTTGCTCTGGTGGCGCCAGGTTACAAGGGGATAGTGGCAAAGGGTAGCACCCGAGGTGCCGACGGACGTTTCAAGAAGCGTGCTTACGGACTTGAAATAAAGGCTTGCATCTACCTTTGTCATCCAGCTGCTGTCATGGTTGCCCACAATCAGATGCTTCTGTCCGTTGAGCCGGGAGAGAATCTCCGGAGCATAGTCGCAGCGGAAAAACATATCTCCCAGAACGTACACGCTGTCATTTCCCTTGACCTTTCTGTTCCAGTTTTTTATAAGGGCTTCATTCATTTCCTCAATGCTATCGAAGGGGCGGTTGCACAGCTCAAGAATATTCTTGTGTCCGAAATGTGCATCTGCAATAAAATAAACCATGCTGTCACCTCTTTTGATTAAATCGGAAGGACGCTGTCAGTCTGCTTCGTCTTCTTCCTCTTCCTTTGTATATGAGAGAATTTCCTTTAACCTGAAGGCTATGATTTCCTTTGTGTTTTCCCCTGAAAAGAAGTCGTCCTCACTGACTTCAGCATAGGCAAATTCAGCTTTCATAGTGACGGAAGCAAATATTTTCTCTGTGCCGAATGCTTCAATAAATTCCGACAGCGTATCTCCGCACATATAAACGGTAGCAATTTCAAAAGCATCGGCATTGTCCTCGAAGCAGACCCTGCCGTAAAGGCTTACTGTATCTCCGCACTTCATATCAAGTGCTGAGGCATCGGAATGGCGGGTACGAACAAGGTATGCATTTTTAAATCGGACGGTAAGCTCAATTTCTTCGCCTGAATGAACGGCGGGGCGGAGCATCATAAGGCGGAGCTGATCATAGGTAGCTTTCATATTCTTTCATCCTTTCTGTTTTGTTTCTTAAAATATTATTTTGATACACGGGGATAAAAAGCAGCATAAAAAACACATCGGAATCCCCGTCTGAAGCGTCCGCATACAATTATATCGAAAAAAAATTCTGATTTAAAACAAATTTTCAAAGATTAACAGATTCTTAAAATAAATACAATAATGATACCGGATATTTGCCGAAAAAGGCGTTTTTTTGTGAAAAAAATAACAATCTGTCATTTTTTACGAAAATTTACTTTTTTCTGCGTTGCTGATGACATTGTTTTGTTGTATAATTACAGAAAAGGAGGCTTTATTATGATATACGCAACAACAGACCTTCACGGCTATTCATTGGATAAGTTTAAGGATTTTCTCAATAAGGCAGGTTTCGGGGAGGAGGATCATCTGTATATTCTCGGCGACGTTATCGACCGCGGACCTGACGGTGTGAAGCTTCTCAGATGGATAATGCAGCAGAAAAATGTTACGCTCCTTCGCGGCAATCACGAGGATATGCTGCTTAAGTGTGATTTTCTTTTTGACGAGCCTCTTGACGATGCCGTGGCAAAGCTCAGAGGAACAAGATATGATTCGTACCGACATTGGATGGAGAACAGCGGCTGGGTGACGCTTGATGCTCTTGCAGGGGTGCGCGACCGCGAGATTCAGTACATTCTTGAATTCCTCAGAAACGCACCGCTGTATGCCGAGGTTTCCGTAAACGGCAGGGATTTCATCCTTGTTCACGCAGGACTCGGTAATTTCAGCAAGGATAAAAAAATGTCTGAATATACCGCCGATGAGCTTATCTGGGAACGACCTACTCTTTATACGGATTATTTCTATGACGGCCCCATAACCGTACTCGGACACAGTCCTACGGTTATTTTCGGGGAAAGAAATATGGGCAGAATCCTGCGTACCGAAACCTGGATAGACATTGATATCGGTGTCGGCATCGGACTGGATCCCGTTCTTCTTTGCCTCGACGATCTGACAACCATCTACTACAAGGATATAAAGGATAAATAAGCATCCTTGCCCGATGTGCTGCTGTATGCGTCATCGGGTAAACAAAAAAACGGGACCTGAGCCTGATTCTGTCGGCTTAAGTCCCGCTAAAATGTATTTCTGACGCTTAAAACTCCTGCTCTTCCATAAGCTCGTCTAAGATTGTTTCAATCATACTCCATTCCTCTTCCGTTTCAACGGGAAGAAGCTTTGTCATATCCTCATCAGGGTTATACACAGAGGCAAAGACACGGGTATTGCCGTCCTCATCCAGAGAATCATCCGTATAGATGACATAGTTCTTGTGTGTTTCTTGATGCTCAAAGGTAAACAGAATTTCGCAGGTTACCTCCTCACCGTTTTCATCGGTGATCGTAAAAATCATATCATTGTCTTTCATGGCATTTCCTCCTAAAATTTTATCATTTTCACAGCCTCAGCCGTGTATATCATCATTGCAAAATACTTCTTCACTGTTCGCTATTACTTATTACTTTCCAAAAAACCTGAATGTGTTTTTAGTGAAGAGTGAATAGTGAAAAGGTAATAAGTAAAAATCCTGACAGCATACGCTATCAGGATTTTTGGTGGGAGAAGGTGGATTCGAACCACCGAAGTCGTTGACAACAGATTTACAGTCTGCCCCCTTTGGCCGCTCGGGAATTCTCCCCTATATGAAAATGGAGCTGGTGGACGGACTCGAACCCCCGACCTGCTGATTACAAATCAGCTGCTCTACCAACTGAGCTACACCAGCGTGTTCTCTCGAAGAACGCTTGATAAATATAGCACAAGAAAAGGGAATTGTCAATAGGTTTTCTGAGAATTTTTTTGAAAAATTTTCTGTGTGCGAAATGAGAGCCTTTTTGGTGAAAGGTGTTGTATTGAAAAATATCTTTTGTTATACTGAGCTTAATAATTAAAAGGAAGCAAGGGGTGCTTGTATGTATAAACTTGCCGTGCCCGTTACCAATGAAAACGTTACCCGCTGTACGCCCGGAAGAGTGTATGAGGAAATTAAAAAATTCAGCCCCGACAGGATTTTTATTTCCGTGGGGGAGTATGAAACAGATCCCGTAAAGCGTGAAAAGGCACTCACGGAGCTTCGTGTGAACTGTGAATTTTTCAAAAGCCGCGGCTTCGAGGTCGGTGTGTGGATATGGGCATTTATGATGAAGGACAGCCCGTTTACCTGTATGAAAAGCCTTAAGGGAACAGATTTTCCGCAGAATATGTGTCCTTGGGATGAGGATTTTCTGGAGTTTGCAGCTTCTTATGCCCGTGATATGGCAAGGACGGGTGTCGATATTATAATGTACGACGACGATCTTCGTTACGGCTTTTTAGGGGAAAGCCCTGCCTGCGTCTGCAGGAATCACCTGAAAAAAATAAGTGAAGCAGTCGGTGAGGACGTGACGGCGGAGCTTATCTGCGAAAAGGTGCACAGGGGCGGAAAAAACAAGTACAGGGATGCTTATCTTAAGGCAAACGGCGACGCCTTCAGAAATTTTGCAAGGCGTATGCGAGAAGCCGTGGATGAAATAAATCCCGATATCCGGATGGGTGCCTGCGCCTGCCTTAATTCCTGGGATATTGACGGCGTATCGGCAGAGGAGCTTGCCCGGATTTTTGCAGGCAAAAATAAGCCCTTCTTCCGCCTTATAGGTGCTCCCTATTGGGCAGCGCTTAACTGTTGGGGTATTTCCCTGCAGGACAGCATTGAACTTTCAAGGATGGAATGTGCCTGGACAAAGGACAGAAATATTGAGATTTTCTCCGAGGGTGACGTTTATCCCCGTCCCCGTACCCTTGTGCCGGCATCCTATCTTGAGGGCTTTGACACGGCTCTGAGGGCAGCCGGCTGTACCGACGGAATTCTCAAATACGGCATGGACTACGTTTCGGATGCGGACTATGAAACGGGTTACAGCAGATTTCACCTTAAAAATCAGGCACTTTATGAGAATATCGGGAAGCTTTTCGGCGACAAGGAAGCCGTCGGCGTGAGAGTTTATGAAGCACCTGCAAAGCTTTCCGATGCAGTTTTTACGGAGGAGGAGAGCATTGATAATATGTTTTTCTCGCTTGCCGCAAGAACGCTCAGCTATAATACTATTCCTACTGTATATGAGGGTGAGGGAATAACCGGTGCCGTCTTCGGTGAAAATGCAAGGCATCTTACGGCTGAAGCCTTCCGCAGGGGGCTGATTCTTGACATAAAAGCCGCGCTTATTCTGAATGATAAGGGAATTGATACGGGAATATCTCTTTGTGGAGAAAAAATTACCGCAGGCAGCTTTGAAGTATTCACGGATAACGGCAACCGCATAAGCACAATGGGGGCAAAAATCTATGATATAACGCTCAAAAATAATGCAGAGGCATTAAGCTTTACCGAAAAGGACGGAAAAGCTATCCCTATGTCTTATTATTTTGAAAACGGGGGCGGACAGAAATTCTTTGTTCTGAATATAGTTCCCGATATAAATAACCCGAGCGTTTTAAGGCACTATGAGAGAAACAGACAGTACCGTGAGGCGGTATTCCGTCTGTCGGGGGAGCAGCTTCCTGCTCAGATCGGCGGTCATCCCGCACTTTATATGCAGTGTAAAAAGGGTGAAACGGGACTTGCCGTCGGGCTTTGGAATTTCTTTGCAGATGCCGTATATGACCCCGAAGTTACCCTTGACGGAGATTATAGTGAGATTGAATTTATAAACTGTACGGGCTCGCTTTGCGGAAATAAGGTTCTGCTCAGCGATATCACCCCTTACGCCTTTGCAGGCTTCGTTGTGCGCTGAGGCTTAATAAAAATTTCCGGCACAAGGCTACGTAATGCAGTCTTGTGTCTTGATTTTGTAAATTCCCTATGCTATACTTTACTATGAATAAATATTTAAATGAAAAGAGTGTTAATATGAATACAAAGGCATTTGAAACCTATGAATCCGACGTGCGCTCATACTGTCGCAGCTTTCCTACTGTTTTTGTGAAGGCAAAGGGCTCCGTTATGACGGACGAGGACGGTAAGGAATATATAGACTTTTTTGCAGGAGCAGGTGCTCTCAACTACGGTCACAATCCCGACTCAATGGTTGAAAAGATGGTTGAATATCTTAAAAATGACGGTATCGTTCATTCAATGGATATGTACACCGCTCCCAAGAGAGAATTTATTGAATATTTCCAGGAAAACATCTTAAAGGCAAGAGGCTTTGACTATAAGCTTCAGTTTGCGGGACCCACAGGCACAAATGCTGTTGAGGCTGCACTTAAGCTTGCAAGAAAGAATAAGGGCAGAGAGAATATCTTCGCATTTATGGGGGCCTTCCACGGTATGACCCTCGGTGCGCTTTCCCTTACAACGGATGCATCCTCCCGTCAGGGCGCAGGACAGTGTCTCGGTAATGTTACGCACATTCCCGCTCCCTATATGTTCGGCGGCTTTGATTCCATAGGCTATATGGAAACAATTCTCACAGATGACCATTCGGGTATCGAAAAGCCCGCAGCAGTTATTCTTGAATGTGTTCAGGCAGACGGCGGTATATATGAATTTGATGCAGATTTCCTCAGGGCATTAAGAGAGCTCTGCACCAGACACGATATTCTTCTTATTGCAGACGAAATTCAGGTCGGCAATGCAAGAACAGGTACCTTCTTCTCCTTTGAAAAGGCAGGCATCATCCCCGATATCGTAACACTTTCAAAGTCAATCGGCGGCTGCGGAATGCCCCTTGCTCTCGTTCTTTTCAAGAGAGAGCTTGATATCTGGACTCCCGGTGAGCATACCGGCACCTTCCGCGGAAACCAGCTTTCTCTTATTGCCGGTAAAGAGGGCCTTCGCAAGGTCTGTGAGGAAAATATTGAGAGTGAGGTTCAGAGAAAGGGCAGGCTCGTGTCCGACTTCCTTGCAAAGGAAATCCTTCCTCTTGATGAAAGAATTTCCTTCAGAGGCGTTGGTCTTATCTGGGGTGTTGATTTTTCAAAGTTCCCCACGGATATGACAAAGCCCCTTATTGCAGAGTGCTTCAAGGGCGGTCTTATTGTTGAAAGAGTGGGCAGAGATAATAACGTATTAAAGCTTATGCCTCCCCTTGTAATTGAGGATGAAAAGCTTCTCAGGGGCTTGGAAATTCTTAAAGAAAGCATTAAAGCAATACTTTAATAAAATTGATTGCCGGCGGAGTCTTTTCTCTGCCGGTAAAAGGATTGGATACGGAAAATGAAAAAGTTAAGATTTTTTATTGCCCTTATGGCGGCAAAGCTTGCAAGATTTCTCTTGAAGCTTCTCGGCAGAAATGCCTCTTACCTGCCGGGGGAGGTTGCACTTAAGATTTCAAAGGATTTTTTAGGACACCTTACACTTCCCGAAAAGGTAATCTGTGTTACGGGCACAAACGGCAAGACCACGGTCAGCAACCTTCTGACCTCAATTCTTACAAAGAACGGCTATTCCGTTACAAATAATTCCTTCGGCTCAAACGTGCAGGCAGGCGTTGCAGCAGCCCTTCTGGCAGACAGCAATATTTTCGGTAAGTCAAAGAAGGATATTGCGGTTCTTGAGGTGGATGAGCGCTCATCCCTTCTTGTTTATCCCTACATAAAGCCCGATTATCTTGTTGTAAACAACATTATGCGTGACTCCATAAAGAGAAACGCACACACGGGCTTTATTGATTATATCATTTCATCTGCACTTCCCGAAACGACAAGGCTTGTGCTTAACGGCGATGATATGATAACCTCAAATCTTGCTCCTCAGTGCAAGAACAGAACCTATTTCGGTCTTGATGCCGAAAAGCCTGAGGTAAGTGAGAAGCCCTTCCTCAGCGACATAGTTTACTGTCCTGACTGCGGCGCAAGGCTTGAAAGCGAATATCTCCGCTATAATCATATAGGCAGAATGTACTGTCCCTCCTGCGGAAAGAAGTCACCCGAAAGAGATTATCTTTGCACCTCGGTTGACCGCGAAAACTCAAAATTCACGGTATCTCTCAAGGGCAAGGAGCATACCTTCAATCTTATTAACGACAACATTGTAAACATCTTCAATTTTACGGGTGCAATTGCTATTCTTACGGAAATAGGACTCAGCGTTTCTCAGATAGAAAAGGGCTTTTCTCAGTCCGAAATCGTTAAGTCCCGTTTCGATACGTTGAAGGCAGGAAAGCTCGACGTAACCTTCATTATGGCAAAGGGACAGAATCCTATAGCCTGTGCAAGATGCTTCAGCTATGCCGCATCCATTCAGAAGGAAAATAAGCTTCTTCTTATTGATATTGATGATCTCCACGATAATATAAATCAGAGTGAAAGCACCTGCTGGCTTTACGACTGCGACTATTCATATCTTGCAGATGACAGTATTTCCGAAATCATATTTACGGGGCCCCGTTGCCGCGACCAGCTGCTCAGAGCAGTCCTTGCAGGTGTCGATAAGGATAAGATTGTCCTTGAGCCCGACGTTTCAAAGGCAGTAAGCCATATTGATACAGAAAAATACAAGGACGTCATCGTGCTTTACGAGCTATACCGTCAGCCCGATGCGGACAAAATGAAAATTCAGATCAAAAGCTTAGGGGAGGGAACAAAATAATGAAAATTGAGCTTCTTTTCCCCGAGGTGTGCGGACTTTACGGTGACGCACAGAATTACGAATATCTTAAAAAGAGTCTTCCCGATGCCGAGTTTATCGTAACGGATTTTCTTTCGACTCCCTATTTCTTTGAAAATGATCCCGATATCATCTGTATCGGCTCAATGAGTGAAGAAATGCAGAGAAAGGTTCTCGATAAATTCAGACCCCGCAAGGACAGAATAAACGAGCTTATTGAAAAGGGTACGGTTATTCTTGCAACGGGCAACGCCGCTGAGCTTTTCTGTGAGAGGATAGAATATATTACGGAGAAGAAGGAGGCAGAGGGACTCGGAGTATTCCCCCTTACCGCAAAAACAGACCTTTTCAAGAGATATAACGGAAAGGTTCTCGGTGAATGTGACGGTATTGAAATTGTCGGCTTCCGTGCGCAGTTCAGCTTCATTTACGGCGACAATTCCGACTGCTTCTTCCTTAAAATGACAAGGGGCGACGGAATCAATGAGGAAAGCAGGCTTGAGGGTATGAGAAAGAATAATCTTATTTGTACAACCTGCCTTGGTCCGATTCTCGTTCTGAATCCTCTGTTTACGGAATATATAATCTCCCTGGCAGGCGGTACTGAAAAGGCCGCCTTCAGAGAAGAGGCAATATCTGCTTACGAAAAGCGTCTTGCTGAATTCCATGACCCCAAGGTAAAGTTCTGATAAATCATAATTTAGCAGTAAACCGCTAAAAGTCCGGAATTCGGATTTCGGAATGCGGAGAACGCAAAAACTTAAATCAGAGGGAACAAAATAGGGTTTATATTGTAGGGGATGGCGTCCCCGACATCCCGTTCAGATAAAATGAATTGTTTGTGTTTTGTTCCCTGATATTGAGAAATTTCCTTTTAGGGTCATAAAATGTGTATCTTTATTATTCGCACACGGGTCGTCGAGGACGCCGACCCCTACAAGGGAAGATTTATTTTTGCGATTCACGGGTAATAACATCTGCCGTTAAATTCTGACTTAGAAAAGCCTCCGGTTTTCCGGAGGCTTTGTGCTTTTATTTAAGATCTCTTGCTTTTTTGAGCTTTTCTTCAAGCTCAATAACCGCTTCAAGGTCACCGTCGGATGCAGCAAGTGAGGCTTCCTTTCTTCTTGCAAGAAGCTCTGCATACATCTGCTCCTTCTTTTTACCGTGAAGATCGTAGAAGAGCATGGGAATAATGCCGAGTGTTCCCGTTGCGGCAGGAACTATGGTGAACATTGCGAAAAGATAGAACTTAACGTAGTCAGGCTGCTCCTCGCCCTTGGTGTAAGCATTCTGGTCGTAGCCTACCATCTTCTTGAGGGCGGTTGTAACAACACCGCTGACGGAGCCTGAAAGCTTTGCGGCAAGACCCTTTGCTACGGAGGTCATGGCCTCTGTTCTGTAGCCGTTCTTCCATTCGCAGTAGTCCATGGATTCGTTGTAAAGCTCTGTACCGATAACTGACATAAGTCCGTAGAATATCGTCCAGATAAGCTCCCAGAGTGCCATTGCAAAGAACATCGGAAGCTTCTTTGTGTAAAGTCCGCCCTTGAAGGTCTTGGGATTGAAGCCGATACAACCGAAAAGGAACACAAAAATGTGAAGGAAGTGGCTGATGTTACGGCTGACAATGTAAAGAAGACGGGAGGAGAACTTTCTTCTGAACCAGGGAACGAATGAATATGAAATGGGGGACAGGGGTGCTGCAGGAAGACCGGCAACAAGTGTCATTGATGCAAAGTGAAGAACGTCTATGTAGTAATCCTGCTTGCTTCCCGAAATTCCGAAGTTTGCAAGGAAGTCGGAAACGGTCAGGAGAAGCATAGGCTTGTTGTTCGCGATTGAGCGGATGGAATCCCTGATGCTGGGAGTCTTGACAGACTGCATGATTCTTTCCTTTGAATTCATAAAGAACCAGAAGGACATGGCTGATGAAATAAGAGTGGTTGCGGCACCCATGCCGACAAACGCGCCCATAAGCTGATTTTCGTGGGACATGCCGTTCTTGAATACCTTGTTGTCTATAAGGTCAAGAAGGATTGTCATACCGTGCTCGGGTAATTTTTCTCCGAAGAAGCCCGAGGCAAAGTTTGCAAGGGTTATGAGCCTCGTTCTGTCTACCGGGTGCGGGGTTATTGTTGCCAGCATGCCCGTTCTTGCAATGCTCTGGAAGGTGCCCACACCCTCACGGAGAATTTCAAGACCCATATAGAAAATAAATTTTCCTAAGTTCATAGCAGGCTTTCCTGCAAACAGAATGGGCATAAACCAATAAAGCAGTGTTGCGATGCAGCCGGGAACTGCAAGACCTAAAAGATAAGGTCTGAATTTACCCCAGCGCGTTCTTGTCTTTTCAACAATAGCTGCTGTGAAAATATCGTTTACGATATCCCATATACTGTTTACTGTTTTTACTATTGTCTGATAGCCGAGGTCGATTTTTACGATGTTTGTGATAAATCGTGTCGAATAGGTGTTGATGTTAAGGCTCTGCGCTGCATCCCACAGAACGAAGCCCAATGTTTCTTTTGTGCCCACATACCGTCTGTTTTCATAGACGTACCCCAGATTTTCATCTGTATAGGCGGTGTTGGTAGTGTTTTCTGCCAAAAAATCATCTCCCTTACAGCATATAAGCTCTTTTTACTATACTATCATATTATACACATGAATTGCAATTTGTTTTTTTGAACAAAAAAACTCCCCGATGTTTGACATCGGGGAATGCGTATTATTTGTGACGCTGGCTTTCTTTAAGCTTTTCTTCCATTTCTCTGACTGCATCAAGGTTGTCCTCGGAGGCTGCTGTGCAGGCATCCTTACGACGCTGAAGCAGTTCGGCATACATTCTTTCCTTCTTTTTGCCGTGAAGATCATAGAAGAGCATGGGAATAACACCGAAGGAGCCCGTAATTACGGGGATGATTGTAAACATTGCGAAAAGATAGAACTTAACGTAGTCAGGCTGTTCCTCGCCCTTTGTGTAAGCGTTCTGATTATAGCCTACGAACTTCTTGAGAGCTGTTGTAACAACGCCGCTTACAGCCTGTGAAACCTTTGCTGCAAGACCCTTTGCAACGGAGGTCATAGCCTCTGTTCTGTAGCCGTTCTTCCATTCACAATAGTCCATAGACTCGTTGTAAAGCTCTGTGCCGATAACGGACTTAAGACCATAGAAGAGAGTCCAGATAACCTCCCATGTTGCCATCGCAACAAGCATTGCCCACTTGTTTCTGTAAAGACCGCCCTTCATTGTCTTGGGGTTGAAGCCGATACAGCCGAAGAGGAATACGAATACGTAAAGGATGCTTCCTATTTCGTTACTTACAATGTAAAGGAAACGTGAAGAGAAGCGTCTTCTGAACCAGGGAACGAATGAGAAAGATATGGGTGACAGGGGAGCTGCGGGAATACCTGCAACCATTGTCATTGATGCGAAGTGAAGAACGTCTATGTAGTAGTCTGACTTACTGCCCGAAATACCGAAGCCTGCAAGGAAGTCGGCAAGAGTCATAAGAAGCACGGGCTTGTTGTTGACGATGGATTTTACGGAATCCTTTATGCTGGGAGTCTGAACGGACTGCATAATTCTTTCCTTTGAGTTCATGAAGAACCAGAAGGACATGCCTGAGGAAACGATTGTTGTGAAAGCACCCATTCCCACGAAAGCCATAAGGTACTGTGATTCCCTGCCGTTCTTGCCTGCCTTGAAGACATTGTTGTCTATAAGGTCAAGGATGATTGTCATAATCTGCTCGGGAAGCTTTTCGCCGAAGGTGCCCGAAGCAAAGTTAGCAATTGTGATAAGTCTTGTTCTGTCCACGGGGTGCGGCGTTATGGTTGCCAGCATACCCGTTCTTGCAATACCCTGGAAGGTGCCTACACCCTCACGGAGAATTTCAAGAAGAACATAGAATATGAACTTTGCAAGCGACATTGAGCTTGTGCCTGAGAAAAGTACGGGCATAAACCAATAGAGAAGAGTTGCGATACAGCCGGGAACGGCAAGACCTAAAAGATAAGGTCTGAATTTACCCCAACGTGTTCTTGTTTTTTCAACGATTGCCGCCATAAAAATATCGTTTACGATATCCCATACGCTGTTGATTGCCTTCTGGATTGTCTGGTAACCAAGGTCTATCTTAACGATGTTTGTTATGAATCGAGTGGTATACGTGTTGATGTTAAGGCTCTGTGCGGCGTCCCAGAGCACGAAGCCTACAGTTTCCTTTGTGCCGACGTAACGTCTGTTTTCATAGACGTAGCCGAGCTGCTCATCGGTAAACTGCTGTGCGGTGTTTGATTTTTCTGCCACCGGAATCCCTCCAAATCAGAATTGTGCCAAATAATAATAACATAATAAATATACTATTTCAAGGAAAAGGGATTCAAAATAAGATTTTGGTGAGTTTTATACAAATAAAAGCCATTTTTTTTGTCGGAAAAAACAATTTTAAAAAGGTGTTGACAAATACTTTGTGTTCTGATATAATGTCCGAGTAAATAAAGCAGACCGGTTGTCTCACCCTGCGAATTCCGTTTTTCAGGGTAAATAGTTCAGTTTTTCAGAGCCTCGGCTCTTGATCTGTAATTATGTGCGGACAATTTCGGTTGTCCGCATTATTTTTTGTATTTTATTTTGGAGGTGCTTGTTTATAGCTACTAAGGAACTTCAGATCAATGAGGAAATCAGAGATAAAGAGGTCAGAGTCATCACTGATGACGGTGAACAGCTGGGCGTTATGTCCGCTGCAGACGCTCTCAAGGCAGCTTCCTACAGAAGCCTTGACCTTGTAAAGATTGCTCCTCAGGCAGTACCCCCCGTATGCAAGATTATGGACTACGGTAAGTACAGATTTGATCAGCAGAAACGTGAAAAAGAAGCAAAGAAGAATCAGAAGGTTATCGAAATCAAGGAAATTCAGCTGACTCTCAACATCGATACTCACGACATTGAAACAAAGGTCAACCACGCAATCCGTTTCCTCAAGTCAGGCAACAAGGTTAAGGTTTCTCTCCGTTTCAGAGGAAGAGAAATGGTTCATCCCGAAAGAGGTCTTGAAATCATGGAATCCTTCGCCCAGGCCTGTGCAGAATACGGTAACGTAGAAAAGCCCGCAAAGCTTGAGAATCGAACAATGCTTATGTTCCTTGCTGCAAAAACAGCAAAAAAATAAGGCTTCCATAAAAAAATTATCAGGAGGAAAAAACAATGCCTAAAATCAAAACAAACTCCGGCGCAAAGAAGCGTTTTAAGCTTTCAAAGAACGGCAAGCCCATCCGCGCTCATGCCTACAAGTCCCACATCCTTAACAAGAAATCAACGAAGAGAAAGAGAAATCTTCGCAAGACTGCTGTTGCTGACAAGACCAATGTTAAGCAGATCAAGCGTCTTATTCCTTACAAATAAGAAGAAGATTTAACGGAGGTAACTAAGAATGGCACGTATTAAAGGCGCATTAATGACTCGTAAGAGAAGAAATAAGGTTCTCAAGCTCGCTAAGGGCTATTATGGCTCCAAGAGCAAGCTTTTCAAGACTGCTAAGCAGGCTGTTATGAAGAGCGGCAACTATGCTTACATCGGCAGAAAGCAGAAGAAGAGAGATTTCAGAAGACTCTGGATCGCAAGAATTTCTGCAGGCTGCAAGGCAAACGGCATGAACTACTCAACATTCATGAACGGTCTTAAGAAGGCAAACATCAATCTTAACAGAAAGATGCTTTCCGAAATCGCAATCGCAGACCCCGCAGCATTCACAGCTCTTACAGAGCAGGCAAAGGCTGCCCTCAACTAATCGGTTGAACAAAA
>JAZSIM010000053.1:0-15853 GCA_045533835.1 Acutalibacteraceae bacterium
GTGTGAACCGCACAGGCTTTTACGTCGTTTCGGTGTGCCCGAAATACATAACTTGAAAATATCAGACAAAAATGCTGAAAATGTGGGATAAATGGTGATTTTTGATGAATATTATCGAACATTTGTTCACTTTGCACAAAAATGTGTTAAATAATCACAGGATATTTTCTTCAAAAACCCCTGTTTCAGACTAGACTTTGCCGAACAAATGTGCTATAATATGCAACGTAAAGATGAACAGATATATAAAAAAACAACACCGACGCGGCTTGCGCAAGGTAAAAGGTAAGAGGTAATAGTGAAAAGTGACACTGTATGAAGCCTTCGGCTTTTCCGCTTACGCTCTATAAGAATTAAAACCGACTCAGTAAAATGAGTCGGTGCATTTTATTGTAAAACTGTCCGAAGGACAATATAACTATGCGCAGTATAATATCACTGCGAAGCAATATAACCCGCCGACAGGCGGATAAAACTGCGGAGTGTCTGTGGGGACACTCCGCATAAGAAAGAGGTGATTATGAATTGAACATTATGCTGTTTACTATGCCCTGAAGTCTTTCCTGCTTGCCTGAACAGGGGATATCGGTCTTGCCGAGCTTTTCTGCGTAGGCTGAAAGCTCCTCAAGGGTAGCTTCACCGTCAACGATCTTCTTTCCGATTCCGTCGGAGAAGGAAGCGTACTTATTCCTTACAAATTCGTCGATTCTGCCGTCCTCAATAATTTTTGCGGCATTAATAAGACCGAGAGCAAAGGCATCCATACCGAGGATGAATGCTTCAAACATATCCTCATAGGTGTTGGAGGGACGTCTTGTCTTTGCATCGAAGTTGAAGCCGCCCGTAAGACCGCCTGCCTTTATAACCTCGTACATACACATAGTGGTTTCGTAAACGTCGAAGGGGAATTCGTCCGTATCCCAGCCAAGAAGCAGGTCACCCTGATTAGCGTCAATGGAGCCGAGCATACCGTTGATGGCAGAGGTGCGAAGCTCGTGCTGGAAGGTATGTCCTGCAAGAGTTGCGTGGTTAGCCTCAATGTTCATTCTGAAGTCCTTGTCGAGTCCGTGCTGACGAAGGAAGCCGATAGCCGTTGCGGCATCAAAATCGTACTGATGCTTCATAGGCTCCTTGGGCTTGGGCTCGATATAGAAGTCGCCCGTAAAGCCGATGCTTCTGCCGTAGGTGACAGCCATTTTCATAAGACGGGCAATATTGTCCTGCTCGAATTTCATATCGGTGTTGAGAAGAGTTTCGTAGCCCTCTCTGCCGCCCCAGAAAACGTAGCCCTTACCGCCGAGCTTCACGGTGATGTCGAGAGCCTTCTTAATCTGAGCCGCCGCAAAGCAGAAAACCTCAGCTGAGCTTGTGCTGCCTGCACCGTTCATAAAACGGGGATTCGAGAACATATTTGCAGTACCCCAGAGGCACTTTATGCCCGTTTCCTGCATTTTGCCGAGGATGTAGTCGGAAATCTCATCAAGTCTTCTGTTGGTTTCCTTTATGTCATCTGCTTCGGGAACAAGGTCAACGTCGTGGAAGCAGAAGTATCCGATGCCGAGCTTCTTCATAAACTCGAAGCCTGCATCAACCTTTTTGTAAGCGTGAGCCATGGTGCCCTTTTCGTCCGCACCGAAGGACTTGTCAGCTGTATCTCTGCCGAACATATCGGTGCCTGCCGCGCCGAGGTTATGCCACCATGCCATGGCAAAGGGAAGATGCTCCTTCATCTTTTTGCCGAGGATAACCCTCTCGGGGTCATAGAACTTAAAGGCAAGGGGATTTGAGGAGGCGGGACCCTCATACTTTATTTCAGGGATATTCTTAAAAATTTCACTCATTTTATTTCTCCTTGAATACGTTTTTAAGTGCGGGATAAATCTTACGGTACTTATTATATCTTTCTTCGTATAAAGAAGCAAGACCTTCTTCGGGATAAATTGTTTCCGCAACAGCCGAAAGCTCAGCCGAAGCCTCGTTTACGGTTTTATAAAGCCCCGTGCCGACCATTGCAAGAATCACGGCACCGAAGCCGGGACCCTGCTCGGTTTCAAGGATGTGAAGCTTTATTCCCAGGACGTTTGCAAGTATTTTTCTCCAGAGGGGGCTTTTTGCACCGCCGCCCACAAGGAAGCTTTCGGTGATGCCGATTCCCGATTTTTTCGCAACCTCAAAGGAATCCCTTATGGCAAAGGAAACACCCTCAAGGACGGAAAGCACCATATCCTCACGCCTTGTGTCAAGGGTCATTCCGAGGAATACGCCTCTTGCGTCCGTATCGTTTATGGGGCTTCTCTCACCCATAAGATAGGGGAGGAAGTAAACGGTGTTATTACCCGGTTTTTCTTCGTTTATTTCCTTTTGCAGAAGTGAGAAATCCTTTTCCTTAAGTATTTCCTCCGAAAACCACTTGTTGCAGGAGGCGGCTGAGAGCATACAGCCCATAAGGTGGTAATTACCGTCTGCGTGGCAGAAGGAGTGAAGAGCGTTCATAGGGTCAACCGAGAAGCTGTCGCTTGAAATGAAAACCGTGCCTGAGGTGCCAAGTGAAATGTTGCATCTGCCGTTTCCGACGGTACCCGTGCCCACGGCTGCGGCGGCATTGTCGCCTGCACCTGCAACAACAACGGCTTCGGGAAGACCGAATTCCTCCTTTACCTTACCTATAACCTCATAGCTTTCAAAAAGGGCAGGTAAGACATCCCTTGTGATACCGCAGAGAGAGAGCATTTCTTCTGACCAGCATCTGTTTTTTACGTCAAGAAGAAGCATTCCCGAGGCATCGGAATAATCGCAGGCGTGAACACCCGTAAGGACGTAATTTATATAGTCCTTGGGGAGCATAATTTTTCTTATTTTCTTAAAGCTTTCTGGCTCGTTGTTCTTTACCCACAGTATTTTCGGAGCCGTAAAGCCTGCAAAGGCAATGTTTGCGGTATATTCCGATAATTTCTCCTTACCGACGGTGCAATTGAGGTATTCCACCTCTTTTTCGGTTCTGCCGTCGTTCCATAGAATTGCAGGGCGGATGACGTTATCGTTTTCATCAAGGATTACAAGGCCGTGCATCTGTCCCGCAACGCCGATTCCCTTTATAAGGGACCTGTCAATTCCCTCAGTGATTTCACCGAGGGCTGAGAGTGTACCCTTCACCCAGTCCGAGGGATTCTGCTCGGACCAGCCCTCACGGGGGAAAATAAGGGGATAATCCCTGACGGCTGTTCTTATGATATTTCCCTTTTCATCGGACAGCAGAAGCTTTACGCTTGAGGTGCCGAGGTCTATTCCTAAGTAGTACATAGCCTTTCTCCTTATTCCGTAACGAATACCCTTGAGCCTCTGCCCGTGAAGCTGACTGTCAGCTTTTCGTCAGCAGTTATTTTCTCACCCGTCCAGATGTCACGGAGTGTGCCGAAGGAGGGTATTTCCGCCGGAGTATCTGTGAGCGTGATATCCGCTTCCTTGTTTTCAAGATTGAAGAAGCCGAAGACATTCCTGCCGTTCTTATCCCTGCAGGTCCATACGGCTGTTTTTCCGTCCCATACGAGGGGGCGGTTGTCCGAGGAATATGCGTTTATATCAAGAAGCTCCTTATTTGTGATAAGGGACAGCGTAAAATCGTCCATCATGGTCATTTCGCCGCCGAACATAAGAGGAGAGCGGAAAATACACCAGAGATTCATAACCATATACTGCTCTTCTTCCGTAAATCTCGTCTTACGTGCACGGTATTGGGGAAGCTCCTCTGTCAGCTGAATAATTCCGAGAGGGAGCATATCGCAGTCGGGATAACAGCCCTCACTTATGTGGGGGTACCAGTTATAGCACAGGTTGAACATTTTGTCGAGAGCCTCGGAGGTATCCCAGAAGTCACCGCTCATACGCCACATATTGGCGTTTTCCTTAAGATGCTGAGCTTCCCAAAGAGGAGCAGGGCCGGGGGAAAGGCTCAGAACCATATCGCGTCCGCAGTTATCAATAGCGGCTCTTATCATTTCGATTTCTTTTCTTGCGGAATAGGGGTCGTGGGGCTTGAACTCGGTGTTTGAGATATCGTCCACCTTTACAAAATCAACGTCCCAGGAGGCGTATAATTCAAAAAGGGAGTTATAGTATTCCTGCGCTCCCTCTTTGCCCCCGTCAACGCCGTACATATCGGTGTTCCAGGGGCAGACGGAGAACTGAGATGCGATGTCACGTGCGGTGACACCGGGAGTTACCGTGGGGGTACCCAAATGCACGCACTGACGGGGTATACCCCTTAAAATGTGTATGCCGAATTTAAGTCCCATAGCGTGAATTTTATCGGCTATAGGCTTAAAGCCCGCACCGCCGGCTGATGAGGGGAAGCGGTTGGGAGCCGGAATCAAACGGGAGTATTCGTCAAAGCAAAGAGGCGTAAAATTGTGGTAATAATATGAAGAAGCCGTAGGCTCGTACCATTGGATATCACAGACAACATACTCCCAGCCGAAGTCCTTGAGATGCTCAGCCTGGAAGCGTGCATTTGCCAGAAGCTGTTCTTCATTTACCGCCGCACCGTAGCAGTCCCAGGTATTGAAGCCTCTGGGAGGCGTGGGCGCACATAAATTTTTGTTTTTCATAACAGATACCTCGCAGATTTTTATTGTAATTATTATATAACAAGGAAAAATAAGTTTCAAGTAAAATTGCGGGAGTAAAACCGCAGCTCCCCTGCAGATGACAGGCAAAATTTTTTTGTTTTACTTGATTTTTTGCTGTTCTTTCCTTATTATATATGTATAAATAATTAAGGAGCGGTTTTATGGATAAGGTAGTTTCATTTTTTGTTAAGGTGCTGGCTTTTTTTCTTGCACCCTTAATCTTTATTTTCCCCTGCGCAAATGACTATGCCTTTGAAATTGATACAGCTGAGACCGGGAATACTCTTCCCAATGCCGTAAGCAACATTAATATCTGGAATGCCAAGGGCTCGCAGGATTTTGCAAATCCCAAGGTAAACGAAGAGAATAACATCTTTGAATTTGTTGAATATGTTCAGCTTATGCAATGCACGGGCGGAGCTGCTGACAGAGATCTCTTCATTGACCCTCTGGACTTCGACACCCTTGATGACTATGACTTTTCTTCCCTTATTACAAGCTGTAAGGGAATTTTAGCCTACGGTGCAAAGCCTCACCTGAAGCTGGGCAGCGTGCCTCTTAAGTATTCTGCCCTTGCAAGAACGGACACAACCTTCGGTACAAATGTCTATCCCCCCGATGATTACGATGTATATTATGATTATATATATGCTCTGTGCGAGGCTTTGGTTGCCGAATTCGGAAAGGAAGAGCTTCTCACCTGGAGATACGGCGTTATGACCGAGTATGAAAATGCTGACTGGTTCAAAGCTTCTGACGGCACACCCGAAAGCACCGCAACCGAATACTGCAGGCTTTATGACTACACGGTAGATGCCCTGCAGAAGGCAATAGGCGAGGATGTTTTTGTAGGTGCACACTCAATGACCGTAACGGAAGGCCTCTGGGACGAAACAATTTTCATTGAGCATTGCGCCAAGGGTACAAACTACAAGACAGGTGAAAAGGGCACAAGAATCTGCTTCCTTTCCGCCTCCTTCTATGACGCAAAACCCGGTGAATTCACCTCGGGAAAGACACTTTACGAATGTATAGAATTCCTTAAGGAAAAGGCAGAAAATGCAGGGCTTAAGGACCTTATTTTCGGTATAGACGAGGGAAGAATTCTCAGCGGATTAAATTCAGGTGCAGACGACAGTCAGCTTCTCTCCCGTACTGTGGGATATACATATCAGGCAGCCTATGATGCCCGTCTTTACACTCAGCTTTTCAGAGCAGGCGGTGACTACCTCTCCTCCTGGCAGTACCTTTCAAACGGTCTTTTTGACGGCAACCCTGCAATTACCTACCACGTGGCAAAAAATGTTTCTAAATTCGGCGGTATGACGGAAGTAAAGACCGAAAACACAAAAAAGGGTCTTCTCGTTCAGTCCGAAATCGACTGTGTATCTGCAGTTGACTCCGAAAACGGAAATATCCTTCTTATGGCTTATAACTTCAGCAACGATATAGAGTACAAAAACAGCGTTGATACCGAGTTCTGTGTAAACGTGCCCTATGCCGACGGTAAAAAGGTGCAGGTAAAGCTTTACAGAATCGACGACAGCTGTAACTATTTTGACGAATGGGTGAAGGACCGTGAAGTTTACGGTATAGGAAATGACTGCTTCGGCTGGTCGCCCGACTGCCCCGTAATTGAAGCAATGCTCAGGGACGAAAATGCCCGTAATATCTATTTCAGCGAGCTGAGAGCAAAGTATAAGGAATGCTCCGTTCTTACCCCCGAAACAGCTGAAATGACCGTAGAAAACGGCAAGCTTACCATAAGCGAAACCATTAACCCCAACGGCGTTCTCTTTGTTGAAATCGCAGAAGTTAAATAAGAAAGCACAAAAAAACCTGCTTCATCTTCGGATGAGGCAGATTTTTATTGTTGTAACTGATACAAACAGATACTAATTAGTATCAATATGCATCGGTTATCTTACAGCAAAGTTTCCCGATGTGTACTAATGTAAATTTTACCTTGTAGGGGATGGCGTCCCCGACATCCCGCTATGATGAAATGATAAATTTTGCATTAATTTCCGTGGCAGATGAAAATGTGCCTCTAAGGGTCATAGCTTCTGTATCTTATTTTGCTGCCGCTATCTCGGGACGTCGAGGACGCCGTCCCCTACACGAAGAATCAACCCTCAGGAACGGGCGGGGCGACCCCGCCCCTACGATGCAAATTTGAATTTTTCGGTCTCCGAATTCCGAATTCCGAAATCCGAATTTGCAAAAATTAACATTAAAGGAGAATTTGGCATAATGGGTTACAAATCCGACCGTACTGCCGAAGATATCAAAAGGGAAATTACCGCGCTGGTCCGTGAGCTTAAGGACCCCAGAGTTGCAGATGCCATGCTTACCGTTGTAAGGGTTGAGGTTGCACATGACCTTTCCTTTGCAAAGGTATACATCAGCGCTCTCGGCGGAATCGCTGAGGCAGAAACTGCCTGCAAGGCTCTGAACAGCAGCGCAAAGGGCTTCATAAAGAAGGAGCTGGGTGTCCGTCTTACCATCAGAAAGACTCCCGATATCCGCTTTATAGCCGATGATTCCATTGAAAAGAGTATGGAATTATTCAAAAAATTAAATTCCGTTAAAGGAAAAAGTGAAGAATGACACTTACCCATAAGGATGCCTTCGGGCTTTTAGAAAAATCAGATAATATTCTTGTACTCACTCACCGCAACCCTGACGGGGATGCGGTGGGCAGTGCATTTGCACTCTGGAACGTGCTTCGTGAAATGGGAAAGAATGTCCGTGTTGAGCTTGATACGGTGGCTTCATCCCTTTCCATGCCCGTGACAGAGGAGGCCTTCGGGAAATTTGAGCCCGATTTCGTGGTGACCGTTGACGTTGCCGATGCGAAGCTTCTTGCCAATGCACATTTTGAAAAATATGCTGACCGTGTGGATCTTGCAATTGACCATCACGAGTCGGGTAAGCCCTTCTCAAGGGATATTCTTCTTGACTACAGGGCTTCTGCCGCAAGCGAGGTTATTTTTGATATGCTGGAGGCTGTCGGCTTCCCCGTATCTGCGGCTGCGGCTTCCGCTATGTATCTCGGAATTTCCACGGATACGGGCTGCTTTCGCTATGCCAACTGCACGGCGCACACCCTTTATGCTGCCTCCCGTCTTGTGGAGTGCGGCGCTCCCAACGGAGAAATCAACCGCATTGTTTTTGAAACGAAATCAAGGGCATTGGTGCAGCTTGAATCCCTTGCAATGAGCTCTATGAGAACGTACTTTGACGGCAGGTGCGCCGTTATTGTGATTACTCAGGATATGTTCAGAAGAACGGGTACATCTGAGGCTGACGTGCACGGCATTGCGGCTCTCCCAAGACAGATTGAGGGAGTGCTTGCAGGCATTGTTATAAGAGAGAAGACCGACGGTACATATAAAGCTTCCGTGCGCACAAACGAGCCCGTAAGTGCTGCGGGAATCTGCGAAACCTTCGGAGGCGGCGGACACCGTCTTGCCGCAGGCTGTGACCTTTCGGGCAGCAAGGCTCAGGTTGTGAATATGATGCTTAAGGCTGTTGAAGAGGAACTGAAGGGTATATGAACGGATTCGTTGTGCTTGACAAGTCCGGGGGGATGACGTCCTTCAGGGCTTCGGCGGTATTAAGACGTATATATAATGAAAAGAAGACGGGGCATACGGGCACGCTTGACCCTATGGCTACGGGAGTGCTTCCCGTGGCTCTCGGCAAGGCCACTCGCTTTATAGATTTTCTTCCCGATTCGGACAAGGCATATACCGCCCGCTTCAGGCTCGGTATTGTTACCGATACCCTTGATATTACGGGTACGGTGCTTGAGGAAAGGGAAGTGAATGCAAAAAGGGAGGACATTGAGGCTCTTCTGCCCTCCTTTACGGGGGAGATTTTTCAGCTGCCCCCTATGTATTCCGCAATTTCAGTCGGCGGTGTAAGGCTTTATGAGCTTGCACGCAAGGGGCTTGAAATTGAAAGAGAGCAAAGAAAAATCACAGTTTATTCCCTCTCTCTTCGTGAAACGGATGCTGAGGGAGAATATGAAATTGACGTAAAATGCTCAAAGGGCACTTATGTCAGGACGCTTATTGCCGATATCGGTGAAAAATTAGGCTGCGGTGCAGTTATGACCGCCCTCAGACGCACTCTTTCCAACGGCTTTTCCATTGAGGATGCTGTGACGGAGGAGGAGCTTCAGGAGCTTGGGGAAAAGGCGGTAAGGGGCATTGATGCTCCCTTTATGTGCTTCCCTGAGGTAAAGGTCACCGAAAAGCAGGCAAGGCGCTTTTCTAACGGCGGAGAGCTGTCTGCCGACAGGCTTCACAGGGAAATTTTTCCCTCACTTTACAGAGTTTACGGTCCCGACGGTGAGTTTTTAGGACTCGGGGAAGTAAAAACAGACGATCTTACAACGCTTTGGGCGAAAAGGGTAATAGGAAAATGACAGATAATTCGGTGAAAACTGAATATTCGGTAGCACTGGGCTTCTTTGACGGGCTTCACAGCGCACATAAGGCTGTGCTTGAGGGCGCTCTCACCAATGCCCTCAGGTTGGGGCTTACCCCTGCCGTGCTGCTTTTTGACGAGCATCCCCGTACCGTTTTGACGGGGGATGCAGTACCCTCATTGCTTACAGAATCGGAAAGGGACGAAAGGCTCAGAAAAATGGGCTTTACCCTGCTTTTCGTGTCCTTTAAGGAAATAATGAATATGCTTCCCGAGGAATTTGTCGATAAGATTTTATGCGAAAGATTCCGTGCCGGTGCGCTTTCCTGCGGATATAACTACAATTTCGGAAGGAATGCCTCCGGAAATACCGGAATTCTCGGAGAGCTTTGTAAGGAGAGGGGAATTGCCCTCACGGTCTGCCCCGAAATTACCCTGAACGGCAAAACCGTCAGCTCCACGGAAATCCGTAAGGCTCTCGAAAACGGTGATACGGAAAGGGCAAACGGGATGCTGGGCTATCCCTTCGGCTTTACTGCTCGAGTTTTTACGGGCGACAGAAGAGGAAGGCTTCTCGGTTCGCCCACAATAAATCAGTACATTCCGGGGGAACTGATTACTCCGAAATTCGGTGTGTATGCCTCAAGGGTTTATTTTGACGGCAGGGAGTATACTGGTGTCACCAACATAGGCGCTCGCCCCACCTTCGGAGAGGGCTCTGTCAGAAGCGAAACCTTTATTGTTGATTTCAGCGGCGACCTTTACGGCAGGGATGTAAGAGTTGAAATTTATTCCTTTATAAGAGGGGAGAAAAAATTCCCCGATGCCGATGCCCTGAAGGCTCAGATAGCAGCCGATGTGGAAAGCGCAAAGAGGTATTTCGGAGGCGAAGCCTTGTAGGGGTCGGCGTCCCCGACGACCCGCCTTGATGAAAGGATAAATTTTGCATTTATTTCCGTAGAACACAAAATTGTGCCTCCGAGGGTCATAACTTCTGTAATTATTTTTCCTTTCCGCGGGAGGTCGAGGACGCCATCCCCTACAAGGAAAATTTACGGCACAGCCCCCGAGGATATAAATTCTGTATTTTTATTACCTATCTGCGGGATGTCGGGGACGCCATCCCCTACAAGAAAAGGGTAATTTTTTCTTCTTGGTGAATTTGCTTCTGTTTTCGTAATTGATACGGAAATTGACACGCAAACATTACATTATATAGGTGCTGCCGGTATGCAGAAAATAAAACTGCAAAAAAATACCCGTGGGGATATATTTCTATAACCCACGGGTTTTAGCTTTTTTTATGAATGCTTTTTAGTTATGAGTGAACAGAGAAGAGGTAAAAAGTAAAAATCCTGACAGCATTTGCCATCAGGATTTTTGGTGACCCGGACGAGAATCGAACTCGTGTTACCGCCGTGAAAGGGCGGTGTCTTGACCGCTTGACCACCGGGCCTTATTGGTAGCGGGAGTAGGATTTGAACCAACGACACTTCGGGTATGAACCGAATGCTCTAGCCAACTGAGCTATCCCGCCATTTACATTTCCCGCCGACATTTGCTGGCCGGACAACGTAGCCTATTATACACATAACAGGTACGCTTGTCAATAGCTTTTTTTAATTTTTTTTTCGATTTTTTTTGAAAAGCATTATTTCCTGTTGTTTGACTGTCCCGAAAGGCTTTTTTACGGTGAGGCAGTCCGTGTCAATATAATGTCAATATAAAAATATTGAAAATCATTCGTGAGCAAATGGTATGAAAACGGGAGAAAACGGGAGAAAAACGGAGCATTTGGGGTGCTCAGTTGATTTTCTTCAAAAAAGTGTTGACTTTGCGTTTTTTGTATGGTAACATTACGACTGTTGAAAAAAAGAAAAATTTATCGGAGGTACGATTATGTCAACTTATATGGCTAAACCCCAGGAAGTTACACGTGATTGGTACGTTCTTGATGCTGAAGGCAGAACACTCGGTGAGCTTGCAGTTGAGGCTGCTGTTCTTCTTCGCGGTAAGCACAAGGTTACCTTCACTCCTCACGTTGATTGCGGCGACAACGTAATCATCATCAACGCTTCCAAGGTTGTTCTCACAGGCAAGAAGCTTGATCAGAAGATGTATTATCATCACACAGGTTATATCGGCAACATGAAGGAAGTTAAGTACAGCACTCTTATGAAGACAAAGCCCTGCTTCGCAGTTGAAAAGGCTGTCAAGGGTATGCTTGCTTCCAACGCTATCGGCAGAGCTGCTATGAACCGTTTACACGTTTACGCAGGCGCAGAGCATCCCCACGCTGCTCAGAAGCCCGCTGTAAGAGAATTCTAAGAAAGGGAGGCAACATAAATGTACGAAGGAAATCCTTATTTCTACGGCACAGGTAGAAGAAAGAAATCAGTAGCTCGTGTTCGTGTATATCCCGGCACAGGCAAAATCATCATCAACGACAGAGAAATTGACAACTATTTCGGTCTTGAAACACTCAAGCTTATCGTTCGTCAGCCTCTCGCTCTCACTGAAACAGCTGAAAAGTTCGACGTTATCTGTAAGGTACAGGGCGGCGGTGTAACAGGCCAGGCAGGTGCAATCCGCCACGGTCTTTCCAGAGCTCTTCTTCAGTACGATGAAAATCTTCGTCCTCTCCTCAAGAAGGCAGGTTTCTTAACAAGAGATCCCAG
This sequence comes from Acutalibacteraceae bacterium, assembly GCA_045533835.1. Taxonomy (GTDB): domain Bacteria; phylum Bacillota; class Clostridia; order Oscillospirales; family Acutalibacteraceae; genus RUG806. The sequence goes on from JAZSIM010000053.1 coordinate 11,741, forward strand.
AATGAAGGAAAGAAAGAAGTACGGACTCAAGGGCGCTCGTCGTGCACCTCAGTTCTCAAAGAGATAATCACTTCAATTATTTCAGTATCCCGATGCCGATTGGTGTCGGGATATTTTTTTTGTGTCTGCAGAGAACACACCTCAGAAACATTGTCGCCTCGCTTCCCTTGAAGCGGTCGCGACGCTCTGTGTTTCTTCACCTCATTCGTGCGCCTTTATCTGTCACCGACAGCGGCACACTCATTCGCCCCCTCCCGTTCAGGAGGATTGTAATTTTTAATTGTAAAAAGTTACAAAATTTTCAATGCGGGCGGGGCAACCCCGCCCCTACGATACAAACACCTCTTTACTATTCACTTTTACTTATTGCCTTGCCGCAGGCGGGAGGGGAGAACCCTCCCCTACGATAGTTACAGCTCTTCTGAACGGGTAGGATATCCCTCAGAAACATAGTCGTCTTGCTCGTTTGGAGCACTTCGCAATACTCCTTGTTTCTTCACCTCTTTCGCGTGCCTTCATCTGTCACCGACAGCGGCACACTCATTCGCCCCTGCCCATACCGTGCTGACTTCTACTCGGGAAATTTTTACTTTCCGTTGACTTTTATATATATGAAGAATATAATAGAATAGAATGTATATTAATTGCGGTATGTTGCGGGAGGGGAGGCCTCTGCCTGCATTCCGTATGATTTTTCAGGAGAAATTATGGCAGATTTTTTTGGTAAAAGAGTGCTTGTTCTGGGACTTGCCAGAAGCGGTATGGCGGCGGTGAAGCTCCTTCATAAGCTGGGAGCGGATATCACCGTTTCAGAGGCAAAGGCACTTTCGGATATAAAGGAATTACCCGAGCTTGAGGCTATGGGTGTGCGTGTTGTGAATCAGACCGAGGATGTTTTTGAGGAGGACTATGAGCTTTCTGTGAAGAATCCCGGAATCAACGGAAAATTGTGGTTTGTGAAGCGTCTTCGCGAGAGGGGTATTCCCGTTATCACGGAGATTGAGCTTGCCTTTATGGTGTCTGCTCCCCAGCACTATGTGGCAATTACGGGCTCCAACGGCAAGACCACGACCTCGACCCTTGCCTATGAGATAATAAAGGCTCAGCACCCCGAAAAGACCCTTCTCTGCGGTAATATCGGCATCGCTCTCTGCGAAATGGTGCTGCAGTATGACCTTATAAATAATGAGGGCTTCTATATTGTCCTTGAAATTTCAAACTTCCAGCTTCTTGATATTGTTTCCTTCCGTCCCGAAACGGCGGTTATTATCAACCTTGCCGCCGACCACCTTGATTTTATGGGTACTGAGGACGCATATTACCGCTCGAAGCTCAGGGTTTACGAGAATATGAAGAAGGGCGACCTCTTCCTTTATAATATTGACGATGAGCTTATAAGAGAATATACCGGGGAGGTTCCCGTAGGCTCCGATATTATGACATACTCCCTTGAGGAAAAGAGCGCAGACCTTTATGCTGACCGTGAATGGGTATATCTTAAGGGTGAAAGGCTCTTCCCCCTGTCCGTCATAAAGGTTGTGGGAAGACATAACGTACAGAACGTGCTTGTAGGCATAGGTGCGGCTCTTAAGTGCGGGGTCACAAAGGAAAACATCGAAAAAGCCGTAGGAGAATTCAAGGGCGTTGAGCACAGAATAGAGTTCGTCCGTGAAAAGGACGGCGTAAGATATTATAACGATTCCAAGGGCACCAACGTGGATGCCACCGTAACGGCGCTTAAGGCATTTGAAGGTCCCGTAATCCTCTTTGCGGGCGGTCACGAAAAGGGACTGGAGCTTGCCCCCTTAAAGCCCCTTATGAAGGGTGTGAAGCTTCTTGTTGCCTACGGCGAATGCGGTGAGCGAATCTTTAAGGAGCTTTGCGGATACACGTCATCGGTGCTTGTAAAGGATCTTTCCGAGGCTGTTGCCTTTGCTCAGAGGCACATTGCCGAGGGTGACGTGGTGCTTCTTTCCCCCACAACAAGCTCCTATGACCAGTACACCTGCTTTGAGGAAAGAGGCGAGCATTTCAAGTCGCTGGTTAATTCCCTTTAATTGGAGATGACGTTTTGTCTTTTAGTGAAAAACCCATAGGCATTTTCGATTCGGGTCTTGGGGGGCTTACCCTTGTCAAGGCCATCAGGGAGAAGCTGCCTTATGAAAATATAGTATATCTGGGCGATTCCCTGAATGTACCCTACGGGGACAAAACTCCGGGACAGATTACGGAATTTGCCTTTTGGAATACGGAATTTCTTATAAAAAAGGGCGTAAAGGCCGTTGCGATTGCCTGCAATACGGCGGACGGCACAGCCCGAAGAGAGCTTCAGGAGTGCTTCACACTCCCGCTTGTGGGCGTTATTGCTCCTGCTGCAGAAAAGGCTGCGGCTCTCACGAGAAACAAAAGGGTGGGTGTTATTGCCACTCAGGCGGCTGTCAGAAGCGGTGCCTACGAAAGGGCTGTCAGAAGTGCGCTTGCGGACTGTCAGGTCTTTTCCGCTCCCGCTCCGAGGCTTGTTCCCCTTGTTGAGGCAGGTAAGATTACCGCCGAGGACTCGGAAACGGTTGAGGCTCTTCGTGAGTACATTCTCCCCCTGAGGGATAAGGGCATTGATACCCTGATTCTCGGCTGTACCCATTATCCCCTGATACTCCCGCTTGTAAAGAGCATTGTTCCCGGGATGAACGTTGTCTGCTCGGGTACCGCATCAATCGGTGCGCTGACGGAAAAGCTCAGAGCCGAGGGGCTTCTCAATACCTCGGGAGTCAGAGGCACGGCGCAGTATTTTGTCACGGGCGACCCCACGGAATTCGGCAGACACGCAGGCGTTTTCCTCGGTGAAAATATTGAGGGAATGGTACAGAAAGCGTGATTGAGTGCAGAACGCAGAACGCAGAATGCAGAACGAAATCGGAGTTCGGAATTTGGAGATGAATGAGTGTGCCTATCCCGAAAATGTGAGCAAAGAATAGAGAATAAATGATAAATGATAAAACGGCTCTTCGGAGCCGTTATTCTTTTATGTTTTTCCCCGTTTGACGGAAAATGTTCATATTTTGTCCGTATGTGCCGATTTTCCGCAGAAAAGCGAGTGCAGACGGGGGAAATATGGGCATTTAACGTCAAAGAGATGTTGTAAAAGTCTTGTGTCGGGAGAAACTAACTAGATAAGGTCTGATGTTACTTCCTGAAAGGCAGGGGAAAGTGGGCAGAAATTGCCGTATTTGTGTTTTTCGGCTCTGGCAAGCTGTACGATGGTACTGCGAAGAGCCGAAAAACAAGCACCTGAACAACTTATCAGTGTGGCTGAAAACTGTGATTTGTATCTTTGTTCTGTCACTGAAGTTCTTCAAAAATATACTGTGCGTCAAAGACGGTGATTTGTGCACATCTTTCCCATTAACACGGAAATTGACACGCAAACGGTAAAATTTTAACACGATAATGACACGGAAATTAACACGATGGCGCTTTCCCCCGAAGCCCTTGATACACAAGGCTTCAGGGGGCTTTTTTATGTCCGCGGAAAAGGGTGAATTGACACGGTTTCTGACACGGAATTAACACGCAAAGGGGGAAAAATTGACACGGAAATTGACACGCAAACATTACATTATATAGTAATAACGTTAGAATAACGTAGTAATCACGAAACCGGGCGCGCGCGGGCGCGCACGTATATATGGGGAGAAGAAATTAATGAAAAGTGCAGAGTGCAGAACGCAGAACGAGGTCGGAGATAATTTCCCGAGGCGAAGTGCCGTAAATTTAGTATTGTAGGTGAGGTAAGAAGTAAGAGTGAAGAAGTAAAAATTTTCGGAAACGAAAATTTTTGTAGGGGTCGGCGTCCCCGACGACCCGCCCTGATGAAAATAACAATATTCGTATAAAATCACGTGGTTTATAAAAATGTGCCTCTTCGGGGCATAATTTTTGTATCTTTATTTCTTGCCCCTATCTCGGGATGTCGGGGACGCCATCCCCTACAAGGTCAGATTTATTATACTTCCTCCGGGGGGATGTTCTGTGTGAACCGCACAGGCTTTTACGTCGTTTCGGTGTGCCCGAAATACATAACTTGAAAATATCAGACAAAAATGCTGAAAATGT
>JAZSIM010000069.1:0-9734 GCA_045533835.1 Acutalibacteraceae bacterium
AATATTATAGGCATCGTCATATTTTTCATCCCAGATAAGAGCAATCAGGAGGTTGTCAATTTCTCTCGGATTGTCTGGGTCAGCCTTTATTTTTTCTTTAAGCTCTGAAATAATTTCATCCTCTTTGTTAAGAAGAAAAAACATCCATATTCTCTGCATATTTGCTATATTGTAATTCTGCGGGTCGGCATTGGGGTCGTCATTGACGGCTTTGTCGTACCACATGACAGCCTCATCTCTGCAGTAATTCATCATATACATGTGTATCCAGGCGTATTGCCACTTGTCGGCGGTTGAGAGCTCACCCTGCTTCATAAGCTTCTGAAATTCGTTTCTGCATCGCATAAAATCCTCGGGATCACGGGAGGCCTCATAGACAGTTGCAAGTCGCTGGGCAAAGTTTTCGTAGCCTACAGAATTCTTTTTATATAAATCGTCAATTGTAATTTCATACAGCTTTGCAATTTCGGGTAAAAGCAATACGTCAGGGAGTGTTGTTCCGCATTCCCAACGGGAAACCGTGTGGGAGCTGACACCTAAAATGTCCGCCGCCTGTTCCTGTGTATAGCTTTTCTTCAGCCTGAATTTTTTTAAGTTTTCAGAAAATACACTGTTCATATCAGAAGTCCTTTCATTAAATTTTTCAGAAGCTTCTGATCTGATTATACTCGGTTTTTTAAGAAAATCCACCTCGCATTTTGCGACCATATCCGCAGAATCTGTTCATTGCAGCAACATTCTTTTAATCTGTTGATGACTATTTACAGAACCTTTTAGGAAATTTTTTTAATATTTATTGAAATGTGTGTAAGTTTTTTTGCTGAAAATGTAGTATATTGGTGAGAGGTTGAAAGGATGTGATATTTTGGATGACAGCCAAATAGTAGAATTGTTTTTTGAGCGCTCGGAACAAGCATTCACTGAACTGTCAGAAAAATATGAAAAAACTTGTTTGAAAATCGCAATGAATATTCTCGGTAATCCGGACGATGCACATGATTGTGTGAATGATTCATATTTAGCCTTGTGGAATAACATACCTCCGCAGCGGCCTGATAATCTGAAATATTATTTTTACCGCATTGTCAGAAATAATGCAATTAAACGATTTCATTATAATACTGCTAAGAAACGAAACAGTTATTATGATATCGCTTTTGAAGAATTGGAAGACTGCATACCTGCTGATAATAAAACACCTGAAACCGAACTTTTAGAAAAAGAATTAACAGACCTCTTGAACAGTTTTCTTGAAAAACAGAATACTGTTGACAGAATAGTTTTTGTCAGACGGTATTATTTTGGGGACAGCATAGCCGATATCTCCCAAAAGGTTAAATTGACTGAAAATAATATTTCCGTAAAACTCAACAGAATGAGAAAAAAACTAAAGAGTCATTTACAGAAAGAAGGTTATGAAATTTGAAAAAGGAGGATTTATCCGCTGCCATAAGCGGTATTGATATAAAATTTATATCTGAAGCGGAAAAATGTGATATGAAAACTATAAAAACACATAAAAATAAAGTAAGCCTTTTTGTTATTGCTGCTGTTATTATTTGTCTTGTCTTAAGTATAACTGCGTTTGCAGGTGCAACTCTGACAGGCTGGAAACCGACAATAAGCTTTTTTGATGAAAGCGGTAATAAAACTCAGGTAAATGTAAGTGAAGAGGGATTTTTTAAGGAATTACCTGAAAATCTGCCTGTGCCGAAGGAAAATGAACCGAAGATGACAATGACAAAATCACAGATTGAAGAAATGCTGGGCTTCTCAATTCTTGACAGTTTATTATCAGACGAAAATACCTTATATTATTATGATGCAATCCGTAATCACAAAAATAATTCTGTTGCAAGAGTAGATATATGGTGCCCGATGTTTATAAGTGAAAGTATAACAAAGCATATCGATATGTCGGTTCAGATACTTTCTGAAGATGCTGAACAAGGATTTGTAGAAGCCTTCAAAGAAGGTACTGATGCAGCAGGCGGTAAAAAATATCTTGAGAATTATTGTGCAAAAGAATCAGCCATTAATGCAGTAATATATACTTATGAAGATGTACCGTCAATGCTCATAGCTACATTTGTGTATGAAGATGTTTATTATCATATACAGACTGAAAACTATAGCATTGAAGAATTTAAGGCTGTTCTTGATTCATTGAAAATAACAGAATAAAGACAAAAATTTTCAATGTTGATATTAAATAAAAAGAATTAAAAGTTCAAAGAAAACAAAAAGGGGCTGTAAAAACGAAAGTTTTTTACAGCTCCCTTTTCTTATTTGATTTTATTTCAGCCGGGAAATCAATTATATTTTGTTTCCTATTGTATATCCTTCATATACGGCATTAGGAATGATGCCGCCGCCGTTGGAATCGCCGATGTTATAAATTTCCTTAATTTCTTCCTTCAGTGATTCGTAAAGCTCTGTTTCGGGCTTTCCGCCAACTGCAAGAACAACGGTATCTGCCTTCAGAGTATTTGTTTTGCCGTTTTTTGTTTTGTAAACAACATCTGTTTCGGTTATTTTTTCAACCTTACATTCTGTGAAAAGACCGACCTTGTGTCCTTTGAGATGACCTAAAAGAATTGTCTGATCAGTTTTACCCGTATTGCCTGCAAGGGTGTTTGTCATTTCAATTATGCTTACTTTCTTACCCTGCTTTGCAAGATATTCCGCAGTTTCGCAGCCGATTGATCCGCCGCCGATTACTGTAACGTTCTTACCTGCGGGGGCGCCTTTAAGAATATCTGTCGCATTCACTGCTCTTTGAATACCGGGGATCTTAAGGGAAACAGGCTTGACACCCGTTGCACAAACGACTGCATCAGGATTCATACCGAGAATGTCCTCTTTTGTCAGCTTTTTACCGAGATGTACATTAACCTTGTGCAGCTCAAGCTGCCTTTCAAGATAAGGCTTCATAAGCCCCAGATGCTGCTTGAAGGGAGGCACACAGGCAAGATTCATCTGTCCGCCTACTTCATCTTCCATATCGTAAATATGCACCTCGTGACCTCGCATAGCCGCAATTCTTGCTGCCTCAACACCTGCAACACCGGCGCCGATAACAATTACCTTCTTTTTTACGTCAGCAGGGGTGATTGTATAATCGTTATCACCGCGCGCAAGGACTGCATTACCCGAGCAGATTGCTCTTTCTCCGTGCTGAAGCTGATGGTCGACGCAATGTCCGCAGCCGATACAGGGACGTATTTCATCCTCTCTGTCCTCGTTTATTAGGTTAACAAGGTCGGGCTGTGCAAGTAAGCCGTGTCCTATAAATATCAGGTCACACTGTCCCGATTTAAGAGCCTTTTCTGCTGCCACGGGATTCTGAGCTCTGCCGCCGCCGATAAGTGTTACCTTCTTTTTTCCTGTTGTGAGCTTGAGGCCTGCCTTCATAAGCATTGAAAGAGCAACTGCCATACAGTCGGAATATGCAGATTCAGGCTTCTGATTTTTGCCGGCTTCGCCTGACCATATACCTGCAAGCACTTCAATGGCATCAACACCTGCCTCCTGAAGCTTTTTGCAGAAATAAAGTCCGTCAGGCATAGAAATTCCGCCGTCCTTGCCCATTTCAATAACTGACAGCTTTACGATAACAGCAAAATCATCACCGCAAAGCTCACGGATTCTCTTGATAATATTAAGATGGAAACGGATCCTGTTTTCACGGCTTCCGCCGTATTCATCGGTACGGATGTTTGCGGTTTTTGAAAGAAACTGCTGACCGAGATAGTAGCCGACTGCGTGAATTTCGACTCCGTCGAAGCCTGCCTTTTTAGCTCTGAGAGCAGCCTCGGCATATTTTTCCTCTATTGCTTTTATTTCATTGAGTGTAAGTGCTCTCGGAGTTTCGTTTGCAAGTCCCATCATATATGAATAGGGCATCGCAACTGCGCTGGGCCCTACGGGCTGTGCACCGATAATTTTTCTTCTCGCGCCTCTTCCCGTATGGGAAATCTGCAGAAAGGCTTTTGCGCCGCCCTCGTGGATAACGTTTGCAAGCTCGCTCATTCCTGGAATGTATTTGTCATCGTCAATAACAAGCATTCCCTTGGTGTTAAGGCCGAGGGGGGAGTCAACGCAGGTAACCTCTACGATAATTGCACCTACACCGCCCTTTGCTCTTTCAGAATAGTGATTAAGCACTGCCTTGTTTACAAAGCCGTTTTCAGCCTGACTCATACCCATAGCCGCCATAACGGTTTTGTTCCGAAGCTGTACCTTTCCGATATTGCCCGGTGATAAAAGTGTCGGATATTTGTTGTTCATAATTTCACCCCGTTAATTTCTCTGAAAAAAGTATATTATATTAAATTATGATTTTCAAGGCAGATGAAAAATTTAACATTTCCGTAAAAAATGCAAGGGAAAAATCCGGAAACTCTGATAATGTTTATTTCACCGGTTTAAATAAAAAACAACACCTATCCTCCGTTTCCGGTTTAATGATAGGTGTTATATTTTTATCAGAACTTTATTCTTGCTTTTCTTTTCGGTTCATAAAATTCGTTTATTTTGTCCTTGTATTTTCGTACCAGAAGCAATTCAACAATACCTAAAATCACACCGCCGATGCACAGGAGATGATAGGTTTTGAAAATCCAGAGAACCTCCTCCTCATGTCTGAGAAATTCGCTGAAAAATCTTGTTCCCGAATAAAGTATAAGATAAATCGGAAACATTGTTCCTTCCTTCGCTTTTTTACGGTACCACAGAAGGAATATAAAAATAAATAATGCCAACGAAGCCTCAACAAGCTGAACAGGGAATTCGTATCTGTCATCAACTGCATTGTAAAGCCCTTTATCCCACTCGAAGCCGTTACAGCACCCCGCACAGAAGCAGGCAATTTTTGCAAAACAGAATGCTATCGGATAGGCAGGGGTAATCATATCTAATTGTTTAAGCGGAGAAATTTTGATGATGTAAAAGAGAATCATCATAATAACGGGATAAAAAAATACTGTTGCAAAATAGTTACCGCCGGTTTTCACAAGCTTTCCGAAATTCATGTTTAATATGGCTGTAAATGCATACTGAACAAATGAAATGAAAACAATTTCTAAAAAAGCAAAAAACTTAGGATTACATATAGTTCGGTATCTCGGTTTCGATTGTAGTTTATTCATAGAAATAATCGAGATATTGCTCAAAAAATCCGATTTGTTTTTTAGTGTAGTCAGATTCGTTACCAAAAGAACAAAACCGCTGAACATATTCAATATATCATACATTAATATTTCTGTGTTCCACAGATATTTATACATAACTTCACTCTTTTCGCTGTCCGCTACTGAATTAGTTTATCGCGTTTTTTTCTAAAAATTTTAAAATATCACTAACTGTCTTGAATTTTTTGATTTCGGAATTCGGAATATCTATATCAAATTCATCTTCAATGGCGCAGATGAGCTGAATAATTGCAAATGAAGAAAAATTGTATTCTTTATTGTTAAGTTTTGTTTTCGGTGTAATAACAATATCTGTTTTACCTGTTGTTTCACTGAAAATCTTCTGTAGTCTTTCTAACATATTTCTCACCTTATCTGTTGTTGATTCTGTCTTCCAGATTTTTGAAATCAATTTTTCCCATTTTTGTTTTCGGAAATTCATCAACAAATATTATTTTCTTCGGCTGTGAATATCCTGCAAGTTTTTCTTTACAAAATTCAGTCAGGATTTTTTCTGCTTCAGATTCATTCTGCTGTTCGGATAGGCTGATATACAAACCGACATTCTGCCCTTGAACCGTATCGTCTATACCGACGGCACAGCACTGCTTGACAACGGGACATCCCGAAACAACCTCCTCCACCTGAGACAGATAGATGTTATAGCCAGATGAAATAATCATCCTTTTTATTCTTTGGCAGAAATACAGATATCCGTTTTCATCTTTTTTGAATATATCACCTGTATGCAACCATATTTTTCCGTCATCGTGTTTTTTTAGAATTGCGGCTGTTTCTTCTTCATTTTTTAAATATCCCAAAGTTAGTGTGGGTCCTGTCAGGCAGAGTTCGCCTTCACTTCCCGCAGGAAGTTCCTCACAGGTGCCGATTTTTACAATTTTTGAATATGTATCGGGACAAGGCAGTCCTACACTTTCGGGAATATTTGCAAACCATGGATTTATACAGCAACCCGTAAGGCTTTCTGTCTGCCCGTAAGCGTTTCTGATGGGATTTTCGGCGCCGCCGGCTTTAAGTTGTTTGTTGATTCTGTTTTGGAGCTTTACACTCAGAACATCACCACCGGAAATCAGCACGTGCATAAATGACAGGTCATTGTTTTCCATAAGAGGATATCTGCTGAGTGCTTCAAAGAAGGATGGCACACCGAAAATGTAATTGAGTTTCTTTTTAAAGATTAGTTTATTACATTTGTTGAAATCATAAACAGGAACAAGATAAACACAGGCACCGCCCGCAAGAATTGCGTGTATGTTAAGTGCAATGCCGAAACCGTGGAACAACGGTAGAACTCCGAGGCAACGCTTTCCTTTCATTATTACACCGCCTGCTTCAGAAGTCTGTATTGCATAACAGGTGAAACTATAGTTGTTGAACAGTGCACCTTTCTGTTTGCCTGTTGTTCCTCCTGTATACAAAATAACGGCAAGATCTTCTGCTTTGCCGTTGTCTGCGGGCAAAACGGAATTACTGTTCTCTGCCAGTTTCATGAGATCATTCCAGTATATATTTTCGCAATGGGAATTGAGAACAGTTTTTTTTCTGTTTTTAAGCGTATAAAGAGGTTTCAGAAAAACAGGCAGAGCATCAATTACCCGGGGAATAATGATACGGAGCGTTTTTTCCCATCTGATATCGGCAACTTTGTCATAAACGACATCAGGAATAAACAATGCAACACTTTCCGTTGATTCAACCAGTTGCTGAATTTCATCCGAAGGCAACAACGGATGTATCATATTTGCCACAGCACCGATACGGTTTACAGCATAAAACATAAAAATTGCTTGAGGAATATTTGGAGATGAGATTGACACAACATCCCCCTTTTTTATCCCGTATGCATATAATGCCGCAGCAAGTTTTTCTGTTTCCGAAACAAGTTCTTCATAACTGAACTGTCTGCCCTGAAAATCGAGAGCAGGTAATGAAAGATATTCATCAGCGTGTTCTTTTAACTGTTGAAATACAGAACAACGAGGATACTCTTGCAGCCATTCATTCGTTATTCTGTGTTTATACCAAAAGCCTTTCTCTCTTCCCATCTGATCTCCTCGTCTTTAGTGGAACTTTAATTTTATAATATAGTAAATACCGGCTATTGTCAAGCAATCAAAATATTATTGACTATGGAGTAGATATATATTACAATGTTATAATAATTATATGAACAGACAGGAGGGATTCTATGAACCTGACAAAGCCGCAGAAATCAATATACAATATGGTAAAAATGTGCGGAAATGTTATTGCCGTAAACTGCGCAAGTATGCTGATAGATGGAAAAAAGAGTGTCTCTGAATTGCAGAATGCCGTAAACGGGCTTGTCCGGATAAACGATGCATTCCGTATGCGGATAAGTGAAACTGACGGAATACTAAGTCAGTATATTTCAGATTTTTCAGAATGCCGTTTTGAAGTTCTGGAATTTGCAGACGAAGAACAGCTGCACACTTATGCTCAGAATTTTGCAAAAGAACCTCTCGACCTGTATTCCGACCTTAGTGCTTTCAAAATTATAATACTTCCTGAACAGTTCGGAATTATTGCAAAATTACATCATCTTATATCCGATGCATGGACCTTCGGTTTATTGGCTACACAATTTGATATTCTCATAAACGGCAGAGATGTGTTTGCAGGTTCATATTTTGACTTTTGTAAAACGGAACAGTCGTATCTTGACAGTAAAAGATTTATAAAGGATCGTGACTTTTTTCTCTCCCAGACAGAAAAGTGCAGAGAATCTGTATTTCTTGCGGCAAAGAATTCGGATAATTATGACAGCAGAAGAAAAACCGTTATGCTTGGCAGCGATATTACAAAAAAAATTATCCAATTTTCTGGTAATAACAATTGTTCCGTTTTTTCCGTATTTTCATTGGTTCTTGCTATATATGTAAGCAGACTCAATATGAACTCCGAAAAGTTTTTTATGGGCACAACCGTTCTCAACAGAAACACAGTGACTGAACTCAACACGGCAGGTGTTTTTGTCAATATTGTTCCTTTGCTCTTTGATTTGTCATACGATAAATCGTTTGTGGAAAATCTTCTCTCTGTAGAAGACTCGCTTATGTCCTTGTTCCGGCATCAGAAATATAATTATCTTGATCTTCTCTCAGATGTAAACAATACAAAGTATCACGGTAAAAAACTTTTTGATGTAATGATAAATTATATGAATGCACATGTCGATTCGGATAACAGCACAATCCGTACAACATGGTATCATAACGGGATGCAGAACGAAAGTCTGCAGATAAACATTGATGATCGTGACAACACGGGAATGTTCAAAATGCAGTATGATTACAGAACTGATCTGTTCACAGAAGATGATATCACGATTATTCACAATCATCTGTGCAATATCCTCAATTCTGTTATTAACAATTCCGATGAAAAACTTAGTGAAATTGATATACTTTCTGATGGTGAAAAACAGAAATTGCTTTATGATTTCAACAACACGGAAGCTTCTTATGAGCAGGATAAGTGTGTACATGAGCTTTTTGAAGAACAGGTTAAAAATAATCCCGAAAAAACAGCAATCGTCGGTTGTGATAAAATTCTCACATACAGAGAACTCAGTGAAGAATCAGATAAGATAGCCAATGCCCTGATTGCTTATGGGGTGAGACCTCACGACTTTGTTGCATTTGACTTAAAGAGAAAAAGTTATGTTTTTAGTGTAATTTTCGGTATTCTTAAAACGGGTGCGGTATTTGTTCCCGTTAATAATGATTATCCGGAAGACAGAAAAAAATACATAACAGAAAACTGTAATGCATCTTTTGTTGTTGACGAAAGCAATATTGCGGAACTGCTCAATTATCCGCAAACGGAAAAAGCAAAAGCTGATATCACCTCAGATTCTATTTGTTATTGTATTTATACATCGGGTTCAACCGGAAATCCGAAGGGCACAATCATAAATCATAAGAACGTGGCAAATCTGTCATTCAGAAATGACAGAAATATGTGTCCGACTGTTATAAAAGATGAGTACCGAAGCATCTGTTCTTTTGCTTCGGTAGGCTTTGATATGTTTATCGCAGAAAGCCTGGTACCGCTTATCAACGGACTTACTGTTATTTTTGCAAATGAAGAGCAGAGCATTTCACAGAAAGAAGCAGCATTACTGTTCAAAGACCACTGTCCGGATATTTTCCAGTGTACTCCCTCAAAGCTTAAAATTCTTACAGCAGACAAATCGAACTGTGATTATCTTAAAGGCGTAAAGAGTATCATACTGGGTGGTGAAGGCTTTGATTCTGCCCTTTTCAATGAACTGAAAACTATTGGCGATTTTGAAATATATAATTTCTACGGTCCGACGGAAGCGACGGTATGGGTAAGCTATGCAAGGATTGATGATGATGAAAATATAACCATAGGAAAGCCTATGGCAAATACGCAGATGCACATAGTAGATAAATATATGAAGCTAGTACCTATAGGGGTAACGGGGCAGCGTTGTATTGCAGGTGATTCTGTATCTGCAGGCTATCTTAACAG
>JAZSIM010000015.1:0-5892 GCA_045533835.1 Acutalibacteraceae bacterium
ATCAAGGCTATTGATGAAGCACTTGAAAATGCAACAATCAGCGAAGAAATGGCAAACGAGCTCTCTGACATCAAATCTCAGCTTGAAGCTCTTAAGGAAAATGAAAACACAAGTATGGCTGATGCGGCTGAGCTTCTTGAAAGAGTAAAGGCTGTTGCAGAAACAATGGCTGACTGTGCAAATGGCATTCACTCCTTCACAAAGTATGAAGAAACAGAAGCTCCCGAGTGCGGCAAGGCAGGTAAAGAGGTAGCTTACTGCGACCACGGCTGCGGTGCAACAGATGAAAGGGAAATCCCTGCTCTCACTCACGAGCCTCTTGAAGCAGTAAAAGAAAACGAGGTTGCTCCCAAGTGTGGTGTTGCAGGCTCATACGACCTTGTAGTTTACTGTGACCTTTGCGGAGACGAGCTTGACAGAGACACAGTTACAGTTGATGCTCTCACTCACAAGGACGAAGACGGTGACTATCTCTGCGACCACGGCTGCGGACACGAGTTTGAAAAGCCTGCTCCCGAAGAACCAACCCCTGACACACCTGATGAACCCACAGATGAAACTTGCACAGACTGCGGAAAGGTTCACACAAACTTATTCTCGGAAATCATCTGCTTCTTTATAAGAATATTTAACTTCATCAAAAATCTTTTTGCATAATAAAACTTACCGCCGGGGAGAATCCTCGGCGGTTGCCATTACATAAGGTGGTTCAGATTTGGGTAGTGCTGCCAAAAATTAAGGACTTCTATTGAAGTCCATAATTTTTTATCCAATCCAAAGGATTGGTATGTAAACGCCGTCAGGCGTATGTAATCAGCGAAGCTGTATGTCATCACCGCAGGTGCATTCAATCTTCGTATTGATTACATGCATTTCTACGAAATGATTACATGCATTTCTACGAAATGATTACATACACAACTTCGTTGTGATTACATTCCGTCTTGCGACGGATTACATACAATGCTTCGCATTGTTTTTTTTGACACCCACCCCCGATTGTAATTGTTACTTATATGTGATATAATCAGTCTGATCAATTGGAATTTGTTAAACTGAAATCAACTTTTATTGTAATTTCATTATACTTAAAAAATGAAGTGAAGGTATATGTTGTTCAAAAAAAGATATCGGTTTCTTTTTAACTGTTGCTACTTTTTTTGCTATGGTTTTTACCCTTCAGAAGCCTTTGAAGGACACGGATTACGAAGTTTTAACACAAGGGGTAGTATGTGATATGGATAAATATGTAGGTATTCATTCTGAAATCAAGGATTGCGGCGGTGTACCTGCTCTTTATATCAACGGCGAACCGCACGCTGCAGTTGCATATATGACTTATCTTGAAAAGTTCAATGAGTATGAAGATTTTGCGTCGGCAGGATATAAATTCTTTTCTGTTCCGGTTCTTTTCTCGGGCAGATGGATAAGCACAACAGACGGACTGACCCCATTCAAAAAAGGTATTTTTGACATAAAGGGAGCTTCTGCTTTTTCGTTGTTTGACGAGGCTGTCGAGAAGATTCTTGAAGCTTGCCCCGAAGCTTACATAATCCCGAGAGTAAATATAAGTATGCCTGTCTGGTGGGAACAGGAAAATCCCGATGAGCTGAACATAAAAAACGGTGTTCCTTGCAGAGAATCCTTCTATTCTCAGAAATGGCGTGACGATGCATCCCGGTTTTTGCGCGAATTCACGCAATATGCAAATTCCTGCAAATATGCCTCGCATATCGTGGGTTATCAGATAGCAGGCGGACAAACAGAAGAATGGTTTCACTTTGATATGAACGGCGGCTATGGCGAATGCGCAAAGTCGGCTTTCAAGGCATTTCTTGAAGAATATTATCCCGAAGCTGAGTACAAAGGTTTACCTGATTTAACCTTGCTCGATAAAAAAAGCAATTATTTCAACAACGAATATCTTTCATGGTATATAGAGTTCGCAAACTTCAGAATTGCAGAAGCCATAAGTCACTTTGCCGGAATTGTCAAAGAGGAAACAGGTGACAACGTTGTTGTAGGTACGTTTTACGGTTATACTCTTGAGGTAACCAACTCCCTGCAAGGCAATCATGCACTCAACTATATATTGAAAGACAAAAAAATCGATTTCATATGTTCACCGAATTCATACATCGGCACCCGCTCGCCCGATATGGACTGGACAGAAATGTATCCTGCTGATTCCGTTCGTCTGCACGGAAAAATGTGCTTTCAGGAATGCGATATAAGAACGCATCTGACCGTACCTCTTTCTCAGAAGGACCCTTCAACCGACCCGCACGGACTTCTTTCTGCTCCCGTATGGCAGCCGAGAGAATCAAAATATCAGGCTGTAAACGAAATCCGAAAATCCTTTGCACGTCAGCTTATAAAAGGCAATGCCCTTTGGTGGTTCGATATGTGGGGCGGTTGGTATGCAGATGATGATATTATGAACGAAATGGCGGCTTACAAAAGTATTTATGAGCAAAGCTTAACCGATGCTGACAGAAGGTCAAATGCTGAAGTTGCGGTATTTGTTGATGAAAGTGCATATAAATATCTCACAAACTGCTCATTACGCAACATCTTCCACACCCAGCGAAACGAACTCGGTCTTACAGGCACGCCGTATGATATATATGACGTTTATGATTTTGATGAGGTTTACCGGAATTATAAGGCGGTTGTTTTGTTGTCAAGTGCAAAGACAGCTTATATGGAAAATGCCCGAAACCTTTGCAAAACGGACAACATTCCCTGCATTATGACCTCGGACCTGAAAGAAAAGTTCACGGTAAGTGAGCTGAGGACTTTCTTCGAAACAAGCGGAGTTCATATTTACTGTGAAACCGATGACATTATTTATGTGAACGAAAACTATATTTGTATTTATGCCGTAACCGCCGGTAAAAAAACAATTTATCTCGGCAGGCAAAGAAATATCAGCGAGTTATTCGGCGGCGCTTATCAGGGTACTGCAGACACCGTTATCATTGAGCTGCAAAAAGGAGAAACAAAACTCTTCACTCTTCACTAAAATGCATTCAGAATTTTTTGGAAAGTAAGAAGTAAGAGGAAAAGTGAATAAGTGTGGGCGGGACACCCGCACCCTATTGTGATTTCGCATCAGATGTTATATAATTATCTCTGCAAATAAGAATTCAGAGGGTAGTTTGTATGTTATTATATTCTATTATTATGTTTCTGGTTGCAGCTCTGTTTACGGCACTGGGTATTGCAATTTACAATGGTAAAACGGATTTAATTCACCATTACCACCAAACAAAGGTCACAGACAAATCAGCCTACGGAAAAGCCTTTGGAAAAGCAATGCTTGTTATCGCAGCTGTAATGCTACTCAGTGGCATTATAGGACTGTTTGAAAATCTGCTTATACTTGCCGTTGCTATACTTATGATAGGCTTGGTGATTGGCATAGTCTGCATTGTTGCTGTACAAAGAAAGTACAATAACGGATTGTTTTAAATTCCAATTTGTTGTACTTCGGTTGTAAAATGAGACGTACTCCCAAAAAATTAAGGACTTCAATAGAAGTCCTTAATTTTTTTTATCCAAGCCGACAGGCTTGGTATATCATCACGCTTTAGCGTGTATATCATCAAATGCGACAAGTCGCATTTGTATCTCATCACACCTTTAGGTGTGCATGTCTGTCTGCTTGATGATATACAAAACTATGTTTTGATGATATGCAATTCCTGCAGAATTGATGATATACAATGCCTCGCATTGATTTCTTATTCTGCACCCGATTGTAATTTCAGATGATGTGTGCTATAATCAGTTTTGTAAATAAGAATTTGCGGAGGTTGCAATGGAAATATTAAAATTTGATTTAAAAAGCTTAGGCAACAATTTTAAAATTCTTAATGCTACTAACGGCGGACCCTGGCACAGACGGTATGCAAACGACCAATTCCGCAGTAATTTTGCGGACTATAAGTCTGCACGTATTCCATACAGCAGAAATCATGATTCTGCAGTTTGCGGTATTTACGGTGGGCCGTACAGCCATGATATTACATATATTTTTCCGGATTTCGATGCTGATCCGTATGATGCAGAGTCCTATGATTTCGCATGTACGGATGAAAGTATTTTAGTGTGCCTTGATGCAGGCACCGAAACCTTTTTCAGATTAGGTCAGACAATCGAGCATCAGATAAAAAAGCATGGCACTGTTCCGCCTGAGGATTTCAAAAAGTGGGCTGTTATCTGCGAGCATATCATCCGACATTATAATGAGGGTTGGGCAGATGGATATAAGCTTAATATCAAATACTGGGAAATCTGGAACGAGGCTGACCTTGACCCGGATGATTCATCCAACAAGCGCACTTGGGGCGGAACAAAAGCAGAATTTTTTAATTTATATGAAATTACCGCAATGCATCTTAAAAAATGTTTTCCTGATTTGAAAATAGGTGGCCCTGCACTTGCACATAATGAAGAATGGGCAGAGGATTTTCTTCAGGAAATGAGAAACAGAAAAGTCCCGCTTGATTTCTTTTCCTGGCATATTTATTGCACGGAGCCTGCGCATATGGCTCAAAAGGCAGAAAGAATAAAAACTCTTTTAAACAAATATGGTTATGAAAATGTAGAAAGTATACTCAACGAATGGAACTATATAAAAGGGTGGGAAGAAGAGTTTGTTTACTCTCTTAAGGCAATTCACGGCATTAAGGGTGCATCATTCACATTGGCTTGCATGTGTACTTTTCAGCATTCTCCCATTGATATGCTTATGTATTATGACACCCGTCCCTCGGTTTTTAACGGTGTTTTTGATTTTTACACTTATGAAAAGTTAAAGGGATACTATGCTTTTTATTGGTACGGTTTCCTTTATGATTGCGAAAAAGAAATCGCTTCCCAAAATGAGATTGAAAATATCTATTCTCTTTGCGGTGTGGATAAAAACGGAAAAGCAACAATTATACTTACTTATTACAGCGATAATGACTCTTTGCCTAACAAAAAAATTTCGTTGGATTTGGGTGAAAAGGGGTCATACGATATATATAAAGTTGATAACGGGCACAACGGAGAGCTTGTCTCAGTTACAGATAACCTTTCCTTTGAGCTGGAGCTTTACAGTATGGTGCTTATTAAAGAAAAATAAAAATCATTTTCATATTTGGGTATGAGTGGTATAATCAATTCTATAAATTCCAATTTGTCGAACTGTTATGGAAATAAGAATTTGTACGAAAGGATAACAAACTATGTTCAGAAAAAGTATGGTTTTGTTGCTTGTTTTATCTATGCTTGTCGTATTGCCGTCAGAAGCATCTGCCGAAGACAGTGTTCCCGAAAAAGAAGGGTATGTGCTTGATTTCAGCACCGAATTTGATGATGGCAATTTAAATACAGAATACTGGCTACCGCAATACCTTCCTCACTGTACTACCAATACTGAAGGCTCCTCGGCAAGATATAAAATCGAGAACGGTTGTCTGAATCTGTATATCACAAAGGATTCGCCTGATTATTTCGGAGGTCAGCCCGGCTCGACAGATCCCGATAATCTTTTATGGATAGCCAACGGTATTCAGACATGGGAAAAGAATCATCTGCATCCCGGGGGCAGTCAGCAGATGGAAGTTGAGCCTTATGAAGGATACGCTACACAGTACAGCTACTTTGAGATACGAATGAAAATGCCGGACACCAAGGGTGGCGGATATGCAGCGTGGTGGCTTATAGGTGCTCAGGATGATGCCCGTCCTGACGGAACAGGTTCCCAGCAGAATGGTGAAATAGCCGTATTGGAAACCTTTTTTAAATCTCCGGGAGTGTTTGAACCCAAGGTTCATGCATGGGATGATCCCGATCTTGACGAATGGGCAAGCAAAGTTGAATTGGCTGGCAACCCGATAG
>JAZSIM010000051.1:0-37444 GCA_045533835.1 Acutalibacteraceae bacterium
CAGTTAATCTGGTTCATTAAATCAATTACAACCTTATTATCTTTTGTCTCGATTTTAATTGATGTTATTTTATCTAATAAAACCAATTCTGTATTCATCGATTAATAATCCCTTTAATTTTGAATGAATAGATAATTAGATATTATGCTTTATTGTTTAACTCACAATAATATTAAGTTATTGTAAGCTTCTACAAATCTCCTCGAAATTTTGATAAAATGATTTTGCGAACATATTTTTAAAATTTCGAGGAGTTGATTAAATGAAAAGCATAAAAACAGCAAGTGATGAATTTATACAAGTCATTCAATCTACAAAAAATCTATCCGATAAAACGATACTTGCATATCGTTCGGATCTGAATGATTTTCAGGTGTTTCTTCAAGACAATATACTTGATGAAACAGTTATCCTGAAATATGTTCAAATGTTATCTAAAGAAAGAGAACTTAAAGATAACACTGTTTGCCGAAAGTTAATTACACTAAAGATGTTTTTTAGTTTCCTTTACGAAAATGGCTACACAGATTGTAATTATTATAACAATCATCACTTTCGATATAAAAAAGAACGGAGACTGCCAAAGACATTAGCAGTTAAAGAAACATCAAAATTGCTGTCTTATCTTACACAATCGGCAAATAATGAAACCAATTGTTTTGAATATTGGAAAAACTGCCGCAATCTTGCATTAATTGATATTTTAATAAGTACCGGTATAAGAATCGCGGAAGCATCGGATATAGCTCTTAGCGATGTAATATTTTCAGAGAGAACGGTTTTAATTCACGGTAAAGGTCGTAAGCAAAGACTGATATATATATCCTGTAATGAAACATGGAATAATCTTACAAAATGGCTGAAGCTACGAAAGAGCAGACCTGTTAATACTGATAAAATATTTGTAAACAGATACGGAGAACAGTTGAGCATTCATGGGATTGAATACATTTACAAAAACGCAAAAAATGCTAGTGGAATAAATCAGAAATCAACTCCTCATTATTTGCGACATACCTTTGCAACTAATCTTCTTTCAAACGGTGCTGATCTTCGATCTGTACAGGAAATACTGGGACATAGTAGTGTTGCAACTACTGAAATCTATACCGAAGTTTCAACAAAAAGAAAAAAACAAGTTCTAAATAAATATAACTATCGGAACAAATTATAATACTACACTATTTTATATATTTTTGTATAAAAAACATTATTAATCAACATTTTTTGACAACTGCAGAAAATGCAGGAATAATTAAAGAAATTCAATATTTACAATACATATAACGATTCTATCTTTACTGCAAATTATCAATTTGCTTGTTTGTTTGCAAAATGTTTGCAAAACTCAAAAAAAGCCTTGATTTTTTAGTTTTGTTTGCTAACATTTGTTTGCAAATAAAACACTTTATTATGATTTGAAGGATGATTTTGATGTCATCGTTAACACGTGAATCTCGCACCCGACCTTTTAATTGTTAATAGTAAAAAAATATCGCATAACCCTTGAAATACAAGGATTATGCGATATTTTAATTGGCACCCTCTACCGGAATCGAACCGATATCTAAGTCTTAGGAGGACCTTATTCTATCCGTTGAACTAAGAGGGCATATTAAGTCTTTATTATTAAAAATCAAACACTTTTTGCAAAAAAGTATTTGGTTTGAATTACCCTTAGGAGGGGCTTATTATATCCATTTAACTAAGGAGGCATTATTTTCGGTGCAGGATTAATTTTAGCAAATTACGGCGGTGTTGTCAATGATTTACGGGACATTTCAGGGGAAATGTCCTTGAATTATTATATATAATATGTTAAAATACCTTTGATTATTAATTTTAAGAAAGGGAGAGGTGCTTTATGTCGAGCTTCAGACGGATACTTGCCGTATATATTACGGCGGCGCTTATGCTGACGCTTGCAATATCCTGCTTTGATTCTGCGAGCATTTCGGTTTTCAGATTACCTGAAGGCACAGAGGTGACTGAAGGCACAGCTGCGGATATTCCTGCAACGGAAGAAACAGTAACGGACAGCACTCCCCATACTGAACATACAACGAAGGAAGAAATCACTGAAGAAAATGCTTCCGTAGAAGAAGATACGGCAGAAAAAGAAGAAGCCGTAACAGAAAATAAGGCAGATGGTGCATTAACAGAAGAGGAAGAGGATATAATCACCTTCTCTGAAATTCTGGCAGCATCCCCCGTACTCAGAAACAATTACTCACCCGATTCGTCAGCTGAAAAGGTTACTCCCCTTCTTTTCCTCTCGGAAAATATTGATGCTCTGGCAACATCAGACAGCGTTAACGTCTATACCTTTACCGCGAATAAAAGGTCTGTATTCAGCTATACCTTTACCCACGACGCACCTATTACTACAGAGGGCTGGGAGATTTCCCTTTACTGTGAGTATTATCTTAACGGTGACGGCGGAGAAACGGCTTACAGACTTGCAGATACAAGAAGAACCACCGTACTTACGGTTGATTACTCCCCCGAGCTGGGACTTGCCCCCGGCAATTACAGGCTTGTTGTTAAGAAGGGGAATTTGTTTACTTCCGGAACCTATAAGATAGAGGCAAAGCTTTCCGAAACGGCAGATTATGAAATTGAGTGCAATGATAACATTTACCGTTACACGGAAATATACAGCAGTGTCCCCGTAAAGGGCAGCGCTTCGCTGTTTCCCGACAGGCAGGATGAGGACTATTATCTTTTCAGAATGTACGAGGACGGCTTTATTGACCTAAAATTCGAGCACGGCACGGTCAAGGATAAGGTAAGCGTCTGCTGGCAGGTTCTTTTATTCTCGGAGGACGGCACCTGTCTTTATTCCGTAAATTCTCTTTTTACCGACACAATAAATCAGAGCGGTAAAATAGGTCTTCTTAAGGGCAATTATTATGTTCTTATACGAAACCGTGTTTATGCGGATATGACCTATGTCCTGACTCTTTCAAGAACAAACAACACCGACTATGAAAATGAGAAAAACGATACAGCGGAAACAGCAAACCTGATAGGCATCGGTTCTACCGTCACGGGCATCGTTGCTTCGCAGATTAACGGTATTGACAGAGATTATTTCAAATTCAGCATCCCTTCAAACGGCACGGTTGTGATTGACTTCGCACACGAGCCTATAGCAGATTCCAATGACAAAAACGGTTGGAATATCGTACTGCTCGACGAGCAGGGAAATATGCTCTACAGAGGCATTTCTGCCTGGGCAGATGACGTTACGGTTTCCTCCCCCACAGGCCTCGGTAAAGGTACGTATTACATAAGAATAGACAGCGAAAACCTGTATCTTAATTCCGAAAAATACTATCTTACGGTAAGCTTTACGGAAAGCTCTGATACCGAAACAGAGTTCAATAACAGCTTTGATACGGCGGATACACTTTTAGAGCGCACTCCCGTTACGGGAAACCTTTCGGAAAGAGCTACGGATTACGACATGGATTTTTACGTGCTTGAGTTTACGGAGGAATCGGATATTACGGTGGAATTCACTCACGAGGTGCTTTCTGTCAGCCGTGAGATTTTCAACTTTACTCTTTGCGACAGCAATTACGAGCCCGTAGCAGTCTACAGCGAGGAGGGTGAGGATACCACTCTTATCAAATCCCTTTCCGACAGCGAAAAAACCGAGGCAGTTTATAAAAAGCTTCCCGCAGGAAAATATTTCATTAAGGTTACACCGGGCATTTTCTACAGCGAAATACAATACTCATTAAGCTATATAAAAGGAGAATAATTATGAAGTTTTCAGTTTCATCCTACAGCTACAGCCAGCTCAGACATTCGGGAGAATACAAGGAGATAGAGCTGATTGCGCTTGCAAAGGAAATGGGCTTTGACGGCATTGAGTTTGCTGAAATCAACCCTCCCGAGGGTACGGACAAGAAGGCTTATGCCGCTCTTCTTAAGGCAGAGGCAGAGAAGCACGAGCTTGAGATTGTGGCATATGCCATCGGTGCAAACCTTTTATATGACACCGACAAGGAAATTGAAAGGCTGAAAAACGAGGTTGACGTATGTGAAGCTCTGGGCTGTAAGACTATGCGCCACGATGCAACGGGTGGCTACAGGGACGAGGATAAAAAGACAGGACTCGGCTTCAATAATGCACTTCCCGTAATTGTCAGAGGCTATAAGGCAGTTACCGAGTATGCAAAGACAAAGGGAATTAAAACCTGCATTGAGAATCACGGCTTCTTTGCTCAGGATTCAGCCCGTGTTGAGGCTATTATAAACGGCGTAAACGATGAAAATTTCGGTGCTCTTGTTGATATCGGAAACTTTTTGTGCGCGGACGAGGACCCTGCGGCTGCAGTCGGCAACGTTGCTCCCTATGCCGTACACGTTCACGCAAAGGATTTTATAGTTAAAAAGGGAACGGACTTTATTCCCCCCGACGGCTTCTTTATGACAAGAGGCGGTAATTTCCTTAAGGGTGCAATTATCGGTCACGGTGCCGTGCCCGTGATCCAGTGTCTGCGTATTCTCAGAAATGCAGGCTACAACGGCTACGTTACTGTTGAATTTGAGGGTATGGAAAACGCAAAAACAGGCGTAAAATGCGGTCTTAATACGCTTAAAAAAGCTGATGAGCTCTTATAATCAGGAATTCATGGAAAAGGCTCTGTCCCTTGCAAGGGAGGCAGGAGCGCTGGGCGAGGTGCCCGTTGGTGCGGTAATTGTACGCGGCGGTGAAATAATCGCAACCGGAAAAAACGGCAGGGAGAAAAACAAAAATGCTCTCTCCCATGCAGAGCTTGAGGCTATAAACAATGCCTGCAATGCTCTGGGCGGATGGAGGCTGCCCGGCTGTGAGCTGTACGTAACCCTTGAGCCCTGCCCTATGTGTGCCGGCGCAATAATCAATTCAAGAATTGAGAAGGTTTATTTCGGTGCATACGACAAAAAAGCAGGAAGCGTAAGAAGCCTTGTACAGCTTTTTGATCTTCCATATAACCATAAGCCCGAAATACAGGGCGGAATTATGGAAGAGGAATGTGCAGGGGTTTTATCGGACTTTTTCCGAAGCCTCAGAGAAAAGAAAAAATCGGAATAGCTTAACAGCAATCAAGCCGGGTGTCAGAACACACCCGGCTTTCTTTTTTAAAGGGGATGTAAAAAACCTTCGTTTCTTACATCCCTTTATTCAGTATTTAAGCAAACTTTGCAACAACGATTGTTATTGTTTCGGTTTCTGCAAGGTCTTCGGGAATTGTGAAGAAGTAAACTCCGTCTTCCTCTTCAAGAATTTCACTGCCGTCACGTCCGTAGGTTACCATTACGATGAGTTCAGAGCTGTCAGCACCTTCAATAATGAAGTATACTTCACTGCCGGGTGTTACCTCTGTAAAGTCATCAAATACAACCTCTATGCTTTCATCGTTGCAGTTAACAGCAATTCTTGTTACAGGCTCTGCCTCTCCGATTGTTTCTCCGCAGACTGAACATGCAATTCTGCACTGAACAACAAAATGTCCGTCTTCGTTAAGAGCTGCGGAATCCGCAATAATCTTCTTAACGGGTGTGTGCTCGGTTTCTCTTGAATCAAGCAGCTCACTGCAGATTATACATGAGAGATTCTCTTCGCAGATGCCGTTGCCGGCTGCTGTCCATTCGCCGGGAGTATGTCCGGTTGCTTCGATTGCTTCCTTCTGTGTTTCATCACAGCGTGTACATCCGAGCTCCTTGAGTCCGGCTGTCGTACAGGTTGCGGGTGTGGTTGTTACCCATTCGCCTGCAAAATCGTGTCCGAGTGCGGGGATTGCTTCCTTCTGTGTTTCATCACAGCGTGTACATCCGAGCTCCTTGAGTCCGTCTGTTGTACAGGTTGCGGGTGTGGTTGTTACCCATTCACCTGCAAAATCGTGTCCGAGTGCGGGGATTGCTTCCTTCTGTGTTTCGTCACAGCGTGTGCATCCGAGCTCCTTGAGTCCGTCTGTTGTACAGGTTGCAGGTGTGGTTGTTGCCCATTCACCTGAGAAATCGTGGCCGAGGGCTGCGATTGAATCCTTGATTGTTGCATCACAGTAGCTGCACTTAAGCTCCCTGATGCCTGCATCCGTACAGGTTGCGGGTGTGGTTGTTATCCACTCACCGTCTGTGAAGTCATGTCCTGATGCTTCGATAACCTCTGTAAGCTTTTCATCACAGCGGCTGCACTTACATTCCTTAAGACCGTCTGTCACGCAGGTTGCAGGTGTTGCTGTTACCCATTCACCTGAGAAATCGTGACCGAGGGCTGCGATTGAATCCTTGATTGTTGCATCACAGTGGCTGCACTTAAGCTCCCTGATACCTGCATCCGTACAGGTTGCGGGGGTGGTTGTTACCCACTCACCTGCTGTGAAGTCATGTCCTGATGCTTCGATAACCTCTGTAAGCTTTTCATCACAGCGGCTGCACTTGCTTTCCTTAAGTCCGTCTGTCACGCAGGTTGCAGGTGTTACTGTTACCCATTCACCTGAGAAATCGTGACCGAGAGCTGCGATTGCTTCTGTCTTTATCTCACCGCAGCGGACACAAGCACAGCTTCCGATACCGTCTGTTGTACATGTTGCAGGGGTTACAACTGTCAGCTCACAGCCTGTATAGTCGTGGCCGAGTGCTTCGCCCTGTTCTTTTTCCGTGCCTTCGATAGGCTCCTTACAGTAGTCGCAGATTTCAATTACTGTAGCCTTTGTTGTACATGTAGCTTCAATTACAACCTCTGTCTTCTTGAAGTTCTTACTTGTACAGCTGTCTATCTGAAGAAGAACTACTTCCTTCTTTGCGTCGCAGTCCTTACACTTATAATAGCCGTTTGCATTTTCCTTACAGCGGATACCTGATGTCCAGTAAACGGTTGTTTCGTCAAAGCTGTGAGGAATGACCTCGGTTTCTTTTGTAGCTGTCACGTCACCGCAGACCTTACATTCACCCTGCATGATACCCGGCTCCGTACAGGTTGCCGGCTTTACAAGAGTCCATTCTGCAGCTTCGTGTCCCTTTGCGGGAATCTTTTCGGTTACACTTCCGCAGTAACGGCAGGTACCTGCCTTTTCACCCTCTTCCGTACAGGTAGGAGCAAGTGTTTCAGTCCATTTATCGGTAAGTGTGTGGGGAATCTTATCGAGAACGAGTACCTTTGCATCACCGCAGTTTGAGCATACTACGTCTGCAGTACCCTCTTCGGAACAGCTGGGCTCCTTGGTTACCTTATAACGGTTGTTGTCATAGCTATGACCGAGAGCAGGTGTTGCACGCTCATTTTCCGTGTAGTCACACTTAACGCACTTCTTTGCGATAAGACCTGTTTCCTCGCAGGTTGCTTCCTTGATTACAGAATCATATTCAAAGATATGTCCTGTTGCAGGAAGAGGTGCTTCCTCTTTTTCAAAGCCGCAATGTGTACATGTATTTACCTGAACACCGTCCTCGGTGCAGGTCTTTTCAACCTTAGCAATCCACTTGAAGGTATGTCCTCCGCGGGGATTCTCAACCTTTTCTTCAACAATACCGCAGACCGTACAGGTTCTTGTCTTTTCAACGGGATTGAAGCAATCCTTTCCGCCGGGATAGGTCCATTCACCGCTGTGGCGGTTTGTAGCGGAAAGCTCAGCCTCCTTTACAACGGTACCGCATGCAAGGCACTTAAGCTGTGAAAGTCCCTTGTGTGCACAGTCAGGCTCCTTAACTGTTTCCCAGAAGCCCGTAATATGCTTATCCGTTGTTGCGGGGAGTGTAACCTTGGCATATATCTTCATACAGGTTGCACATACCTTAACGGTAAGTCCGTCTGTAGAGCAGGTTGCGGGAACAACAACGACCTCTTCAATCATATGTGCGGGAGCGTTATCAAGACCTACTGCAAGACGAAGAGCCTCTCTTGCATCCGCAGCGGTAATCTTGCCGTCGCCGTCAACGTCTGCCTTCATAAAGCCGGACGTATCGATTTTATCAAGATTAACAGCAATTCTGAGAATGCAGCGGGCATCGTTGGACTCAACCTTACCGTTGTTGTCAGCATCACCGCTTGAGTAGCATTCATCGTAGTTTTCAACCTCTTCAAGCTCGAGAATTTCATCATCCGTAAGTCCTAAGCTTGCATTTGCTGAAAAAACAAAGCACAAAAGAAGTGCCGTTACAGCGAAAAACACACATAAAAACTTGTTTTTCATTTTCTTACCTCCAAAAGAGACATATATACAGAATTATTCTAACATACAATAATAATAAATTCAAGTACAAAACAAGAATATATTTTACAATTCCCGGTAAAGCTCAGTCCATTTGCTGACCTTTTTCTCATCCCATACAGCCGGCATTATTTTCTGCACCACAGGAAGAAGGGGCAGATTTTTTGCGGCTTTTGCAAGGTGCGGAAGCAGCTTTATTTCGGGAGCGGCGGCTATCAGCTTTTCAATCACGTATTTTGCATTTACTGCAGAGAAATCTCCCCCTGCCATTCCGATTTCCTTATCGGAAAGAATTCCCTTTTCAAGGAAGAAATCAATATCCTCGGCTCTTACGGAACCAAGGAAACGGCGAAGCACGGCAATTGCAATAAGGGAATTGCCGAAAAGAGTAAAATATCTGTATTGATACTGCCATAAATCCTCTTTTCTGAAGCCGTTTGCGGCAGAAGCGGCGATTACCGTTGCAAGAAGCTTTCCTGCCTGAAGAGAAAGGTCTATTCCCGAGCCGTTAAGGGGAACCGTCATGCTCGCACTGTCACCTATCAGTGCATATGAATCGGCTACAAGACGGGAAACAGTTTTTGCAAGAGGAATTTTTGCCTTCGTGCCGCCTCTTACGGGAGTAAGACCGATACCGGGATAGTTTTCCCTTATATCCCTGAGGGACGCTTCAATCTCCTCGTCCGAGAGTCTGCCGAATTTGCCGATAAGCACATCCATATAGTCCTCTTCCGTTATAACCCAGTCAAGACCGGGCTTTCCGCAGTTATAAAAAAACACGGAATAATTGGGAGAGGTTATGTATTTTTCAGTATTTTCGTAATAGGCACGGAAAATCTCAAAGGTATCCTCTTCGGCAAAATCTCTTTCAATGTCGAATTCCTCGGGAAGAGAGCGCCTTACGGGAGAATACATACCGGCAGCATCAATAATCATATCGGCAAAGAAATCCTTTTCTTCACCGTCCGCCTCGGCTTTTATGCCCGTAACTCTTGTACCCTCGCATATTGCCGAAAGGATTCTGGTTCCGAAAATAAATCTGACACCGCAGTTCTCACAATGCCTTATCAGATAATTTATCAGAAATTTTCTGTCAATGGTAATGCAGTCGGAGGAGGAAACGCCGGGACCTCCGTCCATATTGATTCTGGCGGTTTTCTTCGGATTATAATAGCACATATTGAGTCCCCGTCTGAAATCGGACTCACCGGGCACGGGTATATCGGCAAACTTAAACGCAGGAATATCCATGGCATCGTGCCAGTCGTGGCCTATAGTTTCCTTTGTTTCCTTTTCGACTACGGTAACGTCGAAGCCGTTTTTCGCAAGAATTGCGGCAGCGGAAAGACCGCCGTGTCCCGCACCTGCAACCAGAATTTTCTTCATAGGCTTATATCCCCTTGTTTTTTTCGTTTTTTACCTTTATGCCGTCGTAAATCTTATCCTCAGAGCAGGAGAAGGACGTTACGACCTTGTCGTTTTTCTCGAGTCCGCCGAGAATTACGGTTATGCCGTCAACGGTAATTCCCGTTTTAACATCCTGCTTTGCGAGCGTTTTATTGAAAGCAGAATATTTCCAGACGTAGGACTGATTTCCGTCGGTAAAAACGGCTGATGCCTTTACAGTCATAGCGTTTTCTGCTGTTTTTGTAAGAACCTTCACCTTAAGAGGCACGCCCTCCTTTGTGAATACCGCAGAATCATCGGGAGCGATAAACACGGCGTAAACGGCGGTTGCGGGAAGCTCTCCCGTAAGCACCATATAGTAGTCCTTTATGTAGTAATCATCGGGAAAGGCCTCCCTGATATCAGAGATTTTTCCCGTATAAACGGTTCCGTCTTCATCTGTCATTTCAACGGTCTGTCCGGGCTCTATATAATGAACGTCATAATCATTATCAACAAACACAGCATTGAAGCTCTTGCCTGCGGCTACAGTTACGGCATCAGCCCCGGTATATCTTGAAACTGTCTGAATCACGGGCTTTTCCGTCGTCACAACGGGCTTTCTGCTCTCTCTGACAGCAATGCTTACTCCGAAAACGGAAATCAGCAGAAGCACAATGACGGAAAGGATTATAAGCATACGGTTTTTTATACGGGCAGCCTGCTTTTTCTTTTTTTCAGCCTTTTCCCTTCTGAGCTTTTCCTTTTTTTCCTTTTCCGAAGGCTCCGTATCCTCCGAAAGGATGCCAAAATTTCTCGTTGATACCGAAGGATCCTTCTCTATAAGTTTATCGGGGAGCGAAGACTCATCTATATCAAAAACCTTTGAAAAATCGGGAATATCATTATTTCCGTTTTTTTTGTTCATCAAAATCAATCCTTTTCTCAGTTCTACCAAATTATTATAATACATAAAAATAAAATATGGAATAGCAAAAGCAAAATTTAGGAGCCGGGCGTGATATTATGTTGAATCTGACAAAAAAAGCCGTATCTCTTTTGTTGATATTTATTTCAGTTATTGTAATCGGTTCATGTACGCATGAAACAAGAATTGATTTTTCCGAGCTTATAAGACGCATGAACACCGGAGATACCGTATACAAGGCAGAAATCAGGAAGGCATTCTTTTCGGAGGGTGAATGGTTTTT
This sequence comes from Acutalibacteraceae bacterium, assembly GCA_045533835.1. Taxonomy (GTDB): domain Bacteria; phylum Bacillota; class Clostridia; order Oscillospirales; family Acutalibacteraceae; genus RUG806. The sequence goes on from JAZSIM010000051.1 coordinate 10,805, forward strand.
GTTTGTCACGACCCTGTCGGAGAACGATATTCTGATAACGGGCAGGGAAGATGAAGATAAATGCCTGACAGCTGTAACCGTAAGCGTGATAAACTGCAAAGAAGACGGGCAGAGGGAGATTTTTTCCGACTTCTGCGAAAGAGCAGTCAGAGCATTTACCAAAAACCACGATACAGAGAAAATTACGGAGGATTCGGAAATACGAAGCACAGACCTCTTCTTTTCGGATGGGGCATATTTTTCCGAAAACGGCAGATTCGGAACCTCTCTTTTCTCAGCACCGCTCGGCTGCACCTTTAAGATAGAAATAATAACTCCCGAAAGCTAATATCGCATTGATTTTCTGTTTACCTTGTTGTATAATGAGATAAATATATATGAAGGAGGAGAAGCGCAATGACTGTATTTTTTTCACAGCTTGCTGCATTTTTTACATCTCTTGCACTGGTAATTACGGGCTTTCTCGGAATAAATCTTGATTTAAGCAGATGCAAGGTTGATGATTTCAGGGTAACGACATACGTAAGAGGTGACTACATTCAGTCCCCCGACAGTCTTCATGCCGAGGATTTTGATATTGTAACGGACGTAATTCTTTTTGAATGTGCTTCCTTCAACGCAGAGGGCGAAGTGGTTTACGATGAAGTAAAGCTTACAACCGCACTCAATAATCTGCGTGCGGCTATCGGTGATCGTGACGTACATCTGACTCTCAATCTTTTAGGTCCCGGAGGACACACGGATTCAGACGTATGGGAAGAGCAGATGGAAGCACAGAGCGACGAGCACAACAAGGCATTCACAAGCGGTGTGCTGGAAGATAATATAATAGCCGTTCTCGGCAAATACGGCTTTGACGGTGTGCATTTTGACTACGAATACCCTCTTTCCTCAAAGGCATGGAGATATTTTAACCGATTTCTTGTGTCACTTGACAAAAAACTCGGGGACTATACCCTCGGTGTTGCGGGAAACAGCTGGAATATCAAATTTACAACCGAGGCTGTCGGTGCAATTGATACCTTTGAGCTTATGGTTTATGATATGATTGACGAAGAGGGCAAGCACGCAACCCTTGAGGATACGGCAGAAATGGCACGCACCGTAGGTATTTACGGTATGCCTCTCAACAAAACAAATGTCGGACTTGCCTTCTATTCAAGACCTACGGATATGTCCGCTTACTGGTACGGCTACAACGGCTGCTATGATGCCATTGACGAAAACGGCTGGTACCACTGCGATGATACGGACAAGGATTTCTGGTTCAATACCCCTGAGGTAATAGAGCAGAAAACTGAATTTGCAATAAATAACGGTTTCGGCGGTGTTATGATATGGCACTATAACTGCGACCTGCCTTCATCACAGGAGGGCTCGCTTTTAAGAGCTGTAGACACGGCTATCAAAAATAACTACTGATAAAAGAGGATTGATAAAATGACAGCTACGGAAATGTTTGAGCAGACATACAAAAAGCCCGCAGCTTATACAGCATTCACACCCTACAGAATCTGTCCCATCGGTGCACACAGCGATCATCAGCTTGGTAAAATCACGGGCTTTGCCATAAACAAGGGAATTCATATAGCATACGGTCCCAAGGAAAACGGTGTTGTGGAAATACAATCCCTGCAGTTCGAAAAAAGAGCTCAATGGCACGTTTCCGCAACCCCCGACACTCCTCAGCACGACTGGGCTGACCATTTAAGAGGTGCTACAATTGCCCTTAATAAGAGATATCCCCTCAGAAGAGGACTTTGTGCAATTCTGTCCGGAGAGCTTCCCATCGGAGGTCTTTCCTCCTCTGCCGCGGTAATTATAACCTTTTTATCTGCCCTTTGCACAATGAATGACATAAAGCTCACTCCCGATGAGCTTATTACGATTTCCCAGGAGGCAGAAAACCGGTACGTGGGCGTTGCCTGCGGTAAGCTTGACCAGTCCTGCGAGGTTTACTGCCGGAAGGACCATCTTCTTTATATGGACCTTAAGGATAATACGTACAGGCTTATCCCGCAGAACCCCGATATGAAGCCCTATAAAATTGCTGTTTTCTTCTCAGGACTTGAAAGAAGTCTTGCAAGCTCTGCCTTCAATATGAGAGTTGACGAGTGCAGAAGTGCAGCGTATGCATTAAAGGCATACGCAGGTATGGAATACGGCAAATTTGAAGAAACAAATCTGCGCGACGTACCCTATGAGGTATATCTTCAGTATAAGGACAGGCTTCCCGATACATGGAGAAAAAGAGCTGAGCATTGGTACACAGAGTTTTTCCGTGTTGAAAAGGGGGCCGAGGCCTGGACAAGAGGAGATATAGAGGAGTTCGGACGCCTTTCATTTGAAAGCGGACGTTCATCTATTTATAACTGGGAAACAGGCTCCCCTGAGCTTAAAAAGCTTTACGAGATTATGGCTGAAACCGAAGGTATTTACGGAGGAAGATTCTCGGGTGCAGGCTTCAAGGGCTGCAGTATGGCGATCATTGACCCGGCATACGAGGAAAGCATAATTGAACAGGTAACCCGTGAATATCTCACAGCCTTCCCCTATCTCAGGGGTAAATATTCCGTTCACATCTGCGAAAGTGCAGACGGCGTAAAATTCTGAGGTGAAAATTTATGAAATGTCTTATATTGGCGGCAGGCTATGCCACCAGACTTTATCCCCTGACGGAAAACTTCCCGAAGCCCCTTCTGACGGTCGGAGAAAAAACAATTCTTGACCACCTTATTGACGATATTGATTTATCGGGAGAAATCGACGAATACGTTGTTATTTCAAATCACAAATATGCCGGTCATTTTGATGACTGGGCAAAAACCAAGAAGCAGAAAATCACCGTTGTTGACGACGGCACGGATACAAATGAAACCAGACTCGGGGCTGTTAAGGATATTCAGTTCGCAATTGAAAAGCTCGGACTTGACAGCGATATGCTTGTTATTGCAGGTGACAACGTCCTTGATTTCAGCCTTACGAAATTTATTTCCTATGCCAAGGAAAAGAATACCTCCTGCATTATGAGATACTTTGAGCCCGAGCACAAAAAGCTCGTAAAATGCGGGGTTGTTACAATTGACGGAAATGACAGGGTGCTCGGAATGACCGAAAAATCCCCCACACCTGCAACAAACTGGTGCTGTCCTCCCTTCTATTATTACACAAAGGATGATGCAAAGCTTGTCGAAGCAGGTATAAACGAAGGTTGCGGCACCGATGCTCCCGGCAGCTTCATTGCCTGGCTTTGCGGGAAAAATGCGGTACACGCAATGGAAATGCCGGGCTCACGCTACGACATCGGCAATCTCGAAAGCTACGAAAAGGTCAAGGCTGAGTACAAGGGCATCACAAAATAAAGAAAAAGTTAAGGACTGTATTTTGCAGTCCTTTTTTCCTTGCAAAAGGCTTTTGCTTCTGTTAGAATACATACATAATCTTCAGGCGGTGATAATTATGGAAAAATGGAAATATATCGACCCTATGATAGGAACAGTCGGTGACGGGCAGGAGGAAAGCCCTCACGGCGGAGGAAAGGTTCATCCCGGTGCCTGCCTTCCCGGAGGTATGGTACAGCTGTCCCCCGACACGATAACGGGCGGCGACAACGGTATGGGCTACAATTACTGTATGAATACCATTGAGGGCTTCAGCTTTAATCATATGAGCGGTATAGGCTGGTACGGCGACCTCGGAAATATTCAGATTATGCCCGTAACGGGAGATACGGATCTGCGCTCGGGCACAAACAGCTTCATACCCTTTACGAAGGGTACCGAGGGTTGGAAATCCGTCTTTTCACACGAAAAGGAGTGTGCAGAGGCAGGATATTACTCCGTGCTGCTTGAAAGATACGGTATTTTTACAGAGGCTACGGTTTCACAGCATACGGGATATCTTCGTATCACCTACCCCGAAAACGGCGAAAAAAGGGCAATTATAAACCTTTCAAGACGCATAGGCGGTAAGGCTGATTACGTCAAAGCAGAGATAGTTTCTGACCGCCGTATTGAGGGTACCGTTTTCTGTACCCCCAAGGGCGGCGGCTTCGGTCTCGGTCACGGAAATATTTCATATAATCTCTCCTTTGTAATGGAGTTTTCCCGCCCTGTAAAGAAGTATAAATTTTTTGCAGATGAGGAATTTTTAGCTGAGGATTTAACGGCAGCTCAGCACGAGGATCTTGGCATTCTTGCATTTTTTGATGAGGAAAGCGACCCCGTTATTATAAAATGCGCTATTTCATATACGGATATTGAGGGCGCACGAAAGAACTTCCTTGAAACAGAGGGCTTCGACTTTGACGGCGTGCGAAAGAATGCACAGACGGCGTGGGAGGAGGTTCTCGACTGTGTAAACGTTGAGGGCTCTGACGAAACCGACCTTAAAATATTCAACACCTGCCTTTACCATACACTTCTGGATCCCAGAAGCGCAACGGATGTTGACGGAAGATTTTCCGTTGAATGCGAAACGATGCAGGATAACAGTTATACCCACCGCACAATGTTCAGCGGATGGGACGTTTACAGAAGTGAATTCCCGCTTCTTACAATTATCCGTCCCGATATGGTAAATGATACCGTAAACTCGCTTCTTAAAATAGCAAAGATAAAGAATTCATCCTTCCCCCGTTGGGAGCTTATGGGAATAAATGCCGGCTGTATGGTAGGCGACCCCGGTCTTATTATGATATCCGACGCTTTTGTCAAGGGTATCAGGAATTACGATTATGAGAAGGCATACGAAATCGGAAGAGCCTCGACCCTTTCGGAAACCGAGCTGGACGGGAAGGAATTCAAGGTAAACCACCCCACGTGCAGACAGTTCAAAGAGGATTGCTACTCACCCGACAAAATCAGCGACACCCTCGAATATCTCCTTTCGGACTATTCAATTTCCCGTTTCGCAAAAGCCCTGGGCAAAACCGATGATGCAGAGCTTTTTGAAGCAAGGGCAAGAAAATACAAGGATAATTACAATCCCCTCTTAGGCTTTATGGCTCCCAGAAAGGAAAACGGAAAATTCCGCTTCATGTGGGGCAGATATGACGATAACTACTGCGTAGAAAGCAACATCTTCCAGCAGTCATGGTTTGTGCCCTATGACGTAAAAGGCCTCTCAGAGCTTTTCGGCAGAAAGCGTGCAATACGTCTTCTTGAGGTATTCTTCAGGAAGGCCAAATTAAGTGCGCTGTGGAGTAATGACTATAACCATTCCAATGAGCCCTGCCACAACATAACTCACTATTTCAGTATGCTGGGGCTTCCCCACCGCACACAGTACTGGACAAGACGCGTACAGAAGGAATCCTACCGCACGGGCGCATACGGCTTCTGCGGCAACGAGGACGTAGGACAGCTGTCCGCATGGTACGTTTTATCCGCCCTGGGCTTTGCACAGTTATGTCCCGCAGTGCCTTATTACTTCATCAATACTCCACTCTTCAAAAGAGCTGAAGTAAAGCTGAGCAAGGATTACCACTCAAGAGCAGTTGCGGATACCTTCACCGTCCGCTGCGACAAGGATCCCCTTGAATATCCTTACATAAAGAAAGCAGAGCTTAACGGAAAAGAGATAAAAACCGCTTATCTTACCTACGATGAAATTACCTCAGGCGGTGTATTCAGCCTGACATTATCGGCAGAGCCCTGTGAAAACACTCTGCTTGAGGTTCCGGATAGCTTCTTCGGATAAAATTAATAAAAAAAATAAGCACAAGGCTGATTTTCTGCTACAGCCCTGTGCTTTTTTATTCAGTTAAAAGCCTTATCACAGCGGACGGTTATACGGTAGCTGCCGCCGAAGGTACAGGTAAAAAGGGTCAGATCCCAGTCACCGCTTTCCATTTCCTCAATTGAAGTGGGAAGAAGCGTTTCGGTTGATGCCACAATATAACGGAAAATGTTACCGTCAATATCCGTAAAAGCAATTTCATCACCCTGAGTGAGATTTCTCAGATTGCTGAAGTGGGACGTGTAATTATGCGCACCGATAACAAGGTCATCGGAATAGGCAGAGCCCTTGTATCTTGAGGGGCTTACTCTCAGCCCCGCATCGGTAAGCTCGCTGAGTACGGGAAGGGAAAGACCGAAAGCAGGAATTTCAAGAAGACCGATATAATCCCTGCCGTCAATAGTCTTTACGGGCATTTCCATATCGGGATTAAGCATAAATGCCGGCAGTACAGGCTCATTTTCGGGGGAATAGCTTAGAGCCGGAGGCGTTGACGGAATCTGCGATTTCAGCTGAGCCGTTACCGCATTGGCGTTTTTTTCTGCTATTGAGGCATCGTAAATATTAAAAACGGTTATTCCCACAGCGCAGATAATGCATATTACACCTAAAAATGTGAAGATTTTACTCTGAAGACTTTTCATTATTCTTCCTCACTTTTTCGGCTGACGAAACCTACAAGAACAAACACAAGACCTGCAAAGGACAGTACGGGTACGGGCCACCAGAGCTGACCTGTATTCGGAAGCTCGGGAGGTCTGTCGGGAGGCACGGTCGTATCCTCAGGCTCAGTCGTACCCTCGGGGCCTGTTGAGTCCTCGGGAGAGGTTGTTCCGTCAGGCGGCATCGTCGTATCGTCGGGAGAGGTTGTTGATTCATCGGGAGGCGATGTGGTTTCTTCGGAATCGGGTGCTGTGGTTTCTGTTGAATGCTCCTCGTGCGGGAAATTGGAGTTTGCCACAACGTAACGGTAAACCTGCTGCTCAACGCTGACAAGATAGCCGGCAGGAATATTCTGCTCATATACACTCCAGTCACCCAGAGGAAGATTCTTCCAGGAGAATGTCCAGTTATTACCCTTGTCGAGTACTTTGGTATCATAAAGCTCGGTGCCGTTATAGAGGCTTACCGTAATCTGAGGAGGTCTGAGATGTGACTGATCGTCGCGCCATACCTTAAGAACCTCAACGTGCACATCCTCCCATTCGGGACGGGTCGTGTACTTTGCATTCATTGAAACGTCATAAATCCACTCCCTGCTGCTGCCCGAAGGAAGTGAGATAATGAAGGGAGTGGGAATAACATATTCGCTGCCTGACAGCACGGGCATACCCTTTACAAGGTAAAGTCCGCAGGGCAGATCACGGAATGAGGCGATACCGTCCTTGTCCGTTTCAGCTGCATAATCGGGAGAAATACCCTTGAATGCCACGTAACCGTTAAGGGTTGTGGCAATAATACGCCAGTTTGAGGCAGTAAAATGATTGACGTCTGCGGACATTTTTGCGTCCTTATAGGCATCAAGCATAGTAAATTTAACATCAGGCGACACATCCGCAACTCTGTAAAGACCATATACCACACCCTGAAGAGGCTTTCCGTCGGGAGCGAGCGTAATGGTAAGAGAGGCTGCCCTGTCCGTTTCAATTTCAACTGCTTTTACATTAACGGCAGGTACGGCTGAAAGAAGCATAGCAAAAATGCAGACAAAGACTGCAATTATACGCCTGAAAGCTTTTTCTGTATTCATCTGCATTCCTCCTTTTATTTATTTCTGAAGTTTTCTTATCTTTCTTCCCCTGAGCTTCATTCTGATATCCTTAACAACTATCATCATAAGAAGCGAAAAAAGTATGGGAATTGCTACCACGGGGGCAACAATCATAGGCTCTATCTGCATAGCATCTGCAGTAACCTTAACATTTGATACAATAATATTATCTATTCTCTGACCGCGCACAAGAAGTCTGTGTGAGTTAACACCGTAGGGTGTGCAGGTTACAAGAGTGCAAAGATCCTTGTCAGGCTCTACGGTAAGTGCGGACAGGTCATCAGGTGTAATTATTCTTATCTGATCCACCTGATAGGTATACATTTCATCAAGAACATACAAAACAAAAGTGTCACCCTCACCAAGCTGATCAAGGTCAGTAAAAAGCTTGGCGCTGGGAAGACCGCGGTGTCCCGAAAGCACACAGTGCGTGCCCGTTCCGCCGACCGGCAGGGACGATCCGTCAAGGTGACCTACGGCTATCTGCAGAACACTGTCCGAGGTGCCGTGATAAATGGGCAGAGAGCACTTGATTTTTTCAATTTCAATATAGCCCATAACTCCGTTACCGAAAACATTAAGCTGCTGGTCATAGGCATCCCTCTGATCATCATTCAGCACCCAGAGGCTTGTGCGGCCTACAAAAAGATCATTATAATTCTTTGCATACTGAAGAATTCTGTCATATTCCTCGGTATCTATTTCTGCAACCTTTTCCGAATAGCTTGCAATGGCTCTGGACTGTGTAAATGAGTTCCAGTAATTGCTGAAGGTTGGATACAGCAGTAAGGACAAGCCTACAAGAAAAATCAGCAGCAATGCAATTGTGGAAGATTTATTCTTCATACAGGCTTCTCCTTGCTGTTGTACCCGGGAGAAGGGGAATACCCTTCCCCCGGGTATATTTTTACTTAAGCTGTGTTAAGTATACCCGAAATTATATATAAAATCAGGAATTAACTGTGCTCATTCTCTTCTTTGTGATGAGAACGATAGCAGCGCCTACAACAAGGAGAGCACCTACGATGTAGAAGATTGTTGTACCGATACCACCGGTTTCGGGAAGAACGATACCCTTTTCGTTGATAACGTCAGTGCCGATGTTACCTGCGATCTTGTCGTGAGTGAATTCGATTTCACCTGATACAAGATTACCTGTAAGGGATGTAAGAACATCTACACGGGGCTGAGTTGTCCATACGATATCGTGCTCTGCTGTTACTGTGAAGTAAACGGGATCGATAGCATTGTAGCCTTCGGGAGCTTCTGTTTCGGTAAGTCTGTAGTAACCGTCATCAATACCTCTGAATGTGAAGGTTGTTTCGGGATTAGCCTCTACAGTAGAAATAGCAACCCAGTTACCATTGATGCCGCCATTGTCGAATGCACCTGTTTCGTCTGCTACGAACTTCTCAAGTGTGAATACTGCGCCGGGAAGGGGATTAAGATCCTTATCCTTCTTGTTAACAGTTACCTTGTATGTGAAAACGATAACTGTATCTTCTTCAGATGTGCCTCTCTGCTCGTCATCGGGGCTGTTGGAGAATTCAGCATAAGCCTTGTTCACATTACCCTGGTTGCCGAGGAAGCAATCTTCATTAAGTCTTGACTTGTATGTAACAGTAATTTTGGAGCCTGCCTTAACAGCTGCAATTGCCTTTGTATCAGCAAAAACAACGTCAAAGGTGTGACCGTCTGTTGCAGGATAAACTACATTAAAGCCGCTCATAATCTGTGTGCCGTCAACATAAACCTTAACGGAGTCGGGCTGGAAGGTAAGACCCTTCTCTTCTGTATCGTGAAGAGCAAGATAGAATTCCTTGTATTCGCCGTAGTTTTCTGCGATTACAGTTTCAAGCTTGAAGTCAACGAGATCGCCGATATCGTGGTCAGCGGAGTCGTGCCATTCGATTTCAGCCTCTGTGTAGTTGGAGTCGTTGTTGTCATCAACCTTCTTTTCGAAAGTTGTTTCGCCATCCTTGGGAGTAGCAACAGCATCGCCTACAACCTTGAGGATGAAAGCTGTGTAGCCTTCTGTACCTGTCTGGGAGCCGTCTTCATCCTTGATGAGGTAGTAACCGGGAGCAAGGTCAGTGATTACATAGTTCTTGTCAGCAGCAACGTATGTAGCAGTTGCCTTTGTGCTGGTAAGATACTGTGAAACTTCGTCAGCAAATAATTCAGCCTGTGCTACGGTTGTAATGGTGTCAGCCTTATCCTGAGCGTTGCCCATAGCAACCTGACCGGGAGTGCTTACGCCTGAGCCCCACTTGATGGAGGAAAGAACGAGCTTACCGTTTTCATCAGTTGAAACATCACCGGTGAAGATCTGATATGCTTCATATCTGTGGCCGGCAACTTCCTTGTTGATGGTGATGGTGTAGGTGTCTGCAGCAAATGCAGGGAGTGCGAGTGCGAAAATCATTGCAATAGCAAGAATCGCGGTTGTGATTGTTCTGAATTTCTTCATTCTTTGTTTTTCCTTTCTGAAAAATTTTTTTTCTTTTTTTGATTGCACATCAAGAAGATGTAATTTTCTCCTATCCGTGCATTTCACATTTTGCACGTCAGGAGAATAATCGTTCCTCCTTTCTGTGCAGTTTTTTATACAAAAGAAGTATCAGCGCTGTCGCCATCAACAGCAGACCTCCTAATGTAAAAGGTAATGTACCGGCACCGCCGGTTGCGGGAAGCTCATAAAGACGGGCATTGAAAACAGGGAAAAGATTTTCTCCGTCATCATAAATTACCCCTTCTTCAGAGAATTCGGGAAGCATTTCCTCAAGGTCCGGATACTGCATAACCGTTACCGTACCCGCAGAGGAATCAACCTCAAAAATTATGGGAGCCGAAAGCTCTGCATAGCCGTTGGGAGCCTTCGTTTCGAACAGATAGTATATTCCGTCATCAAGATCGATCCGGAACTCACCTGTAGCTGAGCCCATAAGGCTTTCGCTTGTCCAGCTGTCAACAAGGTCACCCGTGAAGGATGTTCCGGGAATCGGTTCACCGCCGTCCACCCATCTGTAGAGCGAAAGCTCTGCTCCTGAAAGGATGGGGAAGGATCCGTCCTCATTTTTCTGTGTGCTGTATTTGATAAAGCTGATCGAAAGTGATTTATCACGGGGAGTATTCATAATCTCATAATGAAGCTCGCCCGCTTCCATAGTTACCTCGCTGAGTTTGTAAACGGTAAAGCTTTCAGCAGAGGATGTGCTTGTGCTGGTGGTTCCGTAGCCGGAGGTGTTGATTCCCGAAAAATATCGGCTTCTGCTGCCGGCAGTTGCGGAAAGCCTTCCGTTAGAAAAGCTGATATTCGTTCCGCTTGACGAGGCAGAAAAAGTATATGTTGTATTCCAGCCGCCGGAGGTGGATTTGATATAGAGATATTTTCCGTTATTGGAAAGTCTGTTTGAATTATATGTCCATAATGCCGTGCTGTCGGGATCGGTTCCGTTAAGAAGCGCACCCGTAACGTTTACCCAGCGCAAGGTATCTCCGCTTGAGTTTGTCGCAAGCGCACCGTCAGAGGAAACAAACAGATAGGTGTTACCTGCCGTAATGGATGTTACCTGCTCCCAGGCTCTTGTACGGGGCACGTAGGTACCCTCATATATATCGGAATAGTATCCGCTGACTCTGTCCTCTGTTACGGTGTAGACAATATCCTCACCGTCCTGAGTTTTTGCGGGAAGCTTTTCCCACAGATAAAACCACTGATTTTCGGGAGAAAGAGTTACGGGACTTCCGTATTCCTCACCGTTGGCAAAAAGCCTTACGGTAACGCTGTCCGCACCTGCAACACCGTCAGCCCATCTTTTTACAACAGAAACGGTAGTTTCGGGAATAACCGTATTTTCAATTACCCAGACACCGTTTGCATCAGGAGAGCCGCTGTCGGTGCACATATAGCCGTCGGGGACTTCAACCTCACGTGCAGAGTAAATGTAATCGTTACCCTCCGCATCCTTTTCGGGAAGCTCCTGCCACAGATAAGCCCAGTCGGTTTCAGCTGTGAGAACCGTCGGCTCACCGTAGGGAACACCGTTCTGATAAAGCTGAACGGTAATGCTTTCGGGTCTGTCGGAGGCTTCATCGCCTACCCATTTTTTCTGAACGGCGAAGCCTGTTGCAGTATTCGTTATAATGTAATTTATTGAATCCTTTTTTACTGTAGAGGTATATCCCGGAACATTCACCTCAGAAATGGTATAGGTATAGTCTGCAGGGAGCTCGTCAAGACGGTAAACCGGCCACTCCTCTTCACCGTCTTCATTGATAACGGGATAAATTCTTATGGGGTCACCGTAAGCCTTGCCGTTCTGATAAACCTGAACCTCTATAAAGTCGGGACGCATTGTGCTGACAGTATCAACCCAACGCTTTTCAATTGTAATGGAGGTTTTATCGTCGTCACCACCGATAACAATTATACCGTTACAGCCGATACCGCCGCCAAGATATCCGACATTACCCGTAATATAAACTGTGGCAAGCGTCTTTGCCGTAACTATTGCCGAGCTGGTATCGGTAAGAGAGTTGTCATAATAATAGCCTGATTTTGACCAGTTATAATTACCGCCGCCGAGAACCGTGGAACCGATGCTTGAGGTTCCGCTGTAGATATAAAGCTCCTTACCGTTATCGGCAGTATTTTCATAAATTGCAGTACCGTCACCAAGGGTGATCTCTGCGCCGACTGTGGTATTTGAGGTTGAACAGCTGGCAAGACCGCCGCCGTAATACTCTGCTTCATTATCTGTTACGATAACACGGTGGATTTCACAGCGACCCGCAACACCTGAGCTGTTGCCTCTTGAATCCCACTGCTGAGCGTCAATATAAATACCGCCGCCGCTGAAAACCTTTGTTGAGGTACCTGCATTTACATAATAGTCAGAGTCCTGATATTCATTACCCTTTGCGGTATTGTTTGTGATGTAGCCGGCAGAAATCGTTGCCTCACAGCCGGCGGTAATGTTAAGACCGCCGCCCGTTGATTCGGCATAGTTCCCGGTTATTGTACCGCCCGTCATTGTAAAGAAGGTAACATATTCGCTTATTGCCGAGCCGTTGCTTCTGTTAAGCCAGCCGAGAGAAATACCGCCGCCCTCACGGGAGGATTTATTGTTTGAAACGGTACCGCCTGACAGATACATGCTTGCATAATGATCCACGTAGACGCCGCCGCCTGCATTCTTATGGTAGTTTTCCACACGGTTTCTGTAGGAAACAATATCTCTTGCATAGTTATTGTCAATAACACCGCCGGACATATAGAAGGTACCGCCGTCCACATAAACACCGCCGCCGCACTGTGCCTCACAGTTGCGGATCGTACCGCCCGTCATAATGAGCGTTCCTGCAGAATTAACAGCACCGCCCATGCCTATATAACCGGATTCTACGAGCTTGTTATTGGAGCTGTTTGGCTGATTGGAATTGTTTTCAAGAACAGCACCGCTGTCGATTTTCGCAGTAGCTCCGCTTTCAACACGAAGGATGGGCCCCTTTGAATATCCCGTTGCATAGGTGCTGTTGGTTGCTATATTGCTTGAGGAGGGATTATTTGCTCCTCCGTTAATTGTTATGTTTTTAAGAGTAAGATTTCCTCCGGATGCAACCTTTATAAGAGCATCGTTGAAGGAGGAATAGCGCTGTATCTTCTGTCCCGATCCGAGTGACCAGGTTTCGTTTCCGCTTACCGTTACCGTACCCGAAATATAAATGGTACCGTTATCGGCAAGAAGCTCCAGAGCTTTTTCAAAGGTCTTTACAGCTGCATTCGCGGAATTACCTGCGTTTGCATCGTTTCCTTCTGTACCGTTAAGATAAACGGTGGAAAGAGTTCCGCTCCTTGTAACGGCATAAACAGAGAAATGCTCCGTTTCAAAGCTGATAACATCCTTATCCTGAATCACGTTCATGCTCTGAGGTTCACCGCTGTCGGGAACGTAATAAACGGAAAGTCTGTGGTCGTCCTCCTCATTCCATTCGGGAGGCTCTATTGTGACAACAAATTTATCTCCGTTGTCAGTCTGATTGAAAACGTTTCCGCTTTCATCGGTTATTGTTATATCATAGGCAACCACAAGTGCCTGTCCTTCAACAAAATCACTTTCAAGCACCACGGGATGAGCCTTTGCCGTTGCGTTTACGGGAAGCATACCCTTTATAGTGATAAGTGTTTTGTCCTCAGAGAGGGTTATATGGCTTTCATCGGTAAATATTTCTGCCGTAATGCTCTGCTCCTCAAGAATCACCTGACGGTTTGTTCTCATTTCGGGATGAGTTATAAAGCCGAAAATCGTGATTTCATCAAGCACATATGTAACACTGTCAACCCTGCCGTCAACGTCACCCTCAATTACGGTGAATTCATTTCTTACCTCATTGAGGCTTTCGATGATACCTGTTCTGTCAAGCGTTCCGTTATTGTCAGTATCCAGGAAAATAATATCACCGGGAACGGGTGTATATTCACCGAATTCGCGGTAAAGAGGCGAATTTTCTTCACTCAGAAGAGAAAGCCAGTTCAGGGGGTCCTTCGATTTGGGTACGGATTCAATTTTTGCATAATGTGCGCAGAAGGCAATAAAAACGGGATTCCACTGCTGACAATAGGGCTCACCGTACCATTCGCCGTATCTGGTATAACCGTTCCGCGTCTTGCCGTCCTCACCGACATTATAATGTATGGTGCTTTCGGTATAGCCCTTCTGAGTCCGGGCTATCGCAAGAAGGTCCGCCCCCATATTCTCCGTAAGAGTGACGGAAGAGAATGTTGCCCTCCAGTCATCCTCCGTTTCAAGGTCTGCAGCCGTGTCGGAAAGACAGGCTTCTGTGTGGGTGTGCTCTTCTTTTTCGCACTTCAGCATCTTTTCATAGCATTCCTCGGTATGCTCATGTCCCTCTTCCGATCCGGCAGAGGGGGTGTCAGCGGAGGTTTCCTCCGAAGCCGGATTGTCCTCTGACGTAAGCTCCTGCGCAGTGTCATCTTCCGAAGAGGCCTCTTCCGTCACGGCAACCATAGTTGTTTCTACCGCCTGCGTTACGGCTTCAACAAGCGTTGTTATTTCCGTAAGAGTTGTTATTTCCTCAATATCAGCTTCGGGCCCGGAGTATACGGTTTCATCAGCACCGTTTTCCTCCGCGACAGCAACGGCTGCCGTTTGTCCGTTTTCTGTAACCGTTTCGGAAATCAGAGTTACCTCCTCCGAAAGGGTTGTAATTTCAACAAGCGTTATAATTTCCTCAGCAGGCGCTGCGTTTTCCGATGCAGAAAGCACGGGAGATACGGGGGCTATGAATTCCACGGCAGCCTCATTCTGAGTCTGAGAGTCGGGAATTACCGCAGCCTCTGTTCCGGTAGGAGCAGCCTCTTCTGTGCCGCCCTCCGGGGGAGAGCTCTCCCCTTCCGTATCATTTCTTCTGCCCTCCTCGCACACAAGCTCTACAATATAGCATTCATCACCATGAGTGTGCTCACTGAGTCCGCAGAAGGTTTCATCCGACTGGGAAATTGCAGGAAGCGTCAATGCGGAAATTGTAACAACAAAGGCAATACAGGCAACAACAGCAATAATACTGCGCCAGCGTCTTCTGTTTTTCATATTACGCAATCTCTGTTCAAGAGCGCTTAAGATATTATGCTCCACATTAACACTCCTTTCATGTTTTTTTGTTTACAGAGGTGTTATTCTCTGAAAAACTCAAGCTCCGTCAGCGGCCATATTCTGCACAGAAGCCTTCCGACAACCTGCTCGTTTGCAACACAGCCCAGCGCCGTGTTACGCGAGTCAACCGATATGCTTCTGTGGTCGCCCATTACGAAGATTCTGCCCTCCGGCACCTGATAAGGAAGCTCGATATCACATTCGCCGAGAGCCTTGTCGCTGATATACGGCTCCTCCAGCGGGACACCGTTTACCTTTACGTTTCCGTTCTTGTCAATATCCACCCACTCGCCCGACTGAGCAATTACGCGTTTAACAAGAATCTTATTGTTATAGTAGAATGCAATCAGGTCGCCGTTTTCGAAATCCGAACCCTTGATTGCCACGATTATATCACCGTCGCTTAAGGTGGGTGCCATTGACGTGCCGTATATCTGAAGCACGGGCATTACGAGAGTTGCTATGAGAATTGCCACAGCCGCAACGGTTATAAGTGCATATACCGTACTGCGGAAGGTCCTGCCGTAATTCTCTTTATATCTGACCCTTTTGAGCTCCTTTTCCAGCAGCTCTGCTGACGGGATGAGAATTTCCTTCTTTTTCATTATTATCCTCTGTTAATGTATCCTGTTGTTGCGAGAAGCTCGCGAAGTCCCTTATGTGCATCATAGAAGGCCTCAAGCTTTTTTGTCAGCGAATCCCAGTGCTGCTGTGCCTGACGCTCAGCCTCAGAAACGAGAGCATCGCATTTCTGCTTTGTTTCGGCTTCCATCTGAAGGCATCTGTCCTGAGAGATTTTTTCCATGCTGTTGCAGCGTTCAAGAGTCTTACTGCTGATAGCGGCACATTCCTCCTCGGCAGCTTTTGTCATATCCGAGCATTTTTTGTTTGTGTCGGCAAGGAGTCTTTCCACAAGCGCCTCAACCTGCTTTTCCTTCTTTATACAATTTTCCTCTTCCCTGTCATAGAGGTCCTGAAGGTTGTCCAGATACTGCCGGGCAGCTGCCTGAGCAGCCTCAAAAACACCGTTAAGAGAAAGAGCAGCTTCAGCAAGATTGCCTGCCTTCTCTATTTTTATTTTCCTGTCGCTGAGCTTTCCGTTAAGCCCTGCAATTTCATCATTAAGAGAATCAACCTGACCTCTGAGCATTTCGTTTTCTCTGCTGCTTTCAATGAGAATTTCAAGCAGCTCGCCGCGCTTAAGCCTCTGAATCTGCTTATCATTGAGAGCTGAGCGGGGAGCGGCAGACTTCTTTTCAGCAGCAGGTGCACAAGGCTCCGGAGCATCGGTCACAGGGGCGGTTTCATCACTAATACCGGTGTCATCGGAGCTGCGGCTGTCTGCAGAGAGCTCTGAGGCAGGCTCGCGGGACACGTCATCAGGTACTGCCGTAAAGGGGGGCTTTTCATCAATTATCGGTGTATATTCCTTATTTTCGGGCTGTTTTATCACGGAAAGAAGCTCCGCAAGCCCCGTATCAAAGCCCGTATCGTTATTCTCTCCCGGGCTTCTCCATAAATTTGAATTCATATCATCAACCATCTCTGTATTTCTGTTGTTTTCTTCTTCACCCATGACTTCGGGGGACAGCATCTGTGCATTCAGCCTGTCAGCATTACGTCTGAGAAAATCATTTTCATCCCTGAGGCGATCTGCCTCATCGTAAGCATCCGAAAGAACTGCATTGTACATAGAAGTCAGATTACAGATTGCTTCGTAAACCTCGTCAGGATGAAAACCCATACAAAGCGATTTTCTGAATGTTAAATTGTCAATATACTCAGAAATTTTTTGCTTATCTGACATTCCTATGCCCCTTTCTGTCCATTATGAGCAAATTATACAAGCATAAGTGTACGGAAAGTGTACAAAAAACAGGGAAAATCAAAAAAAATCAAAAAATTTTTTCGTGTAAAAAAACTTCATAAGACAGAACCTCAAAAACGGATTCTGCCTTAAAAATTATTTGTATTTGTATTGCTGCAGCTGCATTTCAAGCATAGCTGCCGTTTCCTCTGCCCAGGGGTACTCAAACATATATTCGCCGAAGAACAGGGGCTTGTTGTCCGATTCGAGAAATTCGAAATAATCGCAGGACACCTTGTCCTTTTCTATGTGACAGCTTCCGTAGCCGCTGATAAAAACGTCAGGCAGTCTGTTTTCGGAAAACAGAGCATTGAGATAAGCTACGGCTTTTCTGTAGCGTGCCTTTACGTTTTCACTCATAGGCTCATTTTCCCAAAGCTTGTCAATTGCCTCCTCCATTTTTACAATGCCGCCCTTACGGTCAACACAGACGGCAAGCAACTCCTTCGCCTTTGCATTGCTGAACTGAACAGGCTGTTCATTTATAAACATATCAAATCTGCCGAAGGTACGAAACTGTACACGCTTACGCTGACGCTTGGCAAGCAGCTCTACCCTTTCAAGCACATCCTTTACATCTTCTTTTCTGTAGGGCTTGAGCATATAATAATCTGCACGCACGTTTCTGTACGCATCCGAAAAATACTCGGGATAACTGCTGACATAAACTATAATAGCGTGGGGAGAATATTTTCTCAGCTGACAGCCAAGCTCAATTCCGTCCATTCCGCCCATTTTCACATCAAGAAGCGCAAAATCAACAGGATGGGTCTTTATATATTCAAAAGCCTCAAGTGAGCTGCCGAAGCAACCGACAAGCTCAACATTCTTCTGATGCTTAAACTCCTCTTCAAGCTGACTCAGCGCCCAATGCTCATCATCAACAATTATTGTTTTCACTTTCTACCTGGCCTCCTGTCAGGAATTTCTATGCGGATTACCGTACCTGATTCCCCGGGAATCATGCTGCTTTCTATGCTGACGGCTGCACCAAGCTCCTTTTCGAGCCTCATAACGGCACTTCTCATACCCACCGAGGGCAGCTCTGCAAGATTACGGGCTACGGTATCGGCATCAAAGCCCGTACCGTTATCCTCAACGGTGACAACCGATGCCTGATCAAGCCTTCTTGATGAAATACGGAGTATTCCCTTTTTTATCGGAT
The DNA here is from genome assembly GCA_045533835.1 of Acutalibacteraceae bacterium. Taxonomy (GTDB): domain Bacteria; phylum Bacillota; class Clostridia; order Oscillospirales; family Acutalibacteraceae; genus RUG806. The sequence goes on from JAZSIM010000051.1 coordinate 29,023, forward strand.
CTGCCGAGGGACCGTTCAGTCCGTGCTTGACGGCATTTTCAACAAAGGGCTGAATCGTAAGAGGAAGCACCCAGAATTCCGTGGTTTCCATATCATATTCAACGCTTATCTTATCGCCGAAGCGTGCACATTCAAGCTTGAGATAGCTTTTTATATAATCAAGCTCCTGCAGAAACGGCACAGGCTTCGTATAATCTGCACGCTCAAGATTCTTGCGGAAATACTTCGAAAACTCGTAAAGCAGGTCGCTTGCCCTGTCGGGGTCCTCGTGAATAAGCGTTCTTATGGCACCCACGGTATTAAGAAGAAAGTGGGGCTTTATCTGACTGGTAAGAAGCTGCATCTGCAGATTTTTGTTTTCATCGGCAATGCGCACCTTCTCAGCGATATCCCTCTTAAGAAGAACTCCCTGCACCGTCATTTCTACAGCAACAACTATAACACAGCCGATATGACTGAGAAGCCCCGTATCAAAGGGCAGTGTGCTCAGCTGATAGAACTGTATATATTCCGTTACCATAACGACTATAATTATCATCGCGCTGAAAAATGACGCAACGGATTCAAAGGAGCGGGCTCTTATAATGAAAAGTATGTCAAAAACGAGAGCCGTGATTGCGGTTAAAAGAAGAAGCGCAAGCCCTGCAGACATTGATGCGTGAATATCCCTGAGCCCCGTAAAGTGAAGAAGGAAAATAATAATATTCAATGAAAGCTCCGCAAAAACGAGGATATCGCAGAAAAGAGCCATTTTCTTTACCCCGGCAACACGGGACTTAAGATAAAGAGTAAAGGGAACAGAAAGACATAACAGGCTTACATAGCACAGAAATTCACGGAAATAGTCGCTGAGCCAGTAAATGGGAAGTCCCTTTGTACCCGTACGGAGATATATACTGAAAAGAATCAGAACGATACCCGAATACAGCTGATTCTTGCTGTCCTGCTTATTCATAAGCTGCGTTGCGGCAAGCACCAGCAGAATCACGCCTACACAGATGAATATTATTTCAAAGGTACGGTAAACTCCGTAGGTCTGATGAAGCCATCCGCTTATCTGATTGCCGTCACCGTACATTACCTCTGTAAGACGGGTGTTTATATCGCTGTATGGCGTATGCAGCTTAACGGTAAGCACCTTGCCCGCATTGTCCGACGAATGAATTTCGACTCTGTTCCATCGCGGCGTTGAGGACACTCCGAAGGATCCGTTTTCAGAATTGTCAAAGCGGTAAATGCTTTCACCGTCAAGAAAAACCTGAACACACTGATAAAAGGTCCAGAAGCATATTGTCTGAGGCTCATTGAAATCTGCGGGGAGCACCGTATGTATCTCGGTTACACCCATACTGTCCTGCTGAAGCTTATGCGGCAGTGTTATGTCCGTGCTGCCGTCCGGACCGGAAGCATAATACCAGTTATCAAGTCTTCCCGCACTGCCGGCGGAGGACTCATTAAAGAACTGAGGTACAAAAAGAACCATCGTAACACAGAAAACCGTGACAAGCACAAAATAGATTTTCTGACGTAAGGAAACGCTTTTCATTTTCACACCACTTATTAAAGTATTTTAACATATATGTTTTTGCATTTGAGGCTTCTATTCTAATTCCGTTATGTCAATTTGTCAATAAAAAACACAAATAAATAACAAATAATTAACTTACGGACACATCAAAAAAAAGTCCTTGCATTTTTTTCTTTGTTAATATATAATAAATAACTGAGTAAATTTTTGTAATTATTTCCGAAAGGATGTTAAGAAATGGCAGAAGAAAAGATTGTTAATGCTCCCGAAGAAGCTGCTCCCGAGCAGGATATAAATGAATTAAAGAAAATCCGTCTTGAAAAGCTTGCCGCTCTTCAGGAAAAGGGCTGCGACCCCTTTGAAATTACAAAGGCAGAGCAGACAATTCACTCCGCTGAAATCAACGAAAGATTTGAGGAGCTCGAGAATCAGGATGTTTGCATCTGCGGACGAATCAAGACCTGGAGAGATATGGGTAAGGCTAACTTCATCGACGTTTACGACCGTGACGGCAGAATGCAGGTTTACGTAAGACGTGACGATATCGGCGAAGAAGCTTTCGATGAATTCAAGAAGTGGGATATCGGCGATATTGTTGAAGTAAAGGGCTTTGTTTTCAGAACAAGAAGAGGTGAAATTTCCGTTCACTGTAAGGAAATCAGACTTCTTACAAAGTCACTTCTTCCCCTGCCCGAAAAGTACCACGGACTTACAAATGTTGATACCCGTTACCGTCAGCGTTATCTTGACCTTATCGTTAATCCCGAGGTTATGGATACCTTCAAGAAGCGCTCACAGATTATAAAGGAAATCAGAAACTTCCTTGACGGCAGAGATTTCATTGAGGTTGAAACTCCCATGCTCGTTTCAAATGCCGGCGGTGCAGCTGCCCGTCCCTTTGAAACTCATTACAATGCACTTGACGAGGACGTTAAGCTCCGTATTTCCCTTGAATTATACCTCAAGCGTCTTATTGTCGGCGGTATGGAAAGAGTTTATGAAATCGGCAGAGTTTTCCGTAACGAGGGCGTTGACACACGTCACAATCCCGAATTCACACTTATGGAGCTTTATCAGGCATATACCGATTACGAGGGTATGATGGAGCTTACCGAGAGTATGTTCCGTTACCTTGCAAACAAGGTTGTCGGCAGCGCGGTTCTCAGCTACAACGGCACAGTAATCGATATGGAAAAGCCCTTCAAGAGAATCACCATGACAGACGCTATCAAGGAATATGCAGGCGTTGACTTCTCAACCGTTAAGACCGATGAGGAGGCTCAGGCTATTGCCAAGGAGCACCACGTTGAATTTGAAAAGCACCACAAGAAGGGTGACATTATGAACCTTTTCTTCGAGGAGTTCTGCGAGGAGAAGATGATTCAGCCCACATTCGTATGCGACCATCCCATTGAGGTTTCTCCTCTTACAAAGAAAAAGCCCGGCTCCGACGGTCTTGTTGAGCGCTTCGAGCTTTACATCTACGGCAGAGAAATGTGCAACGCATACTCCGAGCTTAACGATCCCATCGACCAGAGAGAGCGCTTCGCTGCTCAGGAAGAGCTTTTCGCAAACGGCGACGAGGAAGCAAACCACACAGACGAGGACTTCCTTACTGCACTTGAATACGGCATGCCTCCCACGGGCGGTATCGGCTACGGCATCGACCGTCTTGTAATGCTCCTCACCGACTCCCAGGCAATCCGCGACGTCCTTCTCTTCCCCACAATGAAGAGTCAGGATAAGTAAGAGATTAACGGATATTATCGACTGCTGATAAAAACAGATATAAGACCTTGAGGCTGAGGCTTCAGGGTCTTTATTTTTGCGTTATGATTCCGACACGCCTTAAAACCTGTTACATACGTTAAAATCAGTATCTGAAACGGCGAAAAAAGTATGTTAATAACAGAGTTTTTTGCTGTCTCTGAAAAAAATGAAAAAAATTTAAGTTTTTTACAAAAAAACTGTTGACAAACGAAAAAGACAGGATTATAATGCAATCATCACTTTAGTGCATAAAAGCTTTAAAGCGATGCATCTTTAAATTATTAAAGCAAAAAAAACGGAGATGATTCTATCATGAAAACAACAAAAAGATTAATCGCAGTCCTTCTCTCACTCGTGTTTGTCTGCGGTGCATTCGCTGCATGCGGCGAAAGTAACGAAGAGACAACCACAGCAACAACCGACAAATATAAAATCGGTGTCGTTCAGCTTGTAGAGCACGTTGCTCTTGACGCTGCCACAGAAGGCTTCAAGCAGGCTGTTATCGACGAGCTCGGTGAAGAGAATGTTGAATTTGACGTTCAGAACGGTCAGAACGACCCTCAGACCTGTTCAACAATCGTCAATCAGTTTGTATCAAACAAGGTTGACCTTATTATGGCAAACGCAACACCTGCTCTTCAGTCTGCAGTTGCTGCAACAGCAGACATCCCGATCCTCGGCACATCTGTTACGGAATACGGCGTTGCTCTTAACATCCAGGACTTCAACGGCACGGTAGGCGGTAACATTTCAGGTACATCTGACCTGGCTCCCCTCGACAAGCAGGCTGCAATGATTACAGAATGGTGTCCCGATGCAAAGACAGCAGGTCTTCTCTACTGCTCAAAGGAAGCAAACAGCCAGTATCAGGTAGACGTTGTTAAGGCTGAGCTTGAAAAGGCAGGTCTTACAGTAACACTTTATCCCTTCTCTGACTCAAACGACCTTGCTCAGATTTGCACAACTGCCGCTGACAACAGCGATGTAATCTATGTTCCCACAGATAACACAGTTGCTGAAAACACAGGCATTATTGATAATATCTGCGAGCCCAAGAAGGTTCCCGTTATCGCCGGTGAAGAAGGCATCTGCTCAGGCTGCGGTATCGCAACACTTTCAATCAGCTATTATGACCTCGGTTACACAACCGGTAAGATGGCAGCACAGATTCTCAAGGGCGAGGCTGATGTTTCAACAATGGCAATCGGATATGCAGAAACTCAGACACCCAAGTACAACAAGCAGAATTGTGATGCTCTCGGCATTACTCCTCTCGAAGGATATGTTGCTATTGAAGCTGAATAATCGTACATAAACACTTACAGGGGGAATCGTGAATTCTCCCTGTATATCAACTGTTTACACAAGGAGAAACAAATGGAAATTTTACAACAGCTACTTAACGCCTTGCCCGGCTCTGTTTCTCAGGGCCTTATCTGGGGTATTATGGCAATAGGCGTTTATATCACATTCCGCATACTTGATGTTGCTGACCTTACTGTTGACGGCTCTTTTGCAACAGGCGGCGTTGTTGCGGTTATGCTTATTCTTAACGGCTGGAATTTATGGCTGGCAATGCTTGTTGCCTTTATTGCAGGACTTCTGACCGGTGCAATTACGGGTCTTCTGCATACTCTTATGGGGATTCCCCCGATTCTTGCAGGTATACTTACACAGCTGTCTCTTTACTCGATAAATCTCAAGATTTTAGGCAAGGCAAATCAGTCCGTAAATGTCAATCAGTCAGACCTTCTGGTATCCCTTCGCTGGGTAAGAGACTTTGCTTTCCATAATCCCCTCATTACCGTAGGTCTGGTTACAGTCATTCTTATTGCTGTTCTTTACTGGTTCTTCGGCACGGAAATGGGCTGTGCGCTTCGTGCAACGGGTGCAAACCTCAATATGAGCCGTGCACAGGGCATAAACACAAGCTTCAACAAGGTGCTCGGAATTATGCTTTCAAACGGACTCGTGGCTTTTTCGGGAGCATTCCTTTCACAGTATCAGGGTTTTGCAGACGTAAAGCAAGGTCAGGGTGCTATCGTTATAGGTCTTGCAGCCGTGATTATCGGTGAAGCCGTTTTCGGAAAAATCTTCAAGAACTTCGCCCTGAGACTTCTTTCGGTTTCTCTCGGCTCAATCATTTATTACATCGTTGTGCAGACCGTTATCACACTCGGACTTGACGCAAACCTTCTCAAGCTTCTTTCTGCTGTTATTGTTGCAATTTTCCTTGCAATTCCTTACTGGAAAAGACAGTACAAAGCAAAGCACATGGTAAAAAACAAAGGGGGCAAGGCAAATGCTTGATATAAAAAATGTAGAAAAAACCTTTAACCCCGGAACTATCAATGAAAAGAAAGCTCTTAACGGCATAAATCTTCATCTTAATGAAGGTGATTTTGTAACCGTTATCGGCGGTAACGGTGCAGGTAAGTCAACAATGCTCAATATGGTTTCGGGTGTTTATCCCGTGGACTGCGGAAGTATTGTTATTGACGGCATTGATGTCACAAAGCTCCCCGAATACAAGCGTGCAAAGTATCTCGGCAGAGTTTTTCAGGACCCTATGACGGGTACTGCGGCAGATATGCAGATTGAAGAAAATCTTGCCCTTGCCGCAAGAAGAGGAAAAACAAGACTGCTTCGCGTGGGAATCACAGCCAAGGAGAGAAAGGAGTATAAGGAGCTTCTTAAAATCCTTGACCTCGGTCTTGAGGAAAGACTTACAGCAAAGGTCGGTCTTCTTTCAGGCGGTCAGCGTCAGGCTCTTACGCTTCTTATGGCAACACTCAAAAAGCCGAAGCTGCTTCTTCTTGACGAGCACACTGCTGCCCTTGACCCCAAGACGGCTAAAAAGGTGCTTGATATTACTGAGGAAATTGTCAGTAAAAACAACCTCACCACAATTATGATTACTCACAATATGGCTGATGCCATAAGAGTCGGCAACCGTCTTATTATGATGAACAACGGCAAAATTATTTTTGACGTTTCAGGCGAAGAAAAGAAAAAGCTCACCGTATCAGACCTTCTTGAAAAATTCAAGGTTTCTGCAGGTGAGGAGCTTAATAACGACAGAATTTTACTTTCCTGATAATCTTTTTTGTTGTGTTTTTGTATGAAAGCAATGCCCGCTGCAGAAAACTGCAGCGGGCATTGCTTTATCCGGGACTGATCTTAAAAAACTATTATAATAAATTATCAAAAGCATAGAAGTGACTAAAGATGAACTTATGGCAAAAATGATTTTATATCCAATAGCCACGGAATATGTAACTGCACAAACAAACAAGGCCAAACAGCAAAACAGCGGGAATCAGTACAAATAAAATTTTCAGAAAAGCTTTCAATGCTTTATTCGGCATCTTATTAATTTGATATTTCATTTTATTGATAAACGATTTAAACGGCATAACAAGAATCGTAACAATAAGCTCTAATATGTCTTCCATTATATCAACTCCTGTGTTCATTTTAGCACATCTGCTTAAGCTTTTCAAAACTGCCGTAAATAACATAAAACTGAATAGTCTTGAAATCCGAAAGAAAAAAATTTATAATAAAGATGAAAAACAGTCAGAGGAGATGAAACAATGGATTTCCGTATATTTTTTATGTTTTTTGCAATATCGCTTCTGTCTTTTTTCAATTGCAGAAATTCAGCTGCCGGGATGATTACAGAAATAGGAATAAACAAACGGTTTTATCCGAAACACTATACTGTATTACCAAAAAAACTAAAAAAACTACTCAGAATTAAAAACACAACCGTTCCGAAATTTTTATTATACGAGCTTTTTGTTTCCCTGTTGTTTGCATTACTGTTCCCCATTAATACGGTTATATGTCTGTGCTTCAACGGAAATAAAGATATCGTCGGAATTCTTATAATGATACATACAGTTCTGATTATTATTAATCTTTTTTATTTTGCAATAATGTCAACAATATTCAAGCATAAACAATAAAAAAACAAAGCAGTTCTCTGATCCTTTCACAATCGGAGAACTGCTTATATATTTATTTCAATCAAAAAAGTCATCGCCTTTTTTTGAAAAAACAATCAATTCGTATTTACTGCTCTTTCTCGGTCTTTACATAATCTGTAGCCTTATTTGATACCGTTTCTTTACACTGTCGTACCACTCATATGACCGTTTCTCATGCTATAAAACGAATTTGCAGGGGATAATAAACCTAATATTCTTACATTTTACCCGATTTTCTTTGATTCGGTGGGAACATATAGTTTTATTTATCTTCTGAAAACTGTTTTTCCTTTAATTTTAGTATGCCATTGGACTCACTCTCTCTGAATTTTTGCTTTGAGTTTTTGAATTAAGCTTCAGTAAACCTTTGGTCTCACACTTTCTTTATCTTTTTAGTTTTTCCTGAGATTAATTAAGCTAAACCTTCGGTCTCACGCTTTCTGAAATTTTTTGTGTTTACTCCGATAAACGCTCTGCATCTGATATTAAAAGGATGGTCTTTTTTTCAGTCGGTCTGCAATTGATTTTTCTGAGCTTCAATTTATCGGTAAAATCGGATTCCGCTCCGGGAACCTTGTTCAGCGGGTAGAGGGATTAATAGTACATCGGACTCACTCTCTCATAATTTTTTGCAAAGCTCCGCCTGTCATAAAAATTGCAGAATTTTGTCTTTTTTAATTTCACTACTGTATCTGTTCTTTTTATTTCACACGGAAATGAATGTTTCTGAACTGTTTTTCAAGTTCTGTCTTCAGTTGTACATCGGACTCACTCTCTCTTTGATTTTTCAGAAAACCTTCTGTTCTCTGCGTCTTCATATTACCACAGGTCAATACTTTCTGTCAACGGTTTTTGAACACTTTTTACAAGTTTGTATAAGTTCCACAAACGGGCAATTTATGTTAAATTTTTGACATTTGCGTTCTTTTTGCCTTTTGTGCAAAATGCCCAAAAAAAGCTCCCCCATACGGAAGAGCCGGAAATACAATAAAAATGATTTGTCAAACTAAGTGCAACACTTTTTAAGCGAATCCTCAAATAAATCCAATGGTTTTTGGTAATTTAAAACTTTCTTGGGCCTGGCGTTAATTAACGCCAGGTTCTTTTTTAATGTAGCTGGACTGACTCTTGA
>JAZSIM010000064.1:0-20443 GCA_045533835.1 Acutalibacteraceae bacterium
TCCACGTAGGTTTCTGTTTCTGTGGGTTGGTGAGTTATTTTATATGAAAAATCAAGAATGGAGCTTATCAGAATACTACCGTCATCTGCAGTCACTTCACAGATATAGTAGCTTCCGTAAGAAGGAGCAATAAGCTCAGCCTGTGTTTCATCGGCAATAACAGTTTTTACACCATCTGTGACATAAGCCTTTAATGTCGGCTCAGAGCCATCTGTTATAACTAAAAGTCCGTAATCACCGGCATTTTCCGTAACACCCTTGGCAACATTTCCCGTAATTTCAAACTCAACGAAATCTTCATCACTGAACAATTCTACATAAATCACAGGGGATAAAAAATTCAAAACAATTTCTTCTCCTGCATTATATCTTTTTACAAAATAGTATATATACTTCTCTCCGCTTTCCTCATCATAATACAAAGGTATTCCCGTCCAACCGTCTTTCTTACTGTATGAATAGCTGTCAGGAAACGGTGCTCCGAAAATCTGCCATGAAAGAATGTCACTTTTATCGGTTATTTCCGTATAATTTACTTCGTACCACTTATATGCTGCATTCGTTCCGTCATTAAGCTGTACATAGGGTTCCGCCTCTGTGGGCTGATGCACTATCTTATAAATATATTTACCGCATATTCCGCAGTTGCCGCCGTCAGTATCGTGCTCACATATAAATCCGCAGTAGCAAATACCGTTTTCGCAAATATGTGTATGATCAACAACCTTAATTTCAAAATAACTTTTCCCTGCAAGTGCGTTATTGTCATCATTCAGATATACAAAATCCGAGCTGTTATCAAATCTCACAAACATACAATCATCAGCTACCGCATCATCTGCAAGGCCGATAAGTCCGGAAACAAGATAAGGCATATTCGGTACAGATACCTTCAACGAAACACCATTTTTAAGTTTCACGGCACCAATAAAAATTGCTCCGCTCGATGCTCTATTGTTTATAACTTCCAGACTACCGCCATTAAGCTGGACATCATACAAAAAGGATTCTGAATAATCTTCTTCAATGACCGTAACATTTCCTCCGTTTTGAATATAATTTGTCTGAAACGGTGCTCCGCCCCCGAAGGATCGGAATGTTATATTTCCGCCCTCTACTGTTAAGACACCGAGTTCATGGCTTGAGCTGTATGCGGTAAAGGCTTTTGAGTTTGCATAAAGACTGTCAGTTTCCCCGCCGTATATTACAACGTTTGAACTGTAAATCTCCAACGCTGCCTGACTTGCCCAGTTATATTGATCAATAGTATTTGTTCCCTCAAGTATTATGTTTATATCGTAACTATCAGAATAATCTACCTGAATCCGTCGGAATGTAGCGTTTCGCAGGGTAATATCACAGCTGCCCTTCACTATGATTTCCGCATCAGAATTACTTCCCGTTACAATGTAGCTGTCTGTGTGATTATTCACGGGGTCAAACACATACCGCGTGCTGCTTGATGCACTTAAATCCGCAACAAGAGGCGCCGTATTGACTTCTTGCGCTGATACTGCAATATCTGCACTTACAAAAACCAACAAAACCGTAAAAACAATCAGTAAATTCCGTATAATCTTAGTATGCATATTTTTTCCTCCTTTTGTTTACCGTAAAGTAACATTATTATAAGCTTTTTTTACCATAAATAATTTCAACAGTAGCCCTTATAATATAATTTTAACAATTGAAAAGTAACATTACAACTAACAAACTTGATAGTTTTTCTACCCTGATGTTAATTCTCACTTTGAATACCGATAATCAAATATTTTGTGTATTGACATATATTTTTTATAATGATATAATGTCTAAGTTAAAAACTGTGACGGAATTACGGTTATTGATACGGACTTTCAGAGAGGCGGCGGTTGGTGGAAGCTGTCAGTACGGCAATAATCGGTCTCACTCCCGAGTTTATTCTCTGAACGGCGGCTGCGGTGCACGATTGGAAATCGTGTTCCCTTTTACAGACGAAAATAGGAGAATACGGTTCTCACCGTTATAGAGTAAGAGTGGTCGGAAAATCTGACAAACAGGGTGGTACCGCGGTAATTTTATCGTCCCTGAGGAAGAAAAAATTCCTCAGGGAATTTTTTTAAAGTAATAAGTAATAGTGAATAGTGAAGAGGTAGCCTGTCGGAAGGGCTTCGCCCTTAAAATACAAGCCGCTTTGCGGCTTCATACAGTGTCACTCTTCACTCTTACCTCTTACCTATTACCTCAACTTTTGGAGGTGTTTTCAATGAATTACGATTTTAAGAATACCGAGCTTAAGTGGCAGCAGAAGTGGGAAGACGCAGGCGTTTTCCACGCAGTTGACGGCTCGGAAAAGAAGAAGTTCTACGCTCTTGTAGAATTCCCCTACCCAAGCGGTGCAGGTATGCACGTCGGCCACATCAAGGCTTATTCAGGTCTTGAGGTTGTATCCCGTAAGAGAAGAATGGAGGGCTACAACGTGCTTTTCCCCATCGGCTTCGATGCTTACGGACTTCCCACGGAAAACTATGCTATAAAGACAGGTATTCATCCCAGAAAAGTAACCGATATGAATATCGAAAAGTTCTCTTCTCAGTTAAAAAGAGTCGGCTTCTCCTTCGACTGGAAAAGAGTTGTTGACACAACAGAAGAGGGCTACTATAAGTGGACTCAGTGGATATTCCTTAAGATGTTTGAAAACGGTCTTGCTTTCAGAGATAAGACCCTTGTTAACTACTGTCCCTCCTGTAAGGTTGTTCTTTCAAATGAGGACTCTCAGGGCGGTAAGTGCGACATCTGCCACAGCGATATCGTTCAGAAATCAAAGGTCGTATGGTACTTAAGAATCACTAAGTATGCAGACAAGCTCCTCGAAGGACTTGATACTGTTGACTACCTTCCCAACGTACGCCTTCAGCAGGAAAACTGGATCGGCAAATCAACAGGTGCCTTCGTTAATTTCTCTGTAAAAGACACAGACGAAACTCTTCGTATTTACACAACACGTCCCGATACACTTTTCGGTGTAACCTTTATGGTAATGGCTCCCGAGCATCCTATGCTTGATAAGTACAAGGAAAAGATTGCAAACTTCGCAGAGGTTGAAGCCTACAGAACCGAGTGTGCAAAGAAGACAGAGTTTGAAAGAACTCAGCTTGTTAAGGAAAAGACAGGCGTAAGACTTTCGGGCTTCTCTGCAATTAACCCCGTAAACGGCAAGGAAATTCCGATTTTCATTTCCGACTACGTTATGATGGGCTACGGTACGGGCGCTATTATGGCTGTTCCCGCACACGACCAGCGTGACTTCGAATTTGCAACAAAGTTCGGTGTTGATATTATTGAGGTTATCAAGGGCGGAGATATTTCAAAGGAAGCCTATGCCGGTGACGGTGAAATGGTAAATTCCGACTTCCTTAACGGCTTTACAGATAAGAAATCTTCCATCGCAAAGATGCTCGAGGTGCTTGAAGCAAAGGGCATCGGTGAAGCAGGTGTTCAGTACAAGATGAAGGACTGGGCATTCAACCGCCAGAGATACTGGGGCGAACCCATTCCGATTGTTCACTGTGAAAAATGCGGTATGGTAGCAGTTCCTTATGAAGAGCTCCCCTTACGTCTTCCCACAGTTGAAAACTTTGAGCCCGGTACCGACGGCGAAAGCCCCCTTGCAAAAATTGAGGAATACGTAAACTGCACCTGCCCCAAGTGCGGCGGCAAGGCAAAGAGAGAGACCGATACAATGCCTCAGTGGGCAGGCTCCTCATGGTATTTCTTAAGATACATTGACCCCAACAACGACAAGTGCTTTGCAGATAAGGACAAGCTCGCTTACTGGGGACAGGTTGACTGGTACAACGGCGGTATGGAGCACGTTACCCGTCATATGATTTACTCACGTTTCTGGCACAAGTTCTTATATGATCTCGGTGAGGTTCCCTTCGACGAGCCTTATGCCAAGAGAACCGCTCAGGGACTTATCTTAGGACCTGACGGCGATAAGATGTCAAAGTCAAAGGGCAATGTCGTTGACCCCAACGACGTAGTTGATATTTACGGTGCAGACGTTCTCAGAAGTTATGTTCTCTTTATGGGTGACTACGAAAAGGCTGCTCCCTGGTCACAGAACTCACTTAAGGGCTGTAAGAGATTCATTGACCGTGTATGGAATCTTCAGGAAATCGTAACAGAGGGTGACGGATATTCAAAGAAGCTTGAAACCTCCTTCCACAAGACTATAAAGAAGGTTTCGGAAGACATTGAAAATCTCAAGTACAACACGGCAATTGCAGCACTTATGACTCTTATCAACGAGATTTACGATGCAGGCTCTGTCACAAAGGCTGAGCTCAAGACCTTCATCACTCTTCTTAATCCCTTTGCACCTCACGTAACAGAGGAGAACAACGAGGCTCAGGGCTTCGGCGGAATGCTGGCAAACGGTGAATGGCCCACATTTGATGAAGCAAAGTGCGTTGATGACGAAATTGAAATTGCTGTTCAGGTTAACGGCAAAATCAAGGCAAGAATTATGGTGGCTACCGAGATTTCTCAGGAAGATGCTGTAGCAAAGGCAAAGGAAAACGAAGACGTCAAGGCAGCAATTGACGGCAAGACCGTTATCAAGGAGCTCTACGTCAAGGGCAGACTTGTAAATATTGTTGTAAAGTAAGTATTAAGCCGTATGTCTGAAATTTCAGCCATACGGTTTTTTTGAGAATTACAGAATCAGAATCAATTTCAGGGACCGCTGAAAAAGAAAAAAACACCTTAACGTCCGAGCTTTCCGGGCTTTAAGGTGTTATTTTTATTCGTTTTTATCCGTAGCTATATGCGGAGCATTTTTCGTTATACCTCCGGAACTGCTGCCGTAAGCTATTCGTAAAAGCTATCAGATGCATGCATATACTGCACTATTTTTTCAGTAAGCTCATCGGAATCGATAAAAGCTTCGGGAAATTCATCAATACGGATGTATTTTTCATTTATCGGGTCATCAATGCATCTTTCTCTCAGGATAAATTCTATGCTGTTGAATGTTATATCGGCTGTGCTGAGCAGAAGCTTGGTTTTTTTAAGTATTTCTGCCGCTTTTTCCACGGTTGCCTCGTCATACACCTCAAGAATAACGCATCCTGCTTTACTTCCGACATACTTCATATCATATGCTTTGTCCAGTATAAGCTCATCAGAAAAAATCACTCCCGTTTTGTCCGAGGTTACAGAATCATCTTCGGAAAAATTCACCTCAGAATAAGCAAAACCGGTTTCATAAGCAAAAACGGGAGATGCAAGCACGGAAGAAACCAATTCACAGTATTCGCCGTTTATGCGTTCCTTTGTATTTTCCATTTTCAGAACGTCTGTTTCATAGCTGTTATACTGTATTTGTCCGAAAAAATCTGTTTTTATGATAAAATGGCTGTCCTTGCTCGAGGGAGAAATAATTTTCACAGAATATTTTGTACTGTCAAAGAAATATGAGATTCCGTCTATCTCAAAATCAGAATCCGGATGATTCTCCTCAATATACTGATTTACAGAATAGCCTGCAAGAAAATACGATACCGGATTCCCGAAAAAAGCATTCACAAAAAACAAAACAGCTCCTATGAGTACAAATGCCGTAATCGCTGCCGCAATCTTCAAAATTTTTTTCCTTTTATTCATCTTCATCATCCTTTCCGAATGCAAAGCTCAACAAGCCTGCGATTAATATACCCGCCACTGCGAAAGCACTGAGAATCAGAGAAAGAAAAGCAATCATATCAAAGCTGAAAGCAGCCGCGTCAGCATTCAACATATTAATCAGAAGAAAAACAGAAAAAATCAGCGGCGGAACACAAACGAGAGATTTCCAACGGAAAACAAAAAAGGACAACACTCCGATGACAGGCATTATAATAGCATTAAAGATAACATAGACTCCGCCGTCTTTTATGCTGCAGATCACACCAATGCTGATTCCGCTGAGCATTGCAAGAATCAAATAAATTCTCAGTTTTCTTCTGAATTTCACAAAAACCCTGTTAAAATTCAACTCCGGTATTTTTGCACCTTCAAAAAGGCCTGCACATTCTTTGCAGCCTTTAATATGTTGTTCAACCGCATCCTGACTGTCTTTACTGGCAACACCGTCTTCAACAAGAGGAAGCAGATCTTTGCAGATATCACAGGTCACCTCATTCATAAGTGTACCCCTCCTTTATCATTTGTTCTTTTATCCGGTTCTTGCATCTGTGAAAAATAACTCTGGCAGAGTTTTCCGAAATACCGAACTTTTGCGCAATTTCATAGAAGGAATATCCGTCCGCACGCATCCAAACGATATTTACCGCCCTTTCATCCTCATTTTCTAAAAGCGTGATTATTCTGTCATAAGCTTCTTTTCGAATAACGCTTTCTTCAACTCCTGTGCCGTTTCCTTCATCCGAAAAGCAATCCGATGCATCAAAACAGATATCGTCCTTTTTCTTTCTTATGTAGGATATAAACTTATTTCTGGCAATCGAAAAAAGCCAGGTTTTTACATCTGAATCACCTCTGAATCTTCCGATAGATATTACAGCAGAAAGAAAAACCTCGGCAGTAAGCTCCTCTGAAAGGTCGGCATTATGGGATAAGCTCATAAGATATCCGTAAACATCTTTAGAGTATTCCTTGAAAATCTGATTGAGTAATCTTTTCATAATTTGCCTCCTTTCACTTAATTAGTCGATATAACAGAGTTTTTGTTACAAGGAATTAAAAAAATTTGCAAAAAAAGTACCGTAAAAACAAAACTTTTACGATACCTTTATTTTATCCCCGTTTCGTCATTTTTGAAATGGCCGAATTTTATTGCACCCGTACCGAATTTTTTTCTGATATCGTCAAGAGTGTTTTCGATTTTCTCCTGCTTTTCGCTGTTGTTTTCGGCTTCTTGAAAAAAATTCAGCTGCGAAAAATCTTCGTCCTCGCTTGTGAGCCCCGATGCCGTAACAGACAGCAGTCTTACGGGCTGAGTGGGGCTCCAATTGCCCTTTATAAGCGTCATTGCAACATCGGTTATTTCTCTTTGAAGCGCCGTGGCTTTTTTGAGGGTAACCTGCCTTTGCATCGTGCGGAATTCGGGATCCTTTATTGCAACCTGCACCACGGTGCATTTTTTATTGTCCTTCCGAAGACGGCAGGCAACAGAATCTGAGAGAAAGGATATTCCCGATTTTATTTCGTCATAGCCCGTAAGGTCACGGCGGAAGGTCATCGAGTTACCTACGGATTTTATCTCCTGCTTATCATAGTAGGAAGCAACGGGTGAGCTGTCATTTCCGTTGGCGTTATCCCATAAGCTGAGTCCCTGCTTTCCTAAAATCTCACAAAGTCTGATTTTATCATAGGAGGCAAGGTCACCTATTGTATAAATACCTAAGGTACGAAGCTTTTCCGTGGTTTTCTTGCCTGCAAGGAAAAGCTCCGAGATATCCGCACTATGGAAAATATCCTTCATATTTTCACGGGTAATGACTGTTGTGGCATCGGGCTTTTTATAGTCACTTCCGAATTTTGCAATGGTCTTACAAAAGCTTACCCCTACGGAAATCGTGATACCGATTTCCTCTTTTATGCGCTCTCTTATGCTGTCAGCAAGGGCTTTTGCATCTCCGCCGAAAAGGTGCACGGTATTCGTCACGTCAAGATAGGATTCATCTATACTTGCCTTTTCAACAAGGTCAGTATACTGAACATATATTTTATTGATTTTTTCACAGATTTCTTCATAAAATCCGTGATGTGAACGAACACAAACCAATTTCGGACACTTACGCAAAGCATATATTATAGGCTCTGCGGTATTAATGCCGTAAGCCTTTGCCTTGAGATTTTTTGCAAGAATTATGCCGTGACGGCTTTCGGGGTCCCCCGTTACCGCCATAGGCACGTCCTTAAGGGCAGGGTCCAGAAGCTCCTCGCAGGATGCGAAAAACGAATTACAGTCACAATGAAAAATTATTCTGTCCGTAAGTATCCCTCCCCGTTTTTTATATAATTCTAGCATAAAACAAAAACACTTACAAGGAGATTTATTTCTCCTGTTTCCGACATTCCTTGCAACAATTGTATGTAAAAAAACAAATATACAAAATTTGACAGCCGTATTATAAAATTTTTAACAATTTTGTCTTGAAATCGCTTTATACGGGTGTTATTATATATTTTGTATTATTATATTTTAATAAATACCGTAGGAATAATTATCGGAGGAACGAAAATATGCTTAAAATCAACACTTCCTTGTGCAAGGGTTGTTCTTATTGCATCAAGTTCTGCCCCAAGAAAATACTTGAAATGGGAACAGAACGCAATAACCACGGTCATTTTTTCCCTCACATCACAGATGAAGCATCCTGCATAGCCTGTGCTATGTGTGCTACGATCTGCCCCGAGGGTGCAATTGAAATAACAAAGGAGGAAGCGAACAATGGCTAAGGTTCTTATGAAGGGCTGTGAAGCTATTGCAGAGGCTGCCGTAAGAGCAGGCTGCCGTTTCTTCGCAGGCTACCCTATTACTCCCCAGAATGAAATCCCCGAGTACCTTTCATGGCGCCTTCCCGAGGTGGGCGGTGTATTTGTACAGGGCGAAAGCGAGGTTGCTTCCGTAAATATGGTTTACGGCGCAGCTGCATCAGGCTGCCGTTCAATGACAAGCTCCTCAGGCCCCGGCATCAGCCTTAAGGCAGAGGGTATCTCTTACCTTGCAGGCACGGGCATCCCCGCTGTTATCGTTAATATCAGCCGAGGCGGCCCAGGGCTCGGTTCAATTCAGCCCGCACAGCAGGACTATCTTCAGGCAACAAAGGCTCTCGGCCACGGCGGCTTCAGAGCTATGGTATTTGCTCCCGCAACCTTACAGGAAGCAGTTGACCTTACATACAACGCATGGGACTATGCTGAAAGAGATCGTAACCCCGTTATGATTCTTATGGACGGCTGTCTTGGTGCAATTATGGAGCTTGTTGAGTTCCCCGAAATGAAGGATGCCGACAGACAGGGCACAAAAGCATGGGACCTTAACAGAAACGAGGGCGACGACAGAAAGGCCCGTCTTCTTACTCCCTACTTCCCCGAAGCAATTCTTGAGCTCAAGAACACATCTCAGAAGAAGATGATCGAGCGCTGGGCTCAGAACGATGTTAAGGTTGAGGAATTTATGGTTGAGGATGCTGAATATATTATCGTAGCATACGGTATTTCCGCACGTGTTTCAAAGGAAGCAATTCTCAGACTCCGTGAAGAGGGCTATAAGGTTGGTATGATAAGACCCATTACTCTTTATCCCTTCCCCAAGGAAAGCTTCAACAAGCTTAACTACGATCAGGTAAAGGGCTTTATTGACGTAGAGCTTGCAATTCCTGCTCAGATGCACGATGATATTGCTCTTGAAGTAAAGGACCGTGCTCCCATATATGAATACTGCCGTTCCGGCGGTCTTCTCTTCGATGATGACGGTGTTTATACCGCTGTCAGAAAAATTCTTGACGGAGGTGCAAAATAATGGCTGAATACAAAAGACCCGAATCATTAAAGAAAACTCCCAGCGGCTTCTGTCCCGGCTGTATGCACTCTCTTGCAACAAAGCTTATTGCAGAGGTAGTAGGCGAAATGGGTCAGGTTGACAACTGTGTTCACATTGTTCCCGTCGGCTGCTCCACACTTAACCTTGCTTACTGGCAGGGCGACGTTCTAGGTGCGGCACACGGCAGAGCACCTGCAGTTGCAACAGGCTTCAAGCGTTCAAATCCCGAAAGACTTGTTTTCGCTTATCAGGGCGACGGTGACCTTGCCGCTATCGGTCTTGCCGAGATTATGGGTGCTGCAAACAGAGGCGAAAACTTTACCGTAATCTTCTTCAACAATCAGACCTACGGTATGACCGGCGGTCAGATGGCTCCCACAACTCTTATCGGTCAGAAGACTACAACCACAAGATTCGGCAGAGATCCCGAAACTACGGGTTATCCTATGAAGATGTGCGAGCTTATCTCTACTCTCGAGGCACCTGCCTTTGTTGCCCGTTATGCTCTTAACACTCCCAAGGGCTGCAGAGATGCAAAAAAGGCAATAAGAAAGGCATTTGATATCCAGATGGCAGGCAAGGGCTTCACCTTTATTGAGCTTCTCGGTAACTGTCCCACTAACTGGGGTCTTTCTCCCTTACAGACACTTGATTATATGGAAAGCAACACCATTCCTTATTTCGTTCCCGGTGTTTACAAAGATAAATATAAGGATGAGGTGAAGTAATATGAAAAAATCATTGGTTGTTTCAGGCTCAGGCGGACAGGGTGTTATGAGTGCAGGTATTATGATTGCACAGACAGCTGTTTCCGCAGGCAAATATGCTACCTTCCTTCCCGAATACGGTCCCGAACAGAGAGGCGGCAGCGCAAAGTGTACCGTTGTTGTAAACGATGAAGAAATCATCTCCCCTCTTATGGCTAAGTGTGATACGCTCATTACAATGAACGAGCAGTCCTTCAAGAAGTTCGGTGCTTCTCTCAAGGCGGGTGGAATCCTTATTGCAAACACAAGCAGAGTTCTTTCCGAAATCACAAGAGAGGATATTACCGTTGTAAAGGTTCCCGCTGACGACATCGCAGTAGAGCTCGGCAGCATCAAGTGTGCTAACATCATCCTCATCGGCGCCCTTATCGGTGCAGAAGCAGGTATTATCACGGAAGAGGCAATGCTTAACTCCCTTGCGGCTAAGTTCGGCTCCAAGAAAAAGGAAATTCTTGAGCTTAATAAAGTTGCTCTTCAGAAGGGTATCGAATACGGCAAAAAGGCATTGGCATAAAAAATGAAGGAGCGTTGTTTTCATCACAACGCTCCTTGTATTAAGGAGTTTTTATGTATACAATAAGAAAATATAAGCCTGAGGATAAGGAAAGGCTCCGTTTTATCTGCAAGGAAACAACGTGGGACGATAACAAAACCGACGAAAACAAGCTCGACAGCATCGCTGTGATTTATAATGATTATTTTACGGAATACGAGCCTGAAAACATTTTTGTTGCTGTAAACGGGCAGGATATCCCCGTCGGCTACGTCATCTGCTCCAGCAATTTTTCCCTTTTTAAGGAGAAGATGCTGAAGGACATAAAAACCAGAGTAAAAAACACCTATGCGCCTTCCCTTCTGATGTTTTATGCCTCGCTTATTTCCGTAATGATTTCCAAAAAGCCCTACAGAACACATCTTCACATTGATATTCTGCCCGAGGCACAGAGAATGGGACTCGGCACAAAGCTTATTGATGCACTTTGCGCTCATCTTAAAGAGAAAAATATCAGAAACGTCAGCGTGCTTACCATCAGCACGGATTCTATGGGATATAAGTTTTACACGAAGTACGGCTTCCGCACCGTAAGTAAAATCACCCCTACAAGAATTTCTATGACTTATGACATTGAATGAGGGAATTATGACAGTAAAAGCCGTTCTTATTGACATAGACAATACAATACTTGATTTCGACAGGTGCTCTGAGGAGGCAATAAAGCAGACTGCAGAGAATTTCGGAATCACGCTCCCCGAAAATTATTTTAAGGTCTTTTCCGAGTGCAATGACAAGCTGTGGCGTCTGCTTGAGGAAGGCATAATCACGAAGCAGGACATCTATGACAGACGCTGGGTTGAAATTTTCCAAAAGCTCGGTGTTGATGCTGACGGTATTGCTTTTGAAGAAATGTTCCGACAAAAAATCAGAAGCATTACCATTCCTGTTGACGGTGCAGAAGAATTACTGCAGTACCTTTCAGAGAAATATCCCGTTTACTGTGCAAGCAATGCTTCGAGAGCGCAACAGGAAATAAGACTCCGTTCAAAAAATTTTCATCAGTATATATCAGGCTTTTTTATGTCCGAGGATATAGGCTTTCAGAAGCCTGCAAAGGAGTTTTTCTTTGCGTGTACAAATGCCCTTTACCCGATAAGGCCCTCGGAAATCGTGATGATCGGCGATTCGGTGAATGCCGACATAATAGGAGCTAAGGGCTTCGGACTTAAAACAATATGGTTTAACTTCCGGAATGAAAAATACAGCGACTATAATTTTACGGATTACACGGTAAGCAAGCTCTGTGAAATAAAAAGCATAATATAAACATAACCGACAGAAGCAAATCTGTCGGTTATTTTTTTATTCAACAGGAGTAAGAGTTACCTCAATTACGGCGTCGGTTACATCTTCAAGATGCACTGTCAGCTTTCGTATATCGTCATAATTATCATCAAATTCATATTTTCCGCCGAGCTTTTCTGCTTTCATTACCGAAAACTCACCGTCACCGGAAAGAGTTGCCTTCAGCTGCTTGCCGTTTTTTGTAAGAACAGCAGATTTTCCGTCCTCGGAAATTTCTATCTCAGCCTTAGTATGCATAAACCAATAAATTTCACTCTTTATTCTGCAGGAAATACTATCGGTTATCTTAAGTGAAGAACGGCCGTCAAACAGTTCGAATTCACGGCTTACGCTCTTTGCCATATTCATTGAATAAGCATCTGTCATATCAAGCACGCATTTTCCGCCGTTTTCATTTTCCTCAAATGAAGTAAACGAAGCACGCGCCAAAGCATACTGATCCTCAAGAGCAAGACCGGGATTTATAACAAGAGTATTCTGCCCCTCTGCACGCTTACAGTAATTTTTCCATCTGCCGCCTGCCGGAAGTCCCAGGAAATAACCGTCGGCATCATAATTTCCGGGACCTAATTCCTCTGCCCAACGCTCACCGAGAGCATCAAAAACAAAGGTACCTATATCAAGATCACCGTGATTTATGTAATTGTAGCCGCCCTTAATCGCAGCATAAACGGCATTTTTATCCTGATATGCACTTCTCATAACTGCAAGCGTCTGTCCTGCATCCGATTCAAGCCATACTGACAGAGGCACATCAGAAAAATCAGCTGTACCGGCTGAGTAATTCCTGTTATACCATAAGAGGGACAGCGCATTTTCCTTACCCTCTCCGTTACGTTCAACGTTTTCCGAGCAGTCGGAAGTGAACGCACCGGGGAAATCACCCGACTGATAAACAGAAAGAAGCGGCTCCTCATATTCCGAGGCATACCAATGGAGCACGGGTGAATAGCAAAGTCTGTCCTTATTATCACCGAAATTGAACATTGCGGTGCTTCCCGTGATATATACAGGGAAAAAGCCCAGCTGTCTGAAGCCGTCAATTTCCGACATGCCGAAATCAGTTCCGAAGAAATTTCTTGACGAGGAAATAAAATACACGATGGAGTTCATACCTGACTGACAGTAGCCGGGACCCTCAGCATAAACGCCGTCGGGGGTAAAACTGCTGAAAGCTATAGGCATATTCTTATAGCACATTGAAAGGAATTCTGCAGCCTTTTCGGGATTTTTCTCATAAAAGGTCATACAAGCAATACCTATACCGCTGTAGCAGATGCTGTTCCAGTTGTTTTTCGACCAGGTAAACCAGTTTTTGAGATAGTTTTTGGAAAGTGCGGGGGTAATTGCATATTCCCATGCTTTTTCGCAAAGAAGGGTCTTCATATCCTCGGAAAGATAATCATAAAGCCAGTCATAGCCTATTGATACCGCAAGTGCCATTTCTGCCGTTGCAAGAAAATGGGTCGGACACCAGTCATCGTAAGAACAGACCTTCGCAAGCTCTGCGACTGCCCTTTCTGCATATTTTTCTTCATCTGTCATCCTGAAAGCAAAGCCAAGAATTACAATTCTGTTTATTACCTCGCGTGAAATAGGAAGAATGCTATCCTCCTCATCAAGCACATATTCCATAGGAGGATAAACACTTGTATCGAGAAGACCTTCAGCATTGCCGAGAACGTAAGAATATAGTGCTCCGGAATAGTTATCGGAATAAGCGCCTGAAAGATATTCATTTACAGCTGCAGCAAACAGCTCTTTATCCGCCAAAACAAAGGGATGCGAGGTTTCGCTTTTGCTTAATGCGTCAATGATTTTATCCTTTTCGGGTGCCTCAGAGAATCGCTCAAGAGAGATGTAATCAATGCCCACTTCCACCATATCGGGAATAACGTCAAGCCACGGGATAATATCACCGATGCCCACACCTGAAAAGAAAAGCGCAATTGCCGAAAAAACGGCAGTTATCTTTGACCACATACTTTACCGCCTTTATTATATTGAATCAATAATACTTTTGAGCTCGGAGGGCTTTCTTGTTGTTATGTTATCACAGCCCATTTTCAGCGCCCTTGCCATATCGGGCTTTTTGTTCACGGTCCATACGGAAAGCTCGAGCCCTGCCTTGTGAAATGCATCAACCATTTCCTTGGTACAGGATTTATGGTGAATATTAAGACCTGCGGCACCTGCGTTTCCTACTTCTTCAACAAGAGAAGCAATATAGGAAGCATCCTTATTTTTTGCTTTATCTATACTCTTATTGTAATAAAAAAGCATATCGGGAGTCTGTTCCTTAACGGCATCAACAAACTCTGCCATAATGCCCGTAAAGAAAATCCTGTCAAGAATTCCGTGCTTTTCGGCAAGGTCCGTTACCTGCTTTAAGTCAAGGGTATTTTTCACATCAACATTGACACGAAGTCCCTTATAGCCCGCGACAAGCGCAAATGCCTCGTCAAGGGTCGGCTCGTTTCCCTTCGGTTCATTATGAGAAAGAACCGCAATACCGTTACTGTTGAAATTAAGATCAATTTCCACTATGTCTGCTCCGCAGCCGAAACCGAGAGTTATGGCATCCAGAGAATTATCCCTTGTTCCCTCACAGCCGGTATGTGCCGTAAGCGTGAAGCCTTCGGGAATAACGGCATTTCTGAGATTGCGCTTCAAAAGAAAATTATTTATCACGAGAACTGTACCTCCGGCAAATGCGGCAGTAAAAAGAATCTTGTTTTTTAGCTTCATATTAAACACCTCTATATTTCTGTTATACCAAAACATGACCTTAAGGTCAACAAAATATTTATTACCCGGAAACAAAAAAAGCTCCGCACACGGCGAAGCTTCTTTTTTACAAAAATTAATCCTTAAATTCGTTACTTACGATTTCTGCAATTTCTTCCTGAGATGCATTTGTCATAATTTCATTCTTCTTTGCTCTGCGCTCATAAAGCTCAGTATACATCTGTGTACGCTTTTCTGCAGAAAGAGGATAGAAGAACTTGGGAATTATACCAAGGCTTGATGAAATAATCGGAATACCCGTACCGAGGGCGAAAATCCACCACTTTGTAGCATCTGTCTGTGTACCGATATCCTTACCCTGAACATAACCGATTCTCTTCATAACCATACTGTTGATACTGCCCATAACAGCCTGCTGAAGCTTCTGTATAATAGACATCGTAACACCTGTCATAGCTTCGGAACGATAGCCGTTTTTCCATTCACAGTAGTCCATAGTTTCGTTATTGATTTCGGCAGGTACAACTCGTCTTAAGCCGTAAACACACATTTCGAAGATTTCTTCAATTCCCATAAGAGGCAGAATAATGTGCTTTTTCTGGAAATTGTTGTTGATTGAACCGATACCGAATACAATCATCCACAGCATATCTGTCCAGGCATCCTCGAAAATCCAGAGAGCCTTTGTGGAAAATCTCTTTCTGAGAGGCTTTACAAAGCTGTAGCTTATGAACTTTACGGGGAAAGCAGGAATACCTACGATTGTCTTCCAGGTAATTGAGCCGATAACGTCTATGTAGAAGTTTGTTCTGCTCTGTCCTATGGAAAAACCGCTGAGGAAGGACGAAATAAGACTGATAAGCATAGGCTTATTATTGATAACAGACTTTACACTGTGCTTGAATTTCGGCTTAGAAATAGTCTGTGCAACACGTTCCTTGGAAGTATAGAAGAAATAAACCGCAAGACCGGCAGAAATCAACGCACAGGCTGAACCGAAGGTTGAGAAAAGCACGGGAAGCTTAATATTTATTTTCTTGCTGATAACAAGGTCATAGATAATACCGAATACCTGCTTCGGAATATCCTCGAAGATATGTGTCACAACATTTGCAAGGGCTATAAGCCGCGATCTTTCCATCGGTGACGGGGTTATCGTGGACAAAAAGCCCGATTTTGCAATTGCAGTAAAGGTACCCACCGTTTCGGTAATTATTGACATAGCAAAATACA
The DNA here is from genome assembly GCA_045533835.1 of Acutalibacteraceae bacterium. Lineage (GTDB taxonomy): Bacteria > Bacillota > Clostridia > Oscillospirales > Acutalibacteraceae > RUG806. Next base: position 16,145 of record JAZSIM010000064.1, read on the forward strand.
TTATGAGCTTAGGCATATAATTATCGGGAGTGTCGGGGAAAAGGAAAGGAATAAACCAATACCACAGACCGAGAATTGTCAGGGGGAATTCGCCTAAAAGAAGATAGGGTCTGAATTTACCCCAACGGGTTCTTGTTTTTTCAACCACGGTACCTATAAATGTATCGTTGATTGTGTCCCATACTGTGGCAAAAATATTCTGAAATGCAAGGAAGTCAAAGTCAATCTTAACAACGTCATAAATATAACGATCTTTAAAATCGTTGATATTAAGACTGTAGGATGCGTCGTTAAGCACGTAAGCTATTGTTTCTTTTCTGCTGACAAATCGTCTTTCAGCAAAAGAATTCATAGCGGTAAGCTCAGCAAGCGCACTTTTGTTTTCAGCCATTTTTACACCGCCTTAAATCATAATCATGTATACTATAACATAGATTATTCTGTTTGTAAAACATTTTAACTATTTTTTCACAAAAAAAATTTTGGAAATTTCATAAGTATCCTTCTGTGAGCATCCTGCTCTGCCGCCTCCCGCACACGCACAGGCGCATGCGCAGGCACAGGCGCATCCTGTTCCTCCCGTTCCGAAACCGCCTCTGCCGTGATATCTTCCGTAACGGGTTGAATTACCGGTATAAGCAGACCTCCGGGTAATGGGATTAATACCGCCGTAAATATGAACATACTGACCGTTACTTCTGAGGAAGCCACGTCCTCTGGCAAAAGAAACATAGCTGTCAACTATATGTACCTCAAGAAGAACAAGCATTACGGCAATCGCACACAGTCCGAATCTCAATACATTGGTTTCCGCAGACAGCTCATTGTACACTCTGTCTGAATCAAAGGGTAAATAAGTGCTTACAGATACATTTTTATCAAAAGCAGTATCATTATACCTAACGAATGCCTTTACAAATTCACCGCATTCAAGACTTCCCTTCCATAATATATAGCCGTTGCTGTCAACCGTATGCAAAGCGCTGTCAAGTCCGTCCGTTGCAAGCCATCGGATACAGTACTGCTTTACGGGAATACTGTTGAACCAACCGGGAATGAACTCGTAAAAATAGCCCGCATCGTCCCTGCAAAGCATATCTTCCTGCAATATCGAAAAAGAAAAGGTAAATTTTTCTCCGCCCGAAAAAGCATCCTTGAAATGCAGTCTTACAGCAGAATAACTGTTTTGCACAATGGCAGAATGTATAAGTATATTATCGGAAAGACTGCTTTCATCAACTGCAAAAGAATGGTTCGGCACACCGATATCAACCCAGGTAAGAGCTTCATTTTCATCAACTGCAGTCCACGTAATGTCATAAGAAATCCTGAGTGTACCGTTATCCTGCGGAACAACGGTTATTTCATAATTATCTATAATATCCTTAGGGGAATCGGAAACACCTGTAAAAGCAAACAAAAGAAGGCCTGCCTGAATACAGACAATTACAGCAAGAAGTATTGTATAGGTAACGGGAAATCTTCTTTTACGGATAATTGTTTCCCTTGCAAAAGGCTTTGTATCTGTCGGCTGAGTCTTTTTCCTTTTTCTGTTTTTTCCCATTAATCCTCACTCCTTTGTCTGAACGGACAGAGGAGAGCTTCCTCCTCTGACATATTTCTCAGCCTTACACATTTTTTGTTATTCCAGATCAGCCTGAAATCATCAGTAAGAATATTGCCGAGCCCCGCTTCTTCATCAAGCCAGCTCTGACAGGGCACAACGGTACCGTCGGGACATACTGCCATATTGCTGAGAGCAGCTCCACACATAGGCACTTTCATGCCGATGCTCTGAAGCATTTCAGCACTTACAAGCCCGGGGGAAGTAAAATCAATTTCAATTCCGCTTTTGTCGCAGTATTTCTTTGCGGATTTCAGTATTGCAAAAAGCTCGTCTTTGCCTAAATCCGCAGTTTCGTGATTCTTCTCAGCGAATCCCGTGCATATAAGTCCGCTGACAGTAACGAAGTGCACACCCGATTCGGCAATAAACCTTAAGGTATTTATATAATCTGCGTTTATTCTGCAAAGAGGAGTATTTACGCTTATATCAAGACCTGCTTTTACTGCATTTTTTATACCTTGAACGGTATCCTTGAAATGTTCACTTCCCACAAGAGAATTATGTATTGCTTCATCAGCTGAATAGAGAGTAATCTGCACGCTGTCAAGTCCTGCCGCTTTAAGCTTTGAGCAAAAATCCTCCGTAAGCTTTATCCCGTTTGTATTGAGTCTTGTTACAAACCATTTTGAATACTCAATGAGCTCCGTGATATCTTCACGCATAGTAGGCTCGCCGCCCGTGAATGTAAGCATAGGAACCCTTGCTTTATAAAGGCGATCAATTGCCTTTTTCCATTCTTCTGTCGAAAGCTCTTTCAGATTGCTTTTACACTGACCTGCCGCATAACAGAAAACGCATTTCTGATTACATTTCCATTTTCCGTCCCTGTCCGTCATAGCACTTACCATGAGATCAGCTCTGTGCGGTGCTGTCATACTGTCCTTATAGGCGCGTATTGACAGCTTTTCGATTTCCGTATCGGGATTTTCTCCCGATGCAACGGCAAAAATCACATCAAGAATTTCATAAAGATCTTCTTTTATATAAGCCGAAGGCATTGAGGGATAAACACGGCGCACACTTTTTACGGTATTTCTTTCTATAACGGTTATATCCGCTTCACTTACGGGCTTTGAATCAAATTTATTGACTTCCTTCATAAAAGCAGACAGAATGAGTGCCCATGAATAACCTACGGGCAACAGATAGTAGCCGTTGAGAATCACAATATATGCATCCGACGAAAACAGTCTGAATTTCGGCGGAATAAGATGAATTCTTACAACACCCGGACCTTCAGGATTGAAGGTACAGTGCGTTATTCCGTTTTTATACTCCCTGTATTGAGCGATTTTATTGAATAATCCCACTCGGCATCATCTCCTTTATTTACCAGTATATCACCATAAGAGTATTTCGTAAACATAAAAATGTTATTGCACAGAAACAGAAAATAGTTTATTATATACGGGATAAATGTTTTTAAGAGGGACAGTAATGTTTAATTTTTTTGCTGCTGAAAATTCAAGGCAGGGTGACTGCTTTTTTATTATGGGAAGTGACCTGAATCACATAAAAAACGTGCTTCGTATGCATACGGGTGACAAGCTTCTTGTAAGCGAAGACGGGAAAAGCCATCTTTGTGAGATAGAAAGCCTTTCGGAAGACACGGCTGTTGTCAGAATTACGGAAGAGGATTATAAAAACACCGAGCTTCCCGTGAAGCTTTACCTTTTTCAGGGACTACCCAAAAGCGATAAAATGGAGCTGATTATTCAGAAGGCTGTAGAGCTGGGAGTATATTCCGTAATTCCGACAGAAATGAACAGATGCGTGGTAAAGCTTGAGGCCAAAAAGAAAAAATCAAAAGTTGAACGCTGGCAGGCAATTTCAGAAAGTGCTGCCAAGCAGAGCAAAAGAAACATTATCCCTGAAATTACAGACGTGATGTCCTACGGTGAAGCCCTGCAGTTTGCCAAAAACCTTGATCTGATTTTAGTACCCTATGAATCCAAGGACGGAATGATAAGCACAAAAAAAGCTCTTGAAGCCGTTACTGCCGGCAAAAGTGTCGGCATATTCATAGGACCGGAAGGCGGCTTTGACGAAAAGGAAATTGAAAAAGCTCTGACGGCAGGGGGAGAAATAATTTCCCTCGGAAAAAGAATTTTAAGGACGGAAACGGCGGCAATCACCGCACTTTCAATGTGCATGCTTTACGTTGAAATGAACGAAAACGGAGAAAACGGATGAAAAAATTACCCGAAAAATTCATAGAACGAATGAAAAAGCTTGAGGGCTTTGATTTCGACGCTTATATGACGGCATTGGAGGAGGCACCCGTCAGGGGCTTCCGTGTAAATACGGATAAAATAAGCCCCGGGGAATTTGAAAAGATAAATATTTTCGGAAAAGAAAAAATTCCTTACGTAGCAAACGGATATTATCTTGATTATGAAAAGGCAGGCAACCACCCCTACCACCACGCAGGAATGATTTATATTCAGGAGCCCGGTGCTATGGCGCCTGCTGAGTGTGTTGACATCGAGCCTGATTGGAAGATTCTTGATATGTGTGCTGCCCCCGGCGGTAAAAGCTCTCAGCTTAAAAACAAGTTATCTCCAAAGGGGGTACTCGTGTCAAATGAGATAGTCTCCTCACGTTGCAAGATTCTTACGGGCAACTTTGAGAGACTCGGACTGAGGAATGCAATCACTACCTGTATGGATACG
>JAZSIM010000038.1:0-21840 GCA_045533835.1 Acutalibacteraceae bacterium
ACCATATATTTGGGACGGTTGTTTTTGAAAATAATCGCCTGACCGTTCTTCTCGGCGATTCTGGTGACGCGGGAAAAGTTCTGATTTGCTTCCGTTACAGACACGATTGCATTTGTGTTGATCTGCATAATAACACCAACCTTTCTTCTATTATTATATACAAAAATAGGTAGAAGTCAACCTAGAATTTATTGGTATACAAATAATATAAAGGACACAGAAACGGGAAGACCTTTCTTCCAATTCTGTGTCCTCCTTCTGTTGCAGGCTTTGTTGTTCTGAGGCTTGCGAGTCACAGGGTTCAGCAGGTGCAATGCAGTAATATGAAATAACACAAATAAAACCGACCACGAGGGTCGGTTCTATTTGTGTGGTCCAAGTGGCGAGACTCGAACTCGCGGCATCCTGCTCCCAAAGCAGGCGCGCTACCAACTGCGCTACACCCCGAAGCAGAGATTTTTGCTGCCGTTATCCGACTGCCCGATTAATATACCACAAAAAAATCCCTTTGTCAAGAAAAACTGCAGGATTTTTCAGAAAATTTCCTGCGGTTTGTTTTTCGGAGCTTTACTGCTGTTACAACTTGTAATATTTGTATGCAATATATGAAAAACATAAGCTGATATTATTACAGTTTAGTCATAATTTCTAAAATTGTTGCATTTTTCTGCAGTAATATGTAAAATTAACATAAGAAGAATTCTGGTGAAGGGCGGTGCGGAAAATGAAACGCACAATACTTAAAATGTTATCGTTATTATGTGCGGTGAGCGTAAGCCTTACGGGCATTTGCGGTGTCATTTCCGCAAATGCGTCTGTTCCCGGTGACATAAACGGTGACGGTATCGTGTCCGCAGGGGACGCCCGTGAAATTCTCCACATGAGCGTAGGCGTTGTCCCTATGACTGATGATATGAGGGTTATTGCCGACGTTGACTGTGACGGTACGGTAGGTGCCGGGGATGCCCGTCAGGCACTCCGCCTTGCAATAGGACTTAATAACATAAAAAAAGGAAGATCTGTGGGCGGTGAAATTACAGGCTACACGGAAAAAGGCTATGCTATTGAAACATCTGACGGCTTGACTTACGTTGACGGTGTGCTCATTGCCAATAAAACCTATTCTCTTCCCGAAAGCTACAACCCCGGGGGACTTCTCCCCGAATGTGAAGAGGCTTTTGCTGTTATGAAAAGGGATGCCGCCGCAAAGGGGCTTAATATTTATGTAAGCTCCGGCTTTCGCTCCTTTGCTTCGCAGAAAAGCATATATAACCGGTATGTCAGCCGTGACGGCAGAGCTCTTGCCGATACATATTCCGCTCGTCCCGGCCACTCGGAGCATCAGACGGGACTTGCAATTGACCTTAACACCATAACACAGAGCTTCGGAAAAACCAAAGAGGGCAGATGGGTAGCAGAGCATTGCCACGAATACGGCTTTATTCTCCGCTATCCCGAAGGAAAATCCCATATTACGGGATACTGCTTCGAGCCGTGGCACCTGCGCTATGTAGGAGTGGAAACCGCAACAAAAATTGCCCAGTCGGGTCTTTGCCTCGAAGAATATTACGGCATAATATCTCAATATAAATAAATTATTACGGGCGTTGTGTTTCGGCACAACGCCTATTGCAGTATATTCAATATTGTGCTATACTGTTTTTCTAAAAAGTTTTAAGGCGGTAAATATGAATTACGAAATTTATAAGGCTATGGGAATCAGCGAGGATGTGCTTTCCTATTCAGAAAAAATTCTCGCGGATCTCGAGGAGCGTTTTTCAAAAATTGATGAAATTGCGGAATACAATCAGGCTAAGGTATTAAAGGCTATGCAGGATAACCGTGTCAGCGCTCAGTGCTTTGCAGGCACAACGGGCTACGGGCATGACGATATGGGAAGAGATACCCTTGAAAAGGTGTATGCTGACGTTTTTCATACCGAGGCGGCACTTGTGCGTCCCCATATCACCTGCGGCACACACGCGCTTGCGATTGCACTTTCTGCAAATCTTCTCCCGGGTGACGAGCTTCTTTCCCCCGTGGGCAAGCCCTACGATACCCTTGAGGAGGTTATCGGCATCAGGGAATCCTCCTGCTCACTTAAGGAATACGGTGTTTCCTACAGACAGGTAGATTTGCTCCCCGACGGCACCTTTGACTACGAAAACATCAGAAAAGCAATAAACGAAAAGACAAAGCTTATCACAATTCAGCGTTCAAAGGGCTACCAGATGCGCCCCTCCTTCTCCGTAAAGCAGATCGGCGAATTAATTGCCTTCTGCAAGGAGATAAAGCCCGGTGTTACGGTTATGGTTGACAACTGCTACGGTGAATTTGTTGAGGAGCTTGAACCCTCGGATGTGGGCGCAGATATGATTGTCGGCTCACTTATAAAGAATCCCGGCGGCGGTCTTGCCCCCATCGGCGGATATATTGCAGGCACAAAAAAGTGCATTGACCGTTGTCACTACAGACTTTCCGCACCCGGAATCGGTCAGGACGTAGGTGCGAGCCTTTCACTTCTTACTAACTTCTATCAGGGCTTCTTCCTCTCCCCCACGGTGGTTGCAGGCGCTCTGAAGGGTGCTGTTTTTGCCGCAAACATATACGAAAAGCTCGGCTTCAAGTGTGTTCCCGACTCGAAGGAGAGCCGTCACGATATTATTCAGTCGGTGCTTTTAGGCTCAAGGGAAAGAATGCTGGCATTCGCAGAGGGCATACAGAAGGCGGCTCCCGTAGACAGCTATGTAACCCCCATCCCCTATCCCATTCCCGGCTACAACTGTGACGTTGTTATGGCGGCAGGCGCATTCGTGCAGGGCTCATCAATCGAGCTTTCCGCCGACGGCCCCGTAAACGAGCCTTACGCAATTTATTTCCAGGGCGGACTTACCTGGTATCACGCAAAATTCGGCATTATGATGTCCCTTCAGAGAATGTACGAGCAGGGACTTGTGGAGTTGAATTAAGACATTCCCCCTCATTCCGTTTTTTCGGAACAAGGGGGATTTTTTTGATTATGATAGTCATATCCGCACCGCGGGTGTGAGTTATATTGTGCTTCGCACAGTTTTATTCGGCTTTGCCGAGTGATATTTTTACCTTCGGCAGCCTTACGGCTTTTTTCCGCTTCTCTCTGTTTCCCGTTTGACGGAAAATGTTCATATTTTGTACAGGTGTGCCGTTTCTTCGCAAAGAAACGGTGCAGATGTGCGGAATATGGGCATTTAACGGAAACTGATGTTGTAAACCTTATGTGTCGTATAAAACTAACTTAACAAGGTCTGATGTAAGTCCCTTTAAGGCACGGAAAGACGCGCAGAAATCGGCGGATTTGTGTTTTTCGGCGGTGGCAAGCTGTACGACACCTCAGAAACATAGTCGTCTTGCTTCCCTTGGTGACTCCCCACGGTGTGGGGAGATGTCTGCAAAGCAGACAGAGGGGACGGCCTCCGTAAGGGGCGGTCGCAATACTCCTTGTTTCTTCACCTCTTTCGTGTGCCTTCATCTGCCCCCGGCAGCGGCACACTCATTCGGCTGCGAAGCGATAAAAAACAAGCACCTTAAAAACTTTTGTCGAGGCAGAAAAGAAAAAGGATATCAACCACTGATAGAGTGGCAGATATCCTTCATTTATTATGTGCGTCAAAGACGATGATTTGTGCGCATCTTTCCCAAGTCGTCTGTTGCGGGGTTATCTATGAGTTCGCCGTCCTTGGTAAATCTTGAGCCGTGGCAGGGGCAGTACCAGGAATGCTCCGCCCTGATATATTTAAGTGCGCACCCGAGATGCGGACATCGCGGAACCGTGGGAGAAAGAAAACCCGTGACGGAATGGAAAATATTTGAAAGCAGCTGAGGATGAAGCACCGAGCGGTCAGGGGTAAATACCTCTGCGGAAGTGTTATCCTTCCCCGTCAGCATATCGGAGAGTATTTCAGCCGAAACGGCAGAGGACGTCATCCCCCACTTGTTAAAGCCCGTTGCGACAAAAAGATTTTCCGAAGAATCCGAATATTTCCCGATATAGGGAATCCCGTCAAGGCTCATACAGTCCTGAGTGGCAAAGCGGCAGGAAATTTTCGCTTCGGGGAATTTTTCACGGCAGAAATCCTCTAAAACATTATATGCGCCGCCCTTTTTGCCCGTTCTGTGGTCGCCTCCGCCGATGAGAAGATAATCCTTATAATTTCTGAAAGAAAATCCGTCCTCACCGTCCCCGAGATACATTCCGTTTACATCGGGAGCATTTTTTACCCCGAGCACATAAGAGCGGTGCTGATATAATTTAAGAGGATATCCCCCGTGCTTATTTATTACAGGGAAATGCGTTGCGATAATTATATTTTCTGCCCTTACACTGCCCTTAAGACAGCGGACAAGACCGGGCAAAAATTCAATAACCTTGGAGTTTTCATAGATTTTAAGTCCCTCGGCAACACCAAACAGAAATTTCAGGGGATGAAACTGCGCCTGCGAGCCGATTTTCACCGCACCTGCACACTCTACGGGAAGAGGTATATGCCGTACAAACTCTGCCGTTACACCGAGCCTTTCGTAGGCTCTTATTTCCTTTTCGATTTTTCTGCGGTCGGCTTCGGAATAAATGTAAGCGTCCTTTTCCTCAAAATCACAGGGAAACTCTTCCGACATTTTACGTATTTTTTCAAGTGCACGTCTGTTTGCAGAAAGGTATTTATAAGCCTTTTCCGTGCCGATACTCTTTATGAGCTTATCGTATATAAGCCCGTGCTGAAAGGTAACCTTAGCGGTTGTGTTTTCGGTTATGCCCGAGCCGATGCTTTTTGCTTCAAGAAGCACACAGTCCGCACCTCCGGCTGTCAGCTCCCTGAGCGTCAGCACACCCGCAAGACCGCCGCCCACAATCACAACATCTGTTTTTATATCCTCGGTTAATTCAGGGAAGCCCCCGTTTTTTGCAGTCGCACTCCATATTGAATTCAAACAAAACACCTCAGAAGGTATTATGTGCAGAAATTTACAAAAATAATCACAAGGGCATAAAACCGCTTATTTCATTTTATACTGAATCTTTCACAGTACTCCAATACTACGTTTCTGAAATGCTCATACCTGAAATTATTCTTCACGTCGCTTACATCTACGTACATTCCTGATAAAATATTCCCGATTACGGCTTCGGCTAAAAATGCTTCAAATACGTACTCATCGGAAAATGCCGGCTCGATATCCGTGTTCATTTCCGTATTGATTCCATTTATTGCACTGCGATAAACGGAATTGTCTTTGCCCAGGTACTCGCCGGCCTTTTTAAGGCACTCCAGCCCCTGTTTCATATCGGACACGGTGATTCTGCCCCGATATTCAACCTGCCTTTCGCCGCCGAGAAGTATATTATCTATGCTGGTTTCCAATACTCTTGCAAGCAGGGGAAGCACCCCGGTATCGGGAAGAGTTTCCCCTCTTTCCCATTTGCTGACCGCCTGAAAGGAAACTCCTACTCTGTCGCCAAGCTCTGCCTGAGTCAGCCCCTTTGTTTTTCTCAGAAGTGCTATCTGCGAAGCTACCTTATTTATATCCATAATATCAACTCCTTACGTTGATATTATATCAAAGAAAAGGCTCTGAGGAAATAACCTGTCATTTGATTTCCGCCGCTCCTTTTTCTACCGCTTTGAGTTTTTTATAAAAACATACGGTTTTGTTTCTTTTTATGCACTAAAATCCCGTTGCAACAAAATGTAGCAGGATAAATTTACGCTTTTATCGTGACTTAAGGGGGAAATAATGATAACATAAGATTGACAGGTAAAACCACACCGACCTGTCGGAAGGATGATACAATGTGAAAATATCAAAAACACTGAAGCGGTTACGAGCGGAAAAGGGCATAACTCAGGAACAGCTCGCCGAACAGCTCTTCATTTCCCGTCAGTCCGTTTCAAGCTGGGAAAACGACAGAACTCAGCCTGACCTCGAAATGCTCGGAAGGCTCTCCGAAATTTTCGGAGTCAGCATAGAAGAGCTGGTTTACGGAAAAAAACGTAACGTGACCCTTGAAACGGAGAGTCCAAACCACAACAATACACTTATAATAGTTTTTTCAATATTAGGAACACTTCTTGCAGGCACGGGTCTTGTGCTGATATTCGTGACCTTCTGGCAGAAAATGCCTCTTCTCATCAAGGCTGTCCTTTCCCTTCTTCCCCTTATTGCAGGGCAGGCGGCAGGTGTCTTCGTTCTTTTCAGGAAAAAAGACAAGCTTCCCTGGTGCGAGGGTGCAGGTGTTTTATGGAGTGCAGGCATTGCCGCAACGCTTGCTATGATTTATAACGTTTTCAATTTAGGCTTTTATTGGGCAGATCTGCTGCTTGTTGAAGCACTTCTGACTGCTCCCGTAATACTTCTTCTTGAATGTGTTTCTCCTCTTGCTGTTTTTTACGGCTGCACGCTGGGATGGTTTATAAAATCCGACCTCAATGAGCCGCTTGTGATGCCGGTGATTTCGGCAATTATCATTGCGGCAGGCTGTTTTTTCACAACCGCTCTTGTAAAAAAAGAAAAGAAAAGCATAAGAAGCGTCTGCGCTCAGTGGCTGAGTGCCGCAACTGCCGTCACCTTCTTCTTTTTCGTTTCATCGGGGCTTTCGGGTGATATAAATCTTATCGTTACGGCAGGCGGAGCTGCAGGGCTTTGTCTTCTTCTTATCTCCTTTAAGGACAGCGACCTTGCAATGCCCTACAGACTCCCCGGTATGATACTCACCTCTCTTTTCCTCTTCGGAAGCGGAGCAACCTATTACGGTAATATTACCCCCGAAAAGCTGAGCATTGCCTTTGCCGTTATTGCAATTCTTGCGGTAATAATCACGCTCGGCATTACCATTCTTACAAAAACAAAAATCAGGGACCGTTTTCTGCTTGCATACGCAGGGGTCGGTATAATTACGCTGATTGTCTTCACCGTATCAGTCTTTTTCCTGCCGCATCGCGCACTGCACAGCAATGCCGACGAAATATTTATAACCGTGATGAAAATAATCGCAATTGCGGCTAACATTCTTCTTATGATATCGGGCGGACGGGACAGGAAGCTTCTTCCCATAAACACGGGCTTTATTTCCGTGTCTGCGCTGACCTTCCTTATTATATATCAGTCGGGGCTTTCGATGATTGCAAACGGTCTTCTGCTTCTTGTTGCAGGTGCCGTGCTTCTTGTAATCAACTACAGGCTCTCAAAAAAGCCGAAAATGATACCCGTTCAGGAAACTTCACAGGAGGTGCAGGAAAATGAATAAGAAATTAAAGCTTTTTCTGGCACTGAGCCTTGTGATTCAGCTTCTTGTCCCCTCTTCTCTTCTCATTTACCACTATTCACTTTTAAGCACAGCAAAAAATCTTGACACGGAATACAGATTTGAGCTGGGTTATTTTTCCCTTGATTATTACTATGATTTTAAGTCGGAAAATCCCACGGAACACCTTGACGGACCTATATATCTGAACATATACGGGGTAAGCTCCTGGAAGAACAGCAGATATACCGTTGTTTCAACGCCGAAAAACAAAGTAGCCTTCCTGCAGACGATAAGCGGGAACACAGAAACGGATGTCTGGTTTTACGGCAGATGCTTCACGGAGGAAATTGCCCCTGAAAACTACAACTTCGTTGAAGGTACGGACCCGGATAAGATAAGAGCGCAAATCAGGGCGGAATATAACCTCGAAAATCAGAGGGACAGAGAGTCCGCATATCTTACCGCAAAAATCTACAGAGGTGTTTTCCTGCCCACCGCAATATATTTCAGGGGAGAAAAAATTATAGATATAACTTTATAACGTAAAAGACACAGAGCCGTTTTCAGGTTCTGTGTCATCATTTTTATGCCTTTTTATAGCACTTATAATAATGTACGATATTCAGGTCCTCGTCCATATCAAGTCCGTGAGAGCCGCAGTCACCGTCAATCTCGTGACAGCCGTGATCCATCGAGAAGCCTGTAAGCGTATTGTGCTTCTGCCATTTATCCCTTATCAGGGCATCGAACATACCGTAGGTTCTTGAATTCGCACGAAGCTCGGAAAGAGCCTCCTTACTTTCGGGGCCGAATTTGTGCATTATTGAATCGTAATTTCCGTTATACACCGCAATAAAATCGTAATTATCTTCTGCAATAAGCTCTGCCGCCCCGGCGTTTACCTCTTCGACGGTATCATAGAAGAAATAATCCATATTTCTCTCAAGATAGATTCTTGACATACTGTCCCCGTCGGTGCAGACGATAGCAGCTCTTTTGCCTGCACGGATAAGGGCATCAAAAATTGTATCAATGGTAATAACGGGCTTTGTGTAGGACTGAATCCCGTGGACCCGGGGCTCGGCGCCCGTATACATCGTGCCGAAGCAGACGGGAGTGACCGAGGGCATAACGCTACAGAGAGGCAGCCTGAGCTCTGTCCTTCCCGTCACCTCCCTTAAAAACCAGGGGTATTTTTCATCCACCCACTGAGCTATTGCATCGGGGTTGTACATAAAGATTCTGTCTGCTTTTTCTCCGCCGAGAACGTTATCAACGTAATCGCAAAGGTCTTTATTTGCATCGGCAGCCTTTTCGGGTGCATCAATACCCATTGCATAGCATAAAGCAGCACAGAGTGTATCCAGAGAATTCTGATTTTTCATAATAAGCCTTCTCCCCGTTTATTTAATGCGTGTCATTTTTTATTAACAAGGTCTTCTGTGTTTACCGTGCCGACACCCATAAAAATTTTATTAAAAAAATTATATCACAAGAACTCTTCTTTTAACAGAGATTTTTCATTTTTCCGAGAGATTTTTCTGTATTTTTTCGATAAATTCATCCTTTTCACTGCCGTCAAAAAGAATGCTTATGATTTTTACTGCGTTTTCGCGGTAAAGAGGCTTGTTTTCCGTTTCCGAAAGGGCTGTCAGATGATGGGCAATGCACCAGGCAAGAGGCGTCAGGGCTTCACGGGACACTTTCCTTTTTTCTTCCCCCTGAAGTAAATACGCAAGAGCATTTTCCCTTGCCTTATAGAGATTCGGGAGCTTCTTCGCCTGCCCGAGAGCCTTTTCGTGCTCACCTAGTTTTTCGTAGGCAAAGCAGATGTTATAGAGTGTTGCCCCTCTGACCTCGCAATCGGGACAAAAATTAATTATCTGCTCCTGCACGGCAACGGATTCTCTTAAATATTTCTCTTTTTCCTCGGGAGTTTTTCCGATTTTTTCAAGTGAGGATGACAGCTGCACAAGCAGAAGCGGGTTATTGGGGAAGGTTTTCAGTGCCGTTTTCATAAGCGCCTCATTTTCGCGGTGCTTTCCCGTTTTGTTATTCTCTGCCCAGAGCCTGTTTATTTCATCATATCTTTCCTTTTTCTCATTTTCGGAAGCACCAAGCAGCTCATCAACGGTGATACCGAGATAGTCGGAAAGACACGGGAGCATTTCAATGTCAGGGTAGCCCTCTCCCCTTTCCCATTTGCTTATTGACTGTGGGGAAATGCCGAGATGCCCTGCCATCTCCTCCTGTGTAAGCCCTCTTTCAAGACGGATTCTTTTAATATTCAGACCAAGTGACAGATTCATAATAATCCTCCTGTGAATTTTATAATATGATTATACAAAAGAGAAGCTTATTATACAATAACCGCAAAAAAGAGTATATTCAACAGTATGTGGAATACAAAAAACCGTCCCGGGAGGGGGACGGTTTCGTGTGTATTTATTCTATAGAAACTTGATATGTTACACCCTCGAACTGCATTGTGACGTCCTCACGGGTGAAGCCCTCGAGAGCGTATCTGTCGGAATAGTAGTTGAATTTTTCAATGGTAAAGCTTGAATCGGGCTTGCAGGTAATCATAGTACAGCCTCTCTGGGAGCCCTGCTTATCAATACCCGAGTATGCAAAGTAGTCAATGCTGTAGCCGTAGCTGAACTGAATTCCCTTATACTCGAAGGTGGTGCTGTTATAGTGGTCGTGACCGTTGAACATTGCCTTGGTGGAATTCATTTCGAGCATTTTTTCAAACATATTGTCTTCACCAAGACCGCAGTAAATTCTTCTGCCGCCCTCACCTAAGATACCGTCTATGAACTTAAAGTCCTCTGTGTCGGCAAAGCCGCCCTCCTCGAAGGCATACCAGGCATCAGCCATTTCGGGAAGAGGAATATGGAAGAAGGCAAGAGTCTTTACGGTGCCGAAGCTCTCCCATAAGCCGCCGTTTTCGTCACCCTGAATTGCCTTTATAGCCTCTGCATTTTCCTTGTTCATTCTCTTGATTTCTTTTTCGTACCACTCTACCTGATTGTCGTGGATATTGTCATAATCTCCGCGGATGCTTGTGATGATATCGTTCTTTACATAAGCCTGAGAGTCAATCATAACAAGACCCTGAGTAATGATTCCGTCTGAATTCTTTATTTCAATGACGTGATTGCCGATTCCGTCAACCTCCTCGGGACCTGACAGGAAAAGACAATGGGTATATTCCTTGTTCTCATAAAATTCGCCCATATTCTCACGGCTGAAATAGGAATAAGGCTCTGCATCGTGGTTACCGAAGGTCACGGTCCAGTACACTCCGAGGCTTTCCATAAGATTTGCGAAGGCCTTTGCACCGCTGTGGTTATTGAAGGTTCCTGCCATATAGGGCACGGGGAAGGCAATGTCACCCGTTGCGATAACAAGGTCGGGCTTTTCGGCCGTTATCATAGCAGCCACAGCGTTAAGAGCCTTTTCGTCAACGGTCTTTGACATAAAGCCGCCGCCTATATGTATATCTGTGAGATGCATTACCTTGAAATCACGGTCAGAGATGAAATATTTTTCTCCGTTTTCCTCGGTGACGAGCACTACAGGCTCATCGTAATCTACGGGGGCATAGGCTTCTCCCTTTTTAATAAGATTATCTACCGCGGCAACATTAAGCACCGCAACAAGTCCTGCAATTACTGCAATTACCGCAAGAGCAATTACGAGTCCCTTTACCGCCTTTTTGCCTTTTCTCTTTGCCACAAAAATCACTCCTTTTGTTAATTATAAGTTAATATAACATAAAAATATGAACTTTTCTTCATAAAAGGAGAAAAGCTCACATTTCCGAGAGATATTTTTTTATTTTTTCTGCATCCTTATAGCCGAGATCGTACAGCTTTTCCAGTCCCTCTTTTTTTCTTGTGGCGGTTTTTATGCCGAAGCAGTCCGAGGGAGCCAGAATCAGCACCCTGCCCGACCGCCGGAGCTCAAGAATTTCATCTATCCTCTTTTCGTAGTCTGTATGGGATGAGGCTACCTTATCCGCAATCTCGGGATATTTTTTAAGAAGTGCGCTTACAAGCGGCCGTGGGAAGGCGGATTTTTTATAGCTGAGCGGAAGCGTCAGACAGATGATGAGCCTGTCACAGCCGTCTGCAAATGCCTTCTCATAGGGAACGGGGTCTGCAACACCGCCGTCAAAATGATACTCACCCTTAAAGAATACAGGCTCCCTGCACGCCACGGGTATTGCACAGCCCGCCTTCAGGAGAGTGAATTCGTCCTCCGACACATCATTTTTTGTAAAATAACGGGGCTGTCCCGTTTCCGCCTCGGTGGTTACAGCAACAAAGTGCTTCTCTGATTTCATAACGGCTGCAAGGTCAAGGGGATCCTTACCCGATTTGTCAGTAATTCCCGAGTATATGTAATCAAGGTCAATATACATACCCTTTTTCAGGTAATTTCCCGCACTCATATACTCCTTTTCGAAGGCATACTCGGAATAAAAGCGCTTAAGCCTGCCCCGCTGACCCGCAATATAAGTAATAAGATTTGCACTGCCTGCGGATACACCGAGGCAGTAATTGATATCTATTCCGTTATCAAGCAGATAATCGTATATTCCGGCGGTATAGATTCCTCTCATTCCGCCGCCTACATCTAAAATCCCGACCATATTTCACCCGTTATTCTTTATTTCTTTTAATTATAGCACAAAGCAGCTCACGGTTCAATTGTTCCCGTAAAACTCAGAGGAATAGCTGAAGTAATATTCCTGAAGCTCCTCGTCCATATATTCAAATGCCTCCTCCTGAATATCGGCAGGGATACCGAAGTATGCTTCGGCTATAGCACCTGCAATGCAGGCAAGCGTATCTCCGTCACCGCCGAGGGATACCGCATTTCTCACGGCATCCTCGAAGTCTTCAGCCTCAAGAAAGCATACAATTGCCTGGGGAACACTTCCCTCGCAGGTCATATCGTGCTCATAGGAGGGGCGGATTTCGTCCAAGGTAAAATCCAGATCGTAATAATTTTCCTCTGTGTAGCGCTTTATTTCTTCCTTATCCGCACCCGTTCTTGCAAGATAAACCGCAGCGGCAACCGCCTGGGCTCCTCTTATTCCCTCGGGATGGTTGTGGGTTATTTCGGCACTCCACCGCGCAAGGCGCTCTGCCTCGCTGAGAGAGCCTGCTGCCCAGGCAACGGGTGAAACTCTCATAGCAGAGCCGTTTGTGTTTCCGCCGTAGGGCTCATCCTCATTGAGAAGCATCCATTGATAGAATCTTTTGCCGTAGCCTGCATCCGGGTACTGAAGCCCGATTTCCCTGAGACGGTCCACAAGTATGCGCTTGAACTCGTACTCATTACTGCAATCAGCCTCGGCACAGGCACAGCCCACGGCAATGGTAAGAATGCTGTCATCTGTAGGTCGGCAGTCCGGCACAAACAGCGTAAAATCCTTGGTCTTGTCTGACTCGAATTCGTACGGCGAGCCGATTATATCTCCGATTATTGCACCTAACATAAGTCCTCCTGTTCTTCAGCCGTCAGAATTTTCCTGATTTTATTAATAACATCCGAGGGCTCATCGTAAAGCTTTCCGATGATTTCCTCCATAGGCGGAATCGGCCTGTAAGGATATTTCGGCTCACGCAGTTTCAATGCATCTTCCCCTGCTGCCATATTAACTCTCCTTTTTTATTTTTTGTATTCATACAGCCGATAGAGCTTCTTTGAAAGCCCGCCGGCATATAATCTTCTGAAAATATGCCTTTCGGCACCCCGTAACAGGGCAATATATTTCTGCGGTGTCATTTCGTGCTCCCTTACGAAGCAAAGACCGCCGTGTTCAAAAATTCCGGGAGTATCCGTGCCGTAAACACGGGTTACACCCACCTCTTTTACGGGATTTCCGCGCGCGGACAATTTTGCGGCAAGCTCCGTATAACAGTCCGCAAGAAGTGAGATTTTACTGAAGTGTGAAGACAGGTCCCTTGCAAGCCTCTCCGACTCCTCTGCGGTCAGGTACATACTGACACCCTCCATAACAACTATGGCAGGCACACCGACGGGAATACTCTTAAGCCGGTCCCCGTTTCTTACGTCGGCAGGTATCATACGGTAATTTTCGTCTTCATTAAAATAGCGGACTCTCTCGGAAATAACCCCGGGGAAATCAACGTCGTACCACCTGTGCTTCTCCGTACCGACCCTTATGACACGGCTGTCAAGACCGCAGCCGATATGAATAATCACGGCATCGGGCTGCTCTCTCATCTTACCCTTGAGCCATTCATCAAAAACGGCACTCCGCATACCCATATATAAGGCAAGCCATTTGGATTTTGCCTTGCCGCGAAGGGGAATCCCCTCCTTTTCCCATATTTCCTGAGCCTTTTTGTCGGAGAGGAATAAGCCTCTTGAGCTTACGTATGCCTTGCCGTACAAGGGTATATACAAGGTTTTATTAACGCTGTCCGTAAAAATCACCGCCTGCCTGTCTGCAGAAAAATCTGATGCATTATTCCTGCAATTGTTCTATATACATAATTACGTTTCCGTATTCCTCATCAAGATAAATATATCTTATTCTGAGATGCTGTCCGTCACCCTTAATCACTCCGCCGTGGGATTTGGCTTTATGGTATCCGCTGACGGTAGCATAATCGGAATAAACAAATTTTACACCGTTGATTTCAAAGGATTCTCGCTTGTGTCCCTCATAGGGCATAGGGTCAAAATTTTCCACATAGCCCTCAACTGTTTCGTAATTTCCCTTGTTGTATTCCCAAACGGTGCCCTTGACCATATTGAAATGTCCTATACCGGCAATTGATATCCATACAATCATAAAAATTACGCCTGCTATTGAAAGCCCCTTAACTACATCCTTGTCAAACTTCTTTCCCTCCAATGTGAGCCAATAGGGCGCAAAAGCAATGGCTGCAAGCAAAACAAACGGCGATGCTATGTCAATCAACGTTCCGATATCAGGCGTCAGAGAAACCTCATATAACACGTTATCCATCCGTTCACTTCCTTTATAAGCTTACAAATAATAAAGCCGGTTTATTTTTGCCTTAAAATTCTCAGTTCCGAGGCTTCGCAGGGGTCGGAACAGAAATTATCCTCCGCTTTCATAAAGCCCGAATATATCTCGCGAACGTCATTTTCCGCGTCTTCGCAAAGGAAGCAATCAACAGCTTTATAAAAAGACACCGTAACCCTGTCCCCGTTTATGTTTTCGTACTGCCGGCAATAAGCCTCGGCATATTTTTCTGCCTTTTCGTATGCCTCGTCAAAGGATATTGCGTAAACACTCAGAATCCGTTCCTCATACAGCGTCTGCGGATTTTCACCCTGAATGTAGTACTTAAAAATCAGCTTTACTCCGTATAATTCGTCTGTCATACCGTTTTTCTCCGTCATTCAAAGTACTGTAAATATTCCGTTTCCTGCTTCAATGCAGAAAGGGCATCCTCTTCCGTGCCGAAGAATGACCTTGCACAGAAGCTGTCAACAGAATCCCAATAAGCGGGATACGGATTTTCGTGTATGCGGCTCACAATTTCCCACTCTTCCTCATCAAGGACGAAAATTTGCTCGTAGGTATATTTATAAAAGCCCCTGTCGGACTTAAAAAGTATAAATCTTTTTGTTTTATCCCTGCTGTATATTACGCTGATAATCTCACAATCAACAAGATTCGGCTCTTCCCTGCTCAGTTTTTCTGTAATTTCTTCCATAGGCGGAATCGGCATAACAGGCTTTTCTTCTGCCGTTGCTATGCTGTTCTCGTTAAGATAAAATTGTATTGCCTCATTCAATTCATCGGGATTCTTTCCCGAGGTTATTGCAATATGGAAATATTTTTTCTTGTTTTCTTCATCATTCTTCAATGCATAAATAATCGCAAGAAGGTTTGCAGCTTCTATACCGTTATTTTTTATATCAAGAGCTTTCTTTGCATCGGCAACAGCATTGTCGTTCTCGTTTCTTCTGAAATAATAATTTGCACGGTTGACATAAGCAAAATAATTATCAGGCTTAAGCTCTATTGATTTATTATAGTGCTTGAGTGCGGATTCAAAATCACCGCTATTCATTAACTGCAAGCCTAAATTACTGTGAACACGGGCATTATTCGGTTCTATCTTCAATAATTCATAATAAACCTTGATTGCATCCTCTGTATAGCCTGCATTTGCGTAGCATAGTGCAATGAAAAGCAATACCACAGCCGTATCCCTGTCAAATTCACATTCCTTAAGAAGCTCATAAAGATATTTAAGGGCTTTTCTGTAATTTTTTTCGTGAAAAAGACGAATAGCACACAACAATTTCTTTTTCTGCATCAGCTTATTCTGAAATGCAAAGCCGATATCGTCCGAATAAACCTTTTCATATTCATCAAGCCCGGTTCTTCTGCCGTAACCTGTTTTCAATACTCTGATTACGGTGGCTATCAGCATACATATCACTGCAAGAATACGGAATAAATTCTCGTCATAGGGAGTTTTATTATATACCACATCGTAAATATAAAATGCGGCAAGTCCGATTATTACGGCAATTATCACCGCTGCAATTATAATATTTGTCTTGTTTTTCTTCACAAAAATCACATCCTTACAGAAATTTTACCACAGCTGACTTTACAACGCAAGAAAAAAACAAAACCACCCTGAACGGATGGTTTCTTATTATAGTTCGAAGCACCACCGACAAAAGCTTGCTTTTGCCTGTAGTGCTGAACAATACTTATATATCATTAACATTAATTTATTCTCAGGTTTAATTCACCATTTATAGCTTGACAAATTGGAATTTTACAGAAATACGGACCGCACATGCTTTCGTGTGTTTTACAATATGTCCAGGACAGCGCTTTATCAGAAACAGTTACGTCAACAAAGTCATTAAGCGTATCTGCCGTAAGCCTTTCTGCGTTTATCAAAGAAAAACCGATTTCATCGAGATTGCTTATGATGATACACTCCGTTTTTTTGGTATTATTATAAGCCTCTTCGGCATTTTCTTCTGAAGCTGATATTTTATAGCTGAATAAATGCCACAAGAATACGGAGAACCTCTTATCAGACAGGCAGAGCCTTTTTATTTCTTTTTTGTCTGCATCGGCGGGGGAAAATGCATCAAGCCATTTTCTTTTATAGGCATTTATTTCAGCTGCACTCAGCTCGGAATATTCAATATTAAGCTTTTCAAAGGTATTCTTGAATTCCTGCTTCTGTTCTTCCCTGTATGCTGCCCGCTGCTTCCTTGCTTCTCTTTTTTCCTTAAGAATTTTACCGATTTCCCAGAATCTCGGAGCTTCATACATAATCATATCGTCATCAGGCTTTTCATCAAGCAGCCAGCGCATATCCTCACACCAGAACGTGACACAGATAAACCCTTCCGGCATATCCCCGGGAATTTCACAGAAACCACGATATTCACATTGGAATTCAAATTCAAAGCGACCTATGTTAATACGAGGATCCTCACGGTCATCAACAAAGCCCTTTTCCGCCAGCTCCTCAACGGTCATCGTTTCCTCCTCGGGCCATTTCAGATATCTTCCGCAAATCAGATAATATCCCCCGCAGGGAAACTCCTTCCTTCTGTTCACACCTATATGTTCAATTTCACAGCAAAGAGGATCAATGCCAAATGATTCAAAAAAGCTTTTTTCCTCATCTGTGAGCTGTTCACAGAATTTTGCAAAATTACGGTTTGCCTGATTACTGTTTGCAGCATAATTACGGTAATATTCCTTTGTCTTTTCCGTATCTGCCGAAATTTCCCATTTACCGTATCTGACAATATTCATCATACCACCGCCTTTATTATAGTATACTACATCAGATTTGGCAGTGCAAACAAAAAAACTACTGATAGCATTCCTACTTTCTTGCCCTTAAAGGGACAATTGCCCCTTTCTGAATGCCTGATGATCAGCGTTTCTTTCTTTTAAGAGCAATTCCGACAGCGGCAGCCGCACCGGATAAAACAATGCCTGAGATTATCAGAATAATAACGGCGGTATCGGGTTGTGTACGGGTTACCTCCTGAAGCTCTGCAACAGCAACAACCATTTTTGATTTTCCGGGGTTATCATCCTTTTGCGGATTGTTGATGGCATACATTGTTTTGCCGTCCTTTGAAAATGCGAAGGAGTTACTGTAGCCTACATGGTCATCGGGAGTATAGGGTATAATATGAGGGACAGCCTGCCAGGTTTTTCCGTTGTCATAGCTTATAAAATAGTCCGAGCCTGTTTTGCTTTTGCCCTTTCTTAAATGTGTACCGCTTACAATCAATGTACCGTTTTCACCGCCAACGGGAGTCCAGCCGCAGTATGGTGCAGCACCCAAGGCCTTTTTTCCGTTTGCGGTTACAATCGCTTCACCCGGATATGACGGATCGCCCCAGTCAAGCCCATCCTCTGAATAACGGCAAAAAACAGGTTCACCTTCAATATCTGCTTTATTAAAGATTTCATAAACCATAAAATATGAGCCGTCAGAGAGCCTTGTAACGATTGGCATACCGGGTCTTTCTTCGGGGATTTCACTTGCTGTAACAGTTACTGCTTCGCCCCAATTGATGCCGTCCTTTGATTGCTTATAAACGATTGTCTGAGAATGGTCGGAGTCTGAATCATCGGAATAAAAGCACACAAGACTGTCATCATCAAGCTGAATTAAAAAAGGCTCCCATACACCCTCATCAAGACCTCCGGCACTTGCAACCGCAACACCCTGGCTGAAGGTATAACCGCCGTCCGTGCTGAAATAAAGTCTGATGTGAGAAGCCTTGCTGTGATCCGCATCAATTGAACAAGCCGCAAGAATTATTGTCCCTGCAGGGTAATCACCGCAAGGTCTTGAAAGCTCAAAAAGGGTAGGATTCCATTCGGAATTTGTACCTGTCAGAGTATCGGTAACACGTGTGATAATCTCCCAGGACCTTCCGTTATCGGTGCTTCGGTAAATCGGATAACCGGGTGCATTCTCCGAAAGACCTGAATTAAGCTCACAATGAGTTGCAAGAAGAACGTTGTTTTCTTCCTCTGCCTGATTATTCAGAACCAGAATCCGACCGTACTGCACGCCTCTGTCCCACCAGTTATCTTCAGAAACAGCAATATCCGCCGTGTGCCTGACTTCAATTGCGGTTTCGGCAAAAACAGGCAAAGCATTTAAGCTCAGCAGCATCACCGCAATTGAAAAACAGGCTGTCATTTTTAATAACTTAAATTTACTCATACTACCACGCTCTTTAAGATTGATATTTTATATAACAATCTTAACACCAACAGCCGACAAAAACAAGCGTGTAATTCCGATATCAGCCTCTTATGAATACATAATAGTTCGTATCATATCCGCCGTAACGGTAGTCGCCGCTTTTCCATTCGATTATCATATAATCTGTTCCGTCAACCGTTCTGATTTCATACTCACAGGCAGACCAATTCCATTTGCGAAGAAGAAAATTCTTGGTCCACACAACGGTATCCTCACCCTCAAAAACCGCGTCCGCATATACGCATTTTGCGTTTCCGTCAGGGAAGAAATAAAGTTCCTTGAAATACAAGTCTTCAGACGATTCACGCTCACCCGGGAAATCAGATTCTTCCCACTCGGCTCCTAAAAATGAATGAGAAATCCATTTGCCGACTGCTTCTTCATCGCGTATAAAGGGCTTATCTATATCATCCTTTCTTGCAATGCTTTCTGCAGAATATCTGTTGCTGTCAGCCTTTTTAAGGGACAGATAAACCGGGCTTCCGCCTCGGCTGACCTCTGTTTCTCTGAGGGTTATCAGCATATATGCTCCGTCCGCCCTTTCTTCAAGCTCATACTCATTGTATGTATTGCCCGAAAGATAAGAATTGCTGATAAAATATCCCTTTGTCCAGCTGTAGCCCCAGTATTCTTCACCGTCGGGAAGGAAATACAGATATTTTATGTCCCCGCCGTAAAAGCCCGTATTATCGCAGAAAATATTCTGCACATAATCCTCTTTGACGGCAAAAACACCCTTAACCTCCCATTTGCCGATAACCTTTTCATCATTCACAAACGGCATTTCCTTTTCAGGCTGCCTGACCTCGTCACCTAATTTAATTACCTTGCAGCTTATTACATCTTCCTTAATATCATACTGAGATATTCTTTGATAATCTGCTGCTTTGATTTCAGCTTCGGCAACGGTACACAGCCGGGCGGCGTCATCACCGGCACCGCACCTGATAATTGCCGTATTGTCAAAAAATTCAATATCCAATTTTGTCATCATCAGTCTTGCCTCCTTGAGATTTCTGAGTGCATCGAGAAATTCCTTTTCCTTCTGAGAGAAAATTATTTCAATTTCTTTGTTGGATTTCCTCCCGGAAATGATTTCTTTGATTTCCTGTAAGGAGAAACCTGCTTTTTTCAAAGCACTTATCCTATAAAAAGTCAGAATCTGCTCAGAGCTGTAATATCTGTAGCCTGAAAAATTATCTGTATACTGAGGCACAAGAAGCTTTTCTCTGTCGTAATGCCTGAGAACTGAAATCTTTGTCCCGCACATTTTTGCAAACTCTCCGATTTTCATAAAATAGCTCTCCTTTTCATAATCTAAGGTACCTTATGTGCATAGTATAAGCCTGAAGCTAAGGCGAGAGTCAAGAGGTTTTAAAAACTTTTTTGAAAGAAAGAGGATGCAAAAACTCCCGTTTTCACATCCCCATCTTTGTTTATAATTACACAGCAATTTTTAATCTTATTGCAAGCGATCATTGAATTTTGTTAAAATCATTAATATGCCAAGGATACACGGCATTATAATCGTGATTATATTTAATATCTTACCGGAATCAACAAGAAGCTTTTCTTTGATAATTGACATAAGTATTATTGAGATTATAAGCAACGCCGGGACGGCAAAGATACCGAAATAAAGAAAAATAATAAAGAAATCAAATACTTCGTATATAAGCCCCTGTAAATTAAATGGGGTAAGTATCAATAAATATTCAAACATCATTATGAGTGTCCAGATAATGGTAATAACACAGAAAACATTTTTAATGATAATAATAGAATTTTTCTGCATATCAATCACCTTACAAAAATTACAGTATCTCTGAAAATAATACTCTTTAATTACTTATGCCTCAGAATTCTTATTATTTCTGATAAATTCTTACGTAGTCAACCACAAACTCTGTTTTGTAGGTTGCCTTATCAAGACCCTCAAGCTCTTCTGCGGCGGGTGTTTCAAGAGAAACTATTACCTCCTCGAGAACCTCGGAAACTCCGTTGCCGAAGGATGTACGGCGGGTTTCAACTCCGTTTACATAGAAGATATATTCCTCGTCCGTCCATTTAAGACCGTAGGTGTTGTATTCCTCATAGATGTTGTTGCCGTAAAAAGCTCCGAGATTATATGACTGGAAGCCCTCCTGAACGCCGTCAACACCTGCACAATGTACTGTCTGTGTTACGGAATTCTTGCCTACAGTTTCATCCCATGCCATTGCTTCAAAAATATCAATTTCACAGCCGCCTACACCGCCCTTGGAATACGCTGCCTCATAGGGGTGGTCAGCCTGAATCCAGAACGCAGACCAGAAGCCGTCATAGGGACTTGCTTTACAACGGATTTCAAAATAACCCTTGCAGTATTTCTCTCTGAGACTGATTCTGCCGGAATACCAGCCCTCGCCGTATGCACCGTCCTTGAGATACTGAGCGGCAATTATCATATTTCCGTCTTTGACAGAGACCTGACCTTCATGGCTGTATCCGCCTCTCCATGCACCGTTGCCCCTGTATCTCCAGGCTTCGGTATCAAGGGTATCACCCTCAAATTCATCCTCAAAAACAAGGCTGTAGCCTGTAAGGTCAAGCTCCTCACCGCGGGGAGTTGTGGGTGTATCAAAGATTACAAGACCGAACAGCTCAATAATTGCAAGAAAAGTTGCAAAAATCTTTTCTAATGAAAAGCCGTCAAACAAGTGGGTAAAATAATAGCCTATCTGCTCTACAGCCCACATCTGTCTCGGTGCAAGCTTTAATACTTCTACTAAAAAGCTTTCAAACATAACATTCACCTCAATTAAATATTAAGGAAATTCTTCCCGGAAAAAATTATATCACGGCAAAGATTTCCCTGTCAAGAAAAAGTCAAGGGTACGGTAATTTCAGCTTTTTAACAACGCAAATTCTTATTTTCCTAACTGTTCGACCTATTGGAATTGGGTTAATTCACATTTGTAGCGGATAACCGTTTCACCGTCATAAATTTCAGAGAATTCTGTAATACTAAAATTGTTCTTCTGATAAAAACCGACGGCATCATTATCCGTTTCAGCATATACAGACAATAAATCATAATTATTTATCACTTGTTTTATCATATAAGAACCAATGCCTTTGCCACGAGCAGATAAATCAACCGCAATTCCTAATATCTCAACTTTCTTCTGTTCAATAAAAGAAACAGCCATAACACCCACAATCTTTCCGTGACTAAAACAAGCAAAGATTTTTACAGAGTTATTATTCAGAAATTGTTCT
>JAZSIM010000035.1:0-38101 GCA_045533835.1 Acutalibacteraceae bacterium
ATTTTCCTCTGCAGGAATTGCAACAACATTATACTGCTGAACATTAACCATCGCATAGGATTTTACAATGTTTGCGTTATCCTTAAGAGCCATAAAGTAGGTAGCTTCGCCGTCAATATTGAGAAGAATGGGGAATGCTGCCTTCCAGCCCTTATCGGAAACCTTACCCTGAGCAGAAAGCTGAGCTGCGGATTCTGTAGCACCTGTGGTGTTATAGAAGAAGCCTTCCTTGGTTCTCTGATTGATGAAGAAGAAGCCGAGGATTGAGTCGTCGGAGGTAACGGAGGTAACACCTGTGTAAAGGTAAACGTCGTCACCCACAGCGATGAATGAATAGCCCTTGGATGCCTGCTTAACACCTGACTGACCGATAAGAGAGTTCCAGAAACCGCCTGCGTACTTACCGAGGTAGTTATACTGCTGAACGAGAAGGTCAGCATCGTATGCCTGGTCAATCCATGCGATTTCGGAGCTTTCTGCACCGATTTCTTCTGCGGAATAGTAGATGTCTTCACCTGTAACTGCGTCAACAAGGATAACACCTGCAACATCGTCACCGCCTACAAGACCGACGGTCTTTCTGATGTGTTCAATAACCCAGAAGGGCTTGCCTGCTTCGTCAATTTCAAATGAGGTGTCACCGAAAATGTATGTGGGATACTTGAAGCGAAGGTGTCTTTCAAGATATTCATTGAAGTGCTCTGCAGTTGAATACTTGATATCGAATTCTGTGATAAGCTGAGCCTCCTGAGTGTTGAGGTTAACTCTTACGTAACCGGGAATACCCTCATATTCAGCACTTAAAACGGAGTTTGTAGCCCACTTGAAGATATCGCCGTACTGAAGAGGATATACTCTGTAGGGAGAACCCTTGTAGTTTATCTGTGTGGAATCGCTTTCGAGAATTTCGAACTGAGATTCGAGGCCGAGTGCTGAGAAGTCACCGAGGGTTTTGTCAGCAAGGGCACGGGCAGCGTCCTTATCGATAAGGGGAACCTTGTCGAAATCGGAAATGCTGTCGATAACTGAGATTGTGTTGTCAAACTCTGCGTTTTCGATAGTAAGAATCTCTGCATAGTCCTTTGCACGGAAGAAGGGGCTGGAGATAACGTAGCCGACACCTACAACAAGTGCAAGAACAAGACCTATAGCAATGGGAGCAATAGACTGTCTTCTTACATAGGGAACGTATTCGGGCTTGATGAAGGCACCTGAGGTTACAAAAGCGGAGCCCACATAGGAAGCAAGAACAAGAGCCCAGTAAATATAGAAGTCATAGGACTGGAGGTTCATGGGGGGAAGCATAAAATAGTATGCAACAACAGCAACTATGAGAGTGATTATGATGTTGATAACGATTTTAAGACCTGCCTTTTCGGGGGGAATAAGCACGTCTTTTACACTTTTCTTCTTTCCGCTGTCGGAAAAATCTACTTTAATAGGATCCATTTTTTCTTCTCCTTAAATTTGTTTACCTTTAGACAGAAGGCACTGCAATTCTTCATTGTTACTTACAGAGCGTAAGAGGAATAAGGCAAGGCCTTCCGAAGCATTTGTCGAAGACAAATATATCACTCATTCCGGAGGAATGAATATCACTGCCCGGCAGGGCAATATCACTCACGGCAAAGCCGTGAATATCACTGTAATAATTTGCCGTGCAGATTATTACTTTACGGGGACAATCTTTTCTTTTCCGCCCATATAAGGACGAAGAGCCTCGGGAATGTTTACGCTGCCGTCTTCATTGAGGTTGTTTTCAAGGAAGGCAATAAGCATTCTGGGGGGAGCAACAACGGTATTGTTAAGAGTGTGTGCAAGATACTTGCCGTCCTTGCCGTTTACTCTGATTTTAAGTCTTCTTGCCTGAGCATCACCGAGATTTGAGCAGGAGCCGACCTCGAAATACTTGCCCTGTCTGGGTGACCATGCCTCAACGTCGATTGACTTTACCTTAAGGTCTGCAAGGTCGCCTGAGCAGCACTCAAGTGTTCTTACGGGGATATCAAGGCTTCTGAAAAGGTCAACGGTGTTCTGCCAGAGCTTATCGAACCACATTTTGCTGTCCTCGGGCTTGCATACAACTACCATTTCCTGCTTTTCGAACTGGTGGATTCTGTAAACGCCTCTTTCCTCGATGCCGTGAGCGCCCTTTTCCTTACGGAAGCAGGGTGAATAGCTTGTAAGAGCCTGAGGAAGTGACTCCTCGGGAACGATGGTATCAATAAACTTACCTATCATTGAGTGCTCGCTGGTACCGATAAGATAAAGGTCCTCTCCCTCAATTTTATACATCATAGCTTCCATTTCAGCGAAGCTCATAACACCCGTTACAACGTCGCTTCTGATCATAAAGGGAGGGATGCAGTAGGTGAAGCCTCTGTCAATCATAAAGTCCCTTGCGTATGATATAACGGAGGAATGAATTCTTGCGATGTCACCCATAAGATAATAGAAGCCGTTACCTGCAACACGTCTTGCCGAGTCAAGGTCGATGCCGTTGAAGCGCTCCATAATATCGGTGTGATAAGGAATGGGGAAGGAGGGAACAACGGGCTCACCGTAGCGCTGAACCTCAACGTTTTCGCTGTCGTCCTTACCTATCGGCACAGATTCGTCGATGATATTGGGAATAATCATCATAATCTTTGTGATTTTCTCCTGAAGCTCTGCTTCCTTGGCTTCTGCAGCGGCTAAAGCCTCGGACTGCTCATTTACGAGCTTCTTCATCTCTTCTGCTTCTTCCTTTTTGCCCTGACCCATTAAAGCACCGATCTGCTTTGAATACTTGTTTCTTGAAGCACGGAGATTATCTGCCTCTGTCTTGTTTTTTCTGCTTTCTACGTCGAGAGCTAAAACCTCGTCAACCAGAGGAAGCTTGCTGTCCTGAAACTTCTTTTTAATGTTTTCTCTGACTGCATCCGGATTTTCTCTTAAAAACCTTATATCAATCATTTTTTAATCCTCCGAAAAAAGTTTTGCTAATTTCTGTAAATCGTCTGCATCGAAAAACTCGATTTCAATTTTACCGCCCTTGCCTGAGTTCTGCACGGTAACCCTTCTTGCAAGCACACCGGAGAGGGATAATTCAACCTCATCGTAGAACTTATCTCTTGCCTTTTTGGGTGTTTTTTCCTTTTTAGGCTTCTTAAGTGCCTTTACAAGCTGTTCGGTCTGTCTTACAGACAGTTGTTTTTCGACAATATCTCTTGCAATGTCGGAAATTAATTCTTCATCATCAAGTCCTAAAAGTGCTCTTGCGTGACCTGCGGAAATTGTTCCCTCCTCAACGAGCTTCGTTACGTCCTTCGGAAGGGAAAGAAGCCTTAAGGCATTTGCAATTGCGGGACGTGATTTTGAAAGCTTTTCTGCTGCCTCCTCCTGGGTGTAGCCGTACTCCTCAATAAGCTTTCTGATACCTGCTGCCTCTTCAATGGGGTTTAAGTCCTCACGCTGAAGATTTTCGATAAGAGCAATTGCCGCCGCTTCGGCATCCGTAAGGGATTTTATTATTACGGGAACCTCGGTAAGCTCTGCCCTTCTTGCAGCGCGGTAGCGTCTTTCGCCTGCTACGATTTTATACGAGCCGTCTGACATAGGTCTTACGAGAAGGGGCTGAAGCACGCCGAATTCTCTTATTGATGCCTCAAGCTCCGCCAAGGCCTCTTCTGAGAACTTTGTACGGGGCTGTCCGCGGTCGGGCTCGATATCGCTTATGGGGAGCATTACGGAGCCGCCCTCCGAGAGTGCATCTGCGGAGTTGTCGCGGAAAAGACTGTCAAAGCCCTTACCAAGACCGCCTTTTTTTGCTGCCATTTATTTACCTCCTGTCCTGCTTTGACAAGAACTCGTCAGAGAAATCGCTGTATGCCTCTGCTCCTTTTGAGCGTTTGTCAAAATATATTATGGGCTGTCCGAAGCTGGGTGCCTCTGACAAGCGTACATTTCTGGGAATTGTGGTAGAATATACCTTTTTCGGAAAGAATTTCTTAACCTCATCCACAACCTGCTGTGTGAGATTAAGTCTTCCGTCATACATTGTGAGAAGAACTCCCTCAAGCTCTAAATAAGGATTGTAAAGTCTTTTTATGTTTCTTGCAGTCGCCATTAACTGCGAAAGTCCCTCAAGTGCATAATATTCACATTGAATGGGAACAAGGAATGTATCGGAAGCGGTAAGCGCATTGAGAGTGATAAGTCCGAGGGACGGGGGACAATCGAGAAAAATATAGTCATATCTGTCCCACAGCGGTGCAAGAGCGCTTTTAAGAAGAGTTTCACGGTTTTTGATATCTATAATCTCAAGCTCTGCGCCTGCAAGGTTCATATTTGAAACCATCAGGTCAACACCCTCGAATTCGGTGTGAATGACAGCATCCTCACCCTTATTATTGCCGACAAGCACGTCATAGGATGAAACCTTTATTGCTCTTTTATCTACTCCAAAGCCGCTTGTGGAATTTCCCTGAGGATCGATGTCCACGAGAAGAACCTTCTTACCCTTGGCTCCGATGCAGGCGGCAAGGTTTACAGCTGTAGTGGTCTTCCCTACTCCGCCCTTCTGATTAAGCACGGCAACAGTCTTTGCCATCAGCGGCTCCTCCTTATATTATTATATATAAATTATTATATATTATTAACATATAATAATATAGTATATCAAACAGCTGAGAAAAAATCAATACGTATTGAAAATTATTATTGTTTCACGTGAAACAAGTTACTTTTTGTAGGGGCGGGGTCACCCCGCCCGCAATTCACGTAAGTTCACGGATATGCAGGAAATCACACGTTCAAAGAGTTGTAATTTATATAAAAATGATAAAAAAGTTATATGACGGGAGGGGCGACCCCTCCCCTACAATGATTTCTATCAAACAGAAAGACCGCAGGTGAAGTAATAGGTAATAGTGAAAAGTGAATAGGTATCCTGTCGGAAGACACTTCGTGTCTTGATTTATAATTTCCGTCCCAATATTTTTACTTTTGTAACTCACTTCTTCACTATTACTTTTTATTACGAGCAACGCGAGTAACAAGGTTCCGGGGTACCCATAGAAATCTTTGATTTCGTAATGGGTCGGGTTCTTACCTATTACCTTCCAAACAGAAAGACCGCCGACGAATCGACGGTCTTCCTGTTTGGATGTGGGGTGTGAAAGAGAAAGATATGGGCTGTATGATAAAGAGATAAATCTCTAAACCATCTTATTAATGGTAACCGTATAGGTTATTCTGCTGTCATCAGCTAGTTTTTTGCATTCTGCAGAGATTCCGGATGCCGTCATCGTATCAACGGCATGCTCAATGGTGTTCTCAAATATGCGGTAATCACGGTATCGGGCGGCAAAAATGGCTCTGACGGGAATTTTTTCCGTAAGCTCAAGCGCTTCTCTGAAGCTGCAGCCTGAGGAAACGATAAGATCAGTTATTTCATTCTGTCTTCCGGCGTCTTCAACGCCTGCTATGGCATTAGCAGAGGTTTCGTTCAGATTACTCATCATAATTTTCCATTTTACATTGTCGGGAAGCGAAAGAAGTCGGATTCTTGATAAAATAAGACCTTCGGGAACGGAAAGGCTTTCTGCAATTTCAGAAACGCTCATATTTCCGTGAAGCTCATCAATTATTGTTGCAAGCTCAAGATAATGAAGCTCTTTTCTGTGGAGGTTTTCGGCAATATTATAAATTATTTCATCGCCCTCCGCGGTATTCACAAGAACACACGGAAGCTCCGTGCAGCCTGCAATAACAGCGGCACGCCTGCGCCTTTCACCTGAAACAACACGGTAACAGCCATGCTCATCACGCCTGACTGTAAGCGGATTCAGTATTCCGACAGAACTTATTGAATCAGAAAGACTATGCAATTCGTCAAGGGAAACTACCCTTCTGGATGAATAGAGAGCCGGAAGCACGTCTTCAGTCGGAATCAGAAGAATAGAACCGCCTGTTTTAACCTTATTTTTCAACATCTTGCACCAATAAAAACAAACTGTGATATTCGGCAGGTTTGTCCTGCAAGTACAGAATATCACAGTCTTTATGCAAAATATAGGGATTAATGTATGTAATTTATTTGATTTTACTGCAATCAAAGAGGCTTTTTTGAAATCTGTGCAAAGGCTCTGGGGTATTTTGTCGGAGTTTGCGATATCTTTTTTGCAATAATTATCTCTCTTTCACTGCCGTCAGGTATAGTATATCTGTGCTTATCGGTAACCCTGGCACCGAGATTTGCAACAGCACCGCAGCCGCGCTGATCCTCCTCAGCAGAAAGAACAGCCTTAAGAGGTGCAAACAAACCGCCTACCTTGACAAGCGGAACGGAATATTCAGCCAACACATTAAGCGAAGCAACCGCACGTGATGTAACAATATCAAATTTTTCTCTGAATTCGGGCTTTTTGGCAGCATCCTCTGCCCTTATAGTGATAACATTCCCTTGAAGCCCCAGCTCTTTAAGAAGAAATCTGATAAAATCGAGCTTTTTGTTTACGGAATCTATCATTGTAATATCAAAATCAGGCTCTGCACAGAGAAGAGCCGCTCCGGGAAAGCCTGCGCCCGTACCGACGTCTATTATCTTTTTCCCGTGAAGCTCGCAGAACTTCATAAGACACAGACTGTCAGCAAAATGCTTGATTACAATATCATCGGGAGCGGTAATAGCCGTAAGATTAACCTTTTCATTATAATCCACGAGCATTTCGGCATATTTATCGAATCTGTCAACTGCTTTATCAGTTATACTGATACCGAGGCTCTCGCAGGAGCTTTTCAGCAATTCCTTGGAAATCATTCTTGCACACTCCCCTTTCCGTTCTTTGCAAGATAAATCAGAAGCACGGAGATATCCGCAGGACTTACGCCTGAAATACGTGAAGCCTGACCGATGCTTCGCGGTCTTATTTTTGAAAGCTTCTCTATTGCTTCCGTTCTGAGGTTTATTACATCTTTATAATCTATATCCTCAGGAATCAGCTTTTCCTCAAGACGGCGCATTTCATGCACCTGAGAAAGCTGTCTTTTGATATAACCCTCGTATTTCAGGTCAATTTCTACCTGTTCAAACACTTCAAAGGGCAGGTCGGGACGGTTTTTGTCGAATTCAGTCAGCACCTCATAATTGAGCTGAGGTCTTCTGATAAGATCGGCAAGCTTACAGCCCGTGGTAAGAGCAGATGTTTCACGTGAAACAAGCATTTTATTTATAGCCTCTGAGGGCGCAATAACGGTGGATTCCGTTCTTTTTCTTTCAATATCAATAAGCTCTAATTTATGTAAGAATCTGTCATATTTCTCCCGGGAAACAAGTCCCAGCTCATATCCTGATTTAAGAAGACGGAT
The DNA here is from genome assembly GCA_045533835.1 of Acutalibacteraceae bacterium. Taxonomy (GTDB): domain Bacteria; phylum Bacillota; class Clostridia; order Oscillospirales; family Acutalibacteraceae; genus RUG806. The sequence goes on from JAZSIM010000035.1 coordinate 7,351, forward strand.
ATCTGCATTATCCTGACGGAGAATAAGCCTGTATTCACTTCGCGAGGTCATCATTCTGTATGGCTCATTACAGCCCTTGGTGACAAGATCATCTATAAGTGTTCCTATATACGAGCCTGAGCGCTCAAGAATAAAGGGTTCCTTACCCTGCACCTTCAATGCGGCATTGATACCTGCGACAAGTCCCTGTGCGGCAGCCTCCTCATATCCGCTTGAGCCGTTGAACTGTCCGGCACCGAAAAGACCGTCATAATGCAGAAATTCAAGAGTGGGACGAAGCTCAAGAGGATCAACGCAGTCATATTCGATTGCATAGGCATTTCTCATAATCTGACAGTTTTCAAGACCCTTTATGGAATGAACAAAAGCCTCCTGAACATCAACGGGAAGTGACGAAGAAAGACCCTGAAGATACATCTCTTCTGTATCAAGTCCGCAGGGCTCAATGAATATCTGATGACGCTCCTTATCGGAGAAGCGCACCATCTTATCCTCTATACTTGGACAATATCTTGGGCCCACACCCTCTATCACACCACCAAATAATGGGGATCGGTGCAGATTTTCCATAATTATACGCTTGGTTTCCTCATTGGTATAGGTAATGTGGCAGGAGAGAATATTCTGAGGCAAATCCTTTGTTGAAAAGGAAAAGGGCACTACCCTTTCGTCCCCCTTCTGCTCCTCAAGTCCCGAGAAATCAACACTTCGTCTGTTGACTCTTGAGGGTGTTCCGGTTTTGAAGCGGCGAAGAGCTATTCCCTGCTTTTTGAGTGAATCCGAAAGGCCGACAGCAGGAAACATTCCGTCAGGACCGCTTGAATATACCTTGTCACCCACATAAATCTTTCCGTCAAGAAAGGTACCCGTAGCAAGAATTACACAAGAGGCGTGATAAACGCAGTCAAGCTGAGTTTTTAATTCCCATAAGGAATTATCGAGTCTTGAAAGAGAAACAATCTCTGCCTGAACAAGGGTAAGATTTTCCTGCTTCTCAAGGGTATTTTTCATATATTTGGAGTACTCACGTCTGTCAATCTGCGCTCTTAAGGAATGAACGGCAGGGCCCTTACCGAGATTGAGCATACGGCTCTGCAGGGTATTTTTATCTGCGGCAACACCCATTTCACCGCCGAGAGCGTCAATTTCACGGACAAGATGCCCCTTTGACGTACCGCCGATTGAGGGATTGCATGCCATATTGCCTATCCAGTCAAGATTTATGGTAAAGCACACCACCGAGCAGCCGAGCCTTGCGGCAGAAAGAGCAGCCTCGATGCCTGCGTGACCGGCACCGATTACGGCAATATCAAATTTTCCGGAAAAATAATCCATGTGCGTACTCCTTGTGATTTTGATAACAATAAATTTTACCATAAAATTTCACATATTGCAATATTATATATATTTGTATTATAATATAATAAAATATATAAATAACGTTTCATCAGCAGATGTAATTGCCCGAGAAGCAGTGCCGTGCATTTAACATTGTAGGGGATGGCGTCCCCGACATCCCGCAATGCAGAAATTACAAATTTATATCATTTCCGTGGATTATAAAAATGTTTCTCCAAAGAGTTATAATTCTTTTATCCATATTGCCAGCCTCTATCTCGGGAGGTCGAGGACGCCCTCCCCTACAGGGTAAAACATAATTTGTGCCTCTAAATTAATTATTTCTGTAAACTTCAATTATCTGTGTGAGGAAGAATTTATGTCAACTATTGCGGCAATTGCCACGCCCAATGCGGCGGGCGGAATCGGAATAATCAGAATATCGGGTGAGGATGCAATTAACGTTGCGGGAAGGTGCTTTTCCTCGTTTTCGGGTAAGAAATTATCGGAAATGAAGGGATATACTGCCGCCTACGGGCAGATTTCGGACGGCAACTCCCCTATTGATGAGGCTGTAGCCGTGGTTTTCCGCGCTCCGAAAAGCTATACGGGTGAAAACGTTGTGGAATTATGCTGTCACGGCGGTCTTTTTATAATGAATAAGGTATTAAGGCTTGTTTTCAGGCTGGGTGCCTCCCCTGCCGCTCCCGGTGAATTCACAAAAAGGGCGTTTCTTAACGGAAAGATGGACTTGGCTCAGGCAGAAAGCGTTATGAACATTATTTCAGCCTCGGGCGATGCGGCACTTAATGCAGCAAGGAACACCCTCCAGGGCAACGTCAGCCGTAAAATCGGAGAAATATGCTCTTCTCTTATTAACAGCGCCGCCGCTCTCGCTGTATGGAGCGACTATCCCGATGAGGATATCCCTGCGGTTGAAGCCGACACGCTTTATAAAGCTCTTACGGAAAATGAAACAGAGCTTGAAAGGCTCATAAGCCGTTATGACAGCGGTAAGGCAGTTACAGAGGGCGTGAATACCGTAATATGCGGCAAGCCGAACGTGGGAAAATCCACACTTATGAATGTGCTTTCAGGCTGTGAAAGATCCATTGTAACCTCCGTTGCGGGTACAACAAGAGATGTTGTTGAGGAAACCGTAAGGGTGGGAGATATACTTTTAAGGCTCGCTGATACGGCGGGAATTCACGATACCGAGGATGAGGTTGAGAGCATCGGCGTCAGCATTGCAAGGAGCAGAATTGAAACGGCAGATCTCGTTCTGGCGGTACTGGATGTGTCACGTCCTCTTGATAATGAGGACAGGGAGCTTCTTGAAAGCTGCAGGAAAAAGCGATGTCTTGCTATCATAAACAAGTCAGATCTGACTCCTCAGTTTTCAGAGGAGGATGTAAGATTATACATTCCGGAAGTAGTATCACTTTCCGCCAGGGAAGGCGGGGGAGAAGAGAAAATACGCGCATCTCTTGAGAGAATTCTCGGCACAGCAGGACTGGATTTTTCTCAGGAGATGCTTGCCGCCGACAGACAGTACGAGTGTGCAAGACAGGCTCTCGAGTGCATAAGAGAGGCGAAAACGGCAATTGACACAGGGCTTACAATTGATGCTGTAAACGTCAGCATCGACTGTGCAATTGAGCAGCTTCTGACCCTCACGGGAAAGAAGGCAAGCGAGGAAATCGTGAACGAGGTGTTCTCGAAATTCTGCGTAGGCAAGTAAGAAAAGAACGGACTCAGGAACACGGAAAGCCGTCGGAAGATATACATAAGCAACACACAATAAGGTACAAAAAAAGGGGAGTGCTGTCAGAAAATAATCAGCATTCCCAGAGCCGTTACTGCAGCGCCCGAAAGCGCCGCAAGTGAAAATTTCACATAAAACCGAAGCTTCTCCCGACGGCTTCCGACGTCTTTTTCGCGGGGCGGGGGAGAGGCATTTTTAATAAGCTCATCGGCGCTGGCTCTGATTTTCGATTCACTCACTCCCGAAAATTCGGGACGGACAAAAAATATAACCTTTTCAAAATAAGCACTTTCAGGCTGGGGAATTTCCACCACCTGACGGTTGACTCCTTTAAGCATACAAAAAACCTCCCATACTATATATTGTAATTATTGACAGAAATCCGGTTTCAAGTCACACATAAGCAAAATTAATTGATACTGCTTGTCAAGTAAAAATAACCAAAAAGTAAAACTCCCACAAAAAGAGAAAAAGTGACTGATAAACGTCTTGTTATTTTTTTAACAATAAAAGACTGAAAATACATATTGTGGCAGGGGAGCTGCACCTGCACACTATAGCCGATTTGCCGATTTCTGTCACATTTTCTCTGTAATTTTACGGAACTGAGCTTTGCGGAAAAAGTCGGTTTTTATCATTGTAAATTCTGCTGTAAACAATTTTATACAAATTGTATATTGTCAGTAACTCTTAAAATGTTGATAATTCTGTTAGTAATGTTGATAAGTGCCCCTCAAACCCTTGATAACCCTTAATTCGGTCAGAATTTCCTTGTTGATAACTCATATTGTGGATTGTTTGTTAATTTTTTAACATATACTCTGTGTTTTTTTATCTTACCCTCTATACAAAATGGAGATATTTTTAAATAGAATTTTCCGAAAATTTTATTTAAATTGCCAACACCGGAAGGATGTGTAAAATGGAGCTTATAAAAGAGAGTAATAACACAAGACTTTGTGGTTACACCCCCTTTAACGTGGGGCTTACCCTTGACTGCGGACAGGCCTTCAGGTGGGAGCAGACGGGGGAAAATACCTACCGCGGAATTGCCTTCGGAAGAGAGCTTTCTCTCAGGAACGACGGGGACAGCCTGCTGTTTCTGAATACCTCAGAGGATGAAATAAAGGAAATATGGACAGATTACTTTGACCTTAACTCCGACCATCCCGGGATCATGAAAAGGCTTTCGCAGGATAAATTCATAAAGGATGCCTATGAACGCTTCGGCGGTATTCACATTCTCAGGCAGGAGCCGTGGGAAACGCTGTGCTCCTTCATAATATCCGCCTGCAATAACATTCCGAGAATCAAGGGAATAGTAAGCCGCTTTTCCGAGGCTCTCGGAGAAAGAACGGGAGAGGGCTTTTCATTTCCCGACGCAAAAACAGTAGCAGTTCTCTCGGAGGAGGACCTGGGCTTTCTGAGGGCGGGCTACAGAGTTCCCTATATTCTTGATGCTGCAAGAAAGGTGGCAGAGGGCGAAATTAACTTTGATGCCATAAGAGCCGGCCCCGAGGAGGACGCCCGCCGTGAGCTTATGAAAATAAAGGGCGTAGGCAGAAAGGTTGCCGACTGTACTCTGTTATTCTCCCTGGGCTTTACCGATTGCTACCCGATGGACAGACACATTGAAAGGGCAACAAAAGAAATATATCCCGAGGGGCTTCCGTCATTTTTTTCACCTGACAGAGGGCTTGCACAGCAGTACATATTTACCTCAAGAATAAAATAACATTCGGATAATTATACATTATTTTTGTATAATTATCCGTTTTTTTATTTGTATATAAAATTGCGGGGCTTTGAGAATTTCCGGATTAAAGCTCTCGTGCCGTGAACAGCGTACACGATATTCGGCGGAGATAAAATCAAAAGAAGACAAAATGAAGGGTACCTGCCTTGGGCAGATACCCTTTATGCTTTTTTTCTGAAAAACCGACGGGGGACTCAGCTGTTTTTATCGGAAAGCATTTCGACAAGCTGTGAGATGTCCTCGCTGAGCCTGCCCTGATTTTCCTTTGCAATAAGCAAACGTCTTTCGTTGAGAGCCTTGTACATATCAAGCTTCTTCTGTCCGTCAAGGTCATAGAAGAACAGAGGAATTGTTCTTATGATATGGGGGAACATATTGCCTGCGGCATAGAGAGCGAAAACCTTTCTGTAAACGTCTACGCTGTCCTGAGCCCAGTAGGTGGAATCAATAGTGGTATCGTAGCCCGTCCACTTGAGAACCCAGAGTGCCATAAGCGTGTTGAGGGGCTGAGTAAGCTTATTGATGTAATCCGTAAGAAGACCGAAGGTGCCGTCGGGGCGCTCACCCGTAAGATATTCGGTATAGTCATTAATTTCACGGTCAATTTCACCCTCAAATGCCGTTGCAGGTGCATTATTAAGACCGTTAAGACCGTAGCCGATGCAGAAGAAGATGCCCGAAAGCCACCATTTTTTCTGAGGCATTGTAATCCAGCCGCCTATAGCCCAGATAAGCTCAACCAGAATATCCCAGCCTCTGAGAAGAAGAACAATGTTACGGTATTTTTTAATGCGCTGTCTTATGGGCTTGATGAACGCCATTGAAAGGACGTTACATACGTGATAGAAGCCGTAAAGGGGAACGATATGAACACCGCCGCCGAAAATTTCAAGCTGAGTTATAACGTCCCAGGAGTAGCCGCCGTTGCTCCACCAGGAAACAAGGAAATTGGAGGCAACGTTTCGCATGGCGTATTTATTCTTGAGCACATAGAACATCGTTTTGGTAAGAGGTGCCGGTTTTGGCTGTAAAAGCACTCTTTCGGGGCATCTGAGAGCAACACCCATTGTACCTACCGTACCGAGGAAACACGTCACAACAGCCATTATTGCGAACATAAGGGGCTGAGATATCTCTATGCCGCCGATATTATTCACGGACATAAGGGAAAGATAGACAACAGACACTATATCTCCGCCGTAGGCACCCGAATAGCTCTGTGCGAGAGATACTGCAATTCTGTCGGCAGGGCAGGGGCTTTGCAGGGTCGGGTAGTTATCCGTGGGAATATTGAAGATGGTTGAAAAGGTTTCCTGCAGGAAGAGCATAATGAAAACGAAGATAATTTTCTTCGGGTCATTTACCGTATCTCCGCCCATCAGGAGAGCACCGCTGTAAAGGAGTGCCGTTATAAGGAAGAAGGGGAGAGGAGTGGTAAGCACATAGGGTCTTGCCTTTCCCCAGCGGGTACGCGTTCTGTCATATATAATGCCCATAAGGGGATTATTAAGAGTATCGTAAATACTTATGAGAGCCTTTATAACCGTAATGTAGGTGAGGTCAATTTTCAGAACCTTTGTAAAGTACATATTCTGATAATGATCCATACCCATTTTGAGCTGTCGGGAGAATTTCTGCACAGCCATCCACATTATTTCGCTTGCACTTACCTGTCTTGTGCTGTAAACGTCAACGGCAAGGCTTTCGTATTTTTTAAGAAGATCGTCACCGAGAGTGGCGGCAGAATAATCGTCCGCCTTAAAGAAACGGTTGACGAGAGCATCCTTTGTCAGTTTAGCCATATTTCTCCCTCCCTTACTTATATACTGTCACGGTGCATGAGGATCTGAAATTACCGTCAAGGGTTATACAGTAAACCTCAGCAGTACCCTCGGAAACAGCGGTAATTTCACCGTTTTCACCGACTTTAACAATATTTTCATCGCTTGAAAACCAGAAGACATCCTTAAGGGTTGCTTCATCAGGGCTTATTTCTGCATCAATAAGCGAGCCTGAACCGATTTTAAGACTTATCTCCTTTGCACTTACCTTAACACCGCTGACGGGGACACGTACATAGAAAACACAGGTATCCTCATAGGTAATGCCGTTATAGGTATAGGTACCTGTTACGGTGACGGGCTTTTCGCTGACAGCTTCGCCCTTATAGAAGCTGCCGTCAATCGAAAGCACCCCGGGGTCTGAAGATGTGAGTGTAACAACCACGTCAGCCGGAGATTCGTCGGAAATAACCTTATACCTGAATTCGTCCGAGGAGCCCTTTTCGATGAAATAAGTATCATCAGCAAAATAGAAATCTGCTCTCGTAAAGGAGTAGGTTTTATTAAGCCCGAGAGTGAAGGAAAGCTCAAGGCTTCCTAATTCCTCATATTCACCGATAAAGGTAAGGGGAAGAGTAACGGCAATGACCTGCTTCTGGCTGATTGAATTAAGCTGCCCCTTAAGACGGTCAATGCTGACTGTCATAACAAAATCGGTGTATTCCGTTTTTATTTTATCTGCCTTTACCATTGAAGCGGTTTTTTCCAGAAGCGCATTTTTCACGGCAGAATTTGCATTTACGTCAAATATTTTTTCAAATACCACGTATCCGCCGGGGGAAAGAAGCGTCTGTTCGTAATAATCAAAAATGTAATTAAGCTCATTTTCGTTTTCGGCGTTTAAGGCTGATGAAATATCAACGGAATGTGCAAGATAATTTGTATCGAATAATTTTTCCGAAAAATCCTCTCCGTAAGTACCTGAATATCTTACGGAATCATATTCTGCCGAAATAAGCTTTACAAAGGAATCCTTTATGTAATCGAAGTAGGGTCTTACACTATCTGCACCTTCACCCGTAAGTGTGATGCTGTCATCAGGGATATTTACGTCAAGGCTTACGTTTAATTTTACTCCGCCAAAGCTCTTTGAATCCCGGAGCATCCCCTTGAAGGAGGAAACTATACCCTCGGGGTCGGACGGGTATTCGGGATAGGCAATTTCCTCTGCAGGAAGAGCCTGCGTGCCCTCATAGCTTAATATGTATTTTGCACCGAGGGCGGTACCGAGAACAAAAAAGAGAACAAGAATTGCGGTGACAACAGCAATAATAACCTTTTTACGGGTTTTATTTGAATCGAGCCTGTCAATTTTTTCAAGACGAAGACGCTCCTCCTCGGAAAGACCTGAGCGGATATCAATATCATTCACTGACGGTCACCTCCTCTTTTTCTTCACCCATATTGTATGCCTCGGAGATAAGCCTTCTCTTTTCCTCTTTATCGGCCTCCGATTCATAAATGGGAGCAGGAATGCTCAGAAGCTCAATTTCGCCCTTTTTATATTTTCTTCTGTATTCAACTCTTAATTCGTCACCCTCCCTGAAATTGTAAACGGGGGGATATTTAAGGGTGAATACCGAGGCAACAAGGGGAACAGCGAAAAGAAGAGCTGCTAAGATGAACATAAAGCCGAAGGAGGCTGTCACCACAGAGCCCGTTTCAGCAGCCGCTGTAACAAGTCCCGTTGTAAGCACCTTGGTCAGCACGGAGCTTATAATTCCGAGGACGGAGAAGATTATTGTAAGGATGCTCACCTTTTTATTGCCTATGAAGCTTAAAAGCTCAAGAAGTAAAATAATAACAGCCGAAGCCGTCACGGCAAGGTAAATGAGAATCAGCGTTTTAAGCTCTGCCGCCACGGGACCGAAGAGGGGACCTGCAGAAAATACGTCAAGACTTCCGAAAAGTCCGTTTGTGAAAAAAGGTCCCGCAACAAGCCCGAGGACGTTGAAGGAAACGAAGGAGGAATACACGGGGGTATTCACCGCAAGAGAGCCGAGAGGAATAAAAAGTGCTATAACGGGAGCCAATGCCGCAAAAATTCTGAATTTAAGCGCACGGTTCGACACATAGGAGCCCCTGAGCTTTTCCATATTATAACGGAAAAAAGCCATAGACATTTCGGCAATACGTCTGTCCTTCTGAAACTGCCCCTCAAAGGAGGCAAACATCAGATGCACACCGCAGCCCTTGCAGTAGGGACTCATCTGCCGGACGGGTATTTTTTTCCCGCACCTGGGACAATCAGCCATAAAAAATCTCCTTTTCTGCCCTGAATTTCACACAAAAGTGAGAAAGGCATATTTATAGATACTATTTTAATATAATTTTTATACAATTTCAATAATTTTTATTTAATATATACAAATATAATCATTTTTTGTGCAGGGGGGACAAAAGCTGTTTCCTGATATAAGAAATTACTTACGGCACGGGTAATTTCCTATATATAAAAAAAACTATCTGCACGGCGGAACGCTGTCGGCGTCATACCCTACAGATAGTTACATTATTTTATTACTGCTTCTTACGGTCTTGCTGTACCGGTGGCAGCAGAATATCTCATAATATCAATTGCGGAAACTCTGTCCTCCTTGAGCTCAATGTTAGAGGTACCGTAAATTGTTTCGTGAAGAGCCTTTGCAGCGGCAGGATAGTCAACAATCCATACCCAGGAATAGCCCTGATAGTCCAGTCTGTTTTCCTCGGAGGGAGCAGCCTCGGAAATAATTTCGTAATTATACCATTTATCCGAAAGCGCCTGAGTGCCGAGGGAAATTATTTTGGCTACGCTGCAGTCTGTCTTTACGTATTTGATAACAGAATTGAGAAGAGGGGAAATCTGGCTTATGGTGATTCCCTTTGCCTCATCAATGAGAGCATTGATAAACTGACGCTGTCTTCTTGTACGGCTGACGTCGGCATCGGGGTCGCAGTATCTGATTCTGCAGAAGCCCAGAGCCTGTTTGCCGTTCAGAAGAACGTTTTCACCTGAGGGGCAATCATCATTGATTTCAGCCCTTACGGCTGCTGCCTCGTATTCCTTTACGTCAAGGGTTATACCGCCCAGAGCATCAACAATGGCGCTGAAGGAATCGAAGTTTACGGAAACGTAGTAGTCAATTTTAATTTTGAAATTGTTCTGCAGGGTTTCAATAAGCTTCTTTGCACCGCCGTTTGCATAGCAGGCATTGATTTTGGCATACTTTCCGCCTGATGAGGTACTGATATATGTATAGCAGTCACGGAAAACCGAGGTAAGATAAATCTTTTCGGTTTTCTTGTTAAGAGAAGCAAGAATAATGGCATCGGAATTTCTGTTGGAGGCATCAAGACCTATAAGAAGGAAGTTTATAACGTCCTTATCCCTCATAAGTGAATTTTCCGTGGTATTTTCAGCCCAGCTCTTAAGCACGGAGGAAAGATCGCTCTGTCCTCTCAGCTCCTGAAGCTGCTCAATGTGAATTTCCTCGTCGCCTGCTTCTGTGACCTCCACAAAGCCTGCTGGGTCATCTCCGGGCTTATTGCTGCTGAAGCTTATAAGGCCCATTTTGGCAACAAGATCAACGGCAACAATTGAGAAAACAAGCACAATACCCAGGGCTACGCCTGCAAGAATCGTGAGAAAGCTCTTTCTGTTTTCCTCTTTCTGCTTTTTTGATATCTTCTTTTTGGATGTTTTTTTTCTTCCGGATACTTTTTTATCAGCCATTTATCACACCGTCCCGATAGTTCAGCTTTCTGTTTCGGCTGTATCTGCAGGAGCTTCGGTTACTTCTGCTGCTTCAGCTTCGGGAGCATCCGTTTCTTCCCCTGCTTCCGTTTCGTCAGGTAAATCCGTTGTTTCCTCACCTGATTTTTTTGCAAGAGTAAGAGTAATAACGCCGTCGCCTTCACCGAGCTTCATAAGTCTTACACCCTTTGAAGGACGGGCGCATTCTCTGATGCTTTCGGATGCGATACGGATTATAATACCCTGCTCGGAAATAAGAATAACGTCATCGTCCTCATAAACGACCTTGATTGCGGCAACATCGCCGTATTTATCAACACGGTAGTTGATGGAGCCGTAGCCGCCTCTTGATTGTACGTGGTAATCGGAGAAATCACTCTTTCTGCCGTTACCCCATTCGCTGACGGTAAGAAGCTTTCCGCCTGCTTCCTCGTCGAGAATTTCCATACCGACAACGAAGTCATCCTCATATTTGAAGGTAAGAGCCTTAACACCTCTGGCAGTACGTCCGATAACACGGGCATCTGTTTCGTTGAAGCGGATACCCAGACCCTTTCTTGTAGCAACAAAGAGATCCTGCTTACCTGTTGTAAGAAGCACCTTCTGAAGCACGTCACCCTCGTCAAGGTTAATAGCGATAATACCGTTCTTTCTGATGTTTCTGAAGTTTTCGAGCTCTGTTCTCTTGATGATACCGTTTCTGGTAATCATACAAAGGAAGAGATCGTCATGCTCCTTGGGAATCATAATCATGGTGGTAACCTTTTCATCACTCTCAATGGGGAGGATGTTTACAAGGTTCATACCCTTGCTTGTGCGGCTTCCCTCGGGAATTTCATAACCCTTGACCATATATGCCTTACCCTTTGTGGTAAAGAACATAATATGTGAGTGGGTTGAAGCGGTGAACATGGTGTCAACCACGTCCTCCTCACGGCGTGTGATACCGATTCTGCCCTTACCGCCCTTCTTCTGAAGCTGATACTCATCAACTGACATTCTCTTGATGTAGCCCATCTGTGTCATTGTGAATACGCAGTCCTCCTCGGGGATAAGGTCCTCGATATCCATTTCACCCGTAACGTTTACGATTTCGGAACGTCTTTCGTCCGTGAATTTATCTCTGATTACGGTTGCCTCTTCCTTTACGAGAGCAAGCACGTTTTCACGGGAGGAGAGAATCTCAAGGAAGCGTGCAATTTTTTCCTCAAGCATTCTTTCTTCGTCCTGGAGCTTCTCTCTTTCAAGACCCGTAAGCTGTCCCAGACGCATCTGGACAATATGGTTAGCCTGGATTTCATCGAAGCCGAAGCGTACCATAAGTCTTTCCTTACCCTCGGCAATGGACTTGGATGCGCGGAGGATATTGATAACCTCGTCGATGAAGTCGAGTGCCTTGAGAAGAGCCTCAAGGATATGCTGACGCTCCTTTGCCTTTTTAAGGTCAAATTCCGTTCTTCTTGTGACAACGCTTACCTGATGGTCGATGTAGTGCTCGAGCATCTCCTTGAGAGTAAGCACCCTCGGAACACCGTCAACAAGTGCAAGCTGAATTACACCGAAGGTTGTCTGAAGCTGAGTGAAGGAATAAAGCTGATTGAGAACAACCTGAGGATTTGCATCACGCTTTAAGTCAATTGTTATATTCATGCCCTCTCTTGAGGAGTAGTCATTGATATCGGAAATGCCCTCAAGGCGCTTTTCCTTGTGAAGATCGGCAATAGATTCAATAAGCCTTGCCTTATTGACCTGATAGGGAAGCTCTGTTACGATAATCTGATATCTGCCGTTTTTTGCCTCCTGAATTTCGCATCTTGCACGGACGGTGATTTTACCTCTGCCCGTTGCGTAAGCGGCACGTATACCCGCACGTCCCATAATGATACCCTTAGTGGGGAAGTCGGGTCCCTTGATATACTGCATAATGTCATCAAGCGTACAGTCGGGGTTATCTATAACACAGCACATACCGTCTATAACCTCACCGAGATTGTGAGGAGGAATGTTTGTAGCCATACCTACGGCAATACCCGTGGAGCCGTTGACAAGAAGGTTGGGGAAGCGTGCGGGAAGCACCGTGGGCTCCTTAAGTCTGTCGTCATAGTTTCCCGTGAAATCAACGGTATCCTTGTCAATATCCGTGAGCATTTCAAGTGAAATCTTACTCATTCTTGATTCCGTATATCTGTATGCTGCAGGGGGGTCGCCGTCAACGGTACCGAAGTTACCGTGGCCGTCAACAAGTATATATCTTGTGGAGAAGGTCTGTGCAAGTCTTACCATTGCATCGTAAACTGATGCGTCGCCGTGGGGATGGTAGCGTCCGAGAACGGAGCCGACGGTATCGGCACACTTACGGTACTCCTTATCGGGAGTAAGGTTATTCTCGTGCATGGTGTAAAGAATACGGCGGTGAACGGGCTTCAGGCCGTCACGCACGTCGGGAAGGGCACGCTGGGTAATAACGGACATTGAATAGTCAAGGAAATAGCTTCTCATTTCCCTGTTAAGGTCAACCTGAACCATATTACCCTGAGGCTTTACCTCTTCAGTAATTTCATTTATTTTGTTTTCGTTATCCATTGTTTATCACCTTAAATGTCCAGATTCTGAACAAACTTTGCGTTCTTTTCAATAAATTCTTTTCTGGGTTCAACCTTGTCACCCATAAGAATTGAGAAGGTTTCGTCCGCCTCCTCGGCATCGCTTAAATTCACGCGGAGCATTGTTCTTCTTTCGGGGTCCATTGTTGTTTCCCAGAGCTGCTCGGGGTCCATTTCACCAAGACCCTTATATCTCTGAACGGAACAGCCCTGTCCCATTTCAGCTAAAAATTCATCTCTCTGCTCGTCGGAATATGCATATTCGTGGCGCTTGCCCTTTGAAATCTTGAAAAGAGGGGGCTGAGCGATATATACGAAGCCCTGCTCTATAAGAGGACGCATATAGCGGAAGAAGAAGGTAAGAAGAAGAGTTCTGATATGTGCGCCGTCAACGTCGGCATCGGCCATAATAACGACCTTGTGATAACGAAGCTTCGTGATATCAAAGTCCTCACCGATACCCGTACCGAGGGCAAGAACAACGGGAACCAGCTTTTCATTGCCGATAACCTTGTCTATACGTGACTTTTCAACGTTGAGCATCTTACCCCAGAGAGCTAGGATAGCCTGAGTTCTTCTGTCTCTGCCTTCCTTGGCAGAGCCGCCTGCAGAGTCACCCTCGACGATGTAAAGCTCGGTATTTTCGGGATTCTTATCGGTACAGTCGGCAAGCTTACCGGGAAGTGAGTTACCCTCAAGTGCCGATTTTCTTCTGGCAAGCTCCTTTGCCTTTCTTGCTGCTTCACGTGCGCGGGATGCATCAAGAGCCTTATTGAATATTGCACGTGCAACGGAAGGGTTCTCCTCAAAATAGGTCGAGAGCTTCTCGTAAACCATCTGATTGACAAGAGGAGTAATGTCGGTATTACCGAGCTTACTCTTTGTCTGTCCCTCAAATTCGGTATCCGTAAGCTTTACGCTGATAACGGCTGTTATACCCTCTCTTACGTCGTCACCCGATAGATTCTTGTCGGCATCCTTAAGGAAATTGTACTTTCTGCCGTAATCATTGAATACTCTCGTCAGGGCATTCTTGAAGCCCGTTTCGTGAGTACCGCCGTCTATGGTACGTACATTGTTTGCAAAGGAAAGTATATTTTCATTATAGCTGTCATTATACATAATGGCAACCTCTGCGCTTCTGTCGCCCTTTACAACAGAGAAGTGCATAGGTATATCATGAAGAGGAGTAAGAGCACGGGATTCGTTGATGTACTGAACGAAGCTTGAAAGACCGCCCTCGAAGCAGTAAACGTCCTCCACGATATTTTCTTCATCTCTTCTGTCGGTAAGAGAGATACGCAGTCCCGCGTTAAGGAATGCCTGCTCTCTTATTCTTCTCTGAAGAGTTTCATATTCGTAAACGGTGGTTTCCGTAAAGATCTCGGGGTCAGCCTTGAATCTTACGAGAGTACCTGTTTCATCAGTATCGCCGATGATTTCAAGATCGGTTGCAATTGCACCTCTTTCGAATCTCTGCTTGTGGATATGTCCGTTCTGGCTTACCTCAACCTCAAGCCATTCGGAAAGAGCGTTTACAACGGATGAGCCTACACCGTGAAGACCGCCCGATACCTTGTAGCCGCTTCCGCCGAATTTACCGCCTGCGTGAAGCACCGTAAGAACAACAGTTACAGCGGGAAGTCCCTGTTTTTCGTTGATGTCGGTGGGAATGCCTCGTCCGTTATCCCTTACCGTAATAATATCTCCGGGAAGAATTTCAACCTCAATATGGGTACAGTAGCCGGCAAGAGCCTCGTCTATTGAGTTGTCGAGAATTTCATATACCAGGTGATGAAGACCTCTGGGACCTGTTGAGCCGATATACATACCGGGTCTTTTTCTTACAGCCTCAAGTCCTTCAAGAACCTGAATCTGACTTGCGTCATATACCTCCGTTACGGCAGTATTCATCTGCTCCTCGGAATCGGTGATGACTGTCTCCTGAAAATCCGCGTCCTTTAATTCAGGGATGTTGTTTTCGGGAATATCCATTTATTGTTCCTCCTTGGGAAAATATCAAAGGGTTATATTTTCCTGCAATTGTAAGTTAGTTTGTTTTACAGCAGCTCTTCCGTTCTTCTGAGAAGAGCGGAGGCGGAAAGCTGTGAAATATATACTGTTTCTCCGCCGTTTTTATCGGTGCAGACCACGAAGGAGCCGGGAAGCTCGTAGGAAACCGTAATGCACTTACCCTGCTTTTCCTTTTTTTCGAGATAATCCCGCGTGTGCTTTGACACCGTTGAGGTATCTATATCAAAAATACCGAGAATTTCCTCTTTTCTTATAACTGTATCGTGACCTAAATGAAGGTACATTATCTGAGCCTTCCTTCTTTTATGCTGAAGGTTTTTCCCTCGCTCATCCTTAAGATTGAGCCGGGCTCGCAGCAGGTTATAAAAACCTGTCTGTCCTTTATGTGATTGAGTATATAGTCCTGCCTCATGGTATCAAGCTCGCTCATAACGTCATCAAGAAGAATTACGGGCTCTTCTCCCGTGATGCTTTTAATGACCTGAGCCTCCGACAGCTTCAGGGCTATGGCTGCCGAGCGCTTCTGACCCTGTGAGCCGAAGCTTCTTGCAGACACTCCGTTTATATTTATTTCAATATCATCTCTGTGGGGACCCGTAAGGGTTATTTTTGCGTTTATATCAGCCTTTTCGTGATTTTTTACTATTTCGCGAAGACTGTCCTCACCGTGATATCCTTTTCTTAAGTAAGTAAAGCTTATTTCCTCTTTTCCGGATGAAAGTCCCGAATAAATCTCTGAAGCGTAAGGGAGAAGAAGGTCAAGGTACGCTCTTCTTTCCTTATAAATCTCTTCTCCGAGATTTATGAAGGCTTCGTTTATGCAGTCAAGAAAAAGCCTTATGCTCTTTATGTCATCATTATCCTTAAGAACTGCGTTTCTCTGCTTTACAAGCTTTGTGTATTCCGAAAGAAGCATGGCATACCGTGGCTTTATCTGACAGATAGCGGAATCTATGAATTTTCTTCTTTCCGACGGACCGTTCTGTATAAGGGACAAAAAGCCCGGTGAAAACAGGGAGGCTGAGAAGCGTCCCATAAGCTCCGTGGGGCTTTTAAGGGGAACTCCGTTAAGAACAGCTCTTCTTCTGTCCGTTATTTTTATTTCCGAGGTATTTGTTCTTCTGCTTGTTTCAAACTTAACGCTTATTCCGGATAACTTTTTTCCGAACATAACAAGCTCCGAATCCTTAGCCCCTCTGAAGCTCTTGAGTCCGGTGAAAAGATATATGGCCTCAAGAATATTGGTTTTACCCTGAGCATTCTCACCGTAAATTATATTTACGCCCTCACAGGGATAAAGTAAAATATTTTCTATGTTACGGTAGCCCTCAAGGCTTAATTCAGTTATCTTCATTACCGTCTTTAATTACAAAAAGGCTGTTGCGGAAAAAGAGTTTATCTCCGGGATAAAGCTTCTTTCCTCTCTGAGTGCAGACCTCACCGTTTACCTTAACGGAGCCGTCCTCAATAAGCATCTTTGCCATACCGCCCGTTTCCGCAAGTCCCGAAAGCTTCATTGCGGAATCAAGCTTTATAAAAGGAGTTGTGATATAAAGATTTTCCTCATAGGTCTTCACACGGGCAACAATTCTTTTTTTCACTTTTCTTATCATGTTAAATTACCTTATTCGCTTTTGATTTTTACAGGAAGAATGAGGTAAAGGAAGTCATCTCCCTCGGGAGGCACGATAACCGCAGGAGAAACCGGACCGTTGAGGTTTATGAGTACCTCGTCCGTATCACAGCTTCTGAGTGCCTCAAGAAGATATCTGTTATTGAAGCCGATTTCGGTATTTTCGCCCGATATTGAAACGGAAATTCTGTCGCTTGCGCTTCCGAGAGCCGTCACGGCGGAAACCTTTATTTCATCATCGGCAAAGATACATCTTAAGGGACTTCTTACCTTTTCTGTAATAATAATTGACGTTCTTTCAATTGTATCTATGAATTTCTTTGTATTTGTTCTTACTGTTGCTGTTTTGCCCTTGGGGAAGGCCGTGCGGTAGTCAAGAAATTCACCCTCAAGGAGCTTTGAAATAAGGCAGTAGCCGTTGACGTTGAACATAATATGTCTTCTGCCCTTTGAAATCTCTGCAAAGCTGTCATCATTCTCGCTGAGCTTTATAATTTCATAAAGAGTTTTTGCGGGAACAACGAATTTGATGAATTCACCGTTATAATCCGTAAATTCCTTTCTTATTGCAAGACGGTAGCCGTCGAGAGCAACAAGTTTTATTTCGCCCGCTTCAATCTCAAATTTAACGCCTCTGTGAACTGTTTTACCGTCATCGGGGGATACTGCAAAAACAGTCTTTTTAATCATATCCTTAAGAACTCCGCAGTTGAGTCTGAAGGAGGTTTCGTCCGTCAGCACGGGAAGATCGGGATATTCTGCGGGATTGAGGCTTATAAGAGTATACTCAACCTCACCGCTTGTAATTGTGCATATATTCTTTTCGTTACAGCTTATTGTAACCGTGGTGTCGGGGCAGTGTCTTAAAATATCGCAGAAGGTTTTTGCATTAAGCACGCAGGCACCCTTTTCCTCAACACGTACACCCACGCTTGTCATAACGGCAATATCAAGGTCAAAGCCTGTAAGCTTTACGGAATTGCTCTCCTCTGTTTCAATAAGAATACATTCAAGATGGGGAAGAACAGCCTTTGAGGGGATGGAGCGCTGAACGTTAAGGCAAGTGTTTGTAAAAATCTGGGTATCACAGATGATTTTCATTAATAAAACCTCCCGGCGTGATTTTCTCCCCGGAAATGAGGAGTAGGATATGTTTAAAGGTAGTAGTTGTTATAGGTGCATGTCAGTTTGTTTAAAACTCCCTCAGGTATTGTAAAATATGGGAATTTCAGGAAAAGTTATCAAGAAAACCTGTGTCAGTAACATATTGATAACTTTCTGACGGAAATGTTTAAAGTTGAAACTGTTGAAAACTTCAGTAACTTGTCAGCAACTGTGTTGATAAGCTGCTGCACGAGAGTACGGAAAAAATGCCTTATATTGTTTCCTTTACCTGGCGGAGTATGTCGTTTACCAGGCTTTTGAATTTCTGGTTTGCCCTCATTTCCTTTTCAACGTTATCTATTGAATTTATAACTGTTGAGTGGTTTTTGCCGAAAATCTTACCTGTTTCATTAAGAGTAATGCCCGTAAGAGTTTTTATTACGTACATACATACGTTTCTTGCGGTAGAAACAGTCTGTGTTCTGCTTTTTGAGGTTATTTCTTCGGGTGTGATTCCGTAAATCTCGGCAACAATATCTATTGTCTTTTTTATAATATCGTCAATGGGAAGATTTACGTGAATAACATCATTTACGATATTCTTTATCTCATCAAAGGTAAGGGCTCTGTGATAAACCTTTGTGTATGCCTCAACCTTATTGAGAGTACCCTCAATCTGACGTATGTTTTGCTTGATGTTTGATGCGATGTAATCAACTGCATTTTCACCGAGTGTGATGCCGAGCTCTCTGGACTTATTCTTTACAATATTCTTTCTTGTTTCGATATCGGGTGTTCTGATATCGGCAATAAGTCCCATCTCAAAACGGGTCTTGAGTCTTTCATCAAAGCCCAAAAGATCTTTGGGAGGTACATCGGAGGTAAGCACTATCTGTTTTCCTGCCTGATGAAGTGCGTTGAAGGTGTGGAAGAATTCCTCCTGTGTTGACTGTCCCGAGCGCATCATCTGAATATCGTCTATCAGGAGAGCATCAACATTTCTGTATTTATTCTTGAAGGGCTGTGTGTTTTTCGTATTGAGCGAATTCATAAATTCCGAAAGGAATTTTTCAGCAGTTTCGTAAATTATGATTGCTGCGGGGTCCTTTCTTTTAAGCTCATTGTAAATAGCGTAAAGAAGATGGGTTTTTCCGAGTCCCGAGTTTCCGTAGATAAGGAAGGGATTGTGTACTCCGGGAGAGGCTGCAACCTTCTTTGCAATTTCATAAGCAAACATATTTGACTGACCTACAACGAAGCTGTCAAAGGTGAAGGATGAAGCATTCTTTTTTACGGGACCCGTCTTTTCGGACTCATTCTCAGGCTCAGCCTTTTTCTCTTCCTCTTCTTTTTCTTCCTTTACTGTCTTCGGTGCATCGTTATCCTTTTCATCTGCAGCCTGATTTACTATAACGTCAATTTCAACGGAAAAGCCTATAACTCTTTCAAAATTCTTTTTGAGCAGCTCTGAAAATTTTGAGAGGATTATATTTTTCTTGAAATCTGCATTTACGGTAAAAACTGCCGTTTCTCCGTCAAGCTTATAAAACTGCAGCGGCTGGAGCCACATTGTGTACATTACGTCGGAAACATCATTCTTACAAAGAGCCAGAACCTGCTTCCAGATATCTCCTAATGAATTCATTTTAACCTCCGTATATCCTTCTCTATATAAAAATAATTATAATATATCACTATACTTAAATAACATAATAACATAAATAAAATAAATTATCAATATAAATTTTCAAAATATTAAAGGCAAAAAAAGGGCTTTACATTTATCTTTGTTTATAGTAAAATTTTCTATATATTTTTCTGTCAGGAGTGTTATTATGAAGATTGCCGTTCTCGGTTGCGGAACAGTAGGCTCGGGTGTTGTTGATATTGTAGATGAAAAGCCCTGCCTTATGGAAAAAAGCGCAGGTGAAGAAATCGGTGTTAAGTATATACTTGATATAAGAGATTTTTCGGGAAGCAAATATGCTTCAAGGATAGTAGACAGTATAGATATTATTGCGGATGATCCCGAAATCGGTGTTGTTGTTGAAACCATGGGCGGAGTGGAGCCTGCCTTTACCTTCTGCAAAAAATGTCTTGAAAACGGAAAAAGCGTTGTTTCCTCAAATAAGGCTCTGGTTGCCGCCAAGGCTCAGGAGCTTTTTGCTGCTGCAAGGGAAAATGATGCCGCATTTATGTTCGAGGCATCCGTCTGCGGCGGTATTCCCGTTATAAGAACAATGTTCTCATCACTTTCGGCAAATAATATAATTTCATTCCACGGTATTCTCAACGGTACCACCAATTTCATTCTTACGAAGATGATAAACGAAAAGATGTCCTTTGATACGGCACTTAAGATTGCTCAGGAGAAGGGCTATGCCGAAAAGGACCCCACAGCGGACGTTGACGGAATTGATGCCGCCAGAAAAACTGCGATTCTTTCCTCTATTGCCTACGGCCGTCATTTCTTTGAGGATGAAATCCATACTGAGGGTATAAGAGGGGTAACCCTTGAGGATGCGGCTTATGCTGATGCTTTTAACTGCAAAATAAAGCTTCTCGGTAAAGCATATAGCCGAAATAACGGCAAAACAGGGGCAATTGTCTGTCCTTTCTTTGTAAGTAATGATTCTATGATATCCGGTGTAAACGGCGTTTATAATGCAATTTCGATAACAGGAGACAGTATCGGGGACATTATGCTTTACGGACAGGGTGCAGGCAAGGAGGCTACAGCCAGCGCCGTGGTCGGTGATGTTATGGAATGTGTAAGACTCAAAAAGAATGAAAAGCACTATTTCTGGGAAAATCACGGGGATGGTATTATTGAGGATTATCTTGAATACGAAACCGCACTTTACGTCAGAGGCTATGCAAAAAATCCCGCAGACAGCCTCATAAATATAAGAGAGGCATTCGGCGGCGTAAGGACTCTTGAAAGAAGCGGCGCACCCGGAAATGAAATTGCCTTCATCACTCCCGTAATGAAGGAAAGAGAGCTCAGGGAGATTCTTGCAGAGCTTAAGGACTTTGCATCCGCATCCGTTATAAGAATTCTGTAAAAAAAGCGAAGACCGCATAAAACTATATAGATCAAGGGGTTCTGCAGTTAATATGCAGAACCCCATAGTTTTTTATATACGAGAAAATACCCGCCCGTGAGCAATTATATCAGTCTTCCTCGTTTTTTATCTGTCTTATATCCTTACCCTCGAAAAATAAAAGAGAGTATTCGCCGATAAAGCGTGAGGATATTCTGTTTGAATACTGTTTTTCAATATCGGTAAGAGAAAGATTTGTGCTGATGATTGTGGGAAGACCGGTGTTGATTCTCGTATTGACTATATTATAGAGAGCAGAAACGGTGAATGACGTGGAAAATTCCGCGCCCAGATCGTCAATTACAAGCAGATCGCACTCCAGCATCATATTTTCAAAGGCTGAGCTGCCCGATTTTCCGAAGCGCTCGTTCTGTAATTCCCTGAAAAAATTCTGTGCGGAATTATAGAGAACGGAATAGCCCTTTTCTATAACCTTGCCGACAATTGCAAGAGAAAGGTGGGTTTTTCCGAGCCCTGTCTGACCTGCCATAAGAACCGAGGGAGCATTTCTGTCAAAACTATCGGCATACTGTCTGCAGAATTCAAGAATTTCAGCCATTCTTTCTCTGGGAGAAGCATCATGGGAGGATTCTCCCTTATCTGAATAATAGGAAAGTTTAAAATCCTCAAATGTGCAGATTTTAAGAGGGGATTTTTTTCCTGCCTCTTCATAGGCGAGGTCCTTGAGAAGCTGAATATGACAGCTGCAGAGCCTTGTGCCCACCACACCCGTGTCATCACACTCGGGGCAGAAGTATTTTACCTCAAGATAGTCCTCGGGAAGACCGTGCTTCTCTAAAAGCTTTTTAACGTTTTGCTGTGCCGTAAGATTTCTTATTTTTTGCTCCTCAATAAATGCTGCAGCCTTGTCCGGGGACATATCAATAGCCTTGACAGCCTCTTTAACGGAGGCTATCATTTCGTTTTTATATTCTCTGTAAAGAGGCTCGGTGTTTTCAAACATCATCATAACGGCGGTGTTTTTTGCCTCTGCCTGATTTCTTCTCTTATCTAAAATTTCCTGTGCTTTTTCAAATATTTCTCTTTTGTAAGGCATTTTTATCACCTGTCTCTCTTCTTGAATTTGGGTACTGCTGTTTTTGCTCTTTGCTCAGCACGCTGAATATCATAAGAAGCATTGGGGTCGGGTACGGGAGAAGCCTTTTCGGTCTTCTTTTTACCGGATGCTTTTTCCAGAAGCTTTCTTTCCTGAGAGGCCTTGAAATCCTCCTTCTCCTTAGCTGCCGCCTCGGGAGTTTTTATTCCCTTTGTGTGCCATGCGGAGAGTACCTTGTGCATATAGGGGAAGCTGGTTTTTTCCGTGTTGTTGCGCATTTCCTCAAAGGCAAGAGCAAGCATAGGCACGGAGAAGCCCCATTCCGATGACCATTGCAAAAGATATTTTTCCTGCTGTGAGGTTGGCTTTGAAGCGGGAAGATTTACGGCAGCCGAAAGCTCCGACCAGACGGAATTTACTCTTTCTATAGACTTTAATTCCTCGTCGGCACGCTCAAGAGTATCTATCTCTCTTGATGACCAGTCCGCACCGATTTTATATATGTAATTCATATTTGAGGATTTGCCCTTCTGTGCGGCAAATTCACATATTGAGAGAATAACCTCAACGGGAAGTCCGTAATAATCGTGAAGAAGCACAAGAGAGCTCATATCTCCCGTGCCTATGGTGCGTCCGAGCCTCATCTGTGCCTCATTGAGAAGTATTCTGACGTTTTCGGATTCGTCCATACGGGCAATAATCTGATCGTAAGTAAGCCTTGAGGGGTTGTGGCTCGGTAATTTTTTCTTTTCGGGCGGTGTGATAACCGCAGGTTCAGAAGATTTTACGGGCGCGGCAGCCGTATTTTCAAACACGGCATCCTTTTCTGCCGGCAGAATGAAGCCCAGCTCCTGCCAGTAGGTAAGAGCGTCCTCGGTTTCCTCCTCCGAAACACCCGTCGCACGGGAAATTTCAGGTATGCTGAAGCATCCCCCTGCACGGGAGAAAGCGTAAACTATAACCTTCAGCTGACTGCCGGATGCCAGAATAAGATGCTTTTCGGCAATTTCCGCCGGCATCACCGTAACACCCGTGTATTTTGTGGGATTTATCTTAAACATAATTTATCCTTTTAATCGAATCATAATTTAACGTGGATATGTTATTACACGTGACCCGCAAAAATAAATTTTCCCTTGTAGGGGAGGGCGTCCCCGACCTCCCGCGGGTAGAAAATAAAATTACAGAAGTTATGACCTTCAGAGGCACATTTTTATAAACCACGTGATTTTATACGATTATTGTTATTTTCATCAGGGCGGGTCGTCGGGGACGCCGACCCCTACAAAAATTTTCGTTTCCGAAAATTTTTACTTCTTCACTCTTACTTCTTACTTTACCTGCTGTGTGAAATATCAGTTAATAATTATATCTGTCTTTTTTTTGCGGCACATACCCATAATTTTTTTTTGTGCGTCAAAGACGGTGATTTATGAGTACTTTACCTTGAGAAAAAAGCTAAAAATGCCTTGTATGCCATATATACGTCGGTTTTTGATACAACCTCAAAGGGAGCATGCATGGAAAGCACGGGAACACCGAGGTCCACAACATCAACGTTCAGGTGTGCGATATACTTTGCAACGGTACCTCCGCCGCCCTCGTCGATTTTGCCCAGCTCGCCTGTCTGCCAGCAGATGCCCTCGCTGTCAAGAAGACGTCTTATTTCACCCATAAATTCAGCGGAAGCGTCACTTGTGCCGCCCTTGCCGCGGGCACCCGTATACTTTGTGATGCAGACGCCCTGATTGATGAAGCTTGTGTTTCTTCTTTCAAATACCTCGGGGAAGTTGGGGTCAAAGGCTGCATTTACGTCAGCGGAAAGGCACTTTGATGCGGAAAGCACGTCCCTGCCCTCTGCTCCGTAGATTGAAGCAAGATCGCAGATGAAGTATTCAAGATATTTGGAATCAAGACCGGTATTGCCCTCAGAGCCTGTTTCCTCTTTGTCCGTAAGAACGGTTACGCAGGTGAATTCGGGCTCCTCGCAGTCGAGAGCTGCCATAAGAGCAGGATAAGCGCATACTCTGTCATCGTGGCCGTAGGAGCCGATAAGGGAGCGGTCAAAGCCTATGTCGCAGGCTGAGAATGCAGGCACAGCCTCAAGCTCTGCGCTGAGGAAATCAGCCTCCGTGATGCCGTACTTCTCGTAAAGAATGTTAAGAATATTGAGCTTTACAGCCTCTGCGCCCTCAGTGTTGTCAAAGGGACGTGAGCCTATAACGATATTGAGAGCCTCACCCTTGATGCCCTCTGCCATGGTGCTTCTCATCTGATTTGCGGCAAGGTGGGGGAGAAGGTCCGTTATAACGAATTTAGGGTCAGCGGCATCCTCACCGATATTTACCTTTACAGCCTCGCCGTCAGCCTTTATGATAACGCCGTGAAGAGCAAGGGGGATGGCAGTCCACTGATATTTCTTGATACCGCCGTAGTAATGGGTCTTGAAATATGCGATATCCGAGTCCTCATAAAGGGGATTGGGCTTGAGGTCAAGACGGGGTGAATCCACGTGTGCGGCAGCAATGCTTACACCATCTCTTATGTCCCTGTGACCGATAACGGCAAGAATAAGGGATTTGCCTCTGTTGTTGACGTAAACCTTGGAGCCTGCGGGATATCTTACATTTTTGTCAAACTCGGTAAATCCGCCTGCCTTTGCCATTTCAAGTGCAGCCTCAACTGCCTCTCTCTCCGTCTTGGAGGCGTCAAGGTAGCTCATATAGCCCTCGGCAAAGGAATCGGCCTCGGCATTGCCCTTTTCTCCGATTACCGCAGAGGTATGCTCCTTCTTTATAAACAGCTTCTCCTTCAGAAGCTCAGCCTTTGATTTTTCTTCGCTCATGGTAAATTCCTCCGTTAAAAATATTTATTGATTTCTTCCGTTATATCGTAAGGCGGGAAATTGTTGATAACAATGTCCGCAGCCTCTGATTCCCTGTCCTCATCCGTCTGCCGTGAAAAGCGTTTAAGAGCCTCCTCCTCAGGGATGCCGTCCCTTGAGAGGATTCTTTCAAGCCTTACTTCAACCGGTGCGTAAATTTTTACCGTTCTGTGGCAGATGCTCCACAGCCCCGAGGTGAAAAGAAGGGGGGCGTCAATAATAACGTTTCTGCCCTTTTCCGTTTCCTCTGCGGCTTTTTCCTTGCAGAGCTCAACTATTCTTCTGAGAGTTATGCTGTCAAGAAGACGCTTTTTTTCGTCATTTATAAAAGCCCGTGAAGCTAAAAGCCGTCTGTCAATATTGCCGTCGGGAAGTATTATATCCTCACCGAAGGCGGACGCAAGCTCACCGATAACGGGAGAGCCCTTTTCTGTTATGCCTCTTGCGATTTTATCCGCATCAATTATAGCATAGCCGCGGTCCTTAAGTATTCCGCATACCCTGCTTTTGCCTGAGCCCGAGCCGCCCGTTATACCTGTTATTATACCCTTTTCCGGTGAAATAAACCGGAAGCCTGCTGCCCTGTAAAGGCGGTTGCATACGCCGAGTCCCACACCCTCACGGGAGGGAGAGCGTACAAGCACCTTTTTTGCACCGAGAGAGTCCAGCTCTCTGAAGGCATCGAAAAGGCGTTTTGCCTGAGAAAAGGGGTCGTCCTCCGTTCCGAAGGTTACCGAGGGAAGAGGAATTTCATCCTCCTCACCCTCAAAGCAGAGGGCAAAATCCGCAAAATGGGGATTATTCTTTATAAAGCCGATAAACTCCTCCTTGTTGCCGTCAAGGACGGTAAGGGAGGCTGTGGGGGAATAGTGCTTGTATTTCATACCGGGAGATGCCGCCTGCTCATTGCTTTCAAGGGGATTGAGTATAGCATTGTGAAGCCTTACCTCACCTAAAATCTCCTCAAGCTGTGCGTGTGTCACCGCACCGGGACGAAGAAGCACGGGAATGTCCGTTGCAAGGGTTATTACCGTGGATTCAATTCCGAAATCACAGTCACCGCCGTCAACTATGGCGGGAAGCCTGCCGCACATATCGTCCTTTACATAGGAAAATGAGGTGGGGCTGGGGAAGCCCGAAATATTGGCGCTGGGGGCTGCAAGGGGAGTGCCTGCTGCCTCAATAATTGCTTTTGCAACGGGGTGGGAGGGCATTCTTACCGCAACTGTAGGAAGACCGCCCGAAACCTTGTCGGAAACGGTGCTTTTCTTGGGAAGAATCACCGTAAGGGGACCCGGCCAGTATCTGCTCATAAGCTCCCTTGCCCTTTCGGGAACCTCCTCCACAAGAGAATAAATCTCTTCAAACCGTGCAATGTGTACAATAAGGGGATTGTCTGTGGGTCTGCCCTTTGCAAGGAATATTTTTTCCACGGCACTCTCATTGAAGCAGTCGGCGGCTATGCCGTAAACCGTTTCCGTGGGAATGGCTACAGCCTCACCGCTTTTTATGAGTGCGGCAATCTCCTCTATTTCATTTTTCTGCTTTTCCGTATCGGTTATTTTATAAAGCCTTGTGTTCATATATTAATCTTCGCTTTTTCCTGCATTTAATCTGTCTGCCGTATCTGCCGTGATGAGAGCATCAAGAAGCTCGTCAAGAGAGCCGTTCACTATCTGCTCTATCTTATATAAGGTAAGACCGATTCTGTGGTCGGTCACTCTGCCCTGAGGGAAGTTATAGGTACGGATTCTCTCGCTTCTGTCGCCCGTGCCTACCTGAAGCCGTCTTTCGCCTGCAATTTCCGATGCCTGCTTTTCAATCTCCCTTTCAAGGATTCTTGAGCGGAGAATCTTCATAGCCTTGTCCTTGTTCTTGTGCTGGCTTCTTTCATCCTGACATTCTACCACGGTACCCGTGGGGATGTGGGTGATTCTGATGGCTGATTCCGTTTTATTGATATGCTGACCGCCCGCACCCGAGGAGCGGAAGGTATCTATCTGTAAATCCGAGGGATTGATTTCCACATCAACCTCATCTGCCTCGGGAAGCACCGCTACGGTGACGGTGGAGGTCTGGATTTTTCCGTTTGATTCCGTAACGGGTATACGCTGAACACGGTGGACACCGCTTTCAAACTTGAAGCGGGAATATGCACCCTCGCCCGATATCATAAAGCTTATTTCCTTAAAGCCGCCGAGATCCGTGGGGTTGGAATTAAGTATTTCAGTCTTCCAGCCTCTTGTGACGGCATACATGGAGTACATACGGTAAAGGACTGCGGCAAAAAGTGCGCTTTCCTCACCGCCTGCCGACTGTCTTATTTCAACGATTACGTTCTTATCGTCATTTTTGTCCTTTGGGAGAAGAAGAATCTTCAATTCCTCACTGTTTTTTTCCGCTTCTGCGCGGGAGGATTCATACTCCTCGAAAACCAGCTCCTTAAAGTCCTTATCGAGTCCGCCGCCGTCAAGAAGCGCCCTTGCCTCCTCTGCAGCGGTAAGATTTTTCATATACTCACGGAATTTTTCCACTACGGGAGTAATGGTTTTCAGCTCCTTCATAAGTGCCGTGCTTTTTTCAATATCGCAGGCAACCTCGGGGGAGCAGAGTAAGTTATTTATTTCATTGAATCTCTCTTCGAGCTTGTTTAATTTATCTGTCATTATATCTCCGGTAGTATATCATTTTAATGTAAGGGGAGACCTCCCCTCGCTTATAGAGCGCAGCGGAAAAGGCGAAAGCCTTCCGAAACATTTTCCGAAGGAAAATATATCACTCATTCCGAAGGAATGAATATCACTGCGAAGCAATATCACTTTTTGCGAAGCAAAAAATATCACTTCATAATTTGCCCTGCAAATTATGGCTCTTCGTTTTCGCGCAAAACTTTCTTTATGTGCTTTTCCGTCTTCACACGGGGAACCATAACCTCACGAGAGCAGGTGGTGCATCTCAGCTTAAAATCCATCCCCACACGAAGCACAAGAAACTGCTTTCCTCCGCAGGGATGCTGTTTTTTCATTTCAAGAATGTCATTAAGTTTTATATCCATATCTGCCACCTACCCACAATACAATATACCACAATAATTATTATTTGTAAATCATAATTTATCGGTAGATGTTATTAACCGAGATACACAAAAATAAATCATTCCTTGTAGGGGACGGCGTCCTCGACGTCCCGCAGGCAGGAAATATAATTACAGAAGTTATGACCCTGAGAAGCACATTACTTTCCATTACGGAAATTAATACGAATGTTGTCATTTTTATCAGCGCGGGATGTCGGGGACGCCATCCCCTACAATGTTAAATGAACGGCACAGCCTCGTGTCTTATTACATCTGCCGTTAAATTATGATTTACGGGAATACTTCTGAGGGTTATTTAATATGATGTTACAAAGAACATCTGAAAGGAAGAAAATATATGAGAGAATTTTGTCCTGAGGGCGGTCTTCTCGGTACCGCTTCAAATAAAGCCGCGCTGTCATCGCTTCAGGGAATTAAAGAGGCTATGGCGAAGGGACAGCTGCTTGAGGGCAGGGTGACACTCTGCGATAAGGAGCATAATCTGCATGTTGATCTCGGATGTATGAAGGGTATCATTCCGCGCTCAGAGGGTGCAATAGGCATTGAAGAGGGATACATAAGGGATATAGCACTTATTTCCCGTGTAGGTAAAAGTGTGTGCTTTATTATAGACGAAATCCGCAGGGGAGAGGACGGAAAAATGTATGCTCTGCTGTCGCGCAGAAGGGCGCAGAAACGGGCAATGGAGGAATTTTCCGACAAGCTTTGTATCGGTGATATAATTGAGGTCAGGGTTACTCACATGGAGAATTTCGGTGCATTCTGCGATATCGGTGCAGGTCTTACGGCGCTTCTGCCCATTGAGGCAATTTCCGTATCCCGTATTCCGCATCCCTCGGCACGGTTTTTTGTGGGGCAGACAATAAGATGCACCGTGGCAGGCAGGGATAACCTCGGCAGAATCACTCTTTCCCATAAGGAGCTGCTGGGCACCTGGGAGGAAAATGCAGCTCTCTTCAGAATCGGTGAAACCGTCCCCGGTATTATAAGAAGCGTCGAAAGCTACGGCGTGTTTATTGAGCTTGCGCCCAATCTTGCAGGGCTTGCGGAATATAACCCCGACGTAAGAGAGGGTATGTCCGCCGCCGTTTACATTAAAAATATCATTCCCGACAGGCGCAAAATCAAGCTTATAATTGTTGACTATTCCGACGAAAAACCTGCAATGGGTGAGATTAAGTATTTCAGATAAAATAAGTGCAGAACGCAGAACGCAGAGTGCAGAACGAGGTCGGAATTCGGAGGCAAATCTGTTTTTGCAGTTTGTTTAAGGGGTTCTTACAGATACAAAATCTGTAGGAACCCCTTGATCTATTTTTTATGCAGTTTTTGTTTTTTTTGATGTTATCTTATTTCAAAAAGCTTTTCGGGATTAATGTCAAAAACTTCTGCCATTTCAAATATTACATCAAGAGAAACGCCTACGGTAGCAAGCTCAATTTTGCTTACTGTTGTCCTGTCGAGCTCTAACCTTTCGGCAAGCTGTTCCTGTGTCATTCCGCAGAGCTTTCTGTAATATGCAATATTGAGTCCAAGCTTTTTATATTTATCCTGAAACTTTTCTTTCATTTATATCACCACAAAAATGATACACTATAAAAAAATTATAAAACAGAGATTGTAAATGCTAATATTATGCTTTACAATCTACAATTTATGCATTACAATGCAAGTAAAAAGAAAAAAAGAGGAAGATATTGTGAGGGTCTGTACTTTTTTCGGACACAGCGATTGTCCCGAATCCGTGTATCCCGTTCTGAAAGAAAAAATTGAAGCATTAATAAAAAATGAAAATGTTTCTTGTTTTTATGCGGGAAATAACGGCAGATTCGACAGTCTTGCAGTTAAGGCACTGCGAGAAATACAGAGGGAATGTCCTCACATCAGGTATTATGTTGTTCTTGCATATTTGCCTGAAGAAAATATAGAAAACAGCATTTATCCCGAGGGTCTCGAAAATGTACCCAAAAGATTCTGTATTGACAAACGCAACCGTTGGATGCTTGGAAAATCCGATTATGTGATAAGCTATGTTACAAGAAATGTGGGCGGAGCGGCAAAGTTTTCCGCACTTGCCCAAAGGCAGAATAAAACGGTAATTAATATTGCTTTCACGCAGTAAAAAATCTGCGTGAAATTCCCATTAACACGGAAATTAACACGCAAATGGTGAAAAATTAACACGATAATGACACGGAAATTAACACGATGATGCTTTCCCCCGAAGCCCTTGATACATAAGGGCTCAGGGGGCTTTTTTATGTCCGCGGAAAAGGGTGAATTGACACGGTTTCTGACACGGAATTAACACGCAAAGGGGGAAAAATTAACACGGAAATTGACACGCAAACATTACATTATATAGTAATAACGTTAGAATAACGTAGTAATCACGAAACCGGGCGCGCGCGGGCGCCCACGTATATATGGGGAGAAGAAATTAATGAAAAGTGCAGAGTGCAGAACGCAGAACGATGTCGGAGATAATTTCCCGAGGCGAAGTGCCGTAAATTTAGTATTGCAGGTGAGGTAAGAAGTAAGAGTGAAGAAGTAAAAATTTTCGGAAACGAAAATTTTTGTAGGGGTCGGCGTCCCCGACGACCCGCCCTGATGAAAATAACAAAGTCGGAGGCCAAGCGGTCTTAGGAAGACAATAGTAGGCCTCAACTCCTTGGCTCACAGAACGACATGGCTACGATCCGACTTGTAAGAAGTAAGAGTGAAGAAGTAAAATTTTTCGGAAACGAAAATTTTTGTAGGGGTCGGCGTCCCCGACGACCCGCCCTGATGAAAATAACA
>JAZSIM010000061.1:0-5150 GCA_045533835.1 Acutalibacteraceae bacterium
TGAAACAAAAAAGCGCCACGACCAAATACATAATGGAAACGCCGTGTTCTACCTTACCCACAATCGCTGGGCCGGCAACGCTCATCAGCGCGATAATGAACACAAGAAGATATGTACCCCACATCATCTTCTTCGGTGCGATAAGACCGTCGCTCTTTTTCACAAATCTCGGCAGACGCTCCTTACCCGCAGGGATGCGGAGGAAGAAGATAAACAAAAGCACAAGAGCTGCCACCATTGCATAGCGGAAGGCAGAGAACGGAATAGATATAACCTCGTTCTGAACCAAAGCGATCAGGAACACCGCTATGCCGTAGCCAAAGGTCAGATACTTCACGCCGCTTTTTTCGGAAAGGAAAGTAACCACAAGAAAGGTCTCAAAGCCGATCATCAGGCAGCAACAGAAGATCTGCAGGTAAATGTTAAAGCGCAGAGCATCCTCCGGCAGAGGTAGGAAGAAAGCGATAGCCGAAAGAAGCGCAACGCCCGTGGCAATGCGCTGAGTATACACGATAATCTTCGGCAAGAAGATCATCGTAAGGATACTGAGTATGTAACAAATCGCTGTCAGCGTGGTGCCGTAATCTATGTTGATGTCGATTGGAATTTTCCCATCCATTGCCGAGGACGGCTCAAGGAAATAAAAGATAAATCCCATCTGCCAAAAGCTGA
Organism: Acutalibacteraceae bacterium; assembly: GCA_045533835.1. Classification (GTDB taxonomy): domain Bacteria; phylum Bacillota; class Clostridia; order Oscillospirales; family Acutalibacteraceae; genus RUG806. The sequence goes on from JAZSIM010000061.1 coordinate 673, forward strand.
ACATAGAGAAACAGACGAGCCTCCACAGAGGAATCTCTATCCTCTTTTTCTGGTTTTCTATGAGAATCGGGTTGTTCATAAACCGCTCCTTTCTTAACTGCAAAAAATCATCGCTGAAGCGTAAAAATTTTAAAATTCTTTAAAAAACTTACCTAAATAGGTGGTTTTTCCCTAAAAACCCCCCAAACGGGGGGTGCAAAACGGACAAAAAAATCAATATAATCAAATCATAACAGTATCTTTTCTAAATAGAATTATAAATTACATTTTTCTTTTTTTCAAGAATATACGAGAAATACTACCCAAAAAGGTAGTGTGTGTGTCAAATCCCCCTATATTGGGCAGGTTACATCTTCAGCTTGACAAAGTATAATTATCCTTGAAGAGGTGGCGTATGGGAATACTGAATTATTTCGATTATATTGCATTGGCAGAAAACGAACATAAGAGGCTGCTTGAAATTTATCCCGAGCTGGAAAAACTATCGAGGCGTGAACTTGAGGTTTTCGCTCATCTTCTTACCGACAAAACGCAGGCACAGATAGCGGAGGAATTGTTTATTACACATTCTTCCGTGCATTTCCATTGCAAAAACATATACCGTAAACTCGGTATAAAAAGCCGTAAACAAATATTGATAAGATATAAAGATTTATAAGGAGGAACCTTTATGGGATTTCTGGAAAGAATTTTGAGAAAAGGAATAAGCGATGGCGTAAGCAAGGCAGTAGGTGATGCAATCAGCAAAGCTATTAAACCTTCTGTAACGGAATTTGCCAATAAAACCGCACAGCAGTTTGATGATGCAGCCCGTAATGCACAGTCATCGCAGACATACGCCTCTGCTCCTTTTGTTCAGAAAACATACAACACCGATGACAATTATTTTGCGTCTGTTATCACCGAAGCAAGCTTCCCCGGTTATTCAATCTCAACAAATGTTCACGCCAAAAACTTTGATGCAAGTGCGCATCCGAGCTGCTACCCGATTTCATACCTTTTCTCAAACGGTTCTCAGCCTAAACTTGCAGTTCTTGTTATGAACAAGAATCAGTACCGTTCTATGATTGCAAAAGGAACTTACAAGGTTCTTGACGATAACGGCATTCCTTACATCCGTTTCTTCAAGGGAATGGAAAACGAAAGCGGATATGTCATTAACCGAATAAGAGAAAACCTCAGATAATTTTTGCTTAAAACAGAGAGAAAAGCTTTATGCGCCTGTGAAGAACCCAGCACGGAACTTTATGAGTTTTGCAGGCAGCCGTTTCGTGTACGGTTTCGTATCGCAAAATTGCGATGTTAAATCATTTTCTCTCTGTTTTTTTATTTTTTTATTTAATGATTTATGTGCGTAATTGATAAACTGTTTGAAAAGGAAATATGGGAAGCCTTTTTTATTCACAAAATTGAGCAGGGAAACATAAGCGAAAAGGATACTGCAGACCTTCGGAGGTTTATTGACGGCAAGGAATATCTTCCCGTTGCAGGCAGAATCAGAATCAATCAAAGCTTTTCAGCTCCGCAAAAAACGCTTATCAGCAAATCAAAAGCAGGCAGAAAAAGAACTGTATATACTTTTGGCAGAGAAGAAAACTATGTTTTAAAGCTGATTTCCTTTCTTCTTCGTGATTATGATTATCTTTTTTCACCGAATCTTTATTCCTTCCGAAAAGAATCGGGAGTTAAAAAAGCCGCAGAGGATGTTATGAAAATCAAGGATTTGGATGACAGATATGTCTACAAAGCCGATATAAGTGACTATTTCAACTCGGTTGATGTTGATATTCTTCTTCCGAATTTAAAAAAAGCTTTAAGTGACGATTCCGAATTATATTTGTTTTTTGAAACACTTCTCCGAAATCCGTATGTGCAGTATAACGGTGAATTGCTTGAAGAACGAAAAGGTATTATGGCAGGTGTTCCCGTATCTGCATTTCTTGCAAATTTTTATCTGCGTGAGCTTGATGAATATTTCTTCAGTCGAAATATTCCCTATATCCGATATTCGGATGACATTCTTGTTTTTGCAAAGGATGAATCCGAGCTTGACGAAAGCATCAAGGCTATAAAAAACTGCCTTTTTTCAAAAAAACTCACCATCAATCCCGATAAGGAAACAATAACAAATCCGGGCGAAAAATGGACTTTCCTCGGCTTTTCTTATCACAACGGAATAATTGACATCAATGATGTTTCTTTTGAAAAGCTCAAAGCAAAAATGCGAAGAAAAGCAAGGTCACTTTCTCGCTGGGCGGGCAAGAAAAATTTACCCGGAGAATATGCGGCAAGAGCTTTTGTAAAACGGTTCAACACAAAGCTTTATGATAATCCCGTTTACAGCGAGCTGACGTGGACACGGTGGTTTTTCCCTGTTATAAACACCGATGAAACTCTGAAAAAGATTGATGAATATATGCAGGAGTGCATCCGTTATCTCGCAACGGGAAAAAGAACAAAATCACGCTATAATTTCAGATACGAGGACATAAAAAATCTCGGCTACAGAAACCTTGTGAATGAATATTATAAATTCAAAAATGCTGATAATGTCTGATTAACAGGGAAAAGAGGATGAAATGGAAAAATTAAAAAAACTGACAATTCTTCATTCAAACGATATGCACGGAGATTTTCTTGCCGAGAAAATTGACAGCAGCCTTGTGGGCGGAGTTTCAATGCTTTCGGGGTATGTCAACAAGGTCAGAGCGGAAGCTGAAAACTGCATTTACTGCGTTGCGGGCGATATGTTCAGAGGCTCCGTTATTGACTCGGAATTTCAGGGAGTATCGACAATCGAAATTATGAATATGCTTGCCCCGGATGTTGTGACCGTCGGCAACCACGAGGCGGATTACGGAATTGCACACCTCCTGTTCATTGAGAAATGTGCCAAATTTCCGATTATCAACGCAAACCTTTATATAAAAACAAACGGTGCAAGGCTTTTCAAGCCTCACCATATAGCTGAAATTGACGGAATGAAAATTCTGTTTATCGGCATTCTGACCGAAGAGGTGCTTGCACTTACAAAAAAAGACGGACTTATCGGCACATTTGTTGACATCAACGAAGCTGCCTGCGAGGTCGGAAGAATATGTAACACCTATAATGCCGTTGATGTTGACCTGACCGTTCTTCTTACACACATCGGCTTTGAGGAAGACAAAGAGCTTGCCGCAAGGCTTGACCCTGCGTGGGGTGTGGATATTATCATCGGAGGTCATTCGCATACTTTCATCACCGAGCCCGAGGTTGTAAACGATATTATTATCGTGCAGGCGGGAACGGGCACCGATCAAATCGGAAGATTTGATATAACCGTCAACACCGACGAAAACCGTGTTGACAGCTATAACTGGCAGAGCATTCCCATATGCAAAGAAACCTGCCCGAGAGATGAAGCACTTGAAAAGATAATTGAATTCTACAAAGGTCAGACTGACAAAAAATACAGCCGCCTTGTTACGAAATTCAAACGCCGGCTTACCCATCCGTCACGCTACCGTGAAACAGAAATCGGCGGACTTTTTGCCGACATACTGTGCGAAAGCCTCGGACTTGATGCTATGCTTCTCGGTTCGGGAAGCCTGCGAAGCACAGAACTCGGTCCGATTGTTCTCTTCTCCGATTTTGTCGAGTGCTTTGCGTATGACGATGCAGCCCATATGCTGTCGGTAACGGGTAAACAGTTCAGGCGGATGATTGAATTTATGCTCCGTGATGAGGTCTGGACAGGCTCGCATTGCGAATTTTATCAGCTTTCAAGGGGAATGAGGGTTGTTTATAACCGCAGCACTCATGAATTCAAGGATTTTTCTCTTAACGGGGAACCGATTGATGACAACAAAATCTATAAAATCGGGCTTCAGCATTATCATTTTATAAACTTTGAAAGCTTTTTCTCGGTTTCATATGATGAAATATGCAAAAACGGCAGACCGAGAATTCTTTCAACCTCCTGCAGAGAGATACTTGACGAATATCTTTCCGCACATCAGAATCTTGACCATAAGATTGACGGAAGACTTGTGGTTGAATAAGCTCATTCCGAGCATTTCATAAAAAACATATTCAAAGAGGAGGAAAATGCAATGAAAAAATTACCGGCATTTTTGCTGTCATTGATTTTGCTGTTATCTGTTTTCTCGGTGATGACATTTGCGGCGGAGGAAAACGATATATCGAAATTTGAACTGCCTGCCCCGAAAGCACCCAATTACTTTGTCTATACCGACGGCAATGCAGGCGAAGGTCATCACGACGATCTGAAAATGATTATGATTGCCGATCCGGAGGTGGCGCTTCTTGCGGCGGAGTACAGCAAGGACAGCGATGCTTTTTACAAGAAATACGGTCTTTATTCCTTTAACCTCGTAATGCAGTACGATGTATCCCTCGACGGTGAGGATAGCTGGCAGCACAACGAGGAATGGGATACCGAGTATTACAACGACGGCCACGTAAACGGATATCCG
>JAZSIM010000018.1:0-11486 GCA_045533835.1 Acutalibacteraceae bacterium
TATCAAAAGCCCGAAAATATAGCCGACAAGTATGGAAATTACCATAATTACCACATATCCGGGCTCACCCCAGGCATAGAAAACAAGACCCGAAGCTAAAAGAACCGTATTTTTAAGCACCTTCGGTACGACTGCATAAAGAATCAGCACCGCCGGCAGGAAAAAATATAAAAATGAAATACTTGAAAATAACATTTAAACACTCGCGGAAAAATCATAATTTAATGGCGGAGATGTGAGCACGGTAGGGGCGGGGTTGCCCCGCCCGTTATATAACTTTTGTAACTTTCGTTTACAAAAAATAACAACCCTCGGAAACGGGAGGGGAGACCCCTCCCCTACGATACATACGGCAAATTATCCGTTAAATTATGATTTACGTAACAAAAAAGGAGCTGATTTTCAGCTCCTTCTCTTTTCAAAAGTTTGTATCAAACAACCTCTTAAGCAGCTGTTGTTTCTTCAACTGTTGTTTCTTCAGCTGTTTCAGCTTCGGGATCGAATGCTGCGGGGCCCTCAAGCTCGCCTTCCATGCCGCCGATTTCGCCGCCTTCAACCTCGCCTTCGCCTTCAACCTCAGGCTGCTCGAAGGAAAGAGGAGCCATGATGAAGAATACGAAGTTGTCAACTGTTTCAACTACCATTTCTTCAGCAGCTGTGCAGATGTTCCAACGAAGGTCTGCATTGTCCTTAAGAGTTGCAACGAAAGCATCCTTGTCAGCATCAGCTTCAAGCTCGAAAACATAGCTTACGAAGGGGATTGTGCCGATCATGGGCATGAATGCTGTACAAGCCTTGAAGCCTGTGATGTCAGCGGAGAAACCTGCAAGGTAGCCTGCTTCCATATCCTGAACCATGGGCATGAATGCAACAAGCTCGTTTGTTGAAAGAGCTGTAGCGATTACGTTTGTTGTTGCGCCTTCCTTAGCAGCTTCTGCCTTGAAAGCCTCTGCAAATGTGTTAGCAACTGTTGCTGCGCCTGCAGTTGTTTCTTCGAGAGTTGTTGTTTCGTCGTTGTTGCCGCCAACTGCAGCACAAGCTACAAGACCGATAACTACTACGAGTGCGAGAACGATAGCGATTACTTTTTTCATTTTGATTTTCTCCTTTTGTTATGTTTGTTTGTTTTTTATTTTGTCAAAGCGACTGTCCAGCTGTCAGTCATTTTGTCAAAGTACAGTTTAATAGTGTATGTGCCTTTTTTGTCGGAAAGACTGAGTGTATAAGTCATTTCCCTGTCGGCATCAGGCACAAGCCATTTGCACTGAAGGCTTTCGGAAAAGGTCTTTTCCTCTCCTTCTGTAAGTATAACCTCACCGGAATCCGAAAGCAGAATCCCGTTTACTGCACTGACCCTTGTATCCTTCTTAAGGCTGATGGTCATTTCGCAGCCGATTTCCCTGCCCGCTCTTGCGAGCATTATGCCGTCATTGCTTTCACTTGTAAGAGTGATTTCTCCTGTCAGCCTTTCGCCGCCGAGATAAATATCGGGAGCAGCTCCTCTGCCGGTCAGCACAAATGCACTGCATATTATAACGGCAAGTGCAGCAGCTATGGCAGCATATTTTCTGAAAGGAATAACAACAGCTTTCTTTTCCCCGGGTCGGTCGGTGTTCAATATACGCTCATAAAGCTCATCGGGAGCCTTTACGGACTGATATTCAGCCCTTATTCTGTCGTCAAACATTGAACTCCTCCTTCTCAAGAATATCTTTCAGCATTTCTCTGCCTCTGGACAGTCTCATTTTCACCGCGGAGGATGAAATTTTAAGTGATTTTGCGGTCATTTCCACACTTAACCCCTCAAGGTAGTGTAAAACAACAACGCTTTTAAGCTTCTCCGGAAGCTGTTCCACCGCATGCAGCACTTCCTTTGTTTCATCAGATACATCCTCTGATGCCACAAGGTTTTCCATTTCCGACAGATCCTCGTGACTTCTCACGGAGTTCTTACGGTAAATATCACGGCAACGGTTTATTGTCGACCTGATAAACCACGCCTTTTCGTGCTCCTCGGAGGAAAACAAAACGTTCTTCGTCATAAAGCTTACGAAAACGTCCTGAACAGCATCCATAGCATCCTCATGATTACGAATCTCCAGAAGAGCGATTCTGTAAAGCATATCGGAATACTTTTTATAAGCCGTTCCGATGTCGGAACCGGACTTCGGAGTTCTTCCCACCTGACTGCCTCCTGTCTGTAATACGTATGAGAAAAGGAAAAGGTCACATTTTTCCGAAAAAATTTTTTTATTTTTCATAAAATTTTTCGCATACCCATATATTATGCCCTATTTTCTTTCATTTGTAAAGGATAAATACATTTTTTGCCAATCATTTTCCCTATATATTTATAAAATTAAAAAACCTTATACATTTCCACTTGAAAACCACGGGGAGATTGTTTTATAATTACTTCGTATATTTTGCGGAAAGAGAGAATAAAAAAATGCTGAAAAGGTTTTTAAGCTACTACAGACCACATAAAAAAATGCTTATTCTTGATATGGGTGCTTCGCTTCTGATTTCGGTAATCGGTATGGTATATCCCATAGTCACCAACAAGATGCTCAATGTTTACATACCCGAAAAAATGTATTCCACAATTGTAATTGCAGGTATAATCGTCCTTGCCCTTTATGCCCTTCGTATGGGGCTCCGTTATTTCGTTGACTATTACGGACACATCATAGGCGTAAAAATGCAGTCACAGATGCGTAAGGATCTGTTCCGTCACCTGCAGAAGCTCCCCTTCAGATTTTATGACAACAACGAAACGGGTAAAATTATGACCCGTATCACAAGCGACCTTTTCGAGGTCTGCGAGCTTGCTCACCACGGTCCCGAAAATCTTCTCATAAGCTCCGTGATGATTATTCTTTCATTCTCATATCTTCTTTCAATCGACTGGATTCTCACCCTTATAATCTTCCTTTGCGTGCCCGTGCTTGTGGTAGTCACCTTCTACTGCAGACGCGCAATGAAGCAGGCATTTGACGACAGAAGAAAGAGCAATGCCATTATCAACGCATCCGTTGAAAGCAGTATTACGGGCATCCGCGTCACAAAGGCATATACAAACTCCGAAAAAGAGGTTGAAAAGTTTACCGTAGGTGACGATTCCTTTGTGAATTCCTCAGGCAGAGCCTATTCCGCAATGGCACGCTTCCATTCCTCAACAACCTTCGTCACGGACGTATTCAACGTATTCATCCTCATAGCAGGCGGTCTTTTCCTTTATTCGGGAAGAATCTCCTTCGGTGATTACTCAACCTTTATTGTTTCCGTCAACCTCTTCTTAGGCCCCGTAAACACCCTTATAGGCTTTATGGAGCAGTTCCAGAACGGCACCAGCGGCTTCAGACGCTTTGTTGAGGTTATGGAGGAGGAGCCTGAGGAGGACAGACAGGGAGCAAAAGAGCTTGAAGATGTCAAGGGCGAAATCGAATTCCGCAATGTAACATACGCTTACGGTGAAAATGCGGATGTTCTCAAGAACGTAAATATGCACCTTCCCAAGGGCAGAAAATTAGCCCTTGTAGGTCCCTCGGGCGGCGGCAAAACCACCATCTGCCACCTGCTCCCCAACTTCTACAAGCTGAAGGAGGAAACGGGCGGCGCTATTCTTATTGACGGTACGGATATAAGAGATATCACCCTTGACTCCTTAAGACGGAACATCGGTATTGTTCAGCAGGACGTGTTCCTTTTCGTGGGCTCCATAAAGGACAATATCCTTTACGGCAGGCCCGATGCTACCGATGAAGAGGTAATCGAGGCAGCAAAGAAGGCTAACATCCACGAGTACGTAATGACTCTGCCCAACGGCTACGACACAGAAATCGGTGAAAGAGGTGTCCGTCTTTCGGGCGGACAGAAGCAGCGTCTGAGTATAGCAAGAGTATTCCTCAAGGACCCTGCAATCCTCATTCTTGACGAAGCCACAAGTGCTCTTGACAACACCACAGAGGTGCTTATACAGGAGGCCCTCGATGAGCTTTGCAAGGGCAGGACAACCCTTGTTGTTGCCCACCGCCTTTCAACCATCAGAAACGCAGACGAGATTGCAGTGGTAATCGACGGCGAAATAAAGGAAAGAGGCACACACGAGGAGCTGATTGCCCTCGGCGGTACCTATAAGGACCTTTATGCCCTTCAGTTCAGAGATAACGATTTTATAGAATAAACCAAAGGAAGACCCCGTATGCAAAACAGCACAGCTCTCAGAAAACGTAATATTTATCTTATTTCAGGCATATTCTCAATGCTCTTCTCAGGTGTTTTATACGCCTGGTCAATACTCAAGGTCCCCTTTAAGGAGGACTTCGGCTGGACGGATTCCGCCCTTGCCCTCAATTTCACCGTCACAATGTGCTTTTTCTGCCTCGGTGCCTTTTTCGGCAGCCTTCTGAACAGAAAAGCAGGAGTGAAAATAACCCTCATCACCGCAGGCGCTCTTGTGGGTACAGGCTTTGTGCTGACGGGAATTCTCACAAAAAATATGCTTCCCGCACTTTACATCACCTACGGTTTTCTTGCGGCAACGGGCATCGGCATTTCCTATAACGTAACCGTTTCCACCGTAAACGCCTGGTTCCCCGACAAAAAGGGATTAAGCTCCGGTCTTCTTATGATGGGCTTCGGTGTCAGCACTCTTCTTCTCGGAAATATCATAAGCTCCCTTTTTGAGGCAGAAGCAATCGGTGTTACGAAAACCTATATTCTCTTAGGTGTTATCACCGCCCTCGTGATTATTTCATCGGGCTTCATCCTTAAAAAGCCCGCCGCGGACACAGAGCTTCCCGAGCCGAAAATCACAAAGACAGCTAAAGCAGAAAGCTTTGAAGCCGTTGATTTCACACCCTTACAGATGATAAAAAGCTTTACCTTTATTAGAGCATTTATCTGTATGGCATTCATCACCGCCGTAGGCAACTGCGTTATCAGCTTTGCAAGAGATCTGATGCTTTCCGTTGATGCAGCCCCCTCCCTTGCAACAACTCTCGTAGGCGTGCTCTCCGTTTTCAACGGTGTGGGAAGAATCCTTACGGGTATTCTTTTCGACAAGGCAGGCAGAAAAATTACAATGATTTCCGCCAATATACTGACAATTATTGCGGCAGGCATCACCCTCACGGCAGTTATTATATCCTCTCTTCCCTTTTGCATCGCAGGTCTTTGCCTTACAGGCATATCCTACGGCTCCTGCCCTACGGTAACCTCTGCGTTTACTATGGCATTCTACGGAAAGAAGAGCTTCGCAACAAACTACAGCATTATGAATTTCAATCTCATATTTGCATCCTTCTTCGCAACCTTCTCAAGCACCCTGCTTACAGATACCGGCAGCTACGTTGCACCCTTCGTGATGCTTCTCCTTCTCTCCGTTCTCGCCCTGGGACTTAACTTCAGTATAAGAAAGCCGTAAAACAAAATTAACATAAAAAGGAAAGACCCGACCGTAAGGCCGGGTCTTTCCTTTTTGGGGAAGAGAAAATAAATAAAAGGAATAATCAAATTTAGAGCAGTTTCTACTGCACAGGTATAATATCACAAAGAGTTTACATAACAAGTGCAAGTTTATGAACAATTAATAAACCTTTCAGCACATTTTGACAAATTTACATCACAATTCATTAACATTTAATTAATCTTCAGTTTTTCTTTAAAAAAATACCCCTGCCTCCGAAAAAGGCAGGGATTAATTATACTGCGGATCAGTTTTCCTTGGGCTGTGACTGCTGCTTTAAGTAAGCATTGATAAAGCCGTCAATTTCACCGTCCATAACGGCATTGATGTTACCGTTTTCAAAGCCCGTTCTGTGGTCCTTAGCGAGGGTATAGGGCATAAACACGTAGGAGCGGATCTGTGAGCCCCAGCCGATCTCCTTCTGAACACCCTTGATGTCCTCAATTCTTTCAAGGTGCTCTCTTTCCTTGATTTCAATAAGCTTGGATTTCAGCATTCGCATACAAACCTCACGGTTCTGATGCTGGCTTCTTTCAACCTGACAGGAAACAACGATACCTGTGGGATTGTGGATAAGACGTACTGCAGAGGAGGTCTTGTTAACCTTCTGTCCGCCCGCACCCGATGCACGGTACACCTCCATAGTGATATCCTCTTCACGGATTTCAACCTCGATAGTATCGTCAATTTCGGGCATAACCTCAAGAGAAGCAAAGGATGTATGTCTTCTTCCCGAGGAGTCAAAGGGAGAAACACGTACAAGTCTGTGAACACCCATTTCACTCTTAAGATAGCCGTAGGCATTGTCACCCTCAATAACAACAACAGCAGATTTGAGTCCCGCCTCGTCGCCGTCAAGGAAGTCAACCGTAGTGAACTTGAAGCCGTGCTTTGTTGCCCACTGACCGTACATTCTGAAAAGCATCTGACACCAGTCCTGAGCCTCAGTACCGCCGGCACCTGCGTGGAAGGTGAGAATTGCATTATTATTGTCATACTGACCCGAAAGAAGAGTTTCAAGAGTCATATTCTCGATATTGCCCTTTACTCTTTCAAGGCCTTCGGTACACTCATCGAGCATGCTTTCATCCTCTTCCTCATTGCTCATTTCAATGAGGGTAAGGGTATCATCGTAATCGGCAACAAGGTCCTCATATTTCTTAACCTTATTCTTAAGTCCTGCAAGCTTCTGCAGAACCTTATTGGAATTAGCAACGTCATTCCAGAAGGCTTCATTTGCGGTTTCAGCGTCAAGGGAAGCAATTTCCTCCTTGAGAGCATCAATACCGAGAGCCTCCTTAAGCTCCTTAAGGGGAGCCTCCTGCTCAAGAAGAGCAAGTCTTAATTCTTCATACTGAAGCATATATTTCACCTCTTAAATTAATGGGAATCAATAATATACCGATTAATTATATAAAATTTCCTGCATTTTGTCAAATACTTCAAAAAAAATAAATAACCAATAATATTCACTTTTTTATTGAATTTTTAAGTTTAATTGTATAGAATAGTAGTATATTTAATAATAACATTATTTTTTTGGAGTTGTGAAATGAGATTCAAAGGATGCAATTGTGTTCATTGCAATAACACGTTTACTGAAAATGACGATGCGGTAGTATGCCCCGTGTGCGGCTCTCCCCACCACAGAGAGTGCTGGAACGAAAAAGGCGAATGTGCAAATACCGCCTTACACGAGGAGGGCTTTTCCTGGGTATTGCCCGAGGAATTAAGACCTGAGGAAGAGAAAAAGCCTGCCTCTCCCGAGGCTATGGGAACAAATTACACCTTCAAGAACGGTGAAAGCGCAATAGTATGTCCTCATTGCAACGCACTTAATTACGGAAACGACGCCTTCTGTATGAAGTGCCGTCAGCCCCTTTTCAGAAACGGCTCTCCCGTGCCTCCCGTAAATAATACTCAGGACAAAAACGTACACCCCATGACGGGAGCCCCCATAATCGACGAAAATTCCTACGAATATTTTCAGCAGTTCGGAGGCGTCCGCCCCGATATTATGATTGACTCAATTCCCGTAATTGAATACTCCGATTTTATCGGTGAAAAGAAATCGGGCGGATATATAAGACGCTTTTTAAGCATGGAGCGCTTCGGAAAGAAGATTTCCGTATCCTTCTGTGCTCTGATTTTCGGACCTATATGGTATTTCTACAGAAAGATGTTCAAGGAGGGGCTTCTTTTCCTTCTTTGTATGCTTGTGATTTCAGGTCTTCAGAGCTGGTGCTCCCTTACCGACAGCGCAAAGGCAGTATATCAGGAAGTGGGCGAAATGTACGGAGCCGTTATGAGCGGTGAAATGACTCTTGATGAAATGAATGCGTACCTTGCAGAGCTTGAGGAGTCCCTTTATAACACGGAGCCGACAAAGAATGACACAATGAAGCAGAATATAATGTACGTCCTTGATTTTGCTTCACTCGGTCTTTCCTTCGCAATGAGCTTTTTTGCAAATTACTTTTATAAGAAAAAGTGCCGTAAGGAAATTCTGAAAATCAGAGAGGAATGCTCCGATATGATGACCTACAGAAGAACTCTTCACGAAAGAGGAGGCACCTTTACAGGCGGTGCTGTGCTTGCCTGTGTGCTCGTCTGTGCTATTTCACTTATAAAGCTTATCCCTGCATATTATTATATGTTCGGCAGTATACTTTAATTTTATTCGGAATTCGGGAAAAATCCGGATTCCGATTTTTTAGAGGTAAAAAAATGTCACTTAAGAAAAATGATGTAATTGAGCTTGAAATAACGGGCTTTTCCTCCGAGGGAAGCGGTGTGGGACACTATGACGGTCAGGCGGTATTCGTAAACGGCACTGCCTCCGGCGATACCGTGCAGTGCGTAATTATAAAGGCAAAGAAAAACTATGCCATAGGAAAATTACAGCATATTCTGAAGGCCTCCCCCGACAGAACTATCCCCGATTGTCCCGTTTTCCCCCGCTGCGGAGGCTGTCAGTACAGACATATCTCTTATGAAGCTGAAAAAAGAATAAAGACCGATAAAGTGCGTGATGCTTTTAAGAGAATCGGCCACCTTGACACCGTCCCCCTTGATGCCGAGGGGGCTGAGGACACACTCCGTTACAGAAACAAGGCTCAGTTCCCCGTTGAAACAGTAAACGGCAGACTGCTTGCCGGCTTCTATGCTCCCTTTTCACACAGGGTAATTGACTGCAAGGACTGTCTTTTACAGCCTGCTGACTTTTCCGATATCCTGAGAATCACCGCTAAATGGTGCGAAAAATATAAAATTCCCACCTATGACGAAAGCACCCGTAAGGGGCTTTTAAGGCATATTTACATAAGAAAGGCCTTTAATACAGGGGAAATTATGGTCTGCCTTGTAATAAACGGCGACAGAATCTTCAAATCCGAGGAATTGATTTCCGCCCTGACAAAAGCAAATTCAAATATAAAAACCGTGCTTCTCAACTTCAATACCGAGGACACAAACGTTATTATGGGCAAAAAGGAAAAGGTGCTTTACGGCAAGGGCTATATCGAGGATATTCTCTGCGGAAAGCGATTCCGCATTTCTCCCCTTTCCTTCTATCAGGTAAACCACGCTCAGGCAGAAAGGCTTTATAAGCAGGCGGCTGATTTTGCAATCACCCCCGACACAAGGGTACTTATAGATATGTACTGCGGTGCAGGTACCATAGGTCTTACAATGGCGGACAAGGTGGAAAGCCTTATTGGTGTTGAAATTGTACCGGAGGCAGTTGAGGACGCAAAAATAAACGCAGAACTCAACAATGCGGAAAATGCACGCTTTATCTGTGCGGATGCCGCAGAGGCTGCAAAGACTCTCGAAAACGAGGGCATACGCCCCGACACGGTCATTCTCGACCCCCCGAGAAAGGGCTGTGACAAGGCTCTTCTTGAAACGGTTGTTAAGATGAATCCCGAGAGAATAGTTTACGTGTCCTGCGACCCTGCAACCCTCGCCCGCGACCTTGCAATTTTAGAAGAAAACGGCTACAAAACACAGACGGCTATCCCCTTTGATTTGTTCCCCCGAACGGTCCATATAGAGTGTTGTGCGCTGCTTTGCCGCGCAGAACACTCATCGATATAAATCTCTTACGAGATTTTCGATATATTCCATAGAATTCGATATGCCTGACGGCTCGATATGTTGCCTGACGGCAACGAGATTTATATCATATCGAAACCGAGCAAAGCGAGGTTATATCGAATTTTGCAAAAGCAAAATATATCGAACGAGCAAAGCGAGTATATCGACATAAGGAGAAAAACCTATGGAACAAAAGCGGAACAATAAGAAGAAAGCTTATCGCATCGGTTACTACAGCAAAAAACGGAGAGTGACAAAATGAGTAAAGAATTACCCCGTACCTACGTTCCCTTTACAGAATGGACGGAAAAATCGAAGCAGAGGGAATACACAGAGGAAACACCCCTCTTAAATCCCGACGGCACACTGAATGCCAAAGGCTGGGCAAGAAAAAATGTTTTTTCCTATGACAGAAGCCTTGTAAAGCACTCCCTTATTTCCCGTAAGGAATGGGATTTTTATACCATAACCGACGGCAAGGTACAGCTCCTCATAAGCTTTGCAAATATCGGTATCGGCGGTTATGTGGGCGCAAAGCTCACAGACCTTGAAACAGGAAAAATCATCTGCGACGCTGTTTCCTATTTTGCAGGAGGCAACCGTCACGTACCGCTCTCAAAGGGTGACGTCCCCGGCAGATTCAAGGACAGAATCGGCAAGGCGGAATTTGATTTTTTTACTAAAAAAACAGAAAGAACACTTTATTTCAGAAAGCCCCACAAGGGTGAAACCGTAGAATGCAGAATCAGTATGGATATCCCCGAGGGAATGGAAAATATCACTACAGTCCTGCCCTTTAAGGAGGATAACACAAGGTATTTTATGACCACCAAGCAGGCGTGTATGCCCACGGGAGGCTTCTTCCGATTCGGGGATTTTGTGTATAAATTCGATAAGGACTCCTCCTTCTGCGCTATGGACTGGGGCAGAGTTAATACCGTGCACGAAATGGTGTGGTACTGGGGAAGTGCCTCAACCTGCCTTACGGATGAGAACGGCAAAAAGCACCTTTTCGGGTTTGAAATCACCTGGGCTATCGGTGATGAATCCGAGGCTACCGAAACCTGCCTTTTCTATGACGGCAAGGTACATAAATTCGGCGCGGTTGACGTAGAAAAATTCCCCAAGGACCGTTTTCTTGAGGAATGGAAATTCATTTCCGAGGACGGCAGATTCGATATGACAATGAAACCCACCCTCGACAATCACTCGGACGTGGATTTCAAGGTCGGAAGGATGAACTGTCACCAGATTTACGGAATATATAACGGTACCGTCACCCTCGACGACGGTCAGAAATTGAAAATAGACAATTTATTCGGCTTCTGCGAATACGTAGAAAACCGCTGGTAAATCATAATTTAGCAGTCAAAGACTGCTAAATTATGATAGTTGTATTCGCACCGATGGTGCGAGTTATATTGTGCTTCGCACAGTTTTATTCGGCGTTGCCGAGTTATATTTTTGCTTCGCAAAAGTTCAGGAAGCCTGACGGCTTGTTCCGCTTCGCTCTAATAATATAATCAAGGGCGAAGCCCTTCCGAAACATTTGCCGAAAGGCAAATATATCACTCATTCCGAAGGAATGAATATCACCCGTCGCAGACGGATATCACCGACAACAAAGTTGTCGATATCAGTATCATAATTTAACGGCGTCTGGCGTTAAACTATGATTTATAAAACAAAAGCTGCTTTCCCTCAGAAAAGAGAGAAAGCAGTTTATTATTTTATCTGCCCTATTTAACGAAAAGCCCTGCCAGGAAGCCCTTTATTACGTTGATGAAGGAACGGATCATCATAACGAAATTGGTGAAGTTGGGCTGCTTTTTGAAAAGCTCTGTTGCAGAGAGATTTTCAACCTTATTGAAGGTCTGGTCGAATATATTATTCTGCATAAACTGAGGATATTCCTCAT
>JAZSIM010000033.1:0-6992 GCA_045533835.1 Acutalibacteraceae bacterium
AAGGGCGCTCTTTACTCTTTCCGAAATGGAAGAAAATATTATAAAACGCCATATGTGGCCGCTTACTCCAACTCCTCCGAAATACAAAGAAGGCTGGATAGTCTGTCTTTCGGACAAATACTGTGCACATCAGGAATCAGCAATAAAAATGTTTCCTTCGGTAAAAACTGTAATAATTACAGTTCATGCAGATGATGAGAATATTCTTGATGCGTATGCTGCCGGTGCAGTAGACTATATTATAAAAACAGTAGATGGAAAGGAAATTGCCGAAAGTATTAGAAAGGTATATCGTGAAGAATATTTCATAGGTCCTCTTATTGCCCAGAAATTGCATTCAGAATTTTTAAATTTGAGAAAAAAACAGAAAAGTATGCTGTATATAATAAATGAGTTAACATCTCTTTCTACAAAAGAAACAGAAATTTTAAAGCTTCTTTACTACGGAAACAGCAAGCGCAAAATCACTGAAATGGAACATATCGAGATGAGTACTGTTAAATTTCATATAAATAATATTTTAAGAAAATTAAATTATAAAAACACAAACGAGCTTATCAAAGATTTAAAAGATTTAAAAATTTTTGAAGATATATTAAAGTAAGGGGGATTTTTATATGAAAAATAAATTTTTATGTTTGATATTGATTTTAATTTCGTTAATTACAGTTAGTGTTTCTGCTGACAAAATGACTTTGTATGAAAATGAACTTTCTGTTGTTGTAGAGGGAACATCTTCAAAAGATGAAGCGGGCAAATATGTAACTGCGATGCTTGTGAAAACTTCTGCTGATAATACATCTCTTTCAGCAAATGATTTGGCTTTTATTGATCAGAATGTGGTTGGAAATGACGGTAGTTACAAATTTGAATTCAAAATTGACAAATCAACAAATATAGACGATTATTCAATCCGGATAAATTGCGGAGGACTTGATATATCGTCAAGCATAAAACGTGCGTATGTTTTGGATAATGGTGAATTAATAACAGAGATAACCCTCGGATTTTTAGGTAATTCGGTCTCCTTTAACAGCAGTGTTAAGAAATCAGAAGAAACATATACAGACTATTGTTCGTATTTTGCTTTTTATGATGAAAATGAAATGCTTATAGGTGTGAAAACGATAAAGGGTAATGTCGATTCGGAAAATATTAATTTTATTAATGGTGCGCATTATGCAAAGTTATATGTGTGGAATGAAAAAAACATAAAGCCTTTGCTTAAATCTCATTATTTAACAAAAGGCACACCAATTTCAACAGTTGAAATACTTTACCCGGGTTTTACAGATAAAGCAGTTACTTTTTCATATGATGATGGTGCAGTTTCAGCTGATACAAAACTTGTAGAAATTTTTAATGAATATGGTTTGAAAGCCACTTTCAATATTAACAGAGCTGATAGCGCCTATTCGCAAATTTATAACGGACATGAGGTTGCAAGCCATTCAAAAGACCATTTGAATATGTTTCCGGATGCGGAAAATGTTGCATCGACAGAAAAATGTATAAATTCAATTACAGGCGGTAAAGAAATTGTAGAATCAATGTTTGGTGCAGGTTCGTGTAAAGGCTTTGTATGGCCGTATGGTGTTCCTAATCAAAGAGAAGATTTTGATGTTTTAATGCAAACAATTAAAGATAATTATGACTATTGCAGAAATACATTGTATACCAATAATTTTTCACTTCCTGATGATTGGTATAACTGGACTCCTACATGCCATCACAATAACATGAATAATCTTTTAGATGATTTTCTTGCTGACGATAGTAATTCATTAAAGTTGTTTTATATTTGGGGACATGCACATGAATTTACACCCGATTATGGCGGGGATTGGTCAGCAATGGAAAACTTTGCAGAGGCAATTTCAAAGGAAAATGTGTGGAAAGCCACTAACGGAGAAATATATGATTATGTAACAGCTTCCGAAAAGCTTGTTGTTAATATAAATAATATCTATAATCCAACAGATATAACTGTATATGCCAAAGTAAATGGCATTGAGACCGTTATTCCCGCGAAGTCAACAGCTTTCGGAGGAGTAGAATGATAAAAATAAGGGAGGTCAAAAAATGAATACAATATCAGTTGATTTTAACAAGGTAACAGGAAAAATCAAACCTTTGCACAGTGTGTGCTGTGCACCTTATGTATCCGCATCAGGTTATGAACAAGAGAAAATAGTAGATATGCTTTCGGAAGGGAATATACCATATTGCAGATTGCATGATTGCTGCGGTGCATACGGCGGTTCAAAATTCGTTGATATCTCAAACATATTTAAGGATTTTGATGCTGACGAAAATGACGAAAATAATTACGATTTTCATTATACAGACGAATACATAGGTGCAATTCAGCGTTCTGGCTGCGAGTCTTATTACAGACTTGGCGAGACAATTGAATGGGGAAGCAAAAAATATACCACATTAGTTCCAAAGGATTTTAAAAAGTGGGCAAGAATATGCGAGCATATAATAATGCACTACAATGAAGGCTGGGCAAACGGATTTCATTATAATATAAAATATTGGGAGATATGGAACGAACCTGAAAATCATGGAAATAAAAATGGTCCGTGTATGTGGGCAGGCACAAAAGAAGAATTTTTTGAATTGTATAATGTAACATCAAAACACCTGAAAAAATGCTTTCCTGAAATAAAAATTGGCGGTTACGGAAGCTGTGGCTTTTATGCTGTAACACGAGAAAATATTCCGGAACCATACAAGATGTTTGTTTCGTATTTTACTGATTTTTTGAAATATGTAAAAGCAGAAAACTGTCCTCTTGATTTCTTTTCATGGCATATATATTCGGGCGATGTCGACGAAATTATAAATCATGGAAAATATGTAAGGGAAACACTTGACAGTTATGGC
This sequence comes from Acutalibacteraceae bacterium, assembly GCA_045533835.1. Lineage (GTDB taxonomy): Bacteria > Bacillota > Clostridia > Oscillospirales > Acutalibacteraceae > RUG806. Next base: position 2,893 of record JAZSIM010000033.1, read on the forward strand.
TTTACCCAAGCGGAATCACATCTTAATGAGTGGAATATACACTCTGAGGGTACAGGATTTCTCGCAAAGCACACTATGGAAGGTGCATCGTTTAATGTTGCTGTTCTTGCAAAGATGCAGGAAACAAATTATATTGACAAAGCGATGTACTATTGCTTTTCAAATACAGGAAGATACAATGGATTTTTAGACCAGAATGATGGAAGTATCTGCCCGCCTTGGTATTCATATGTGGCTTATGGCAAACTTTATTCTCTTGGAAATGCAGTAAAAGTTGACAATGATAGCTACATATATGCTGTTGCGGCAAAAAATGATGAAACATACTCTGTTCTGTTAGCAAACTATAATTGTGACGACACAGAAACGCAGATTGACCTTACAGGTATTTCGGATGATAAAACTATAAATATAAAGCTTCTTGATGATACACATATGCTGGAAGAAGTATTTACTTTTTCAGTAAGTCAAAAAACTACAATTAAAATTTCATTACCAAAGCAAAAAGTGGTATTGATTACAGCATAATAATATTTTTAGTAAAGGAATGAATACAATGAAAAGCATTGAATGTTTCAAAAACGCAGGTTTTGGAATTATGGTTCATTTTGGACTTTATAGCATTTTAGAAGGCGAATATAAAGGAGAAAGAACAAATGAGTGGGTTAGGCATTCTAAACAAATACCTTATGAAGAGTATCATAAATTGACTGAAGCATTTAATCCTATATATTTTAATTCAGATGAATGGATTAGTGCAGTTAAAGAAAGTGGTGCAAAATATTTTGTTGTAACAGCAAAGCATCATGAAGGCTTCGCACTATTTAATTCAAAGGTTTCTGATTTCAATGTTATGAACACGCCTTTTAAGAGAGATATTATAAAAGAACTTGCTGAAAGTTGTAAAAAATATGGAATAAAATTCGGTCTTTATTATTCACATGATCAGGACTGGGACGAAGAAGGCGGCGGTGGATTTATTGAAAATCCTTACGCAAATCCGGGGAATAACACATGGGATTTCTTATCTGAAAAAAGGGATTTTGAAGGTTATTTAAAAAACAAATCAATTCCGCAGGTAAAGGAACTTCTTACAAATTATGGTGATATATTTCTTATATGGTTTGATAATCCGTGGACTGTAACAAGGGAACAGAGTCATGAATTTTATCATCTTGTTAAATCTTTGCAGCCAGATTGTCTTGTTAATGAAAGGGTTGGAAATGACCTCTGGGATATCAAAATTGGTGGTGATAATGAAATTAATATGAAAGCGTATAAAAATTATGCCAATGAAGTTCCGGTTACCTTAAGCGGTGAAGATTGCTGGTCATTTTCAGTATATAACAATATGTCATATAAATCAATTGATGAAATTAGAACTATGAAAAAACAATTAAATTCAAAAGGAGTAAATTTATTGCTGAATATTGGACCCGATCATTTAGGAAGATTTCCTGGTCCTGCACTTAAAATTCTAAAGGAATTAGGAAAATAAAATATGAGTTTTGAGGTGATTTTGTGGATAACAGAAAGAAAATTTTAAAACATTTTGAAGAACAGAAAGAGCTAATGGATGCACGTGTAAACAGTGGCATTGAATTATACAGAAAAGGTTATGCACGTATAAAATTCACCGATGCGAATGGTAATGAAATTAAAAATCTCACATTTAAGGCAAAGCAAAAAACGCATGATTTTAATTTTGGTTGTAATTTGTTTTTGCTTGATGAGTTTGAAAATGAAAATGAGAATAAATTATATAGAGATGAGTTTGCAAAGATATTTAACTATGCTACTTTGCCGTTTTATCATAATGGAATTGAACCAAGAAAAGGGTATATGCGTTTTGATAAAAACAGTGAAAAAAAATATCGCCGTCCTGCACCTGACCTTGCAATTGAATACTGCACTGAAAACAATATTCGTATGAAAGGTCATTGCCTTGAATATTCATCAAACAAGCCTGAATGGTTTCCAAAATATGTACCAGAAATCAAAAATGAGATAAAAAAATATATGACAACGGTTATTGAGCGTTATGGCGATATAATAAGCGATTGGGATATATTAAATGAACCCACTGCTCCTGCTTGGAAATGCTATGGCGGTTCTGTTACGCCTTTTTATCGTGAGGATGATTATATTAATTATACATTTAATATCGCATCAAAGCTTTCGATAAAAAGAAAATTTATAAATGATGATACTACAACCTGTTGGGAAAACTTCCGTTTTACACGAAGTGCATATTATATGCTTTTAAAAATTATGGAATATGAAAATGTTCCGTTTGATGCAATCGGACTTCAGTTTCATGAACACGTTCTGCGTGATAAAGAGGAAGAATTTGCAGCATCGTTTTTTGTTCCGTCAAGAATATACGATGTGCTTGATACTTATGGAAAATTTGGAAAACCTATACAGATTTCGGAGGTAACATTGAATTCCTATAGCGGTGATGAAGAAGACGAGTATATACAGGCAGAACTTGTTAAGAATATGTATAAAATTTGGTTCAGTCATGAGCGTATGGACGGTATAATCTACTGGAATCTTGTAGATGGCTACGCATGGGCAGGACCTGACAGAACTAACGCAAAAAACATGGCAGTCGGAGAAAATGTTTATGGTGGTGGTTTGCTTACACCATATCTTGAACCGAAACAATCGTATAAGGTGTTAGACGAATTAATTAATAAAGAATGGCATACAGAGGGCATTTACAAAACAAATGCAGATTCTGGAAATGCAATGTTTCGTGGTTTTAAGGGATTGTATGAAATAGAAGTTAAGTATAACGGCAAAAAGTATATTAAATCTTTACATCTTGATTCAAGAGATGATTATATAACCACTATTGTTCTTGAATAACTGCAAAAATAGGCTCTTTGTCAATAGTTGGGGTCAAAATTGAATAATGGAATTTTTGATGGCAGTTGCAGTTTATGCAGCTGCCTTTCCAGTGTTTGATTTTTTGTAGTTAAACATATGTAGTATTCTTTTTCTAAATCTATTGAAATTACGGTATCCGTAAGCGTTTCTTTTTAAAACTTTAATTTTGTTGTTGCATCCCTCGGTAAAGCCGTTGGTGTATGGATAATCAAATGTATTAAATATGGATTTAGACCAGTTTTGCAGTGTTGTAGCACATTCTTGATAATCTTTTAATCTACTGTTTTGAGCTATTAAAATCCATTTTGAAAGTAGGTCTTTCCCTTTGCTTTTGTCTTCACAATCAAGCACTTCATAGAATAATTCTTTCAAATAATAGGCACTTCTTAAATCATCATTAAAGTATAGCAGGTATTCAACCTGTTCTAATTGTTTGGAATTCAGCTTGTTTCTACGCATTGTTAATACTCTTTTTGAGTGTTTAAACAGCAAGCGATTTTCCTTACCATATTTCTTTTGGATTCTCTTCCTCACTCTTTCAAATGCCCAAATTATCTGCCGTATATAGTGGTATTTATCAACTAATTGGGTAGCTTCTTTTAGGTATATTTCGGATAGCTCTGAATATGGTTTCCACATATCACTTACAAAGAATTTAACTGCATTTCTTTCGTCGCGATTCCATTGCTTTAAGTATGAAACGAGGTGACTTTGTTTTCTGTCAGGTAATATATCCAATACTGTTTTATCGGCAGGATTGGTGATAATAACCTGATATTTTTCCGCTCCTGTGTTACCTTTAAATTCATCAATAGAAAGTACCTTTGGAAGTTCTTTTGGTACATCATAAACTAACATATCAAAGAAACGAATAACAGTGGAAACAGATAAATTAACTTCTTTAGCGATACTTGTAAAAGACCTTTCAGATTCTGTTTTCTTAAATATCTCATTGATTAAGCGTAGAGTAACACGATAATATTTAGGTGCAAATGAATTATCTTCGGCAAATCTTTTTCCACAATGCTTGCATACATATCTTCTATGGTTGTGGATGAGAGTAACATGTTTTCCAAAAGCAGATATATCTTTAATTTTTCGCTTTCGGTAATCGTGAATATATGAGGTTTGTTGTTTGCAATAAGGACAAATGTGAGGTTTTACAGGTAATTGTGTATAAATCAGTGTATCAAACTCAAACTTTT
>JAZSIM010000006.1:0-157732 GCA_045533835.1 Acutalibacteraceae bacterium
CGTTAGCTGATTTTTCAGCAGCAAGAGCAATCTTAACTGATTGAAGTCCTGCATGGATACCAACAGGCGTTTCTTTGTCGTTTATGCAGCAGTCAACAAACTGTCTGACCTCTTCTGAGAATGAACCCATATATCTTTCAAGGAAGAAATAGAGGGGTTTCTCGCCTGTAACGCCGTTTGCATCAGAAACAACTGCAGTTGAAAGCGTATCGTTAGCAGTTGCAACCATACCTTTTGAACCGAAAAGCTCAGCTCTCTGGTCGTAGCCGTAAGCTGCACGGCGGGAGTTGTCAATAACTGCGAGTGCGCCGTTTGCCATCTTCATAGTGATGATAGCTGTGTCAACGTCACCCTGTTCGCCGATTGCGGGATCAACAAGAACAGCAGAATTAACATAAACCTCTTCTACGTCACTGTTTGTAAGGAAGCAAGCCATATCGAAATCATGGATTGTCATATCAAGGAAGATACCGCCTGATACAGCAATGTACTTGGGGTTGGGAGGCTCGGGGTCACGTGATGTGATCTTAAGGATATGAGCTTCACCGATCTTGCCGGCATCGTATGCCTTACGGATAGCTGCAAAGTTATGGTCAAAGCGGCGGTTGAAGCCTACCTGGAACTTGATTTCAGGGTGCTTTGCGAGTGCATCTGCAACAGCCTGAATCTTTTCAACTGAGTGGTCAACGGGCTTTTCACAGAAAACGTGCTTGCCTGCCTCAATAGCTTCTATTGAAATTGTTGAATGAGTATCGGTTGATGAACAAACGAGAACAGCATCAATTTCCTTGTCTTCAAGAATCTTCTTGTAATCTGTGTAGATATCCTTAACACCGAAGCTTTCACAGAAAGCCTTTGTTTCATCATTCATAAAGGGATCAGCAATTGCCTTGACAGTTGCATTCTTTACGTGATAAGAAATTGATTCAAGATGAACCTTACCGATTCTGCCGGCGCCTATAATACCAATTGTAAGCATAATTATATCTCCTTAATATTTTAGATTGTGCCGTCCCAGGTGGAAACAGCCTTATTTGTCTTTTCTTCCTCGTCAAACCAACGCTGAGTCACGCACTTGCTTTCAGTAAAGAAGCGGTAAGCATCCTTGCCGAGACAGTGAAGGTCACCGAAGAAGGAATCCTTATGACCTGAGAAGGGGAAGAAGCCGATCGGAACGGGAATGCCGACGTTTACGCCAACCATACCGCCGTGTGTATTTCTAACGAACTCTCTTGCAAAATAGCCGTTCTGAGTAAAGATAACTGAGCCGTTTGCATAGGGGTTGTTGTTCATAATTTCAAGGCCTTCCTTGAAGGACTTGCAGCGCTTGATTGAAAGAACGGGACCGAATACCTCGTCTCTGCCGATTGTCATGTCTTCTGTTACGTTATCGAAGATTGTGGGACCTACAAAGTAGCCGTTTTCATAGCCTTCTACCTTACAGTTTCTGCCGTCAAGAACAAGAGTTGCGCCCTCACGTACACCCTTTTCGATATCAGCAATAACCTCATCATAATGCTTCTTATAGGTTATGGGGCCGAGCTTTGAGGTCTTGTCAACTGCGGGACCTACCTTAATCTGAGAAGCCTGCTTCTTGAGCTCTGCAACAAACTCGTCAGCAATTGCTTCTTCTACGACGCAGCACGAAAGAGCCATACATCTCTGACCGGCACAGCCGTAAGCGGAGTTGATGATACCGGCAACTGTTCTTTCGATGGGAGCATCAGACATAACGAGAGCGTGATTCTTTGCCTGACAAAGAGCCTGAACGCGCTTGCCGTTAGCTGCAGCCTTCTGATAAATAAGCTTACCGACAGGTGTTGAGCCAACAAAGGTGATACCCTTTACGTCGGGATGCTCGAGAATTACGTCGATTTCTTTTCTGGAGCAGGTTACAACGTTTACAACACCGTCGGGAAGACCTGCTTCCTTGTAAAGCTCTGCAATACGAAGAGCTGTTCTGGGGGTAAGGGATGCTGCTTTAAGAACCATTGTGTTACCTGTTGCAACACAAACGGGAACCATCCAGCCGAAAGGAATCATTGCGGGGAAGTTAACAGGAACGATACCTGCAAAAACGCCCATTGATTCACGGTAAAGAACTGTATCAAAGCCCTTGGAAGCATCCATAAGGCTTTCACCCATCATAAGAGAAGGCACCTGAATAGCAAGCTCTGTTCCCTCTTTTGCCTTAAGAACGTCACCTTCAGCCTCCGCCCATACCTTGCCGTTTTCTTCAGCTACCAGACGGGTAAGCTCCTCCATATGCTCCATAATAAGCTCTCTTACCTTGAAAAGAACCTGTGAACGCTTGATAGCGGGAGTTGAGCTCCAGCCCGGGTATGCTGCCTTTGCAGCAGCAATAGCTTCGTTTACCTCGTCAGCAGTACAGCAGGGAGCGTAGCCTGTTACTTCTCCGGTTGAAGGGTTATGAAGGTCATAATAAACATCAGTTTTTGATTCAACGTACTGACCGTTGCAAAAATATTTAAGTTTTTCAGCCATAATATTTCTCCTGATTAAAGTCCTGCTTTTTCAGCAATATATTTTCTTGCCTTGAGTGCATATTCGAAGGGATTTGCAATTGCGGGATCCTGCTCTGCTTCAACAAGGACATATCCTTCATATCCTGTTTCTGCAAGAACGTCAAAAATGGGAGCAAAGTCAATTGCACCGTCACCGGGAACGGTGAATGTTCCGAGTCTTACACCCTGAAGGAAGCTTAATTTTTCTTCCTTGACCTTAGCAATAACCTCAGGACGGATATCCTTGAGATGTACGTGCTTGATTCTCTTAGCGTATTTCTTAAGAACTGCCATATAATCCTCACCGCAGTATGCGAGGTGGCCTGAGTCAAAGAGAAGGCTGAAGAGCTCGGGATCTGTGTTTTCCATCATTCTGTCAATTTCTGCAGCAGTCTGAACAACTGTACCCATATGATGATGGAAAGTAAGAGCAATGCCCATATCCTTAGCAACCTTACCGAGCTTATTAAGACCTGTACAGAGCATTTCCCACTCTTCATCATTCATAACATACTTATCATCAAATATTGAAAGGTCTGTACCCTGGATTGAGTGCCCCTGCTCGGATACACCGACAACCTTAGCACCCATTTCCTTAAGGAAGGTGATGTGCTTGATGAATTCCTTTTCTGTTTCCTCATAGGGCTTGGTTGTAAGGAAGGTTGAGAACCATGCATTACAGATCTGCATTCCGCGAAGGTCAAGGGCCTTCTTGAGAACAGCTGTATCCTTGGGATATTTGTTGCCGACTTCACAGCCGGTGAAGCCTGCAAGTGCCATTTCGGAAACGCACTGCTGGAAGGTGTTTTCTGCACCGAGGTCGGGCATATCATCATTTGTCCAGCCTATGGGAGCAATACCGAGTTTTACTTTGTTTTTGTCGAGCATATCAATATCTCCTTGCCTTTTCAAGATTTTCCTTTTTGTTTTTATATGCATTCCTTACGGAATCTTTGCCTGAAACTGATGCAAGTCCTACGTGCCACCATGCATCGTAGCCGTCTGTCATGGATTTGGGAAGAACCTTTATATCAATGAGTGTGGAAACTGTCTGCTTTTTGCTGTCCTCGAGAGCCTCAGCCAGCTGCTCCATGGTGTTTACCTTGTATGTCTTTACACCGTAGCCGGCAGCGCACATTGCGAAATCAATTGGCATGAGGTCACCTAAAAGATTGCCGTTGTCATCTCTTTTTCTGAACTCGGTTGCAAGATTTCCGATGCCGTTTGACATCTGAAGGTTATTTATGCAGCCGAAGCCTGCGTTATCGAAGAGAAGAACATTTATTTTCTTGTTTTCCTGAAGAGAGGTTACAAGCTCAGAGTGCAGCATAATGTAGCTTCCGTCACCGCAGAATGCGTACACTTCCCTGTCGGGCTCTGCCATCTTTGAGCCGAGAGCACCTGCAATTTCATAGCCCATACAGGAATAACCGTATTCCATGTTATAGGTATCTCTTACATCGGAGGTCCACATTCTCTGCATACATCCGGGAAGAGAGCCTGCAGCTGCAACAGCGATTGCATCATCTGCAATATGCTTTCTTATATAAGCGAGAGCGGCTGTCTGAGTGACTGCTCCCTTATACATGCTGACGAATTCAGGAATTGTTCTTTCGTCGCGTGCCTTGATGAGCGGCTTGAAGTTATCGTCGTACATATAAGCCGAAAGAGCCTCCATTTCCTCAGCCCAGCGAGCCTTGGCATCTGTGATTTCGGTTGTATATGCAGTCTTATAGCCCTTAGCGGTAAGGATTTCATCAAGCTTTGAAACAGCAAGCTTTGCGTCTGCTACGCACTTGACAGCATCAAGCTTATAAGCATCAAAACGGTCCGTGTTGATTGTTACGAACTTTACGTCGGGATTCTGAAAGAGTGATTTTGATGCAGTTGTGAAATCAGAGAATCTTGTACCGACACCGATTATTACGTCGGCATCCTTTGCAATTGTGTTAGCGGCAAGATTACCTGTAACACCGACACCGCCGAGGTTATGTGAATGGGAGGAAAGAACAGCACTCTTACCGTTCTGAGTTTCAGCAAGTGCAATATTGAATTTTTCGCAGAAATCCTCAACGGTCTTTCCTGCTTCTGAGTATCTTACACCGCCACCTGCAATAAGAAGGGGCTTCTTAGCAGAGAGAATGATATCGGCAATATCGGAAAGCTCATCCTCAGCAGGATTGATTCTTGTGATTTTATGAACTCTCTTTTTGAAGAACATATCGGGAAAATCATAGCTTTCACCTTCAACATCCTGACAGAGAGATATGCAGACTGCACCTGTGTTAGCCGTATCTGTAAGCACACGCATTGCATTTATCATAGCACTCATAAGATGCTCGGGACGGGCAACTCTGTCCCAGTAACGGCAGACGGGCTTATATGCATCGTTAGTAGTTATTGCAAGAGAGTGGCTCTGCTCAAACTGCTGAAGCACGGGGTCGGGCTGTCTGCAGGAGAAGGTATCTGCGGGGAAAAGAAGAAGCGGAACATTGTTGACGGTAGCCGTTGCGGCAGCAGTAATCATATTTGCAGCACCGGGGCCTATTGATGAGGAGCAGGCAATAATCTTTCTTCTGTTGTTCTGTTTTGCAAAGGAAGCGGCTGCATGTGCCATACCCTGTTCGTTCTTACCCTGATAAACTCTGAGCTCACCGGGATCCTCATCAAGAGCCTGACCGAGTCCGCAGACGATACCGTGACCGAATACGGTAAAGATGCCGTCAACAAACCTGGTTTCAACTCCGTCGAAGGAAACGTACTGATTATTCAGGAACTTTATAAGTGCCTGAGCTGTTGTCATAATAGCCATATTTATTTTCTCCTTACTTTAGCAATGTGTAAGCCATTCGTGCTCATCGGGAACAAATCTTGTTGTCTTATACCAAGGGTCGCCGTCAATGTGTCTTATCATCCAGACATAATACATCTCATAACCCGGTGCTGCTGCCTGCTGATGATCCTTTCCTGAGGTTATACAGCAGAAGGAACCGTCTTTGCTTTTATAAACGTCTTCACCTATGTAGCAAGCGCCGAAGCCTTGCGGCTTGTCGAACTTGTAGTAGTAAACCTCCGGCTGAGGATGGTGGTGCGGAGGATAACTGGACCATTTACCTGGCTGAGTGAAAACCTCACCAAGCACAAGATTGGAGTAAGGAGCATTGTCATAGTCAAACATCGTGGAAACAATTCTGTGACCTGCGCCTCCCCACTGTCCCTTACCGAATTCCTGATAAAGGCAATTTTCGGGGGTATAGAAATGCGGTTCAAATTCCTTTTCATTATCAGTCTGCTGAACAATGAATTCTGAATCCTCCAAAGCTTCTAAAGAAAATGCTGTATTCTTTGATACGTGAAGACAATAGGGCTTCTTTTCAAAGGGATTTTCGCGCTTTCCTTCTGCCTTTAATTCTCCGCAATTAAAAATTATGTTACCTGAAAGAAGAAGAATTGCTGTTTCGTTTGCCTCATCACATAGGGAAAAGACTTCCCCCTTAAGAAGTTTCTTGACATAAATCGTCATATTCATGTCGGCATTTTTGCCGTTCATTTCACATAAAAGCGAAATATTGCTGCTATCAAAGGTCGGATATTCAAACATAAGCAATCCTCCTTAAGCACGGGCTACCATTTCGCCGTACTCAGCCTTTTCAGCTGCAATAAATTCCTCAACCTGCTTAACTGTAGGCATATCCTGTGAGCAGGCGTGGCTTGCAACAAGCATTGCTGCAGAGGCTGAGCCGAATTCGAGACAATCAATAATTTCTTTTCCCTCAAAGAGGCTGTAAAGGAATGCCGATGTGTAGCCGTCACCGCCTCCGAAGGATTTGAGAAGCTTTACGGGGAAGGGCTTGATTGAGAAGCTCTGTCCGTCGTTTGTATAAGCGGTTGAGCCCTGCTTGCCGTGTGTTACAATAACAATTTTGGCATTTTTGCTCTGCCAGTAGGCAGCAGAGGTTAAATCTGTTCCGTCAAGACCGAGAAGTCCCTCAGCAAGGTCATATTCCTCACGTGAGCCGATGATCATATCTGCTTCATTAGCAACAAGCGAATAATAAACGGCGATTTCATCCTTGTTCTTCCAGTTATAGGCTCTGTAATCAAGAACAAAAATTACGGGAATGTTATTTTTCTTTGCAAGCTGCATAGCCTTGAGAGAAGCTTCTCTTGAGGGGCTTTCTGCAAGAGCAACACCGGAAATAAGAACAGCAGCACCCTGCTTGATGTATTCCTCGTCAATATCTTCGCATTCGAGCTTCAGGTCAGCGGCTTCGTTACGGTACATAACGATGGAGCTTTCTGTTTCAGATTTGATTTCTGTGAAGGTAAGACCGATTTTTGAGCCGTCCTTGCATCTTACAATCCGAGAGGTATCAATTCCCTCATTTTCAAAGAAATCGGTTACAAACGTTCCGAGCTGGTCATCAGAAACACGTGCAAAGAAGCCGCATTTCTTGCCAAGGCGGGCAAGTCCTACAGCAATATTTGCAGGTGAGCCGCCGAGATATCTCTTGAACGTTGTGCTTTCATTAAGGGGACAGTAATAGTCAACGGGGTTGAAATCAACCGCTACTCTGCCCACAAGAATGAGGTCATATTTTTTTGATTTGTCAAACTCTATATACTTCATATCAGTTCTCCTTGTTATTGAATATATTGATATGCTTTGCTACGTTGTTAAATACACCCTCTGACATCTTTTCCGAGAGAGCAAAATAATTATCACCGTCTGAAAGGTATTGCTTAGCAGATAAGGTCAGTGCATCAAAGCTCGCAGTTGCAATATTTATTTTTCTGATACCGAGAGAAATTGCTTTTCTGAACATTTCTGCAGTTATTCCCGTTCCACCGTGAAGAACAAGCGGAATATCAGTAGAATTATGAATCTCTTCAAGGACATCAAAACGAAGCTCAGGCAGCACAGGATAATTTCCGTGTGCATTACCTATTGCTACAGCAAGTGCATCAATACCGGTTTCATTGCAGAAGCGTTTTGCAACCATCGGATCGGTACAGGTAATTATGTGATCCTCCGTATCGCCCTCATTTCCGCCGACAACACCGAGCTCAGCCTCAACCGTTGCACCGTATTCACGGGCAAGGCGGACAACCTCTCCGGTTGTTTCGATATTCTCCTCTAAGGGCTTGAGTGAACAATCAAGCATAACCGAAGTAAAGCCGTAAGCAAGCGCAGACTTTATGCAATCAAGAGTAAGACCGTGGTCAAGATGCACTGCAACATCAACCCTTGCATTTCTTGCAGCTGAAACCATCATAGGAGCCATGAGCTCCAAAGGTGAATTGCCGAGTCTTTTTTCAGCAATCTGAAGAATCACGGGAGTGTCGAGCTTTTCGGCAGCTCTTATTACTCCCATTACCATTTCCATGTTGCCGACACTGAAAGCACCGACAGCAAAGTTTTCTTTCTCTGCTCTGATAAGCAGATCCTTCATTGTGACAAGCATAAGGTTCACCTCAAAATTAGTCATGCTAATTATATAATAAAAAATAAATGATTTCAACCATCGAATTAAGAATTTATGTACAAAAAAAAGACTGCATTTCAGCAGTCTTTCTATTTTATTTTGCTTTTTTTGCTTTTATGGTTTCGAGAAGGTCAAAGCTTACTACCTTATTTGCCTTGATATTATTTGATTCAGCAAATTTTTTCATAGCAAATGAAACAACAAAGTAAGCAATAAGGCCGGCAATAAGGCCGATGATGATACCGCCGAGAACGTCAGAGGGGTAATGAACCTGTACATAGTTTCTGGATGCACCCATAAGAACAGCGGCTACGAGAGCAAGCCAGCTCTTTTTCTTATCACAGAACATAAACACGGGCACAAGCGCAGCAACAGCTGACGTTGTGTGGCCTGAGGGGAATGAACGCATTGAAGAAGCGTGTACCTCACCGAGATTTGTCCACCACTCCTTGAAGAGAAGAGCATTGGGATCTGTTGTGTATTCAAAAAGCTCGAAGGGACGGGGTCTTTCGATAAGGGGTTTGATAGTAACGTTGGTGAAAATTGCACCAACTGCTATGCCGATAAGCATACCTGCACCGACTTTTCTTGTTTTCTTAAAAAGAAGGAATATAAGTCCGAGTATAATAAAAAGAATGCCGTCATCACCGAGGTGGGTATAAATGAGGAAGAATGCATCAAAAATCTTGCCGAGAGCGCCCTCATGAAGATTTGCGTAAAACTGAAGAATGGAAAAGTCAAAGGAACCGAATACATCGGAGAACCATTGAACAACTGCTGCTGTATCCATAATATTACTCCTTTTTGGTTTTAATGAATTGTATCATAAAAATATGCTTAATGCAACATATTTATGAAAAAATCAATATCCTGTAACGTTCTGCTGATTTTTTATAATTTTAACGATTCTGCTGGTCCCCAGCCGTGATGCACCGAGGTTTATAAAATCCTCAGCATCCTGAATACCTGAAATGCCTCCGGCAGCTTTTATTTCAAGGGATTTTCTGCAATGGCGGGTAAAAATTATGATGTCTTCTTTTGCGGCACCGCCAGTTGAAAAGCCGGTTGAGGTTTTTATAAAATCGGCATCGGAAGCAGAAACAATTTCGCACATTTTTATTTTTTCGTCCTCTGTAAGAAGGCAGGTTTCGATAATTACCTTGAGAATATGACCAGATGCAGATTTTTTTACAGCGTTGATTTCATCAAGAATTTCATCATATCTTCTATCCTTTAACCATCCGATATTGATAACCATATCAATTTCATCGGCGCCATCCTTAACTGCACATTCCGCTTCATAGCATTTTACCGCAGTCGTGCTGTAGCCGCACGGAAAACCGATCACCGTGCATACTGCAATTTTATCTCCGACGTAAGACTTTACCGCTTTTACGTAAGACGGAGGAATACAGACACTAGCACAGCCATATCTGATGCCGTCATCGCATATTTCCTTTATTTCATCCCACGTTGCATTGACACTGAGAAGCGTATGATCAACACGGGAAAGTATGTCATTAATTTCCATAAAATCACCATCCCGGATAAGTATAACATAAGGATATGCGTAACTCAACAATTTTTTACTGTATATTGACATTTATGCCATACATAATTATACTTTAAATATATCGCTTTGAAAGGATAATGACAATGGATTTCAGAAACGTTCTGTCTAAAAAAAGAGAAGCTGTGCCCACTCCCGAAAATATCTGCGATGAGCTCGGTAACTGCTATTTCGGTACATTCCGTGAGGAATTTCCGAAAATGGATTTTCTTAAAATCAATAAGCCCTCTTCTCTCCCGAATATCTTTAATAAGTTCAGACTTACATTATGGGAGGCTACAGAAATCAATTTTGATAAGATTATTCTTCTGACCGCTGTATGCGATATGGGACTTTTCGGTACTGCTCTTACCGTGATTTATGACAAGAGAACAAAAAAGTGCACATATTGGAAGGATATGCTCCTTCCGGGTAAGGCTGTGATTTCCGACACGCTTATCAATTCATCGGAAACCTACTCAAGAAGCAAAAAGGTAAAGATCAGATACGTGAACAACTTCCAGCGCGGCGAGGCTGTTGTAGCAGGCTATGCAAGCGATAAGGAAGCAGGTGTTATTGACTACCGTGTGAAGCTCACGCGAGTTTCCAAGCCCAGCGTTGTAAGCATCCCCTTTGATTCCAACAGACCGCTTTACACACAGAAGGATCTGTTTAAGGTTGAAGGCTATGTGGAGGTAAACGGTGAAAGATTTACTGCAGATGAAAATACTGCAGCAATCATTGATGACCACAGAGGATATTATCCGCGTCACTCTCATTATGACTGGGTTACAACTATGGGAAAAAAGGAAATTGACGGAAAAGAACAGTTTTTCGGCTTTAATCTTACAAGAAATCAGTCAATAAATCAGGATGACTATAATGAGAATCTTATATGGTTTGAGGGCGACACTACCCTTCTCACCCCTGTTGTATTCAAGCATAAATCAGACAACGTCTGGAGTATAAAGGATACTAAAGGTATGGTTGATGTAACCTTCGTTATCGGTGATGAATTCGTTATGAAAATGAAAACCGGAATTCTTAACACCGACTATCATATCACCTTCGGTGAGCTTAAGGGCTACGTTTGCGACCCTGACGGAAACAAATACATCCTTGACGGTATGGCAGGAATAGGTGAGGACAAAACTGTTGTCTGGTAAATAAGCGGCTCAGACTGCTGACAAAGTCCATATAAAAATAATGGCTTGTTAAATTGCAGAAATAAAATTAATAAAACAACAAGAAACTGCCTTGAAATTCAGTAAAATCAAGGCAGTTTTTCTCTTTATTTAGTTATTCTGACAAACCCAAATTTAAAGTCATTACTCTGAAAGCGGAGCTCAAGCTCCGCTTGATTTTTTATTTTCTGTAGTTTTCGTAGTCGTCGTGAATAGCAATGCCGTTTTTTATGAAGACATCGGTTGCAGCTTCAACATCATCAACACGAAGAACCGTCCATGCCTTGCCTGCCTCCTTGCCGATGAAGGCATACATATATTCGATTCCGACATTAGCATCGGAAAGAACCGAAAGAAGCTCTGCAAGTCCTCCGGGGGCATCGTCCATAGCAGCAGCAATAACCTCTGTGCACTTTACCATAACGCCTGATGCCTTCAGTGCATCAAGAGCAATATCGGGCTTATCCACAACAAGACGGAGAATTCCGTATTCGGAGGTATCAGCAAGGGACAGCGCGCTGATATCAACATTATTATCCTTAAGAACATCAAGAACAGCAGAAAGTCTTCCGACCTTATTTTCGACAAATACTGATAACTGTTTCATAGAAATACACTCCTTATACTTTTCTCTTATCAATAACACGCTTTGCCTTGCCTTCGCTTCGTGCTATAGATTTCGGGTTAACAAGGTGAACACCTGCACTGATACCGAGAACATCTCTGAGTCTTTCCCTGATAAGCTTCTCTGTTCTTTCAATTGTCTTGATATCGTCCGAGAACAGCACTTCGCTCATTTCAACATTGATATCGAAGGTATCGGTATTGTTGACTCTGTCAACGATAATCTGATAATTAGGAGTAATATCGCCGCTGACCTTAAGAAGCACCTCTTCGATCTGTGAGGGGAAGACGTTAACGCCTCTGATAATAAGCATATCATCAGTTCTGCCCTGAGGCTTATTCATTCTGACGTGAGTTCTTCCGCACTTGCACTTTTCGTAATTAAGAGAACAGATATCTCTCGTACGGTATCTTATAAGCGGGAAGCCCTCCTTAGTGATTGTTGTGAAAACAAGCTCACCCTGAGCACCGGCGGGAAGCACCTCAAGGGTATCGGGATCAATAATTTCGGGAATGAACATATCCTCACATACGTGCATACCGGCCTGATATTCACATTCGTAGGATACACCGGGACCCATAATCTCAGAAAGGCCGTAAATATCATAAGCCTTTATGTGAAGCTTTTTTTCAATTTCCTTTCTCATATCCTCACTCCAAGGCTCAGCACCGAAGATGCCTGCTTTGAGCTTTAACTTATCGGTAAGGCCGGCTTCTTCAGCTGCCTCACCGAGATACATAGCATAAGAGGGGGTACAGCAAAGACAGGTCGAACCGAAGTCTACCATTGTCTGAAGCTGATTTGCCGTGTTACCCGAGGAAGTGGGAATTACTGTAGCACCGATTCTTTCGGCACCGTAATGCGCTCCGAGACCGCCTGTGAATAAGCCGTAGCCGTAAGAAACCTGAACAAAATCTTCTTTACTTAAGCCGATTGCACTCATCATACGTGCAACACAGTCAGACCATGCTGTTATATCGTTTTCCGTATAGCCTACAACTATTTTCTTTCCCGTTGTACCGCTTGATGCATGAACTCGCTTTATGTTTTCCATAGGCTCTGCGAAGAGGCCGTAGGGATAATAATCACGAAGATCCTGCTTATAAGAGAAAGGAAGCCTGTGAAGATCTTCAATTCCTCTGATATCATCGGGCTTAAGTCCTGCTTCGTCCATACGGTTCCTGAAGAGCTCTACCCTTTCATACATTCTTTTTACCTGATTTCTGAGTCTTTCACTCTGAAGAGCTTCAAGCTCTTCTCTTGGCATAGTTTCAATTTTTTCCTGCCACATAACTTTTTTCCTCCTTTTGGATGACAGAGGAGCTTTACAATAAAAAAGTCCTCTGCAAAATAAGCAGAGGACGGATATACCGTGTTACCACCTCATATTCGGAGCCTTCTCACAAAAACTCCCTCACGGAGTACGTACATACCCCTGCACTGTAACGGGTGCGCCCGTTGTAGCCTACTATGATTTCAGCCCACAGCTCACGGAATGAATTCACATAAAATCCGATTATGTCTTGCACCAACCGACAATTCTCTGAAAACATTTTTTATGCTACTGGTTTCCGGTCACAGCCTTTATGCAATTAATTTAACACAGCCTTACAAAATTGTCAATCAAAATTTGTATATTTTTTCATTAAACTGATTAATCATTTCATTGACAGATATTAATAAATGATATAAACTTGAATTAATATACACGAAAGGTTGGTTTTATGAAAAACGAGCTTATAAGAAATAAAGATTATTTCAGAAGAAATAAGTGGGTTTATTCCCTCGGCGGTATAGGAAGAGACCTTGCATATACTCTTTATACAGGCTTTCTTCTTACTTTTATCCTTTATACAAAGAACGTAACGGACGGTCAGTTTGCGGCTATCAGCATTATTATGATTATCTGCCGTATATGGGACGGTATCAATGACCCCATTATGGGCGGAATTATTGAAAACACAAGAACAAAATTCGGCAAATTCAAGCCCTGGATTTTTATCGGTGTTATTACAAATGCCGTTGTTCTTGTGCTTATGTATACAATAAAGCTTGAGGGCGCTGCCTTTGTTGTTGCTTTTGCCTTCCTTTACATTCTGTGGGATCTTACCTACACTATGAATGATATTGCATACTGGTCAATGGTTCCCGCTCTTTCAAGTGAGCCCAGACAGCGCGACGTTATCACATCAATGGCAAATCTCTTTGCAGGACTCGGCACAATACTTGCAAATCTTCTTATCCCCCTTCTTACAGTCGGCTCAGGTGCAATCGGAAACAGTGCCGTTACGGGATATAAGGTAGTTTCAATTGTAATTGCAATTGCATTTATCGGCTGTCAGATGTTCGTTTGCGCCGGTGTCAAGGAAAAGCCCATTCCCAAGACTGACGGTCCCGTAGAGAAAATCGGCATAAAGAAAATGGTTAAGATTATTTTCAACAACAAGCAGGTTCTCTGGACCTCTCTTATTCTTCTGTTTGCCGCTATGACAAGCGCACTTCTTACTGCCTTCGGTACCAACTATATCTACCTTTCCTACGGCTATGAGGGCTCGAACACTACCCTTTTCGTTGTTGCATACGGCGCGGCCTCGGGACTTACCTTCTTAATCTATCCGATGCTCACAAAGAAATTCACAAGAAATCAGATTATAAAGATGTCCTTTGCTCTGATAATTTTCGGCTATATCGCATTTATGCTTTCCGAAACCTTCATTAAGAATGATGACATTGCCTATTATGTGCTTTGCATTGAAGCATTATTTATCGGCATCGGCGGCGCTCTTTTCTATCTTATTGCCGCTATTCTTCTTGCAAATACTGTTGAATATAACGAGCTTATGACAGGAGAAAGAAATGAAGCTCTTATCTTCTCCGTAAAGCCCTTTATGTCCAAGATGTCAAGCTCTCTTCAGCAGCTGATTATCATGGTGGTTTATCTTGCAATCGGTCTTACCGATATCACCAATAAAATTGCTGATGCTGAAAATGCAGCAATTTCAAATCCCGATGTATGGACTGAGGCCTATAAGACCTCTTATATTGAAGAGGTTCTTACGGGTGCAACAGACGGAATGACCTTTGCCCTGAGAGCCGTTATGGCTTTCCTTCCTATAATATTTATGGGACTCGGTGTTCTTATTACCATGAAGAAATATAAGATAGACGAAAAGGAATATTCAAGAATCCTTTCAGAGCTTGAAAAGAGAAAAGCTGAATAAAAAAGAAAAGGCGGTGAGTTGAATCTCACCGCTTTATTTGTGCTACATAAAAATAACGCAGATAATAAGAATTATCCACAAGGGACAAAGAAGACAGGCATAAACGCTTTCAACCGGAAAAGTCATATCCGATATATAAGCTCTCTCCGGCTTTCTTTTCTGATAAATTATATCAACACAATTACGAAGCACTTTTTTTGTACCGGGATTGCCGCCGTCAAGAAAATATTCTTTACCGTCAACCCTGTAAACGTAGACATATTCAATATATCTTTTGTAAAATCTTGCAAAACTGCTACTTGGAAGATAAACATTCTTTAGCTGTATTGTATTTTTCAGATACCCCTTGCACTTACCGCATAGGTGACGACGGTAGCCGAGCGAGCGATTAAACAGATAAATATCAATTATAAGCACAGCAATTGCAATAATGAGTAAGAATATGCGTAAATAAAACATAGTCTAAAAAACGCCTTTATTTTATAAATCTGCTTATATCTTCCTTGTGGCACATAACAATCAGATGCTCATCAGCAGTAAATCTGCTGTCGGGAGAAAGTACGGGCACGATATGTCCGTCTTGTTTTACGGCAATTATGTTTATGTTATACTTTTCGCGGACACGAAGCTCTTTAAGTGACTTCCCTGCCCAGGCGGACGGAACAGAAATTTCATAAATAGAAAAACCGTCTGACAATGGGAAGAAATCAAAGACAGAATCACTGCTCTCCTCAGCTGCAATGCGTATTGCCATATCCTCCTCAGGATATACCACATCATCTGCACCGTTTCTTAAAAGGAATTTTTTCTCTCTTTCACGGTTTACTTCGGAAATTACCTTTCTTGCTCCGAGCTCTTTCAATAAGGAGGCAACCTCAAGCGCTTCGGTAAAATTACCGCCAAGGCATACAAAGCAGCAATCAAATTCATCGACACCGAAGGATTTAAGCACCTGCTCATCCGTGCAATCTGCAATTTTTGCTGATACGGCATAGGATAAAAAGGGTGTAATAACGTTTTCATCAATATCTGCAATAAAAACATCACATTTTTTGTTGTAAAGCTCCTTCAGAAGATGCTGACCGAAGGTGCTCATACCGATAATAAGAAAAGATTTCATAATAACTCCTTTAACCGACTGTTATAGATTCTGCAGGATATGTGACAGCGGGCTGCGCCCTTTTTTCAAGAATTGCAAGAGCAAAGGAAATGCTTCCTACCCTGCCGCAGAACATAAGAATAATAACTGCAAGCTGTGAAACAACTGAAAGATCACGTGTAATGCCGGTTGTCATACCGACTGTGTTCATTGCAGAGAAAATCTCAAAGCAGACATCCTCCAGAGGAAGATTATCAACAGCACATATAAGCGTTATTGCAGAGAAAATCAGAGTAAGATTGAATACACACACCGTAACTGCTTTTCTGTGTGTTTCAGCGTCTATGCTTCTGCCGAAAATAACAGGCTTTGAAATACCTCTGAGGCTTGCCAAAAGATAAGAAAATATTACTGCAACGGTTGTGGTTTTGGCACCGCCTGCGGTTGAGCCTGATGATCCGCCCACGAACATAAGAAAGCACATAATAAGTATGCTTCCCTTGGAAAGAGCGGCAAAATCAACAGTATTGAAGCCTGCTGTTCTGCATGTTACCGAGGTAAAAAGAGAGCCGAGAATTTTTTCGGTCAGCGTCATTCCTTCAAGTGTATTATTATTTTCAAGCAAAAGAATGATAATTGCGCCGCCAAAGGTCAGAGCAAAGCTTACTACAAGAACAATCTTCGTATGCAGCTGATATCTTCTGAAATTCAGCTTATTTCTCGCAATATCATCCCATACAAGAAAGCCGATACCACCGACAGCAATAAGTATCATCAGTGTCATATTGATAATGATATCACCTGTGTAATTTATAAGTGACGAAAATTCACCCTGAACGCCGAATAAATCAAAACCTGCATTGCAGAAGGCGGAAATAGAATGAAATATTCCGTACCATATGCCCTTTCCGACACCGAATTCACCGATAAAACGGATTGATAATATTATTGCACCGATGCCCTCAAAAAGAGCAGTACCGATAATGATTTTCTTTGTAATGCCCTTAAGCCCTGCGATATGAGTTGTATTTATGCTTTCTGCCATAATGCTTCGGTTTCGCAGGTTGATATTCTTCTTTGCAAGGGACATAAAAAACGTAGCAATTGTCATAAAGCCAAGGCCGCCCGTCTGAATGAGAAGAAGAATAACTATCTGTCCGAACAAAGACCAATGTACGGCTGTATCAACAAGAACAAGCCCCGTTACACAGGATGATGATACGGCAGTAAAGAGTGCCGTTAAGAAAGGCGTCCAGGTGCCGTCACGCGATGAAACAGGAAGCATCAGAACAAGAGTGCCGAGCATTGCGATAAGAAAGAAGCCGACTGCTATTACCTGCAATGCAGAAAATTTTCGTTTAATCATTTTTATACTCCGAAGGTATTAATAAGCTTTAATAGTGTATCAACGGCATAAATTACAGACAGCTCTCTGACAGCATTTCTTCCGATGTTACCGAATCTTTTAGTGGAGGTAACCGTTTTTCCCTTAACGGAAAAGCCGAAGCACACTCTGCCTGCATCGGGGTCATCATCGTTATCAAAGGGACCTGCAAAGCCGGTTATGCCGACACCGATGTCACTTTTTGCCGTATTCATAGCACCTACTGCCATTTCGAGTGCCGTGTTTTCACTTACTACACCGAAGACCTCAATTGTTTCAGCCTTTACTCCGACCGTTTTAATTTTTGCTTCATCCGAATAGGTTATATATGAGGCACCGATTATTTCGGATGTGCCGGGAAAATCAATAAGCTTTGAAATAAACATACCGCCCGTGCAGGATTCTGCTGCGGCAATTTTAAGCTTTTCCGAAAGAAGTATTTTAACTAATTGTTCTGTTGATGTCATATAAATCACTCCTCTGAATATATTAACAATAAAACTTTTGCTTGTCAATTACGGCTTTTGGTTATATACTGTTTTTCGGTGAAGAAAATGAAGATATATAACTGTCATACACATACTGCTTTTTCACATGACGCAATCGCAACGATTGATGAGCTTTATGCTTCAGCCGTCCGAAATATGCTTTCGGGCTTTGCCGTTACCGATCATTGCGACTGCGAATATTCAGATGATACGATCATGCTGAAAAATCTCGGATTATCATATTCAGAGGCTGAAAAATACAAGGAAATTTATAAGGACCGATTAATTATTTCAAGAGGAATAGAAATCGGTGAGGCATTATATAATCCGGATTTTGCAAAGAGAATTATCGCTTCGCAGAATTATGACGTAGTTCTCGGTTCAGTTCACGCTGTAAGAATAAAGGATTATGAAATGCCGTTTTCGTTAATTGATTTCTCTGTGCTTCCCGATTCTTTTATCGACAGCTATGTAACTCAGTATTTTGCTGATTTACTTGAAACAGCACAAAAGACTGACTATGATATTCTGAGTCATCTGACTGTAGTTCTCAGATATGTTGTTTATAAGTATAGCAGAGCTGTCGACATAAATAAGCACCTGCCTGTTATTACAAAAATTCTGGAGGAGGTAATAAGGCGGAATAAAACGCTGGAAGTGAACACATCAGGCTTTGATGACGGATATTTTATGCCCGATGAAGAAATTATCAGGCTTTATAAAGCGCTCGGAGGAAAAAGAATTACCCTCGGAAGCGATGCACACTCACCTGCTCACATAGCAAAAGGATTGATGCCTGCAGCAGAAAAGCTGAAAAGTTTCGGATTTGATGAGCTTACATATTACGAAAACAGAAAAGCAATATCATATAAAATTTAGCCTGCAGTTATCTGCAGGCTATTTCTTATGACAGGGCATCCTTAAGGACTGTATCCTCTAAAAGAGTGTTGAGATTATAAAGAAACAGAAGATGGGTAAAATTATCATCTGCGAGGATGTTGCTGATATCATCCGTAAAATATCTCGGATCAATAATGACAATTTTTTCAAAGTGAGGAATCAGCATCGGAATAAGCGAATTTGCATAGGAATCCTTAAAAATCAAGAGATATTTTTCATTCATATTATCTGTTTGAATTGCGATTCTTCCGAAGTTTCCTCCGAAAAATACCTCATACTGATTCTTATTTTCAAGCTTTGTGAGGTCAAATACTGAGGGAGATTTTTCCTGTGTGGCATAATTGTAAACATAATATTTACCGAGATAATCCTCCGGAACATAAGCACAAAGCTTATCATATGCTTCATTTATACCGGATGAAGAAGCAAGTGTACCGCTGAATCCGTTACTGAAAACTATTTCTTCATAGCTTACAGCATCACCATCCAGCTTCATTGCCTCGGACAATTCTTCAAAAGCATAATATGCTCCCTTGTGAGTCCAATGATGGTCTGTGCGGAAATACAACAGCTCATCATTATGCTTTATGAGAGGCAGGCAGACGTCTACAGTACAGAGCTTTTCTGAAAGTTCATCGTATATCGTATTGATGATTTCTCTCTGATTTTCTGCAACGAGAGCATCGGGAAGAAACTCGGAATGAACATAACAAGCGTTCGGAGCTAAAAGGAAATATTGATTTTCAATTCCGCATTTTTCTGAAAAGGAATTGATGCTGTCAATGATTTCAGCGGTATTTTCGTCATCAAGCCTTGAAGGAACCTCGAAAAGACGGTTATCCTTTCCGATATATACATTGTTCACCTCTGTTTTTCCGAGGATGCGTGCGATAAAAGTTTTTGCCGATACGATATTATCACGGAATGAAAAATGATCAGAGAGATATTCTTCAAAATCAGTCATAAATCTGCCTGAAAGCACTGATTTGAGATTCATATCGGGAAAGCCTGCGAGATATCTGTTTTCTGTCTCGGAATACTCCTTATCGGGAGTTGCCAAAGGAAAAATCAACGCTGAGACGGAAAGCACAAGGAGCAGAACAACGGCAACTGCCGAAAAGATTTTACTGAATTTATTATTCATTTTCATACTCCTTTCTCAGAATCGGAAATACAGGAAGGGGTTATAGCTGTCACCTATAAGATAAATGACGCTTACTGCCAGAAGAGCAAGAGCAATAATGAATTTAATAAGCTCGGAGAAAACCCCTTTTTTCTTGCTGAAGCTTGTTATTTCGCCTGTTGAAAGAACACCGCAGATTATAAGAAGTGAAGCCTCTGATGTAATCAGATATAAGTCATTTGCACCGGTAATTGAATTGAAACCGAGCATTGAACCAAAGAAGCCTGCAATATCAGCAGGATCGGTAAATGCAAACAGTACCCAACCGAAAAGAACAAAAATAAAAGTCACAATTCTTGTAATAAAGGCAGGAAGCTTACGGATAATTTTTCCTAACAGATATTTTTCGGTAACGAGCAGAGCGAAATAATATAAGCCCCAAAGCACAAAATTCCACGATGCACCGTGCCAGAGTCCGGTCAAAGCCCAGACAATAAAGAGGTTAAAGATATTTTCTGCAAGTGAGCATCTGTTACCGCCAAGCGGGATATATACATAATCTCTGAACCATGCGCTGAGAGTTATATGCCATCTTCTCCAGAAGTCGGTAACGGAGATTGCGACGTACGGATGATTAAAGTTTTCGGGAAAATTAAAGCCGAATATCCTGCCAAGCCCTATTGCCATATCGGAATATCCGCCGAAATCAAAATAAATCTGAAATGCATAGAATATTATCGCAAGCCAGGCCGATACAACGGAAAGCTCTGATACTCCTTCTGAAATTATTCCTTCAAATACAGCACCGCAGGAATTTGCAAGCACGGTCTTCTTAAAAAGCCCCTTTATAAAACGATATGAGCCATCCTTTATTCCCTCAAAGGATTCATCACGGTACCTGAGCTCATATTCAATCCTGCTGTACTGAACAATGGGTCCTGCTATCAGCTGCGGGAACATTGAAATATAAAGGGCAAAATTTACGATATCATGCTGTGGCTCAGAGTGCTTTCTGTAGACGTCGATGACATAGGATAAAATCTGAAAGGTGTAGAATGAAATGCCGATGGGCAGTACGGGAAGGGAAAATACCTTATGGAAACCGAAAATTCCGAGAATATCCTTAGCAATAAAACTGCCGTATTTGAAAAAGCCGAGAAGTCCGAGATTGAAGACGAGAGAAAAAATGAAGAGAACCCTTCTCTGTTTTGTTCCTTCATCATATTCCTCAAAATGAAGAGCAACGGTGTAATTGAAAATAATGCTCAGAAGCATCAGTATGATGTTTCTCGGCTCTCCCCAAGCGTAAAAAATAAGGCTTACGGCAAGAAGAATGAAATTTTTATAACCGATTACGTTGTAATTCAGGCTTTTTTTCAGAAGATTCGGAATAAAATACAGGATGCAGGTTATGGGCAAAAACACAGTAAGGAAGGTTACGCTGCTGAATACCATAGAGAACCTCCTTAAAACAGCTTCATAAATGCAGATAAAATCTCATCCGCATTCTCACTGATTATATAAATTATTACATTTCCCTCGAACAGATGTTTCCGGTTTTCAATAAGAGCAGCCTGCTCGGGTGCATAGCCGTTAAAAAGATTTAATCTTCCGAGCCTGTAGGCTTCCATAGCCTCAACTGCTGCGGTCCCGGAGCCGTTTATATCTAAAACTGCAATAAAAACCTCGTTGACATTCATAACATCGTCTGATGAATAATATGAAAAGCTTGAGAAAACATCCGGGTCAAAGCCGAGGTTTTCCCGTATAAATTCCCTGTCCCTTGAAACAAGTCCAGAAATTTCATCCTTGCACACAATTTCCATAATTTCAGATGCTGTCATATTCAGCTCTTTTTTTCCGCTGACGGACAGCACAATAAACCATAACGCGAGCAGTACACATATAATCTCAACAAATCTGTATCTGTACATAGCTATCTCCTGTTATCCGAAAGTTGAATATAATAAATGAGGAAGCCATACATCAACGTAGAATGACTTTGAAACGTGAATGCCGTCACCGCCGTAATAGCTTCCGTCCCCGGGAAGACACTCCGAGTTATCAACAAAGCCGATTTCAAGCTCTGTGCACATATTTCTGAGTGCTTCGTTATAATCATCAAGCATACGGTATCTTCCCTTGACGGAATCAGAAACATTAAATATGGAGCTTACGTAGATTTCCGTATCGGGGAGTGCTTTTTTCAATGCTTTGATGATGTCTGTGTACATTGAAATGAAGAAATCCAACTGCTCAGAGTTGGCTTCATACATATTTATGCCGTAATGCAAAACGAGCTTTTCAGGGTTATTTAACAGAATTTTAGGAAAATTGCTTTCAAGGTGATAGAGGCTTGCACTGACCATTGAAATTATATTTGTCTTATCAAGGACATTATAAATTTCAAGACCGTTCATAAGCGAATCTCCGACAATAAGAGTTTTCGAAAAGGCCTTTCTGTAGGTAAGCTTACCGTTTCGGATTAACTCCGCCAAGCGCTCATAATGCTTTTGCCTTTCCTCCTGCTGACGCTTCTGCTCTCTTTCTTCAGCACGCTCATCAAGAAGACGTCTGATTTCACGTTCAATCTCTTTAACATCAAGAGCCGAAAGCTCTTCTATAAATTCCGTATCAACTGCAGAGGCCGGAATATATCTGTCATTACAGAAAATGCTTATGAAATTATAAGTCGGCAGAGCAATTATAACTATAATAAGGATAATTTTAATAATTGATTTCTTCATAATATCTCCGTTTTGATTTTAATTCGAATGATATATTACTACTAAATACCATATAAATCAACAAATAATTGCGTTGAATCAGAGAAACAACGCAATTTAATTCATAATATAAGATTTTTAAGAGAATCGACGTTACCTGCAAGTGTTTTTGCTCCGGCTTCAAGCAGGGCTTTTTCATCACGAAAGCCCCATGTTACAATGATGCTTTCAATTCCGGTATTTCGGGCAGTCAATACATCCACCTCGGAATCACCTATATATACCGCTTCATCGGGAGATACATTCAGGCTGCTGATTGCATTTATCACCATATCGGGAGCAGGCTTTCTGGGTATTCCGTCCTTTTCACCTGCAAAATACGAAAACATTCCGGGGAAATATCTCTCAACGAGCTCCTTTACGGCAAAATCGGCCTTGTTGGAAACAACCGCAGTCAGCATTCCCTTTTTCTTTAAGCTGATAAGCAGATCATTTATTCCGTCGTATGGTCCGGTTTTATCACAGCTGTGATCCTTATAATGAAGTCTGAAGGCTTCAAATACGGAATCAGCCAAGTGTGCGTCGGTGCCGGTCGGTACAGCCAGGTCTATAAGTCTTCTGATGCCGTTACCGACAAAGGTTCTCACTTCTTCAATACTTCTTTCGGGTAAATTGTGCATTTTAAGTGCGAAATTCACCGAATCACAAAGATCTGCAAGTGTATCAAGGACCGTCCCGTCGAGGTCAAAAATTACAAGATTATATTTCATAAATTTATCCGTGCCTTCATAATTTGATTAACAGCAATATTTTAAGACAAAAAGACTAAAAAAGCAACAAAAAAAACCGCTGCTCCGAGGAACAGCGGAAAAATTATTCATTTTATTTCTTCTTTTCCCAACCGTCAAAGATTTCATCAAAATCGTAAACGTTGTTTTCATCCTTGGAATGGTTGGTGTACCATACCTGTGCAAAGAAGGGATTTGTCTTTGCGATTTCATCGTAGTTCCACTTCTTTTCGGGAAGGTAGCATTCGGGGCACCAATGACCGCCGAGAAGGATAAGGTTGGGGCTAGCTTCAAATTCGTGGCCGCAGCAGCCGCACTTCCACTTAAGCTTTGTAACAAGGTCACCCTTTGTCATTGTGTCACTTAAGCATTCACCGCCGCGGAATTCGGCAGCCTGCTTCATATCGTCGATATCAAGCTCTGTCTTGGGCTTGGATTCATCATAACCGTGGTTAAGCTTGAACTCATCTGCTGCTTCATTTCTCTTGTCGGGGCTTTCGAGTTTGAATTCATCCCAGGTTGCGGGAATCTTGAGGTAATCCTCATATGAGCCGTAGTAAGCGGAAAGTCTTACGGGATCCTTAGTCTTGATCCAGTCAAGAGTACCCCATCTCTCGGTCATGGCAATCTTCTTCATAAAGGGCTTAGCGCAAGCACCGATAAGCTTCTTTGTGGGGATATACTTGGGAATTCTGAAATAGAATTCAACCTGATTTGCCATATGGTCAAAATAGTCCTTAACGGGCATATTTGCACGGAAGTGGAGATAATCCTCAAGAACATCGCCGTCTGCATAGTACTGACCGTGGAAGTTCTTTGTTGTGAACCAGTTGGGATCAAAGAGAGTCTTGGGTGAGCCGAGGCCGATACAGCCGAGAAGAAGCTCCTCAAACTCGAAGTTTGTAAGTCTGTATTCCTTACCTGAGCCGATGTTGTAGAATCTTCTGAAGAATTCCTCAGGAAGGTCTTCTGTTACGAAGTTTCTCATAAGACGGCCGGAGTCCTCAACAGTACACCATTCAAGCATACCGTTAAGAGGAACGTGATACATAATGGGCTCCATATTGTGAAGAATTGCAGGATAAAGGATACCTGACTGACGCATTACAACCCAATGCTTGATTCCGCTTTCAACGAAAACTCTTTCAGCCATAACCTTTGAGATTGCGTAGTGGTCATAAACGGAAACCTTGATGGGGTCACCGCATCTGCCCCAATGGATGGGAGTGTTTCTGTCACCTGTTTCAGCAACAGAGCCTATGTAGCAAACCTTGATATCGTCAGCGTTGGGCTGTGCAAGAACAGCCTTACAGATATTTTCTGCAGCGCCTACGTTAACCTTTCTTGTTGTATAGGGCTTGTAGTCAGCAGCGGGAGAAACCATACCGCCGATGTGAAGTACATAATCAGCACCTGTTACACCCTTAAGAATTGAATCATACTCGAGGAAGTCACCCCAGATGATTTCAACATTCTTCTTGCCCATATAAGGAAGAAGAAGCTCTTTGTTTTTGTCGCTGGGACGTGCAAGGAAATTAATTTTTACATCTCCGAGCTTATAAAGCTCCTGGAATGCAGCCCAACCCATGTTACCGGTACCGCCGGTAAGGAATACGGTTTTCATAATTTATACCCCCTATTTGATTTCAAATAATTTTATAATACATAAATTAAAATGTAAACTGTAAAAAAAGTTATTTTACGTAGAATTTACAATTATTTTACATTTCTATACCTGTGAGCATATATATGAGGTCTGTTAACTGGAAGTAAAGCTTGAAGAAGATATTTTCGAATGCTCCGAGAATTGCATCTAACTTTGAGAAATCACCGAATTCTGTAAGATATGCTCCGTCACCGAGAACGTATTCGGATACTGTGAGCATTTCAGATTTGTAAACGGAAGTATCTGCTTCATTTATTGTAAGCATACGGATACCTCTGGTTGCGGGATCACCGTAGGATTCAAATGAGCAGCCGGGAGTGTTTACAATGTCAACACCGTCTTTTTCAACAATAAAGGAGTTGAGGTGGTCGTGACCCGAGAATGTTGCTACAACGTCACCTGTTTCAACGAAAGCTTCAAACTGACCGTAGTTATAGTAGCCGGGACAGGGAGCTTCAAGAAGAACACCTTCCTTGATGTTGTGAACAAAGGGGAAAATCGTGTAGGACTGACCGTCAAAGTTTCTTGTAGCCTCGCCGAGAGCTATGGGAGATTTATAGAACATAAGGTCATAGATTTCCTGAACTATGATGTGCTGGAATGCCATTGCATAAACGGTTTCACCGCCGTTTGCAGCCTTTACCTCAGCGGAATTATTCTTGTACCACTCTATCTGATCCTCGTGAACTGCGTCATATCCGAGCCACTCACCGTTTTCATCGTGTACGTAAGTGTTTGAATCGAACATATAGAGATTGTAAGCTATTCTGCTTCCGTCGGAGCTCTTAACGGTAAGGTTATGAGTGCCGACACCCGTAAGCTCGGGAACAGCATCATAAGCGAGGCAGTATTCACCGCCGAATTCCTTATACATAGCGAAAAGCTCTTCACGGGAAACACCCTGCTCGTCATCGTGATTTCCGAAAACGAATGTGAAATATGTTTCATTTTCAACAAAGATGTCACAGATTTCCTTGATAGCGTCTGCCTTTGTTTCCTTAGTAGAAACTGAGTTATCACCGCCGAGAACAACAATGTCGGGCTGATGGATTTTAAGCATATCAATTATGAATGCCTTTGTTGTCTTGTGAAGAGGATACATATCCTGAATATCACAGATGTTGAAGATTTTGAATTCGCCGTTTTCGTCGAATTTAAGCACATCATTGTCACCGGGAACAGCAGCAAATGCAGTAATACCGAGAGACATAACAAGGATTATGCTCATGAAAACAGCAATAAATTTTTTCATAATATTTACCTCCGTATAATCATTCACAGTAATTTTACTACTAATTATTTACAAAGTCAAATGGGCGAAAAATTTTCGGCAATTCCTACAGTTTGAGAAAATCTTTTTGTTTATAAATACAAAATAAAAAAAATCATATTGATAAAAAACACCGTTTGAACTATTATTAAAATATATAAAGGAAGGATGATACAAATGAATAAACCTATACTCGGCATACAGCTTTATACATTAAGAGATTTTTGTCAGAATGCAGAGAATTTTGATTCCACTCTCGCCTATCTTGCGGACTTGGGCGTAAAAGATGTTCAGATTTCTGCAATAGGTCCCATAGATGCTGAAATTCAGAAGGAAATTCTCAACAAAAACGGTATGAAGGTTTGTGTTACCCACAAGCCCTTTGACAGATTTATAAATGATACCGAAAAGCTCATTGAAGAGCATAAGATAATTGATTGCTATGCTCTCGGACTCGGTGCCGCAAGCGACGAATACCGTGATACAAAGGAAAATGTTGATGCATTTTTAGAAAAGGTAAATTCCTTCACTCCCGCGCTTAAGGCAAACGGAATGACATTTAACTACCATAATCACGATTTTGAATTCAAAGTAATGGATAACGGAGAAAGAATGATAGATTATCTTCTTGAGAATACAGATCCTGAGGTATTCCATTTTATTCCCGATGTTGCATGGATTCACTTCGCAGGTGCAGACCCCGCAGAGTACCTGAGGAAAATGAAAGGCAGAGTAAAGGTCTGCCACTTCAAGGACTATGACATTGTTGACGGTGAAAGAAAATTCTGCACTCTCGGTGAAGGCAGAGTTGATCTCAAGGCCTGCTATGAAACCTGCAAGGAGCTCGGTATCCCCTACATTATGTACGAGCAGGACGGAGACTGGGTTGACGGCGATGCCAAGAAGGCTACTAAGCTTTCCTGGGAATTTATGCAGACACTTGATGATTAAAAATTTATGCGGTACCAATTAAGGTACCGCTCTTTTTATGCTTTTATCATATCTCTGAGTCTTAAGAGAGTAAGGCGTTTTCTCATATAGGGAGAATATTTTACGCAAAGGTCAAAATAATCCTGAGGCTTTCCGATATCAGATACGGTAATTTTACATCCTGCTTTTATCATAGCTTCTCTGACTGCATAATAAGACGGAACAGAATGAATTATAGCTCTGATTTCCTGCCATCCGGCGGTAATATCATCGGGATTTACGCTGTCAACGATATTCTCGGGGAAATTAAGCTTCTTTACATCCTCCGCCATATTGCCGTAAACAGCAAATATTTTGTCCCAATCGGGGCTTTCCGAAACTCCCCTTACGGATTCAAACGCTGCGAGAGAATTATAGAATTTCAGCATTTCGAGAGTGCAGACACCGACGTCCTCGCCGTGGTAATTGGGAATTATGCCCTCGGGAAGCTGCAGACATTCTATAAGATGAGCGATAATATGCTCACTTCCGCTGGCAGGGCGGGAATTTTTGGTAAAACTCATAGCAATGCCTGTCATAAGAAGGCTTTCAAAAATCTGTCCTGCAGTTTCTTCATCATCGGCTGTTACTCTGCAAGCCATAGAAAGAAGCGTATCAACAGCATTTCTTGTAAGCCCGGCTACCCTTTCGCAATAATATTCACCGGTCAGAAGTGAGGATATTTTCCAGTCAACAAGCCCTACATACTTTGCCATCATATCACCGAAGCCGGCGGATTTAAGATAAGAGGGAGATGAAGCAAGAATTTTTGTATCACCTATTATAACCTCGGGGCTTTTTGCCAGATAGGAGGACTTGAAGCCATTCTTTACTATGGGTGATGTGTCCGATGCAAAGCCATCCATAGAGGGGGCCGTTGCAAAAATGCAGAGCTTTTTGTTTTCAAGAGCACACGCCAGTCTGCAGGGATCATTTACAGAGCCTGTTCCGACTGATATTACGGAAATATCACGGTTTTTTATAAGCTCACGCAATTCATCAACGTGCTTCATATCGGCAACACGGATGTTGTCGTAAATATGAAAGCTTACATTAAAGCCGTCAAGAGCTTCAATTATTCCGTCAGCGGCTTTTAAGGTATTTTTATCTGCAACAAGAAGTAAATCCGAGGAAAAATTGTTGTCTTTAAGAATTCTTCCGGTATCTTTTATAATCCCCGAGCCGATATGCACATCCTCTACGGCAGTTTCATGTACTCTGCCGCAGGGACAGGGCTTTCTGAATTCTTCAATTATATCCATTATACGTGACATACTGTTCACCTCGTTAAAATTCACTGAAAAAGCCGAGAAGCAAATCTATGTTAAATAAATTATGCTCGGTTTCTTTTGAAAAAAGCCTTGCCGCTTCACATAATGCTACATTGCAGCTACAAGCAATAAAAGCCGGAAAAAGACAAGAGGAAGCAATAAAAAGCGCCCTCGAATATATATCAAGATCATTGACTGCCTTAAGATAATATCTGTATATAAAATATCTGCAGATTTTAATTAGTGCTTCATCATTACTTTTACAGTAAGCTTCAAATTCTTCGTCCGAAATACCGACCCCTTCGGCATTTTCAAGGTAAGCTTTCCATTCATTTGTCAGAATCTCACTTTTTCTGAGAAGAAATGAAGCCAGATTTTTAAGAAAAGCGACATTAATATAGGGATGATTTTCTATGTATACAAGGTCAATATCAAGGCTGTCGTCAGCTGCGGTATCAAGAAGCTGATTTATAAGTGTGAGCACGTCAGCCTCCGAACTCAAAATCCTTTCTCTTGATGAAATCAGAAGAGAAAGCACCTCGTCATCACCGGTATAATCGGGAACGGGATAAAAATCCCCTGAATCGGACAGAATAATTCTGTTGGCTTCCGGACAGGATAAGGAGAGAGAAATTTCCGTAAAGCCGTCATATTCCTCAATAAACCGGGGATGGTTACGGCAGATTTCACTTGTGTATTCCTCACCGAGTACAATATGAATATCACAAAGCCCGTCAGAGTTGAGAAAGGGGCATCTGTCATTATTGAGTCTGAAGCAATGATCCCCTTCCCCGTCCTCAATAATCTGAGAGCGGATTTTTCTGCCGAAATCCGTATCAATTTCTTTATATTCAGTATAAGTATCGTCATCAATGACAATTTCCCATTTTCTGCAGCAGGAATCCGGACACTCCCCTGCAAGGCAGGAAAATTTATAATAATATGAGGGATAATATTTTTTCATAGAATTCAAAAAAGCGCCGCGGAGTACACGGCGCATAAATTAAATCAGATACCGATTTCCATAGCTGTGTCATAAAGACCGAGGTCAATGGATTTCTTCATATTGAGAGCTTCAACTATATCAAGGTCAAGAACCTCTTCCTTCTGCATAGCAACAACACGGTTGCCGATGCCGTCAAGAAGAAGATGTGCTGCATAGTTGCCCATCTTACTGCCTGCAACTCTGTCCTTTACTGAGGGAGAGCCGCCTCTCTGTACGTGACCGAGAACGGTAGCACGTGCTTCAACACCGAGATTATGCTCAATGTACTTAGCGAGAGCAGAAACACCGTTGATGCCCTGAGCCTCAAGCTTTTCGTTGACACCTTCAGCTACAACGATGATGAAGTGGCGCTTGCCTGTCTTCTGTGTTCTTCTCATTCTTTCAATAATATCTCTTTCAATATCAAATTCCATTTCGGGAATGAGAATAGCAGTTGCGCCGACTGCAATACCTGCATTAAGTGCGAGGAAGCCTGCTCTTCTGCCCATAACCTCAACAACCGTGCAACGGTCATGAGATTCACTTGTATCTCTGATTCGGTCAACCATATCCATAATTGTGTTAAGGCAGGTGTCATAACCGATTGTATAGTCGCAGCATGCAATATCGTTATCGATTGTGCCGGGGACACCTACACAGTTGATGCCTCTGATGCTTAAATCTCTTGCGCCCCTGAAGGAGCCGTCGCCGCCGATAACAACGATACCCTCAATACCGTTTTCATTACAGATATTGATAGCCTTCTGCATACCCTCTTCTGTGCAAAATTCCTTGCTTCTTGCAGAATGGAGCATTGTGCCGCCTCTGTGGATGATATCGGAAACGCTTCTTAAGTTCATTTCGTACATATCGCCTTCCATAAGACCTGCATAACCGCGTCTGATGCCGAGAACTCTTGCACCGTTTTCACAGCCTGTTCTTACAACTGCACGGATGGCAGCGTTCATACCGGGAGCGTCACCGCCGCTTGTTAATACTGCAATAGTTTTCATTTTATTTTCCTCCTGAGAGATAATATATAAATTGTTATATCAAGCATATATAATATATGTTTGAAGGTATAAAGTCAACCTAAATTTGACTTAAATTGCTGATTATAGCTTAAGAACAACATTTTTTTCACCGAGAAGTCGGCGAAGACCGCCAAGAAGCTCGTCCTCAGGGGCAATCGTGATACCTGTTGAAAAATTGTAGCTCTTTGTATCCTCATAATAAAGAACGAGCGGAACGTTACCCTCAAAAATGGAGCACATCTTTACTGCTCTCTCACAGTCAAGACCGTTCATACCCGATACCTTAAGAAACAGACCTCTTTTGCTGTCCCTTTTAGGCTGTGCCTGTGAAGCAGAGGGAGCAGACTGAACGGGAGCCTTATTCGGGGTCGGGTTTCTCTTTTCATATGCGGTATAGGCGCTCTGTCTTAACGTATACTCAGCTTCAGGCAGTTTATAATTATCAAGATAAGCATCATCATCGGGGATTTCTCTTAAGGGAACAACCTCTTCACAGAGAAGCTTCGGTATTTCGTCATCACGAAGAGAAACCTTACCCGTAAGAAGAACGATTTCATCCTCAATGAAATACTGTCCGTACTGGTCGAATTTCTTCGGGAATACAAGTACCTCAATACTGCCGTAAACATCCTCCATCTGAAGGAATGCCATAGTTGTATCATTCTTTGTGATTTTCTTTCTTACGGAAGCAAGAATACCCAAAAGCCGTATTCTTTGTCCGTCCTTATAAACAGAATCGGGATCCGTAAGAGAGGATTCAACTATTTCGGAGGTTTTTGCGCTGCCGAGCCTGCCTGCAAGGCGCACATGCTCTGTCATGGGATGGCCCGACATATAAAGTCCCGTGGTTTCCTTTTCCATTGCAAGTCTTTGCTTTTCGGGAAATTCCTTAACGTCCGGAGGCACGGGCTCAACAGCCTTGGCAAGCGCACTACCAAGATCAAAAAGACCTATCTGTCCCTCAATCTTACCCTTTTTATCGCTTTCAAGAGCGGAAAGAATATCATCAATCATCAGGAACATCTGATTACGGTTAAGTCCGAAGCAGTCAACGGCACCGCTCTTGATAAGATTTTCAAGTGCACGGCGGTTGAGCTCCTTACCGTAACAGCGCTTGCAGAAGGAATAAAAGGTTTCAAAGGGGCCGTTTTCCTCACGCTCTGCAATAATCTGCTTGATAACACCGCTTCCCAGATTCTTAATGGCAAGAAGACCAAAGCGCACATTATCTCCCACAACGGTGAACTTTTCTTCAGATTCGTTAACGCTGGGAGGAAGAACCTTGAAGCCGAGGTTAGTCTGACATTCGGTTATATATCCTACTACTTTATCCGTATTATCAAGAACGGATGTAAGCATAGCAGCCATAAACTCCTGAGGATAATAGCAGCGAAGCCAGGCTGTCTGATAAGTTACGTATGCATAAGCGGCTGAATGTGATTTATTGAATGCGTAGGAGGCAAAGGATGCCATATCGTCAAAAATAGCATTTGCGGCTTCTGCGCTGATTCCGCGCTTTATACAGCCGTCGCACTTTGAACCTCCGTCCGTACCGTCAGAGCCG
The DNA here is from genome assembly GCA_045533835.1 of Acutalibacteraceae bacterium. Classification (GTDB taxonomy): domain Bacteria; phylum Bacillota; class Clostridia; order Oscillospirales; family Acutalibacteraceae; genus RUG806. The sequence continues at coordinate 31,858 of JAZSIM010000006.1, forward strand.
TAAAGGAAGAATTTTCTCTGTTGCTCGAGCACGTCTGCCTGTTTTTTTGCAACAGCACGGCGCACCATATCAGCGGCACCGAGAGAGTATCCCGCAAGCTCACGGAAAATCTGCATTACCTGCTCCTGATAAACGATTGTGCCGTATGTAACGTCAAGAATAGGCTTTAATTCGGGAGTATGATATTTGATATTTTCGGGATCCTGACGGTTGGCAAGATAAGCAGGAATAAAGTCCATGGGACCGGGTCGGTAAAGAGCAATAACGGCTATGATATCTTCAAGGTTGTGAGGCTGCATATTGATCATAAGAGATCTGATGCCGCCGGATTCACACTGGAATACGCCGAAGGTGCCGCCTTCACCGAGCATTTTATATACACCCTGATCGTCAACGTCAATTTTCATAATGTCGAGATCGGGGTCTTTTTTATGAATCATTTTAACGGCGTCGTCAATAACCGTAAGGGTACGAAGTCCCAGGAAGTCCATCTTCAGCAGTCCGAGCGCTTCAACCCATCCCTTATAGTACTGCGTAACGACTGAGTCACCGCTTTTGAAAAGAGGAACGTATTCATCAACGGGCTTATCGCAGATAACAACACCTGCGGCGTGCATACCCGTGTTTCTCGGCATACCTTCAATTTTGATAGAGGTATCAAGAACCTTTTTTACAAGAGGATTTGCATCATAAATCTTTTTGAGCTCCTGATTGGACTGAAGAGCCTTTTCGATTGTCATTCCGAGCTCCTGAGGAATCTCCTTCTGTATAGCGGAGCATTCGGCAACGCTCATACCGAGCACCTTGCCTACGTCACGGACACATCCTCTGGCAGCCAGTGTACCGAAGGTCGCAATCTGTGAAACGTGGTCGGCACCGTAGCGGCGGACAACGTAGTCGATAACCTCCTGTCTTCTTTCATAGCAGAAGTCGATATCAAAGTCGGGCATGCTTACTCGCTCGGGGTTGAGGAATCTTTCAAAAAGGAGCGAGTAGCGCATCGGGTCAATATCCGTAATGCCGCAGGTATAGGCGGCAATACTGCCGGCACCTGAGCCTCGTCCGGGGCCTACGGGGATACCGACGCTTTTTGCATAGTTGATATAATCCCACACTATAAGGAAATAGTCAATAAATCCCATCTGATTTATGATACCCAGCTCATAATTGAGTCGGTCCATATATTCCTGAGGGTAATTTTCACCGTAGCGGCGCACCATACCCTTATAGCAAAGATCGGAGAAGTACTCGAAATGGTCACGGTTGTCGGGTACCTCGAATATGGGAAGCTTTGTGTTGCCGAATTCAAAGCCGACGTGACAGCGCTCGGCAATTTTATTTGTATTGGAAATGGCCTCGGGGACATCGGGGAAAAGCGCAAGCATTTCGTCGCCCGATTTTACGTAGAATTCCTCTGTTTCGAAGCCCATTCCCGTATCCTCTTCAATTGTATGCTTTGTTGCAATACAAACGAGAATCTTCTGGATTTCAGCATCCTGCTTTGTTATGTAATGAGCGTCATTTGTGGCAACAAGAGGAATATCAAGCTCACGGGCAAGCTGTATAATCCTGGGGTTTGAAGCCTTCTGATCGGCTATGCCGTGATCCTGTATTTCAAGGAAATAATTATCCTTTCCGAAAACATTCTGATACCACAGAGCTGTTTCTTTTGCCTTTTCATAATCCCCTCTGAGAATTGCCTGAGGGATTTCACCGGCAAGACAGGCAGAAAGACATATAAGCCCCTCGTGATATTTTTCGAGAAGCTCCTTATCAACACGGGGCTTGGTGTAAAAGCCCTCTGTCCAGGCGGCAGATACCATTTTTATAAGATTCTGATAGCCCGTCTGATTCTCGGCAAGAAGAACAAGATGGTATCTTTCATTGTCAAGACCGTGTACCTTATCAAATCGAGTGCGCTGTGCTACATAAACCTCACAGCCGATAATACCGTTAATTCCCTCTGCCTTACAAGCCTTATAAAAGTCAACAGCACCGTACATTACGCCGTGGTCGGTCATTGCGATGCTGGTCATACCAAGCTCTTTTACACGCTTTATAAGAGGCTTGATGCGACAGGCACCGTCAAGCAGAGAATATTCGGTATGTATATGTAAATGGGTAAATTCTGTCATTTTATTTTCCTTGTCCGTAGTATGCGTTTTTGCCGTGCTTTCTCATATAGTGCTTTTTCAGAAGATATGAGGGTATTGTATCAATACCGGGATTCAGCTGCAGGGTTTTAAGTGCCATTTCACATACAATTTCAAGTGTACCGGCGTTCTTAGCGGCATCATAAGCCGATTTTCCCCAGGTAAAGGGTCCGTGGGAGCGGACAAGAACAGCAGGAACGGCGTTTTCGTCAATAGAGCTTTCACGGAAATGCGAAACAATTACGTCACCCGTGCTCTTTTCATACTCTCCGTTTACCTCTTCGGCAGTAAGCTCTCTTGCACAGGGTACGGCACCGAAGCAGAAATCTGCGTGGGTGGTACCGAGTGCGGGAACGGGAATACCTGCCTGAGCGAATACAACGGCATTTATTGAATGTGAATGTACAACACCGCCTATATCGGGAAAATTGCTGTATAAAACGGCGTGAGTTGCAGTATCGGAGGAAGGGTTATACTCCCCTTCAACCTTATTTCCGTCAAAATCCACAATAACCATCATATCGGGTGTGAGCTCTTCATACTCAACGCCTGAGGGCTTGATGGCAAAAACTTTTTTTTCTCTGTCACACTCGGAAGCATTGCCCCAGGTAAAGGGAGCAATGCCGAGCTTATATAACATCATATTGGCCTTGTAAGCCTTTTCTTTTATATCTTTATACATATTATTTCAGCTTTCTGAGAAGTGATGAAATTTCAAGATCTCTTACAAAGGAATTAATTTCGGTGTTCTTATTTATATACACAAATTCAATTCCGAGAATGTTTGCAAAATCACGCATCATTTCAGCGGTAACGTCGTAGCTGAGAACGGAGTGATGTGCGGCACCTGCATATATCCAGGCTTCTGCAGATGTTTTGAGATCGGGAGCAGGCTTCCAGAGAACAGCGGAAACGGGAAGCTTCGGGGTATCATTAACCTGCTCTACGCATTCAACATCGTTTACAATCATACGAAGTCCGTCACCCATATCAACGAGGGAAACAACGATAGCATTTCCGGGCTTGGACTTGAACACAAGACGGGCGGGATCCTCCCTGCCGCCGATTCCGAGGGGGAATACCTTGATTTCGGGCTTTGTGGCGGCAATTGTGGGGCAGACCTCAAGCATATGAGCACCCATAATCATTTCATTGCCGGGCTCAAAATGATAGGTATAATCCTCCATAAAGGCGGTACCGCCTGTCATATCGGAGGTCATTGCCTTCATAATTCTTGTCATTGCGGCAACCTTCCAGTCGCCCTCTGCGCCGAAGCCGTAGCCCTTGCTCATAAGATCCTGTGAGGCAAGACCGGGAAGCTGACGAAGGCCCTGAAGATCCTCAAAGTTAGTATGGAAGGCAGTAAAGCCTCTTTCATCCATAAACTTCTTTATTGCAATTTCTTCCTTTGCCTGATATCTGACAGCTTCAATATTATCAGTTGAAAGAATATATTTTTCCTCATATTCCTTCATCTGTGCATCTATTTCAGCCTCTGTGACCTTTTCAAGCTCGGTAATGATATCACCGACGCCGTAATGCTCGATTTCCCAGCCGAGCTTCATCTGAGCCTCAACCTTATCACCGTCAGTAACGGCAACGCTTCTCATATTGTCGCTGATTCTGAGAACTCTGGTTCTGCGGCTTTCAAAAACACCGACTGCGGCACGCATCCAGGAGGCAATTTCCTGACGGAAGCCTTCGTTTTTCCAATGACCTGCAATCACCTTACGCTTAGCGCCCATACGTGTGCCGATGTAGCCGTGCTCACGGTCGCCGTGGGCACTCTGGTTAAGATTCATAAAGTCCATATCAATGGAATCCCAGGGAATGTCGCGGTTGAACTGAGTATTAAGGTGAAGATAGGGCTTCATCATTTTTGAAATACCCGATATCCACATTTTTGAGGGTGAGAAGGTATGCATCCAGGTAATGATACCTGCGCACATCGGGTCGTTATTTGCCTTGATAACGGCTTCCTCAATAGCCTTTGAGGTGGTAACGCAGGGAAGAAATTCAACAGTACAGGGAATTACGGGGTCGGCATTGAAGCCGTCTGCCATAATTTTTGCGTGAGCATCTACCTCCTTAAGTGTTTCATCACCGTAAAGATGCTGTGAGCCGACGAGAAAATAAAACTTATATTCTTTCATAAATTATTACCTCTTAAACAGACTTTTTGATTTCCTTCAGGCGCTTCATAACGTCATTTGCACCTCTGCCGAAATAGTCGTGAAGAATCTTGTATTCGGCATAAAGCTTATCATAAACCTTTACAGCATCGGGATTGGGCTCATATTTAGTATCAAGCACCTTGCCGAGCTTTGAAGCGGCAGAGAATACATCATCGTATCCGCCGTTAGCCTTACCTGCAGCCACGGAGCCGAAAATAGCAGAGCCGAGAGCGCCGCCCTGATCAGAGCCTGCGATTCTGATGGGAAGATTGAGGATGTCGGAGTAAATCTGCATTGTCATGGGGTCCTTCTTTGCAATACCGCCTGCTGCATAGAATTCATTAACCTCAACTCCGTACTCGCGGAAGGTTTCTATAATCATTCTGGTACCGTATGCTGTAGCCTCAATAAGAGCGCGGTAGATTTCCTCGGGCTTGGTAAGAAGCGTCATACCGAGAATCATACCCGTAAGGTCTACGTCAACAAGGCAGGAGCGGTTGCCGTTCCACCAGTCGAGTGCTACAAGACCGCTTTCTCCGGGCTTATACTTTTGGGCCTTCTCACGGAGATACTTATGTATATTCATTCCCTTTACCTTAGCATCCTCATAATAGGATGCGGGAAGGCAGTTATCAATAAACCACTGGAAATGGTCGCCAACACAGCTCTGTCCTGCTTCATATCCGAAGAAGCCGGGAAGAATACCGTCTTCAACAACACCGCACATACCCTTTACCTGTTTTTCCTCTGTGCCGAGAAGCATATGACAGGTGGAGGTACCCATAATAGCAAGCATTTTACCTGCCTCGGCAATACCTGCGGCGGGAACGAATACGTGAGCATCAATTATAGCTGTTGCAATTGCAGTACCGGCATTAAGTCCGAGCTTTTCAGCCATAGCCTCAGTGAGCTCTCCGGCTTTAGATCCCATAGGAGAAATATCGGTTGAAAGCTTTTCTTCAATGACATTTTCAAGACGGGGGTCAAGTGCCTTGAAGAAATCCTTTGAGGGATAACCCGTCTTCTTATTCCACATTTCCTTATAACCGGCACAGCAGGAGTTTCTGTTTTCCTTGCCTGAAAGCTGCCATACAACCCAGTCAGCGGCTTCAATGAAGGTATCGGCGGCATCATAAATTTCGGGAGCCTCCGTGAGAACCTGCCAGATTTTGGGAATAGCCCATTCGGAGGAAATCTTTCCGCCGTAGTTCTTAAGCCAGGGCTCATTTCTTTCTTCAGCAACTTCGTTTAATTTATTTGCAAGATACTGTGCCGCATGATGCTTCCAGAGCTTTACGTAAGCGTGGGGTTCATCCTTATATTCATCGAGGAAGCAAAGAGGTGTGCCGTCCTTTTTTGCGGGAAGAATGGTACAGGCTGTGAAGTCAAGACCGATTCCCACAACATCATCCTTTGAAACTCCGCTCTCCCTGAGAACTGCAGGGATTGTGTTGTAAAGCACGTCAAGATAGTCCTGAGGATGCTGTAATGCCCAGTCAAAGCCGAGCTTTTTGCCGGAGGGAAGACATTCCGACATAACGGAATGGGGGTATTCGAAAACGGCAGAGGATAATTCCTCACCGGTTTCATTGTTTACAATCAAAGCTCTTCCTGAGAGAGTACCGTAGTCTACACCGATTGAATATTTTGCCATTATTTAGTCCTCGCTTTCAATTTTATAGTTTTCGGGATTCACGGCATTTACGTATACCGTGTTATAAATGTGATATATTACAAAACCCGGATTTGAAGCCGGAGGTTTTTTCAGATTTTTTACCCTTGTATAGTCAACCTCGACCATACCTCTGTCCCTGACGGAGGAAAAGAACGCGGCACAGGTTGCGGCAAACTCCATTGCCTTATTTGTGGCTTCCCTGCCCTCAAGTGAAAGGATAACGTGAGAGCCGGGTGCCTTCTGTGCATGAAACCATATATCATTTTTTGAAGCCTTCTTGAAGGAAAGGCTGTCATTCTGTATATTGTTTCTGCCGACATATACCTTAAAGCCGTCGGGAGCCGTAAACTCAAGAAACGGCAAGGGGGCATTCTTCTTATTTTTAGTACCCGTTTTGCTTTTTAAGAAGCCGGCAGAGGAAAGCTCTGCTCGTATTTCATTAAGCTCTCTTTCTGTTTCCGCACGGGAAAGCTCATCCTTGACGGAGAGAAGATATTCGAGGTCTGATACACCCTTTTCAATAAGCTCAGTAAGCATTTTACGGGCTGTCTGAGCCTTTCTGTACTCCTTATAGTATCTCTGTGAATTCATAGAGGGAGAAAGATGGGGCAGAACAGGTATTCTTACGGTATTATAATCATCATAATAATTCTGAACCTCATAGAAATCTCTGCCCTTTTCGAGGGAATAAATATTGGCATTAATAAGCTCTGCGAATATTCTTTTGCCCTCGCAGTCCTCGGATGCCGCAAGCTCCTCACGCTGAACGTTTATTTTTCTTGAGGTTCTTTCAATTAGCTGATCAACGGTTCTGAAAAGATCCTCAGCCTTTGAGCGTGCACGCTGAACCCGTTCCTTCTCAAAATAGAAAATATCGGGAATCTCTGAAAGGGTTTCCGTAAAATGCACGGTGGCGCTGTTATCATAAAGAGTCAGGGGCATATACGAAAACTCGAGATAATTTCCGTGGATGTCGGTAAGATAGCAGGGCTTGCATTTACCTGAGCTGAGAGTTTCCTTCAGAAGAGAAAGCTCGTGGAGAAGCCTGTCCCTCATAGCGTCCGACATATCGGAAACGGTTATGTCACCGAGAGTAATTCTGTAAGCTATTTCACGGGAAATAAGAGGTGAAACACCGCCCACAACCGACATAACGGCAGAGGAAAGCTTTTTGTCATTAAGACTAAGAATTTCTTCTGCAGCTTGCTCGGCTGAATTTTCAATAAGAGAAAGCTTTTCCTGCTGAGGCGGAAGCTTGTATTCTCTTCCCGGTAAAATCTCACGGAAGGAGGATTTTGAAGCATCAACACGCTTGAGAGCATCAACAATAACTCCGTTTTCATCAAGAAGGATGCAGTTGGAATACTGAGCCATTATTTCAACGACAAGCGTTCTTTTTACTCTGTCACCTATTTCATTTGTCGCATCCGTATCAATTAACAGTATTCTGTCGAGACAGACCTGCCTTATATCCCTTATGACAGCTCCGCCCAGCTGCTTTCTTAAAAGCATACAGAGCATTGGCGGAGTCTGCGGATTCTCGGGAGAATAGTCCGTGAAGTTTATTCTCGGAGAATTACCCGAAACAGATATAAAGAGCTTTTTTGCCTCTGTTCTTGTTCTGAGTGAAAGCACGAGCTCATAGCGGGTAGGAAGATAAATTCTGTCAATCTTGGCACCGATTGCAAAATCTGCTATTTCGTTTTTCAGAAAATGAAGAAAAATACCGTCTGTTGCCATTTATTTCTCCGTAATTACGGTTTTCCCGAAGGGAGCCTCAGAAAATACCGTGCAATTGAATTCGTGGTTTAATTTTTCGGTCAGTTTTTTTATTACGGGAATTTCGGACTCAAAATGACCGACAGCAAAAAGTGAAATTCCCTTTTCCTTAGCATCAAGGAATTCGTGATATTTAGCCTCACCCGTAATAAATGCATCACAGCCGAGCTTCAATGCGTCATCAAGAAAATCTGAGCCGGCACCTGCACAAAGTCCGATTTTGGTTATCGGCAGTCCGCTATCGCAGTATGATACTGCACAGGAAAGGCGCTCCTTCAGAAAAGAAGAAAGCTCAGTTGAGGTAAAGGCTTTGTCGGGATAACATATATTCAGAAAGGTGGGCTTACCGTCATCATAAAGCTTATTGTAGCTGAGCTGCAGAGCCTCGCACAGAGCATCATTCACACCGCCCTCAGCCTTATCAAGGTTTGTATGGGCTGAAATGACCGCAATTCCGTTCATAACGGCCTTAAGAATCACGGATTCACCCGTTATGCTTTTAACGGGAGTAAAAATGACGGGATGGTGTGAAATTATAAGATTGGCACCGATTTCCGCGGCATATTCCACAACATCATTATTTACATCAAGGCAGACAACAGCCTTTGTTACTTCATTAAAAAGACTGCCGAGAATATGACCCGAGTTATCCCATTGCTCCTGAGATGAAAAGGGAGCAAATGAGTCTATGTAATTATAAACATCAAGTATTCTCATCGCTTAACCTCTGCTCATAATAATTTTTTATGCTGAGAAGCTCCTCATATTCCTCCCGGAATTCTTCCTTGCCCTCAATAGCACCGAGTCTGTTTTCGATTCTTCTGAGCTGTCTGTCAGCATAGCTGATGTTCAGTTCATCAGACGTACTGAAATTACCGAATCGGCAGAAGCCCTCATTTACGATACGCTCCTTACCGTCAAAGTCTGCAGAAATACAGCAATAAAGCTTTTTTGAGTCCAGGACATACTTTTCTTCGGTAATCTCAAAGCCGTTACTTACAAGATATTTTCTTACATCCTCAATATGTGTCATAGGCTGAAGAATCAGGTGCATCCCCTTTTTCTTTACCCAGGGAGCAGCCTCGAGGATAGATGCCATAAGCGTACCGCCCATACCGCAGATAATTATCTCATCTGCTTCATCGGGTAATACATCAGAAAGCCCGTCAGAGAGTCTGAGTGAAATCTTATGGGAAAGAGAATGCTCAGTAACCGTCTTAAAGGCATTCTTAAGAGGCATTACGCCTATGTCGCAAGCAAGAACGCTGTCAGCTATTCCCTGCTCAACAAGATAAGCGGGAAGATATGCATGGTCCGTGCCGATATCTGCAATTTTTGTACGGCATCGCACAAAGGATGCCGCACATAGAAGTCTGGGGCTTAATTTAATCATCCGCGTGTAAGGAAATAGTTGTTGAGCTCCTCAATAAGATCGTCAACGTCAACACCGTGTACCATACAAGCCTGAGCTATAGACTCATTTCTTGCAGAGGGACAGCCGAGGCAATGCATGCCCATATTGAGGAAGAAGGGAGCTGTACCCTTATCTGCATCAAGAATATCACCGATTTTTGTTGTTTTTGTTACTACCATTTTTAATTTCTCCTTTTAATTTTATTCGTCCTCAGAGATGCTGTAAACAACCTGAGTATTTGTCTGTGCGACAATATATTTCGGTCTGTCCTTTGCTTCGGTATAAACTCGTGCAAGATATTCACCGATAATACCGATTGAAAGAAGCAGAAGAAATCCGATAAAGAACATTCCTGTAAGAATGAACGGTATAAAGCCCGCATATAAGGGATTGAGAATGTTTCTGATTATGCCGTAAATTAATGAAACACCTGCAATAAAAGCACAAAGGAAGGCAAAAAGGAAGCTTAATCTGAGAGGAGAGGTGGTAAAGCCGAGAATTCCGTCAACAGCATACTTTGCAAGCTTTGTGATTGACCACTTTGTTTCGCCTGCGGCTCTTTCACGGTTAGTATGTCCGATCCACTTGACATTAAAGCCTACCCAGCTGAAAATTCCCTTTGAGAAACGGATGTTTTCGTGCATTGAAATTATCGCCTTTACAACATCCTTCTTCATAATGCGGAAGTCCTGAGCAGAATCCGTGATTTTTGTTTCGCTTACCTTGTTGATAACCTTATAAAAGCTCTCGGAAAGGAAGCTCTTGAGTTTACCCTCTCCCTCTCTGTCCTCACGGTTAGCGGCGGCAACGTCATAGCCCTCCTCGTCAACGAAGTGCAGCATTTCGGGAATAAGCCCGGGAGAATGCTGTAAATCAGCGTCAAGTATTCCGATAAAATCAGCCTTGACGGCATACTCCATGCCTGCAAGCATTGCTGCTTCCTTACCGAAGTTTCTTGAGAAGGAAATGAATTTTACTGCTGAATTTCTTGCAGCAAGCTCCTTGATGATTCTGAGAGTATCGTCGCGGCTTCCGTCATCAACAAATACAAGCTCCGTAGAATATCTGTCACGGAGTGAATCAATTACCTTAGAGGTTTCCTCATAAAACATTCCGAGAACATCTGCCTCATTGAAGCAGGGTACAATAAGTGCTAAAGTTTTCATAATTTTCACCTTTTCATATATTTCAGCAGTCATCGAATTCATCCTCAAGGACTGCTTCTGCGCATTTAATTCCGTCAACGGCGGCTGACACTATTCCGCCTGCATAGCCGGCACCCTCACCGCAGGGATATATTCCCTTGATGCTTGCCTGTCTGAATTCATCACGGACAATTCTGACGGGTGAGGAGCTTCTGCTTTCGGGGGCCGTAAGGACGGCATCGGGAAGAGAGAAGCCCTCAAGCTTTTTATTGAAATCATAAAGAGCCGCTTCTATTGAATCGCATATTTCGCGGGGCATTACCCTTCTTATATCAGACGGAGTTACACCCGTCGGAAAGGAGGGCTTTACTGAGCCAAGTCTGCGGCTTGGCTGATTCCTGAGAAAATCACCGACAGTCTGGCAAGGAGCCGAGTAATTGCTGCCGCCTGCCGTAAAGGCTGTACGCTCTGTTTTTCTCTGAAGCTCAATACCTGCAAGCGGATGCTCTGAGCCGAAATGTGACGGCTCAATACCCACCAGAATGGCGGAATTGGCATTCTCCTTATCCCGTGCGTATTCACTCATACCGTTTGTTACAACCGTGTTTTCCTCGGAGGGAGCGCACACAACCGTGCCACCGGGACACATACAGAAGGTATAGGCACCTCTGTTATGAAGAGAGTGATTTGATAATTTATAGTTTGCGGCACCCAGAAGCGGATTATTCCATTCTTTTCCAAAAAGGGCTTTATTGATTAACTCCTGCGGATGCTCAATTCTCACACCCATTGAAAAGGCCTTCTGCTCCATAAGAATTCCGTGCGAGAAAAGCATTTCAACCGTATCGCGTGCGGAATGTCCGACAGCAAGAATCAGACAGTCGGTTTCTATATCCGTGATACTGCCGTTTTCATCCTCAAAGGAAACCGCCTGAATAAATCCGTTGGCCTTATAAATGTCCCTGAGAGTACACCCGAAGCGGATTTCTCCGCCGAGAGAGATTATCTCCTTTCGCATATTCTTCACAACGTCAACAAGCTTGTCCGTGCCGATGTGAGGGTGTGAGGAATAAAGAATTGAATCGGGGGCTCCGAAGCGGTTGAATTGCTCAAGAACAAAACGGCATCTGCTGTCCTTGATACCTGTTGTGAGCTTACCGTCGGAGAAGGTACCCGCTCCCCCTTCGCCGAACTGAACGTTGGAGGAGGTGTTGAGCTTACGTGAGCTCCAGAAGCCGTAAACATCCTTTGTTCTTGTATCTACGTCATTTCCGCGTTCCAGAACAAGAGGAGAAAGTCCTGCCCTTGCAAGGATGTAGGATGCGAACATTCCCGCCGGACCGAATCCGACAATTACGGGACGAAGACGTGACGTTCTTTTATTTTCAGGCATCTCATAAACGTACTTTTCGCAGGTGTGTACCTTGTTCTGCGGAAAAGAGAGAGCAAGGGCCTCCTCGTCAAGGTCCGTTTCAAGATTTACCGAATAAATCATTTTTATGTTGTTGCGTTTACGGGAATCAATGGATTCCCTTACAATTTCAAAGCCTTTGACAGACGTGAGCGGTATACCGACCGTATCAGCTGCAGCTTTCTTTATTTCATTTTCCGGAGTACCGAGAGGTACCGAAATTTCATTTATACGAAGCAAATTAATTCTCCCTGATTATACTTGTGCCGGCAACGTATGCCGAGGACCACGCCCACTGCAGATTGAAGCCGCCGCAATCACCGTCTACATTTACTATTTCACCGCATACGTGAAGTCCTTTTACTTTTTTCAGCTCCATTGTTTCCTGATTGATTTCAGATGATCTTATACCGCCTGCCGTTACCTGGGCATCGGCAAAGCCCTTTACGGAGCTTACCTTATACTTTTTGTTTTTGACGGCAGAAACAATTTTTTCAACAACGGCAGAATTGAGTCTGCCGATTTTAAGGCTGAGATTAAGAGAGCATTCCGACAGAATATAGGTGCCGAGCTTTTTCGGCATTATGCCCGACAGAAGCATTTCAACGGGCATATCCGGATTGTTTTTGATAAGTGCAAAAATCTCTGTTTTAAGCTCATCAGCGGTAAACCAAGGTGCAGAATCAACGTGGGCAAATACAGTCTTGTTATTATGAAGGCACTCAGCCGCAAAGCGTGAAACCTGCATCGAGGGTATTCCGGAAAGACCGTAATCCGTATACTGAATTTCACCGGTATCCGCGGCAATCACCCTGCCGTCGCATTTCAAAGTGATTTTTCCCTGAGCTCTTATGCCCTTAAGACTTTTCGTAAAGCCTTCACAGTTAAGAGGCACCAGAGCCGGAAGCAATGGTGCATATTCTATACCGAAGGGACGAAGAAGAGAAAAACCGCTTCCGTCACTTCCCTGTACCGGTGCAGCTTTTCCGCCCGTTGCAAGAATAACCTTATCGGCATAAAAGCTGTCATTGAGTATAAAACCGTTGCCTCTGCGCCTTATATCGGTAATTTTTGTATCACAGATTTCCTTGATACCGAGAGACTGACACTCCTGTCTCAAAGCATCAAGAATTGCAGATGCCTGAAAAGACATGGGATAAACACGTCCGGCATTATCGCTTTTCGGAAAAATACCGATACTGTGGAAAAATTCACGGGTTTTTACATTATTAAAGCGGGAATACACACCGAAAGCAAAATCGCAGTCACCGTGGAAATTAAGCTTCTCAATATTTTCATTAGTGAAATTGCATCTGCCGTTGCCGGTTACAAGAATTTTCTTTCCGACACGGCTGTTTCCGTCATAAACATCAATACCGACGGGAACATTCTCAACAAAAGCGGTTCTTGCAGCAAAAATTGCCGAAGCAAGGCCTGATGCACCGCCGCCGATAACTGCAATTGTGATTTTATTACTTTTCATCATCAGTTTTTTCTTCCTTGATAACCGACATCAGAATTTCAAAGATATCCTTTTCCCTGTCGATAGCAGAGGCGGCTCTCAGAAGGGCGACAAACTTACGCTCTTTCCGTGAAAGCTCAGACATATTCTGCTCCTTTGCAGCCTTTATAAGCTCAATTCCGTAATCGGGCGAGTTAAGAGTATCATCTGCTCTGTCAGCACCCGTAAGCCATCCGATGTCCGCATTGAAAATTGCGCAGAGCTTTACAACAACCTCAACAGAGGGCTTTAAGTGGCCGAGCTCGTAATATGAATATGTTGAACGGTCAAGCCCGAGAATATCTGCAACCTGCTGCTGGGTAAGCTTACATTCCTTCCTTGCCGCCTTAATACGTTCGGATATTAACATAATCAGTCCTCCGCAAAAAAATAGCCGGACAGGAAATTTCTGTCCGGTAGGATTATAACATTTAATAATTATAAATGCAAGTATTAATATATTAATTCATTCAATTCCGAGAAGCCAGTTAAGGCTGACACCGAGCACCCTTGCCAAAATCACAAGCTCGTAGTCAAATACACCTCTTACCTGCCCCTCAAGCTTAGAAAGCGCCGATGCATTGATATCCATTCCTTCTACCTGAAGACGGGCCAGAAAATCCTTCTGCTTCATACCGAGCTCTTTTCTCTTCGTTTCTATGCGGGCTCCGACAATATTTCTGTCGCCCAGCTCCTGTTTTCTTAATCTCAAAATAATCACCCCAAGAAAAATGTTAAAATTATATTAACACAAAATGAACGGGAGGTCAACATAAACTGAAAATTAATTTATTTTTTTCCGTTGATAATATTGAATTTTTATGATAGAATTTAAGCAATCAAATATGAACGGAGAATTATTATGGCAAATTCATCCCTGAACAAATGCGAACTTATGTTTGATTTTTATGAGCTTTCACAGGCAAACGGCTTCCTTAAAACAGGAATTGACAGCACGGTAGCCTGGTTTGATATGTTTTTCCGTCCCTCTGCCGAAATGGGCGGCTTCTGCGTTATGGCAGGCGTAAAACAGCTGACGGATTATATAACCAATCTGTCCTTTTCGGAGGATGAGCTTAGCTTTCTGGCTGAAAAGGGGCTCAGCAGCGATTTCATTGAATATCTGAGAAATTTCAGATTCTCCTGCGATATCTGGGCAGTACCGGAGGGTACTCCGGTTTTTGCAAATGAGCCGGTAATCAAGGTCAGAGGTCCCGTCATTCAGGCACAGATGCTTGAAACGATTATTCTTCTTTCGGTCAATCATCAGTCGCTTGTTGCAACCAAGGCCAACAGAATTGTAAGAGCTGCAGGAGGCAGAGCGATTATTGAATCGGGTGCAAGACGCGCCCACGGTGCCGTTGCGGCAATGGGAGGAACAAGAAGCGCATTTATCGGCGGCTGCTGTGCAACAACAAACGTTGCAGCTGCAAAGGAATACAATATTCCGCTTTTCTCTGCTATGAGTAATACCTGGGTGCAGATGTTTGATTCTGAATATGATGCCTTTGCAACTTATTGCAAAGAATATCCCGATAACTGTGTTCTTCTTATAGACACCTATGACACTATGGACAAGGGGCTTCCCGATGCCATCAGAGCCTTTGACGAGGTACTGACTCCTATGGGTAAGCGACCCAAGGGTGTAAGAATCAACAGCGGTGACCTCGCTTATCTTTCAAAAAAAATAAGACGTATTCTTAATGAATCAGGATATCCCGACTGCGATATTTATGCATCAAATTCACTTGATGAATATATCATAAGGGATATGCTTCAGAACGGCGCAAGAATAGACAGCTTCCTTGTCGGCGAAAGAATGATCACATCCGCATCAAATCCCGTAATGCCCGGCTCCTATAAGCTTTCTGCAGTTGAAAAAGACGGTGAGATTGTTCCGAAAATCAAGATTTACGAGAACGTTTCAAAGATTACCACTCCCTGCCCCAAGCTTTTATGGCGTCTTTTTGACAATGAAACCGGAAAGGCCATAGCAGATGTTCTGACACTTCAGGATGAGGACCTTTCAGACTGCAGGGAATATGAGCTTTTTGACCCTGACTACACCTGGAAAAAGAAAACTGTGTCAGATTTTGTTGCCCGTCAGCTGCTTGTAAAAATTGTTGAAAACGGTGAGGTTGTTTACAGCTTCCCCGATACCGAAAGCATAAGAAGCTACTGCGCCGAGCAGATTGACACGCTCTGGGAAGAGGTTGTCAGATTTGAATACCCGCATAACTATTACGTTGACTTATCCCAGAAGCTCTGGACGCTCAAGCAGAAAATGATCGACGATTGTTTTAATAAATAAGTCCATGTTACCGTGAAGGTGAAATATCCTCCACGGTAAATTCTTTTTTATGGGCAATATCCTCAATGCACAGAAAGCTTCCCGAGAGCTCTGCAGCTTTTTCGAAGGATAAGCTGATATCCGACTCCAGAATTTCGGCTTTTTCATAGATACCCATACAAAGAAAAGAAAAATCCCTGAAGCAAAGAAGCGAAGCCTCATTTTCAGTAAGCTCCAAAACCGCATCCTCAAGTGTATATTTATGAATTCTTTTGATACCAACCGGCAATATTACATCCCCGATATCAGTATAATAGGCTGACTCTGTAAAGCTGTTTGTCTTTACACTTAATACTTCCGCCGGAGATATACCGAAGAAAACAGGCAAGTAAATATCTTTACACTTGCTGTATATTTTCACATTTACCGACGACGGAATTCTGCTTGCGATATAGCTTTTGGTACGAGCATATATCTGTGCCTCGCTGTCAACAAATTCAACCGAGCCGTCAAAGTGATTTTTAATTCCCGAAACAAGCAGATCTCCCTTAACTACTGCGGTACCGGGATATATTTTTCCGTCTCCTCTGAAAATCTGCGCATTTATTATTTCACCGTCCTTAAGTGCAACAATGTTGGAAAAGCACTCTTTTTTAAGCTTTTCCTTTTTTTTGACCTCACTTATGCTTACAAACATACGGGTGCCGGCTATTCTTACATTTACCCACGAAATATCTTCAAATTTATCATAGAGAAGATACTCTGCCTCCTTGCAGTTCACCGTATCGGTAAACACTCCCACGCGCGCACCTGCTTCATTAAGCACCTCGGTTATCCTTTCCCGCGGTATGATTTCTGTCGGCGTTATATCAATACTCCACAAAACCGAGTGAAGAATTGCGGTTATGACCGTAAAGAGCAAAAGACCTGCGGGAATACCGTAACGTCTTTTGTAGCGGCAGATAATATGCGGAAGTCCGCTTCTTCCGGTAATTTCAAGCTGCATACCGCATTTTTCTGCTGCCTCTGTAAGGCTCGGAATATCTGCAAAATGCACGCTGCCCGATATTTCGTTTCCTGTAAGCCTGAAATTATAAATAATTATTTTTTGCCTTGAGCAGTATTCAATAAATTCATCGGGAAAGCCGTCCTTAACGATAAACGAGGCAATACCGAAAACAAAATGCGAAAACCTTCTGCGCTTCATTTATACTCACCGCCTTATGAAGTTTATAGAGAATATTTCTCCTGATACGCTGATTTCCGTATCAGAGAATCTCAGCATATAAAGCCCGCTTCCCTTTATTTCTGTCACAAGCCTTTCGGATAATACCACAATATCCGTTTCATCATAGCTTCTGATATCCCTTATACCGCAGATATGAAGATTTTCATCCGAACCGAATTCAAGAAGATAGCTTCTGTCGGTATCAAGCTGCAGTACACGTGTCCAGTAGCGGGCATACGACTGCATTTTTTCAATCAATGGCAATTTCATCTTATCATCTCCGATAAATTTTATGTTATCGGTAATTTTTATAGCACATCAATTCATAAAATTTACCATGAGAATAATGATAACGAAAACTGCAAAACAGAATACCGCCGTGATATCCGTTGTTTCCCTGCTGATTCTTACGGTAATCTTTTCCGATGAAGTAAGACGGTCTGCTTCTGCAGCCATAAGTAATTGCCTTGACGTGATCATACCATGTATATTCCCTGTAACCGTGACAGCATTCCTGTTGCTTGAGGCAGGATTCCCCGTAAAGGTAAAATACATTACAGACAGACCGTTAAGACGGCTTTGCGGGCTTTCAGGCAACTGCCTGGAGGGGGTGCTTCTTGGGCTTTCGGGGGGATATAATACAGCTGTCAGGTGTGCGGTACGGCTTAAAGAAAATAATCTGATTACGGAAACAGAAGCAGTAAGACTGGCGTTGTTTTTTACTAATCCCGGAGTTTCATTTACGGTAATGCTTGCAGGTGCAGCGCTTACGGGCTCTGTAAGAAAGGGACTGATGCTTTATGCAGAAACACTGTTTCTTAATGTTCTTACCGCATATTTATACAACAAAAAGCATAATAATACCAGTCATATTGATATCAGAGTGAAGAATAAGACATTCGGTGCAGCATTGGTCAGTGCAGTCGATTCAGCATCGTCAGTTGCACTCAGCATTTCATTTAATATAATATTTTTTTCGTGCATTACAGGCATTTCCGAAGAATTATTACCGTTTACTGCGGTAAATGAGCTGTTAAAGCTTACGGGTGAGGTAAGCTCTGCAGTGATATATTCAAACGGAAAATATCCGTTTTTTATTACGGCGGGAGCGCTTACATTCGGCGGAATATGTATTTTTATACAGAATCTCGGTGACTTAAAAAAGCTCGGAATAAAGCCAAGAGAATTTTTGCTTTTAAGGATTTTCTATGCATTGACAGTAGCCGTGACGGAATACATCCTTTCAATAGTATTTCCCGAGAGCATTTATACCGGAGTGATTTATCCCGTTAAATTCACGGCATCGAAAAATATAACAGGAAGCCCGGCGCTTATTTTTCTGTGTGCAGTATATCTTATTTCAGTCAGAAGCATAAAAAGCGGAAAAATTATGACAAAGAAAGTGCATTAATTACAAAAACAGAACTTGCCCAAAGTAAAAATATATGATAAGATTATTATATAAAATCCGAAAGAGTGAAAAAAGTGAGCAGAAAAGTAATTGACGCAAAGGAACCAAGATGTGAATACTGTCTGAGAGGCAAATTATCGTCTGACGGGGAAAGTGTTCTCTGTCCGAAAAAGGGTGTTATGAATAAGGATTACAGCTGCAAGAAATTCAGATATGATCCGCTGAAGAGAGTCCCTCAGGAAAAGAAGCCCTTTATGCCCGAATTTACCCCCGATGATTTTACTCTTTAAGACTAATGAGGATATAAAATATGTATAAAAAGTTCAATCTCGGAATAGGATTAGACAAAAACGCAAGAATCGCAGAAAGCCTTACAGAGCTTACGGGAAACAGTCCGATGCTTAAGGTATCCGGTTACGCTGCCCTTCACGGTATAAATGCGGAAATTGTAGCAAAGCTCGAATACTTCAATCCGCTCGGAAGTGCAAAGGACAGAGTCGGAATTGCGCTTATTGATGATGCGGAAAAAAGCGGTAAAATTAAGGACGGCGCCGTTATCATTGAGCCTACAAGCGGAAACACGGGCGTTGGTCTTGCACTTTCCTGCGCTGTAAAGGGTTATAAGCTTATACTTACAATGCCGGAAAATATGAGCCGTGAAAGAGTTCTTCTTCTTAAAGCACTCGGTGCCGAAATTGTGCTGACAGACGCAGCCAAAGGTATGGCCGGTGCAATTGAAAAGGCTCAGGAAATCAAGGACAGCACGGAAAATTCTTATATTCCCGATCAGTTCAACAATCCTGCAAATGCGGACGTTCACAGAAAAACAACAGGACCCGAAATACTCAGAGATACCTACGGAAAAATAGATTACTTTATAGCAGGTGTCGGCACGGGCGGAACAATCACCGGCGTCGGTGAGGTGCTTAAGGCATTCAATCCCGATATCAGGGTGGTTGCTGTTGAGCCGACAGGCTCTCCTGTCCTTTCAGGCGGCGAAAAGGGCGCGCACGGACTTATGGGCATCGGTGCGGGCTTCATTCCTTCAATACTCAACCGCAGTATAATTGATGAGATTGTTACGGTTTCTGAGGAGCAGGCTTATGCCGCCGCACGTGAGGTTGCCAGAACGGACGGACTTCTTGTGGGAATCTCTTCGGGAGCGGCGCTTCACGCGGCAAAGGAAATTGCAAAAAGAAGCAACAACAAAAATGTAAGGATCGTAGTGCTTCTTCCCGATTCGGGTGAAAGATATCTTTCAACAGAGCTTTTTAATTACTGATAATAAAAGGATGTACAAAGCGTACATCCTTATTTTTTTTGCAAAGGAGAATTTTATGACAATAATTAAAGGTGATACGGGCTCACTTGTAGAGCTTTTACAGCTTGCTCTCATAAGAGCCGGCTTTCTTTCAGGAGAGCCGGACGGCATATTCGGAGTATTTACAGAGGATGCATTGAAACGCTTTCAGACGGCATACGCCATTACTGCTGACGGCATAGCAGGCGAAATAACTCTCTCTGAGCTCGAAAAATATATAACAGGATATTATATAAAAACCGTAAGCCGCGGAGAAACGCTCTGGTCAATTGCAGCACTTGCAGGCACATCCCTTGATGCCATCATCACGGCAAATCCGGAAGCTGATCCTGACAGAATATTTCCCGGAGATAAAATTACCGTGCCCTTTATTTATCCTCTTGTACCGACAGATATTTCCTACTCCTCTTACCTTGTAAGGCTTATATGCCGCGGACTTATTGCACGTTATCCGTTTATCAGGCTTCACTCTGCGGGAAAAAGTGTTATGGGAAACGATCTGTGGAGTATGACTGCGGGCAACGGCAGCAAAAGCTTATTTATAAATGCAGGCTTTCATGCAAATGAATGGCTGAATATTCCCGTTGTGCTGAAATTTTTTGAGGAATATCTGAAGTCAGTATCAAAAAACCGTCTTATTTACGGTGAAAACGCAAGAGAATTATTTACAAGTACCTGTTTGCAGCTTATGCCGCTTGTGAATCCCGACGGGCTTGACCTTGTTACCGGAGCACTGAAAAGCGGTGAATATTATGAAAAAGCCGAAATTATTTCTGCCGATTTTCCGACGGTACCGTTCCCATCCGGGTGGAAGGCAAACATCAGAGGCGTAGATCTTAATCTGCAGTTCCCTGCAGGCTGGGAAACGGCACGTGAAATCAAATTCGGGCAAGGCTACACTAAGCCCTCACCGACAGAATACGTCGGCGCCTCTCCCCTGTCTGAGCCTGAAGCCAAAGCCGTATATAATTACACAAAAGAAAATGATTTCAGAATGATACTGGCATATCACTCACAGGGAAGCATAATATACTGGAAATATCAGGATTTTCTTCCGCCCGAGAGCAAAAGAATCGGAAAAATACTGAGTGAAGCATCGTCATATCCCCTTGAGGAAACACCACCGGATTCATCGTATGCCGGATATAAGGACTGGTTTATAGAAGTATTCAACAGACCGGGCTACACAATTGAAACAGGGACGGGAAAAAATCCTCTGCCTATATCACAGGTTGATAAGATTTACAATGAAAACAAGCTTCTTCTTGCTGCTGCTTTAAGGGAAACAGCATTATTATAATTCAGGCAATTATTGAAAAATAATTATGTGTATGATAAAATACATATAAAGAAAAGAAAGGAAAAGGATTTTATGACTGAAATCACGGCAATTCTTATGAGCTTACTTACAACTCTTTCATTATTTTTCGGTCTTTGCGGCAGTCCTGATTACAACAAAAAAACAGGACTTATTGATGCCTGCGAAGCACTCTTTAATAAGAAAACAATTCTGGCAACCGAATACAAGGGCGAAGCGTCAGATTACAGTTGGAGCGAAAACGAGGAATACAAGCTTGAAAACACAATAATTCTCAAAAAAGAGAAAAATAAGGATTTTATTATTCTGAATATCACCGACACACATTTTTCAGACTATGATTACAGAGCCTTTACCGCCTTTGACGTTGAGGCAAAGGTGAAGGCACTTGTAGCAAGCGTTAAGCCGGACCTTATTACGGTATCGGGTGATATCGTATGCACGGATTCGACATATTATGCCATAAGACGTATCACAGATCTGTTTGAGAGCTTCGGTATACCCTGGGCTCCTATGTTCGGAAATCACGACAACGAGGGCAACTGCGACAAAAATTATCTTGCCGATATAATGATGGGTGCTCCGAATTGCCTTATGAAAAAAGGTGACCCCGATATGGGTGTCGGAAATTACATTATAAATATTTCTGAGGATAATGAGGACGGCGGTGCTGATATTATAGAATCTCTCATAGTTATGGACTGCAGACCGAAAGACGTTCAAAAGCAGATAAGCTGGTTTAAGTGGGCTCAAGAGGGTATAAACCGAATTACGGACAGTGGTGCAGAAATTTCAGTTATAACTCATATTCCGTATGCAGAATATCAGTATGCTTATGACGAGGCATGGGACAAGGAAAACAAATGCTGGCGCGAGGGCTTCGGCGCATACGGAGAATGCAACGAGAATATCTGCTTTGATAACAGCGAATCAGGACCCGTATATAAAGGTCTTTTTGAAATTATGAAAGATTCTGCAACAACAAAATTTGTTTTCTGCGGACACGAGCATCTCAATAATTTTTCAATAAATTACAAAGGAATAAGACTTACATACTGTCTTAAGACAGGAGCGGGCTCAGGCTCAGATTTCAGATTCTCCGGAGGCACGGAAATCAGAGTGGGGACAGACGGCATTGACAGAATAATGCATAA
The DNA here is from genome assembly GCA_045533835.1 of Acutalibacteraceae bacterium. Lineage (GTDB taxonomy): Bacteria > Bacillota > Clostridia > Oscillospirales > Acutalibacteraceae > RUG806. The sequence goes on from JAZSIM010000006.1 coordinate 53,832, forward strand.
AACGCTTTCCTTCGGCATCCCCGTAACACTTGAGGATATAACAATATAATGCAAAATTTTTCGGGTACCGGAAAAGGTACCCGATTTTATTTTATCTTACTATATCAACCGATTTTCCCGTTTCTGCGGAAAGGTAGATTGCATCAAGAATCCTCATAAGCTCCACACCGTCGTCGGCTGAGGCAAGACATTCTGCCTTGCCGTTTACGGCATCAACAAAGTTTTTGATTTCACGCCTGAAATCTCTTGAAAAATCAAAGTCATTCTGACCGTGCGGAATGATATCTGCAAGCTCATTATTAACCTCGGTATAAAGCTCGAAGGGTGAAAGATTAAGGCCTGCCTTGTCACCGAAGAAAATAATATCTCCGCAGCCCTTTTTGGTGTTGAGATTGAAGGAGGCCTCCACCTGAAGCACAGCGCCGTTATCAAAACGGATCATAGCGGTTGCGAGATCTTCAACTGTGAATATCGGCTTTTCTACCTGAGTTTCACTCTGCCATTCGGTACCCTTTATATGACTTCTTGCACCGATTTTGTTGAAGGTGGCACCGAATACGGTAACAGGCTTCGGACAGCCCATAATATAACGGGAAAGGTCAATCACGTGAACACCGAGGTCAATGAGAGGACCGCCGCCCGAAAGCTCCTTATTGCCGAACCAGCCTCCGGGGAAGCCGCAACGGCGAAGATATGATGCTTTTGCATAGTATATATCACCGACATAGCCCTTTTTTATGTAATCAATTGCTGCCGCAGCATCATTACCCTGACGGCGCACAAAGCCTATCATAAGAAGCTTGCCGTTCCTTTCGGCAGCATCCTTCATTTTAAGAGCCTCTTCGGTATTCATTGCCATAGGCTTTTCACACAAAACGTTACAGCCTGCATTAAGCGCTGCTATCGTGCATTCAGCGTGCGCATTATTCCACGTACAGACACTTACAACATCAAGCTGATGGTTTTTAAGCATATCATAGCAATTGTCATAGCAATGGGGAATGCCGTATTTCTCGGCATAAGACTGAGCCTTGGGGAAATTTATATCACAGCAGGCTATAAGCTCAACCTCGTCACCGAGAGCCTTATAGCCGTCCATGTGGGCATTGGCGATACCGCCGTTGCCGATAATTCCGACCTTTAGTGCCATAGTAATTCTCCTTTATCAATAAAGCTTATTAAGTATATCTGTTAAGAAGGCAACAGCATTTTTGATATCCTGAAAGCGTGTTGCGCCTGCTTCCCTTTCAATTGTAAGGAAGCCGTCGTAACCGATCTCCTTAAGTGCGGCAATATATTCGGGGAACGGAACTCCGCCTGAGCCGAGGGGCTTTTCCTCATAATCGTCATGGGAAAGCTTGATGCCGTCCTTGGCATGGGTATGCACAATATAATCCTTGAGAATATGAACAGCCTCAACGGGATCCTGACCTGCACACATAACGAAGTTTGCGGGGTCAAGATTTACCTTTGCGCTCTTTGTGTCTGCCTTGTCGAGTATACCCTTGAGCTTGACTGCCATTTCGGGACCGGTTTCTGTTGCAAAGGAAACACCGATTTTATCACCGTATTTACCGAGTCTTTCGATTGTATTAACAATATTAAAGTAGGCTTCGCTGTTTTCGTCCTCGGGAACCCTGCCTATATGGGTAGTAATTACCCTTGTACCAAAATCAACGGCAAGGTCCATCATTTTCATTGTTCTGAGAATACCCTCTTCATTTGTGCCCTTTTCATTGAAATGAAGACCGAAATCTGCACAGAGAGCGGAAAATACAAGACCGTTATCATTAACAAACTTAAGAATATCTGCGCGGTCCTCTTTTGTAAGTCTTTCGGGTGCGAGTTCTCCGCCTGTTACGTAGGGCTGAAGACCCTTTACACCCATATCGCGTGCAAGAATTACGGCTTCCTTAAAGGGAACCTGAAAGGAATCAGGTATGACACCTATTTTCATCATAATATATTACCTCCGTTATTTTTTATTATAAGCTTCTGAGAAGCCTTATTGCAGCAGGAGCCTCCGAGGCAAAATCAATAACGCCCGCCTCTATGGAGCATCTTTCACAGGAACCCTCGCTGAGGGCATCAAGGAAAGATTTATAATCATATTCATCTGCAGATAAGGGATAAACTCTGTTCCTTCCGTCGCGTTCAGAGGGATTTGAGATATGAGCGTGAATTATTGAATCCTTAATCATAAGGATATCCTCAGCTGTATCACCGCACATATGCATATGGTAAAGGTCGGCAAGACAGCGAATATTTTCACGGTCAGCCATTGCAGCCAGAAGTACACCCTCCTTGACGGTATTTATCATATTAGTTTCAGCCTTACGAAGCGGCTCTGTAACAATAGTAATGCCGTATTTTAATGCCTCGGGAGATGCAATTTCTCGAAGAAAATAAGCCATCTGACGGACAGCGCTTTCATAAGAGTAGCCGACAGGGATGCTTCTGGCTCCCGATGAGCCGAAAACAACAGTTTTTACCCCCATACGGGCACAGTTTTTCATTCCGCGTGAAACGAATTCAGTTAAAGCGTCATAATCTACGTTATCACCCGTTACGGGAAGAGAGCCGGGGAGAAAGCAATTCACGGCTTCGGAAAAAATATTATATTTCTGTTCTCTTTCCTCCCATTCGGCTAACTGCTCTTCAGTTGCATTTGCAAACATCTGAAAGCCGCATTCAATGTAATCATAACCGCTCTGTGCGGCAATTCTTACGTTTTCCTCATTATCAAGTCCCGTACAAACACCGAATCTCATAATTAATCCTCCGTATTGCCAAATTTTTCATCAAGATACCTGGAGAAAGCAAGAAGCAGGCGGTCATTTCTTGAATTACCGTCCGACTCCGAAAAGCCGTGCCAGGCGGCTGCCGCCCTTCTTTTAACCGAAAAAGCCACGCATTGTCCGTGAGCACCTGTTTTCAGATAAATATCAGTATCCCTGAATTGAGTACAGGCATAGTCATTTTCAAGAGCCTGCCTTATGTATTCACGGGATATGAGCCGGCAAGAATTCCAAAGCCCTTCATTAGCCCAAAGGAAGCCGAGCCTTGCAGTATCGTCGCTTCTTGCGTATAAGCCGCCGCCACCTATTGTATGCCCCATAGGACAAAGAAGCATTCCCCATTGCTTAAAACCGAGAGGCTTGGCAATTCGTTCTCGGATAAGCTCATATGCCGACAGCCCTGACGCCTTTTCAATGATTCTTCCCAGAAGATAATAAGCGGCATCGGAATATTTATAAGCAGTTCCCGGCTCAGCCTCTATACTGATTGAAAATACGTATTTCAGAAAATCCTCACCGATAAGAGCTATATGCTCATCCTCGTCAACACCGTAAGGAATTCTGAGCATTCCCGTTTTATGCTGAAGCGCATGACGGACAGTTACACCGTACCAGCCTTCATCAATTTTACCACCAATTTCATCTTTTGTAAAGAAGTCTGTCACCTTATCCGTAAGTTTTAATCTTCCCTCGGTCACCAGAATTCCGACTGCAGATGAAATAAAAAACTTGGTAACGGAGTGGCTGTTATTTGCAAAATTGGAGTTGGCATTATGAAGATATTCCGTGCCGTCTTCAGTTATCACGGCAATATCATACATCGGGTCAGACTCATTATAAAATGCATCAAATAGTGCATTTGACATTATATTCAACCTTCTTCAAAAATTGCGTAAGCGGTTATCCGCCTACGCAGGATGATTATTTTTTCTCTGTATTCTCAAGCCATCTGATTCTGCCGAAAACATTTCTGACAGCCTTGTAGGAGGGCTTTTCATTGCCATCGGCATCCACCAGTCCCCAGCGGGTTTCCGTGGGACATTCCTTCTGTCCGCAGTAATAACACCTATCGGGATCCTTATAGCAATAAATATTACAGCCGCAGACAAAGCCGAGGTCATAAAGACGGCTGATAAGATCCTCAAAGAATCTTGCCTGTCCGTCGGGAGTATGGGGATATCCCGGTATTTTTGTAAGACGCGGTAATTCACAGTATAAATGATTTACCATATCGCTCTTAAAAAGAAATCCGAAATACCTTGAGGGATCATTTTCACACACGTATTTTACATGATCAGCAAAATGTGCCGGCATATTATCAAGAAAGCCTTCAATATTCTTCCTTGCAGCCCTTTCGGACTTTGCACCGTAGCGGGCAAGAATTTCCTTTTTCTCTGCCCGGGTTTTCGGAGCACCGCCGCTTAAATAACCGAATTCCTGAATAAGCACGGGCTTTCCTGTCATTGCATAAAGATATCTGCAAAGCCCCTCAAACACCCACATAAGCCCCGGAATATTGAAGAAGCAGCCCATATAGATGTCAACACCTACATAGTCACAGAATTTCACAAAGGGCAGAAGCTCAGCATGAAGACCTGCCTCGGGACCTGCTGAATTATATCCTATGACAATATCCTTTTTAAGCGGATACATAGCCTCAAGATTCACAGCTATAAATCTTGCGGCTTCCTTTAAGGTAAGGGGAATTGTGAAGCGGGGAATTCCCATTTCATTGGTAATCTGAAAGCCCGAAACAACACCCTGCATATCGGTAATAAGAAATTTACCGATTTCCTTTACCTTTTCCGCGCCATCTGCTGTTCTGATATCGGCACCGTAGTCAATATAATCCTTGGGATAGGGCGTAACTGCCATAACCCTGATGCCGTTCTCCTGAAAGCGTCTGCAGCGCTCCTTGAATGCTTCATAATGACGCGAGATACTGCCGTCTGCCTCATAGGGAAAAGGTATATCTATTCTTATCCAACCGATATTTGCACTCTTTATCTGAGCGTAATCGTCAGTAGGATGGCAGACACCGCGGATAAAGCCCGTCTTTTCTCTGAAGCGCTTCGTTTCAGCTGAGGAAGAGCGGATAAAATAAGATTTCAGGAGATTTCCCGGCAGGTGCTTAAGACCTGCCGTTATCTGATCTTTTACAAACTGTTCCATATTAACTCTCAAAACATCAAAATTATAATTTTACTGAATCCTCCAGATTTTCCATCATATCAAGAATTTCATCGTTGACTGTCTGTTCCTTAGCAAGAAGTGCACGTCTTTCGTTGAGCTCGATATACATCTGCTCTCTCTTCTCACCTACAAGGTCATAGAAGAAGTACGGAATAATGTTGATAATCTTCGGGAAGAGATCAATACCGACAAAGAGGAAGAATACCTTCTGATAGATGGTTGAGCTGCCCTGCGACCAGGGAAGCATGGGAATTGTGGGGTCATAGCCGCACCACTTGAACAGATAGATTGTAAATGCTGCATTAAGAGGAGCGGTTATCTTAGTAATCAGATCCGTAAGAATATTGATTGTACCGTCGGGTCGTTCACCTGTAACGTATTCCGTATAGTCGTTGATTTCACGGCTGACCTCAGCCTCAAAAACATTTGCGGGACCGTTATTTATACCGTTAAGGCCGTGGAATATTGCATAAATCACAACCATTATCCATTTACAGTTCTTACCGAATTTCTTGATTACGGGAAGGCCGCAGCCGACCATACCTGCAATGGCAAGCATATCCCACAGACGAAGCGCAATGAGTGCATTCTTATTGTTATCCTTGAATATCCTTCTGAATTTCGGTATAAGAGCAGCAGAGGGCATATCGAATGCATTATAAAGCGAGTATGCCAGGAAGGAGTTAATAGAGCCGCCGAAAATCTCCTGCTGAGTTACAACGTCCCATGAATAACCACCCGAGCTCCACCATGAGGTAAGGAATCGTGTGATGTAGTTTCTTAAGGCATACTTATTTTTCAGCACATAGAACATTGTCTTAGTGATGGGGGCGGGCTTTGGCTGTAGGGCAATTCTTTCCTGACAGCCGATAGCCATTCCGATGTTGCCGACAGCACCGACAGCGCAGGAAATAGTTGCAAGAGAAGCAAAAACAACGGACATAGGAAGGTTGATAAAGCCCTTGTTGTTGAGCTCCATAAGGGGTGGGAATATTGTATAAACACCCTGAGAGGCCGCCTCTCCGATATAGGTCTGAAGCAGACCGACGGTGATTCTGTCCTGAGGATTTGCCGTCTGCAGCGACAGAAGGTTTCCGCGGGGGATGTTATAAATAGTCGAAAAGGTTTCCTGAATAAAGAGCATGGTGAACACGAAAATTATCTTTTTCGGGTCGTCACCTGCAGAATCACCGAAAAACAGCGCACCGGAATACAACATAAAGGTGCTTGCGAAATAAGGAATAGCACCGAACACGATGTAAGGACGTGCCTTACCCCAACGGGTACGTGTCTTATCGTAGATGATACCCATAAGAGGGTTGTTGAGCATATCGTAAATACCGATAAGAGAAAGAATAACGGTAACGTATACCATATCGATTTTAAGGACGTTTACAAAATACAGGGTACGGTAAGTGTTTACACCGCCGAGAAGCTTTGTGGCAAACTCACCGATTGCGGGAAGAAACATTTCCTTGGGAGTGAGAACGTTCGTATGGAACATCTTGATGGCAAGCTTACTGTATTTGATTTTCTGTTCATCGCGCAGAGCTGCAGCTGAATTATTTTCCGCTGTGAATACTCCCTGAACGATGTCTTTTACATTTTTGTTGCTGGCATTTTCACTCATTCAACTGTCACCTCACAAGTCGATCTGAAATATCCGTCATCGGAGAGAGCGTAAACAATAACCGTTCCTTCTGCTACAGCAGTAACAACACCGTTATTGTCAACAGAAGCTATGCTTTCATCCTCAGAGTACCATTTAACTGTCTGAACGGTTGCCTTTTTGGGAGAAATCTTAGTGCTGAGGGTAAAGACTTCGCCGACAGAAAGGGTAACATTCTTTTTACTCATTTTCATTGATTCAACAGGTATTTTAACTTTTACAGGGCAGGTATCGGAATAGGTCCTTCCGAGATACTCGAAGGTCGCGGTGATAACTGCCTCACCGGTCTTTTCGGTTGCAGCGATGTATCCGTCCTCATCAACCGTTGCGATGCTTTCATCGGAGGATGCCCAGGTGACGGTCATATCAAGAGGATTCTCACAGGTAAGCGTTGCAAGAAGATTATCTGTACTCTTGGGTTCAATTTCAATAAGCTCCTTATTAAGTGTAAGTGCGGGCCAGGTAAAGGAATAATTCATATTTTCTGTCACAGAAAAGCTTACGTTATTTCTGCCGAGAGATTCATATTTACCTGTAAAGGTGACATTGGCATTAACATCAATATCCTTCATAAAGCTGAGATAGGATATTTCATCTGTAAGTCTGTTTACCTTGAAATAAATCCTGAAGGAGCTGTAATTGATTTCACGCTTATCTACCGTAAGTGCTTCAGAAAGGACGCCTGATGTCAGATCATCAATCTGCTCATCATTTCTTACGGTGAAATTGGCTTCAAATGCCTCGGGAGCAGCCTCCTTTATATCGGGAGAGAAGATAAGCTCAATTTCATACTCGGGACGGTATTTTTTATAATACTCTCTTTCTGAGCCGCAGGGCTCACAGGAGGAAAGCTTTTCGCCCGAGGTCACACCGCAGGAGGGACACTGATAATAAATGTAATTACAGGTAAAGCCTGAAGGAACAAGTCCGTCAAGAGCGGGAACACGCAGAAGCTCTGAAATATCCTCACCGAAATTAACAGACGTAAGCTTCCCTTCTGAATCCTCAGCACCTGAAATATGATTCTCAAAGCCGTCTGCAGCAAAGAGAAGCGTTGACCTGAAGGTGTCAGAGCCGCCTGTCGTGACAGAATCGGTATCCAGGGAGAAACTATCGTCAGCCGTAAGCTTCGGATTTTCTGCAAGAGCCTTATTTATGACGTAATCAAGATACTTTACAGCATCCTCTGCAGTTTCGGGAGCGGGGCTTATACCCTCCTTTATATCATTGGGCGGGAAGGTGCCTTCCATTGAGCGGACACGGTCAAGACCTATCCAGAAGCCGCCTATAAAAAAGATGATAAGAATAGCAACAACAGCTGCGGAAAAAAGCTTCTGTTTATCAAATTTCTTTTCAGACATCTGCTCTTACCTCCCCGGTGAATTTTTCATAGAAGGCTGCTTCTTCCTTAGCAATAGCCTCATCAATCTTTCTTGTTGCCTCTGTTTCAACTACAGGCTGAGGAAGATCATCAATATTGATTCTTCCTGCCTTTACTTCCTTATAAATTCTGACACGTTCTTCAACGCCTTCATCATAAACAGGATGAATACCGTTTTTCCAGAGAAGAAGGTTCACGGTAAACACAGCAACGAACATAAGGGCTGTAACAACAAGACCGAAGCCGAGAGAGCCGGACAGAATCACAGAACCTGCAGCGGCAGACTTAAAGACTGAAATCAGCACGATGTCAGCTACAGTTGCAATTATTCCGAGTGCTGCCGTAACGGTTGTTATTTTCTGCATATTGCGGATGCTTATAAAACCTAAAAATGAAAACAGGAAGCAGAAAACGCTGAGAAGTGCAACGGCTACAAGCCCGAAAAGAGCATTTCTGAGGGCTGTGAATTCTGCCCCTGCAACTGCAGAGGAGCACATTTCAAATATGTAATTGAGTGAGCCGCCCGTAACAATATTTACGATACCGAGAATTCCGAAATGTGCTTCGCTTGTAACAAAGGGCAGAGAAATTGTTATGTTGCCCGAGGGAATGAGAAGAGAAAGCAAAGGAAGAAGCATAACAATAAGCTTTGCGGTAACAAGCCTTGAGCCCGAAAACGAATACCTGAGATTTCTGAGCATCACCTTAAGACCTGCCTGAGAAAGCTCTGCAAGCTTTGCTTCTCTTATGAAATTTTCTTCAAAATTGTAAAATCGCATATTAACTCCGCAGCCGGGACAGAACTGACTGATGTCTGTCAGGCGGAGCTTTCTGCCACATTTTGGACATTTTGACATTAATAAAGCCTCCTTATAAATTCAGTAACGGGGTTACGCCGAGATGTCCTGTAAAGTTAGCGAATGACAGCTTTGGCAATTGGTTTTTTCTGAAAATGATTCTTGTTACAGAGCAGTTATCAACCTGCCAGCAGAAGGCTTCGGGAAGAGAAAGCCCGAGAGCCTCACGAATGAGATATCCGAAGTATGAGCCGTGTGTCACAACCATAAGATGCTCACCCTCACCTGCAACAGAAAAAAAATAATCAATACACCTTCTTGCTCTCAGCTGTCTTTCGGAAGGCCCTTCCTTTCCGAGAAGAAGCGGACCGCCTGTCGGTGAAGGCTCGGTGCAGGGCACGGCAAGAGGAAAACAACGGCTGAGCCTTTCGGGTTCGGTGCCTGCAATTTCAGTATCATTTTCCATAAGATCAGACAGAAGAATCACTTCCCTGCCGAGCTTTTCTGCCGTCGGATATGCAGTTTCAACGGCTCTTACAAGCGTGCTGGAGAAAATTCTGTCAACCCCCGAAAGTAAGCCGCTGTCTGCAAGGAGCTGCGCCTGCAGAAGACCTGCGCTGCTTAAAGGAGGATCATCACGCTGATATTCGTGTTCGTAAGGAATACCGACGTTTCCGCAGGACTGGGCGTGACGGACGAATGAAATAACAAGGTTATTGTTACGGATAAAATCTCCTCCTTAATTTGTTCATATTGTTATAAACAATGATATCATAATTAAGACATCAACACAAGGGAAATATACAAAATAATTAAAATCTGAGCATTATTTCTTATAATTTTGTAAAAATAACCGAAATTTCCCTGAGAATTTTTAGCATAAGTATAGCATTTTCCTGAGTAATGTTATATTATTTTATTAAGAAAAGGAAGGAGGAATTGTTATGGCATTCATAAGAGATAAAAGGGAGGAGCGAACGGGCTTTCAGTCAAGCTCTCCGCTTCTTAAGAATATTGACAGCCGCTGCGACTTTGTTATGGTCTACGGGCTTGGCGATACCGCTGCCGAAAGAATAAAACAGCACAAAGAGGCAGGCTACGTCATTCACTTTATGACGGGTATTGCCTGGGGCCATTACACCGACTACCTGTACGGTGAATATGACGGAATGAATCATTGGGATGAGGCTCAGCAGGACCGTTACGGTAATCTTATACTTCACGGCAAGGATGTACCGTATATGGTGCCGACTGTTTCGTTTGCGGATTATCTGAGCATAAAGCTCAGAGCCATAGTAGATGCGGGAGCAGAGGCAATACACGTAGAGGAGCCCGAATTCTGGGACAGAGGAGGCTACTCTCCTGCCTTCAGACGCGAATACGAATTATATTACAGAGAACCTTGGAAGGCTCCGCATGAAAGCGTTGATGCAAAATATAAGTGCGGAAGACTGAAGGCTTATCTTTATACGAGAACTATTGACAGAGTTTCTTCCTCACTCAAGGAATATGCCAAGGTAAAATACGGAAGGGATATTCGGTTTTATGTGCCCACACACTCCCTTGTAAATTATACACAATGGAAGATTGTAAGCCCTGAGGGAAAGCTTTCAGATATTCCCGGTGTTGACGGCTGTATAGCTCAGGTCTGGACGGGTACGGCAAGAGAGGAAAACTGGTTTGACGGTGAATTCCGGGAGCGTACCTTTGAAACGGCATTTCTTGAATACGGAGTAATGCAGGAGCTTGTAAAGGGCACGGGCAGAACGATGTGGTTTTTGCATGACCCCATTGAGGATAATCCGATTTTCGACTGGAATGATTACCGTAAGAATTATTTCTGTACAGTTGCTGCCTCGCTTCTGCATCCGAAGGTCAATAAATATGAAATCTGCCCCTGGCCGAACAGAGTTTTCAATAATAAGTACCCCAAGGATGCACCTGAGGCTGAGCTCATCCCTGAGGAATACGAAACAATTCTCAATAATACCTTCAATACACTTGGTACGCTTGAGGGGGCTGACGAATCTGCCTTCCGTGTGGGAATACTTGTAGGTGACTGTCAGCTTTACCAGAGAGAATACCCTGACTGCTGCTTCAGCGAGGCTAAGAAGGAGGAGGTCGGAACGGTTCTCAGGGATGACAATGAGCTGATTGAAAGGTTTAAGAATGAACTGTTCCGTGAAGCAGATAACAGGGAGCTTATGCTTAAATTTATGTCCTCCAATGCCTTCCCTGCATTCTATTCCCTTGCACTTCCGCTTCTTAAATACGGAATACCCGTCCGACCGGTGCTTCTTGACAATATAAGAAGATACGTAGGCTATCTTAATGACTACGATATGCTTCTTATGAGCTATGAATATATGAAACCCGATTATCCGGATATAAATAACGCACTTGCATCCTGGGTCCGTGAGGGCGGTCAGCTGATTTATGCTGGTGACGGAAAGGATCCCTTCAATGAGATTTCCTCCTGGTGGACGGGTAAATTCAAAAATCCTGCAGAGCATCTCTTCTCCCTGCTCGGTGTACCCTTTGAAGAAAACAGAGGTATTTACGCCTGCGGCGAGGGTACGGTGTCTTTCATAAAGGAAAATCCCTGTATCTTCTCGTTTTCAAAGGAAAATGCTGATATTTTAAGAGATATCTTCCTCGAATCTGCCGGAAGAAAGGGACACGCTCCCGAATTCTGTAACAATCTTATAATTGAAAGAGGAAAATACATAATAGCTGCAGTTATGGATGAAAGCATCAATGACGAGCCGCTGGTATTCACGGGACTTTTTGCGGATATGTTCTCCTCTGATTTTGAAATTACCGAGGAAAAGGTACTTCATCCGGGTGACAAGGCTATGCTGCAGGATTTAAACAAAGTTAAGGATTATGAAATTGTAGGAACATCTGTGAGAGTCAACGAGGTAACAGCAAAGGCTGATAAGGTTATTATCAGAACAGAGGGCTCCGAAATGAGAACGGCAAATATAAGAATCAGGCTCCCCTTTGCCCCCATTAAAGCTACTGTTGACGGAAAAGAAGCCGCAATAAATTATGACAGCAAAAGCCGTACTGCGCTGATTACATTCAGAAATGTAACGGGTGAAAGAAAAATAATAATCCGATAAGGAAAAACTATAATTATTGATATTTAATAACAGAAGCTCCTTATATAAAAACGAGGCACTCTTCACGAGTGCCTCAATTTATTGATATTTATTTAACCGCTTCAAAGTGAAGGGCAAAGCTTTCGCCGTCACGGTCGGGATAATCGAACATTGAAATACCCGCATTCATAAGAAGTGCACCGGAATAAATCTCTCCGTCCTCAAGGCACTTGTAATACTTATCGGGATCAAGACCCTTGAATCTGATAAAGAAGTTTCTTGCCTCCATAAAGAACTTGATTACAACGGTAAGCATTGCTTCACTCTTATCCTCACTTACAAATTCCCAGGCAACTCTGTAGGGATCATCCCAGGGAGAAATGATTCTGTAAAGGTCCCCGTTGTGAATGAGGTCATAATACTTATGATAATCCGCAATCTGTGTCTTGATTTCGGCACGGGCCTCCTCACTTATCTTTGCAGGGTCAAGCTCGTAGCCGAAGGAGCCCCACATAGCAACATTTCTCTTGGTTTCATAGCCTGAACGGCGGGATGCGGAAACATGAGCGCCCTGAACGGATGCAGGATAGCAAAGGGATGAGCCGAACTGAATGTCAACACGGGAAAGAGCGTCGGTATTGTCTGAGCACCAGATCTGAGGAGAGAAGTACATCATACCGGGATCATAGCGTCCGCCGCCGCCCGAGCAGTTTTCAAGAAGAAGATGCGGATAAGCCTCAAGAAGACGTCCCATAAGCTCATAGGTGCCGAGAATAAAACGGTGGAAGAACTCACTCTGTCTTTCAGGAGGAAGAATTGCAGAGCCTGCCTCGGTAATATTTCGGTTGAAGTCCCACTTAACATAATCAATATCATTGTTTGCAAGGACCTCACTCATCTTATTGAAAAGGTAGTCCCTTACATCCTGCCTTGTCATATCAATAACATACTGATGTCTGCCGATAGAGCTTTCGCGGTTCGGAACGTGTATATGCCAGTCGGGATGTGTGCGGAAGAGATCTGAATCGGGAGAAATCATTTCAGGCTCATACCAGATTCCGAATTTAAGTCCGAGGGCCTTTACACGGGAAACGAGAGATCCGATGCCGCCTCTTAATTTATTTTCATTGACCTCCCAGTCACCGAGAGCGCAGGTATCATCATTACGCTTACCGAACCAGCCGTCGTCCATAACAAGCATCTCAATACCGGTTTCCTTTGCCCATTCGGCAATAGCAACGAGCTTGTCATCGTCAAAATCAAAGTAAGTACCTTCCCAGTTATTGATAAGCAGAGGACGCTTTGCATTCTTCCAGGGGCCTCTCACAAGATTGTTGTTATAAAGCTTATGGAAGGTACGGCTCATACCGCCAAGACCCTCATCGGAGTATACGAGAACAGCCTCGGGAGAGTAAAATTCTTCACCGGGAGAAAGCTTCCAGGAGAAATCCGAGGGATCAATACCCATCATGACACGGGAGGAATTATTGAAGTCAACCTCAATTTCACAGAGGTGGTTGCAGGAATAAACAAGATTGAAGCCGTATGCATCGCCGTGGTCCTCGGTGGCACCGTGTCTGAGAAGAGCCATAAAGGGATTCTGCTGAGCAGAGGAGGAGCCTCGTCTTGAGCCTATTCCCTGTCTGCCGTGAGAGAGCGCGCGACGCTCGAAATTTCTTTCGTTATTATGTCTGCCGTAAAGGGTGATAAGGTCAAAATCCTTACCGTTCATATCAAGGTTGAAGCTCATTACCTTTTCAATGGAGAAGGGCTTATCGGAGGTATTCTTTATAATCACACTTCTTGTAATTACGGAATACTTTTCAAATACGGTATAAAGAAGCACAGCCTCAGCACCGGTAACACAGTCCCTTGTGGTGATTTCAAGAGTTTCGCATTCACCCTCTGTATTTTCATAAAGTGCGGGAAGCCCCTTAAGGGCGGGCTTGCCTTTATATATCTTATGTGAAGCATAGCGCATATCGGTGGAAGCATTTCCGTCTGCATTTCTTATCTGAAGAGAGGAGATTCTCATATCTCCGCAGCCGTTACAGCCGATTTCAAGGGGAAATACGTCAGCTGAGAATACCCAGTCATCCATATGGGGATTTGAAGCAGAAAAGGATGCAAACATTCTGCGGTTAGGAAAATCCTTTAAGTTGTAATCGGGAATCTTCTTGCCGTAGTAAAGATGAACAAGATAGTTTTCATTGTAAATTTCAAAAATATAGCTTGAATTCAGAGTATCAAGCTTAAAAATCTTTTTTTCGCTGTCAAAAATAATGGGCATAATATACCTCCATAAAAAAATAACCGCCATCACATAACGGATGACGGTTTTAATAAACTTTAAGCCTTTGCTTCGTTAGCTTCGCTTGCTGCCTTCTTAGCAAGAGTAGAAGGTCTTTCATTGTAAGGAAGAAGGAATTCCGAAACATCCTTATATTTAACCTGAATGTTCTTTTTCTTGTAGATTACGTTTACTGCAATCATAACTACAAAGAGAAGAACTGCAACTATGTATGCTGTGGGATTGACTGAGCCTGTGAAGATGCCGGGAAGAGCGGATGTAAGCTCAGAAATCATAAGATTATAGAATACAAAGGAAACAGTTGCAAGAACAATACCGATTGCGGGGATTGTGATATTTCTTACGATACCCTTCTTTGCTGCGGAAAGAGTAAGAAGGAAGAAGCCGACAAGAGTAAGCACAACCATAAGAACAAGACAAACGAGAGATACTGCCCAATAAATCATACCTGTTCCGAGGAGCTCGGAGCCGAGAAGCTTAAGAAGAAGGTCAACATCAAAGCCGTTGTCAACGATAAACATAACAATGGAAATAAGGTTAACGGAAGCGTGCTTCTCAAGGTAAGGAAGAACGTAGTTTACGGTACCCATAGGAAGAAGAGTTGCAACAATGGGGAGAAGACCGAGTACAAGTCTTACAATTGAAAGAGGATGCCCGATAAGAGAGAACTTGAGTCTGTCATACTTGGGCTGGGTCTTTGCGTGATTGTATTCGGCTTTGTCAGCCTCCTCACGGAGTCTGTCTTCAATACCGTAGTACATAACGTTTACACCGCACTTGGGACACTCGGGACGCCAGTCGGTTAATTTGAGTTTATAATTACATTTCGGACAAAATTCTGCCATAAATATCACCTATCCTAAAATAATATATAAGTTCTAATAAATTATATCACAAAGCTTTTTACAATACAAGAAGAAAAAAATGTTTGTGAAAACTGATAATTATTCAAGCATAGATTTGTCAATATTGACATTATAGGGCTCTCTGAGAGCGAGAATCTGCTCGGAGGTAATGAACTGCTTCTTTCCGCCGCAGGACATAACCTTGATAAGAATTTCAGCAGCCTTTTCGATTGTATCCATAAGACCGAAGGCTACGTCAAAGTCCTCACCTGAGCAGAAAATGCCGTGATGTGACCAGATAACAGCGTCAAACTGCTTGATCTTCTCCCCTGTTGCTACGGCAATATCAGCGCTGCCGCATACCATCCAGGGTACAACACCGATGCCTGCGGGGAAAACAATGGGACATTCGGTAATCATTTCCCAGATTTCACGGGTGAATACCTTGTCCTCAAGAGGAAGAAGGAAGGTAAGAGCAATGATATTTGCGGGGTGAGCGTGCATAATAACTCTGTGCTTACCGTTGGTCTTTTCCTTTTTGATTGAGTGATTGAGAAGGTGTGTGGGGAATTCACTTGTAGGTACGCCGCCCTCGTTAAGACCCCATACGATTTTGTAGTTTTCGCCCTTTTCGTCAATTTTTACGATGCAGATATTGTTTTCGGGCTCATTCTTTACGTTCATATAGAACTTACCGCTGCCGGTGACGGTGAAGTATTCGTTTGCAAGATTTTGGACGGTGATGCCGATGCTCTTCCATTCGCTCTTATCGGAAAGAAGGTGCTTTATTGCATCAACCTCCTCAGCCTTCATTCTGTAGGACATATTGCCGCCGTTTCTTTCGTTCCAGCCCTTAAGCCAGGACTGATTGCAGGTGTCCACAAACTTTGCGACAGCCTTGAGTTCAAGTACATTATTCATATTTATTACTTCCTTTCAGCGAGAACCGTATTCTCGTATTCCTTTACTTCTTTATACCAGTCTTCTCTTACGGGTACACCGTTCAATTCGCAGAATTTATCCCAGACAGCACCTGCGGGGTAGGACTTTACCTCCTCGGAAAGCACGAACATTTCCGTGAAGTTGCCGTCATTCTGACATTTTGCGAGCTTCTCGTGGGGAGTGAGCATTGCACCGAGAAGTGCCTTCTGCATATTTCTGATACCCATAACCCAGGCTGCGATTCTGTTTATGCTTGCATCAAAATAGTCAAGTCCGATGATAACTCTCTCGGGACCTGCAATTACAATTTCCTTGGCAATTTCCTTCAGCTCATCCGTGTAGCCGACAACGTGGTCGGAGTCCCAGCGGATGCCTCTTGTTACGTGAAGAGCAACCTTATCCGAGAAAAGAAGCATTGAGGGAATTTTATCCGCAACGCTCTCCGTGGGATGATAATGGCCGTTATCAAGAAGACAATAACAATTGTTCTTTGCAGCATAATTCATATAGAACTCGTGTGAGCCTACGGTATAGGATTCAACACCGATACCGAAAACCTTGGATTCAACGGAATCGACAAGGTATCGGGGATCGTACTTTACGGAAAGAATCTCATCAAGAGAAGCCTTAAGGCGTGCACGGGGTGAGGTTCTGTCTGCAGGAGTTTCCTTATAGCCGTCGGGAATCCAGATGTTATTAAGACAGGGAGAGCCGAGCTTTTCACCGATATAAGCGCCGATTTTTCTTATAGCCTTGCAGTGGTCAATCCAGAAGCGTCTGACATTTTCATCGGGATGTGAAAGAGTAAGTCCGTCTGCAGCAAGGGGATGCGAGAAAAGAGTGGGATTGATGTCTATTCCCAGTCCCCTTTCCCTTGCAAATTCAATCCACTTGTCAAAGTGCCCGGGCTCGAGCTTATCACGGGAAACGATGCCGTCGGAATAGTCAGCATAAATAGCGTGAAGATTGATTCTGTGCTTACCGCCTACAAGAGAAAGTGTTTTATCGATATCAGCCATAAGCTCTTCCATATTTCTTGCTTTTCCGGGATAATTTCCCGTCGCCTGAATGCCGCCCGTAAGCTCACCTGTTGATTCAAAGCCGCCTACGTCATCACCCTGCCAGCAATGAAGTGAAAGAGATATTGCTGACAGCTTCTTTACTACTTCATCTGTATCAATACCGATACCTGCATACAGCTTTTTAGCTTCTTCATAAATCAATGACATATCAGCACCTCTTATTTCTTAAGCTCAATTGCCTTCTTAGCCTTAGCGGCAATATTCTGAGCATTAAGTCCGTAGATTTCGAGAAGCTCAAGTGCGGGACCTGATTTTCCGAATACGTCCTCAACACCGACTCTCATTACGGGTACGGGACGGGCTTCACCCAGAACCTCAGCAACGGCAGAGCCGAGACCGCCGATAACGCTGTGCTCCTCGGCTGTTACAATACAGCCCGTCTTCTCAGCAGCATCAAGAATAATATCCTTATCAACGGGCTTGATTGTTGCCATATTTATAAGAGCCGCTGAAATACCCTCATTTTTAAGAAGCTCAACAGCCTGCATAGCTCTTTCAACCATAAGACCTGTTGCGATAATAGTAACGTCCGTGCCTTCGTTCAGATATACACCCTTGCCGATTTCAAATTTATAATTTTCATCGAATATTCTCGGAACGGCAAGTCTGCCGAAGCGCATATATACGGGACCGTCATGCTCGGCTGCAGCAAGAACTGCAAGCCTTGCCTCAACATCATCGGCAGGATTGAGAATTGTCATACCGGGGATTGTTCTCATAAGAGCAATATCCTCACAGCACTGATGGCTTGCGCCGTCCTCACCGACGGAGATACCTGCGTGTGTTGGACCGATTTTAACATTTATATGGGGATAACCGATTGAATTTCTGATCTGCTCAAAGGCTCTGCCTGCAGCAAACATTGCAAAGGAGCTTGCAAATACGGTGTATCCTGAGGCTGCAAGACCTGCGGCAATGCCCATCATATTGCCCTCTGCGATACCGCAGTCATAGAATCTTTCGGGGAAGACCTTCTTGAACATACCGGTTTTTGTTGCTGCTGCAAGGTCAGCATCAAGCACTATAAGCTTTTCATTCTTTTCACCAAGCTCTGCGAGAGCCTTACCGTAGGCATCTCTTGTAGCTGTTTTGATTACGTCTGCCATTATTTCTTCCTCCTTAAATACTCAGCTCTTCAATTACTGCGTCAAGCTCTGCCATAGCAGCGGCATACTGCTCTGCATTAGGAGCGCTGCCGTGCCAGGAAACCTGATTTTCCATAAAGGATACGCCCTTGCCCTTGACGGTTTTCATTATAATGGCGGTGGGCTTATCGGTACAAGCCTTTGCCTCTTCAATTGCCTTTTCGATTTCGTCGAAGCAATGACCGCAGATTTCGACAACATTGAAGCCGAAGGAAGCAAACTTTTCGGGAATGGGATAGGGAGAGTTTACCTCTTCAACGCTGCCGTCAATCTGAAGATTGTTATTGTCAACGATAACGGTGAGCGCGGAAAGCTTCTTGGCAGAGGCAAACATACAAGCCTCCCATACCTGACCCTCTTCGATTTCACCGTCGCCGAGGATTGCATATACCCTGTAAGGATTGCCTTCTATTTTTGATGCAAGAGCAAAGCCGCAGGCGGTTGAAATACCCTGACCGAGAGAGCCTGTGCTCATATCAACGCCGGGAACATAGTTCATATTGGGATGTCCCTGAAGATAAGAATCGGACTTTCTCAATGTCTTAAGATCCTCAACGGGGAAAAAGCCCTTTTCGGCAAGAGCCGCATATAAAGCAGGTGCTGCGTGGCCCTTTGAGAGAACAAGACGATCTCTTCCCTCCCACTTGGGATTTGCGACATCAACCCTCATCTCCCTGAAATAGAGATAAGAGAGAATATCAGCTATTGAAAGAGATCCGCCGGGATGTCCGCTTTTTGCATTGAAGGTACCCTCAATGATACCTTTTCTGATATTGGCGGCTTTAAGCTTTAACAGCTTCTTTTCTGTATTTTCCATATAAAGCACTCCTTATTTATTTAACTTATTTAATATACCTGTAAAATATCCGGGAAGAGGTGACGAAAATTCAAGATACTCCCCCGTTGCTGGATGAACAAAGCCTATAAGGGCGGCGTGAAGGCACTGACCCTCAAGCCCGAAGGGATTTTTAGGAAGACCGTATACCGCATCCCCCACAATGGGATGACCGAGAGCGGCACAATGGACGCGGATCTGATGTGTTCTGCCCGTTTCAAGAGTAAAGCGGCAGTAATCATAGCCCTGAAATCTTTCCAGCACCTCATAATGCGTTACGGCATTACGGGGATTAAGA
The DNA here is from genome assembly GCA_045533835.1 of Acutalibacteraceae bacterium. Classification (GTDB taxonomy): domain Bacteria; phylum Bacillota; class Clostridia; order Oscillospirales; family Acutalibacteraceae; genus RUG806. The sequence goes on from JAZSIM010000006.1 coordinate 73,232, forward strand.
CCGTTTACGGCCTGCTTCTTTCTGTCGCTGCGGCTTCTTCCGAGGGGCATATTTATTGTACCCTTGTCCTCGGGCATTTTTCCCGTGACAACAGCGTAATACTGTCTTCGGAAGCTGTGCTCCTTTATCTGTTCAGCAAGATATGCGTGAGAATTATCATTTTTTGCAACAATGAGAAGTCCCGAGGTATCCTTATCAATTCTGTGAACGATACCGGGGCGGATAACTCCGTTAATGGAGGACAGCCTACCCTTACAATGGAATAAAAGAGCATTCACCAAAGTTGCGTCGGGATTTCCGGGTGCAGGATGCACAACCATTCCTCTGGGCTTATTTACCACAAGAAGGTCGTCATCCTCGAAGACTATTTCAACGGGAATATCCTGAGGCACCGCCTCAAGCTCCACGGGGTCGGGAATCTCCAGAAAAACCACGTCACCTGCCTTAAGCTTCAGGCTTTTCGTGACAGTTTTTCCGTTGACGGTGACCTTCCCCTCCTCTATCAGCTTCTGCACGGCACTTCTTGAAAGAGAGGTCTCCTCAAGAGAAATGAGCTTATCAAGCCTTTCACCCTGATTTTCAGCTGAAATTTCAAATACAACCTCATTCATTATGAGCCGCACCGTCCTGTTTTTTAAGCTTTTCAGCCCTCAAGTCCCTTATGATTTCATAAATGAGATAGAAAACAAGTGCAAATGCACCGACACACACAAGGCAGTCTGCAAAATTGTATACGGGGAAATCTATAAAGAGGGTTTCGATGTAATCCACAACAAAGCCTCTCATAACACGGTCAAGCATATTTGCAAGTCCGCCTGCGATAATTACGGGAATAAAAATATCGTAAGCGAGGGGTCTCTTAAAGGGGCCCGCAATATAAATAAGCCCGATTACAATAATCACACCCGTAACCGCCGATAGAAGTGCCGGATTGCCGTCAAACATCCCCCAGGCTACGCCCGTATTCTGTATATAAGTCCAGCCGTAAAGTCCTTCAATGAAATCTATCTTTTCATAAAGGTCTATATTATCAAGAACAATTTTCTTGATAAGAAGGTCAGCACCCACCAAAAGAGCAATTCCTGCCAGCTGAACGGCTACTGTCAATATTTTTTTCTTATTATACTTAATCACGTTATGCCTCACACAGGGAGATTATTTCTTGCCCTTTTTACCTTTCTTTCTGAAAAATGAGGGCTTTTCTTCCTTGGGTTCGGCTATTTCATAATCCTCAAATGCAGAAAAGTCTATATCGAAGCTGTCAATCGGATTCTTATTTACCGATTCATCGGCTGCAGGTGAAGCTTCGTAAGCATTGGCGGCTTCATTTGCGGGAGCATCATCGGAAATATCGGAGAAATCAGAGAAATCGTCATTGAAATCAGCGAAATCATCCTCTGTTTCCGTTTCGGGAATAACGGGAAGCTGTTCCTCCTTTGCCTCGGGAGCAACGAATGCATCCTTATCTATATCTGCACTCTTGTCGGTAATAACGTCATTGATAGCAGTTCTGAGATTCTCTGCAATTGCAGAGAAATCGTCTGTTGAGTAGTCAACTCCCGTTGTGAACAGGGGCTCCTCAGCCTCCTCGGGAGAAGCTTCCTCCTGAACGCTGACGGACAGCACCTTGTCGGATAAATCGGATTTCTTGTCATTCTCCTCAATAAAGGCTTCAACATCAAAATCAGATGAATTTTCCTTACCGGTAAAGATTGTTTCTATCTTTTCGGCTGCCTTTGAAACCGTTGTGCCGTCTGAGTAAACTCCGGACTTTTCAAGAACGGAGCTGTCTGCCTCTACTTCCCTTTCCTTATAAAGGCCGTAGATTGAGAGCATCTTGATAACGTCAACGTCCTTGGCAATGGGCTCAAGATATGCATCAACGTTAATCTGGAATACATCGTCATTTTCCTCAAAGGCGGGAAGAACGGCAAGAGCGGATTTCTGTGCGGCAAGCATTTCCTCACTTGCCTTTACCTGCTTTTCAAGGCTCTGTCTGAGCTGTACGGACTGACTCTGTACAATATGATAATTATTTTCAACAGTTGAAATAAGATCAACGAGCTTAACCTTGAGATTTGTTGCAAGTGAAGTCATTCTTTCGCACTCGTGCCTTGCACCTGAAAGCATCTCGGCAGATTTTGTTCCTGCTTCATTCATCATGGCATCAGCATTCTTATCGGCATCGAATACCTTTGAGCGTGCTGTGATGTCTGCACTTTCAAGAATAGCCGCGCTCTGGCTTTTTGCAGACGCAAGGATTGCTTCAACGGTAGCATCGGCTTCGCTGAGTGCTGTCTTTACTGTGTTTTCTGCCTCACTTACAATCTGCTGAGCCTTGATTTTAGCAGCCTGAAGAAGCTCCTCAGCCTCTTTTCTTGCAGTAAAGTGAATTTCTTCACTCATAGCCTTTGCCTCATCAAGAACAGCCTCGGCATTGACCTTTGCATTTTCAGACTCTCTTGCAGCGCCCTCTTTAATGGCGGCTACCTCAGCCTCTGCACGGGTCTTTGCCTCTTCAATATACATAAATGAGTTGTGCGTGCTTACTTTATTGAGCTCGTCAGCCTGCTTCTTTGCTTCTTCAACCATCTGAACCGCACGGTTTTCAGCCTCATCTATAAGCTGAGTTGAGATGATTTTTGCATTTTCAAGGTTTTCCTTAGCACGAGAAACCGCATCACGGGAATCTTCCTCAGCCTGCTTAAGAAGCACATCTGCCTTAGCCCTGGCCTCAGCAATAATCTGCTCACCCTCGGCATTGGCACCGCTCTTCAATGCATCGGCAACCTGCTTAGCATCATTAATCTGGATCTCAGCCTCAGCCTTTGCCTCCTCAAGGAGTCTTGCTGCCTTATCGTCACAGTCAGCGAGAAGCTCGTTGACAGAGGACTCAACCTCTGCCTCAACGCTTGCGGCAGATTCTCTTGCAGCGGCAAGATAGCCGTCTGCCATTACCTTTGCGGACTGAATAATGCTTGTATATTCTGCTTCTGCAGCTGCTGTAATCTTTTCAGCCTTGACATTTGCGCTGTCAATGATTCCCTCGCCCTTCTGAACGATTTCGGAAACCCTGGCATTTGCGTCTACAATAATGGCATCTGCCTGTGACTGAGCGTTTGCAATAACAAGGTCAGCACTCTTCTGTGCATTGAGAAGAACGTCACGGAGGACGTTTTCGTCCTTTCTGTATTCATCAAGCTTTGCAGCAAGAACACTTAACTTTCTTATAAGATTGCCGTTTTCCTCAAAAACCTCTTCGTAATTTGCTATAACGGAAGCCAGTACCTTATCAACATCCTCGGATGAATAGGTATCGCCTTCAAGTCTGTTAAGTTCTATCTGTTTAAGCTGTGCGGGAGTGAGCATAATGATCGCATCCTTTCCTGTGTATCAAATAAACGGTTTTATTAAACAAAAAACATGCCGTTGTTTTCAAGCTCATCAAGAAGATCGCCCATAACGTCAACATTATAGGGAGTGATGATGTAGGTATTGTTTGCAATTTTCTTGAGCTTACCGCCGTTGGCATAGGCAACACCGCTGAGGAAGCAGAGAAGCTTGCTTGCGTGCTCCTTGGGAGTGTGCTCAAGATTAAGAACAACAGTTCTCTTGTCAAGGAGCTCGTCTGCAATAGGGGTAGCATCGTCAAAGGTATCGGGTGTCTTGAGAACGACCTGAAGCTTTGCTGTGGTGTGAATGTCAACAACGCGTGTACCCTGTGCGGGAGGGGTCTGCTTCTTTTCTCTGGGGGGTGCGGTACGGGCGGTATCCTTCTGTGCGGTTTCGTATTCGAACTCGCCATCCTCCTCATCGAAGTATCCGTCGTCAATATTAAGTGCCTTTTTAATCTTATCTGTAAGTCCCATTGTTTTATTTCCTTTCCTATATATACATTATAATTATACACATCAGTAACGTCTTTGTCCGAAGAGAGCCGAGCCGACACGGACAAGGGTTGATCCTTCAAGGATTGCAGGTACAAAGTCAGAGGACATTCCCATTGAAAGCACGGAAAGCTCTGCCTTGCCCTTAAGCGAAGAAGCGGTATCCTCAAAAAGGCGTCTTGTTTTTTCAAAATATTTTCTCGCTTCGTTTTCATCTGAGACGGGCGGCACACACATAAGTCCCTTAAGAATGATGCCCTCGGACTCTGCCGCCTTATGGGCACATTCTGAAAGTTGCTCTGCGGGAAGCCCCGTCTTTGCCTGTTCTTCCCCGATATTTACTTCAAGAAGTATCTCCATAGTCCTATTATGAAGAACACATTGCCTTGATATTTCATCTATAAGAGAAGTGCTGTCAACAGACTGTATCATTGACACGGTGTCTATGATTTTTCTGACCTTATTCGACTGAAGATGACCGATTATGTGAATATCGGTTCCGTCGGCTTCAAGAAATTCGAGCTTTCCCATAAGCTCCTGCACCTTATTTTCACCTATAAGATCTACGCCGAGCTTCAGCATGTGATTTATTTCGGCAGGTGCAACGGTTTTCGTAACAGCCATAAGCCTTACGTCTTCGGGAGCTCTTCCGCTTTTTACAGCGGCATCCGCAAGAAGCTGTGTTATGTGCTTATAGTTTTCATCAAGATAAGAGAGTTCGCGGTTATGTAAGAAGCTTTCCGTCATATAAGTCCGTTCCCTCCAATATCATTTCATCGTAAACTGCAAGATAAGAGTCATCAAGAGGCTTCGGCTCGGAAAGAACGATATTATCGTCGGTGTAAACGATTTTTATCTTCTTGAAATGAACAAGATTTCCCTCCTTGACGAAAACGCCCTGCTCTCCGTCAATTGTTCTTAATGCCATTCTGTCAACAGCAATACCCTTAACCGAATTAACTCTTATTTTAACCGCCTCTTTTCTGAGGGCCGCAATTTCTTCGTTCATAACGTTACTGCGAAGAACAACCGTGAGGATGTCACTTCCCTCGGTAACGTTTACGGAAACAATATCCATAACAAGGTCTTCGGCACTTGAATTGCTGAACATAACCTTAACATACGAGTCGGTGTCAACGCTTCCGAGCTTATCAACGGTTGTATTGAAAACAAGATACCAGTTGAAATCCGTAATAAGCTTGCCGACATTACGTGCGGAAACCGCAGCGGGCGCTGCCTCAAGGAGTGCCTCGGTATCAGCTTCAACAAAATTCCGTACCGAATCGTAATCAACCACGGATTCAAAGCCGTCGGCGGAATCTACGTAATAGCCTGCCTGGGAAACCGTAATGGCAGAGCTTGAACCGGCAGTGTTTTTAAGAGAATCATACTCGGCCTGAAGAGTATTGATCTTTGATGAAACGTCAATCTCATCACCGGTTGCGGACTGCTTTTTCATAATGGCTTCTCTGAGATTTCTTGAAAGCCCGTAAACCGATGAAAGAGAATCAGCCTCAACAGACTCACTGAGAGCAAAAAGTGAATCGGCAACCGCACTCCTGTAAACATTTATGTCAGCTCCGGGGATTGATCCCGCACTTACATTAATTGCTTTATAGTATTCGATTTCATCCCTGATTTCCGTAAGCCTTAAGGCGGCAGCGGCTGCTGATTCGGAGGCGTAGATATTGGCTACCGTATCACCGATTGCAACCTTTGAGCCGTTACTTACGGCAGGAACAACCGTGCCTGCGTATGCATTGTCGATAAGGACCTCTTTTCTTACCGCAAAGGCTGTTGTATCAATGGTTTCATAAACGGTTCTTGAGGCAGCGGTCTGTGTTTTCATTATTATCTGACCGCCCTTAAGCGCAAAATACGGATAAACAATAACAAACATCAGCACGAGAAGCGAAATAACCGCAATTACTCTCTTGGCAAGAACGGAATTTATTTCAATGTCGATATTAGTTCTTATTTTCTTCATCTTTTTCAAGAGCTTCACCTACCTTATAAATTTCCGATTTATCAATCAAATCTGCTGCGAAATCCGTCATTTCATCAATTCCTGAGAAGGTATCGCAGTAAATTGTATTTATATTTTCATTACGCCTGAACCAGGTAAGCTGTCTTTTAGCGTAATGCCTTGTTGCTTTTTTAAGATTATCAGCAGCCTCTGCGAGTGTTATTTCACCCTTCAGAAAGCCTGCAAGCTCCTTATGTCCTATAGCCTGGGCTGAGGTGTTATCGGGAGAAAGTGAGAAATATTCACGAGCCTCCCGGGCAAGACCGTTTTCAAGCATTATATCAACACGTCGGTTGATTCTGTCATAAAGGATTTCACGTTCCTTGTAGTTAAGACAGAAATAAATGCTTTTATAGGGTGTGGGGACACTTCTTGAGCGTGCCCGCAGAACAGATGGCTTTTCACCCGTGAGGTAATAGGTTTCGAGAGCACGAAGGACCCTGCCCTCATTATTTATGTGAAGTGAAACGGCAGTTTCGGGATCAATCTCGGAAAGCTCTCTGAAAATTGACTCGATACCCTCACGCTCACGGCGCTTACGAAGCTCATTTCTGACAGCGGAGTTATCGGGCTGCTCGTCAAAAACGATGTTTCCGAGCAGCGAGTCTACGTAAAGACCCGTGCCGCCGCAGACAATAACCTTTTTGCCCCGTGAATGTATGTCTTTTATAATTTCCGCGGCATCCTTTATATATCTTGCAACCGAGTAGCCCTCCTTCAGGTCAAGAAAGCCGATAAGGTGATGGGGTACGCCCTGCATTTCCTCAACGGTGGGCTTTGCGGAGGCAATATCCATTCCCTTATAAATCTGCATTGAATCGGCTGACACGATTTCCGCACCGATTTTTTTTGCAAGGGCTACGGCAAATGCAGTTTTACCCGATGCCGTGGGTCCGACAACTGCAATAACGGGGATTTTATTCAATGATTCTGACATTTATACTCTTCCGAACTGTTTTTCTATTTCATGCTTTGAAAGCTCGTACAACACAGGTCTGCCGTGGGGACAGTAGCGGATGCTTTCATCGGCTAAAAGCTTTTCAACGAAGACCTCTGTTTCCTCCGCCTTAAGTGCATCACCGGCCTTTATTGCGGCACGGCAGGAGGCGGAATGATAAAGCCACTGGAGCTTTTCGGGAACGGGCTTTGTTTTGCCCTTAAGCAGTTCACCTGCCATCTCAGTTATAATGAGAGGAATATCCTCCTTTGAAAGCACAAGGGGAAAGCCTCTTACAACAACCGTACCGTCACCGAAATCCTCAACGATGAAGCCGCCCTGACGGAATACCTCGGTATTTTCCGTGACTGCAGCATATTCCTTCTGAGAGAGGGTAACGGGAACGGGCATAAGCAGCAGCTGTGAGTCACCTGAAAAGTCTGTTTCCGAAAGCTTGTTGAATATCATTCTTTCGTGAGCGGCGTGCTTATCAATAATAAGCAGCTTTTCGCCCTGCTCAACGAGAATATAGGTTCTGAAAATTTCACCGACGATTCTGTAGACGGGCTTTTCCCTGACAGCTGCTTTTTCCGTTGGCTTATTTTCGGGAGTGGCAGGCCTTACTGCGGGGGAAGCAAAGGCTGTAAAGCCCTTATTTTTTTCGTCTGCTTCTTCTTTCGGGGTAAGATGATTGAATACCGAGGAGGTATCCCTGAAGGCTTCCTGTACCCTTGTGACGGGTTTTCCCGAGGGAGTGCCGCCCGCAGAAATCACCTGATTTCCGCTTTCTGTGAAAATCTCTTCTTTTTTATCGGGAGAAGCGGATTTTTCCGAAATAGAGGGTGCGGCAGGTCTGATTTCAGCTGCAGCCTCAGGCTTCCTTTCAGGGAAAACGGGCTTTTCTTCAGTAGCTATGACAGATTTAACGGGGGGATATGCTTTTTCCTGCATTTTTTCGGGGACAAAAGCGGGCTTCACGGGAGCAGGAGCTGAAGAAAAGCTCATCTGCCGGGCTTCGGGCTGTTTCTTCGCGGTAATATCGCGTCGGTCGCGAAGGCTTACCTCAGGCCTTAGCGTATCCCCCTTATTAAGAGCGGATTTTGCCGCATAAAATACAGCCTCAAATACCTTTGAATCCTCGGAAAAACGTATTTCTGTTTTGGCAGGATGAACGTTTACGTCTGTTTTTCCTGCAGGCAAATCAATAAACAGGAAGCAGACGGGGAATTTTCCCACCATAATTGAATTCTTATAGGCTTCGTCAAGGGCTGCGGACGCAACGGGAATACGTACATATCTGCCGTTAACGTAGAAATACTGCATATTCCTGTTGGGTCTGTTATTAAGGGGACGGGAAATGAAGCCCTTTATCTTAAATGAGCTGTATTCGTAATCAACCGGGATAAGACCATCGGAGATTTCCTTGCCGAAGACGGAGAATACCGTATCGGAAAGCTTTCCGTTTCCCGGGGTAGAAAGAACGTTTTTTCCGTCCTTTATAAGTGTAAACTTAACCTCAGGATGTGAAATGGCGGTTTTTGCCGTAACATCCGAAACGTATGTACCCTCGGTCATATCCTTTTTAAGGAATTTCATACGTGCAGGGGTATTGAAGAATAAATCCCTGACAATAACGGTAGTGCCCACGGGACAGCCCGTATCGTCAAAGGAGATTTCCTCTCCCCCGTGAATTTCAACAGCAGTACCGGTTTCCTCATCCGCCGTCCTGGTTATCATGGAAAGACGGGAAACGGCGGCAATTGAGGGAAGCGCCTCACCGCGGAAGCCGAGAGTGAAGATAGCATCAAGGTCCTCACCCGAGCTTATCTTACTGGTCGCGTGGCTTATAAATGCGGTTCTTACGTCCTCACGGTGAATACCGCAGCCGTTATCCGTAACACGGATGTACTTCACACCGCCGTTTTTAATTTCGACGGTAATTGCCGTGGCACCTGCATCAATGGAATTTTCTATCATTTCCTTGACGGCGGAGGACGGGCGCTCGACAACCTCACCGGCTGCTATAAGCTCTGCAACGTTTTTCGGTAATACATTTATTCTTGCCATACCCGGCACTCCTTTCCGTAAAGAATTTTATACTATGCGTTTTCTGATTTCATAAAGCTTCTGCAATGCCTCAATGGGAGTAAGCGTGTTGACGTCAAGCTCCTTTAATTCCTGAAGAAGCTCGTTATTGGAGCCCTGGAACATACCGAACTGTAAATTTTCCTCGGGAGCCGCTTCCTTCCGTACCGTCTTAACAGCAGGGCTTACGGCACCGTTTTCCTCGAGCTCACGAAGGATGACCTTTGCACGGTTGACAACACTTGCGGGGATGCCCGAAAGCTTTGCAACCTCAATACCGTAGCTGCCGTCGGCACAGCCTCTGACAATTCTTCTGAGGAAGGTGATGTCATCTCCCCTTTTCTTGACAGAGGTATTATAGTTTTTAACACCGGGAAGCGTTCCCTCAAGCTCAGTCAGCTCGTGATAGTGAGTTGCAAAAAGAGTTTTTGCACCGATTTTCTTTTTGTCGCTGACGTATTCGAGTACGGCTCTTGCAATACTCATACCGTCATAGGTAGAGGTACCTCTGCCGATTTCGTCAAGAATTATAAGGCTTTTTTCTGTTGCATTGGCAAGAATTGAGGAAACCTCGCTCATCTCCGTCATGAAGGTTGACTGACCGCCTACAAGGTCATCGGATGCACCGACACGGGTGAAAATGCTGTCAACTATGCCGATTGTTGCACTTGAAGCGGGAACGAAGGAGCCGATCTGCGCCATAAGAACAATTATGGCCGTCTGACGCATATAGGTTGACTTACCTGCCATATTGGGTCCCGTGATGATTGCCGCACGGTTTTCGTCACCGTCAAGAAGCGTATCATTGGGAACAAAGGGGGTATCATCAAGAAATTTTTCAACAACGGGGTGTCTGCCGTCCCTGATATCAATGACGTCACCGGGATTTACCTCGGGGCGCACGTAATTGTTACTCTGTGCCACGTGTGCAAGAGAGCAAAGGGCATCAAGGGTGGCAAGGGCAGATGCCGTATTTCTCAGTCTGAACTGAGCATCGGCTATGCGAGTTCTGATTTCCGAGAAAAGTTCGTATTCCAGCTTTGTGATTCTTTCCTGAGCGCCGAGAACCTTTGCTTCAAGCTCCTTGAGCTCGGGAGTTATGTATCTTTCGCAGTTTGAAAGCGTCTGCTTTCTTATGTAATGCCCGGGAACGTATTCCTTGAAGGAATTAAGCACCTCAATATAGTATCCGAAAACACGGTTGTAGCCGATTTTAAGCTTCTTTATTCCTGTTTTTTCCTGCTCGTCGGCTTCAATTCTGCTGAGGAAGTCCTTTCCTCCGTTCACGATTACACGAAGCTCGTCAAGCTCGTTGCAGTAGCCGTCACGTATCATATTGCCCTCTCTTACGGAGAAGGGCGGATCGTCAACAATTGACACCTCAATAAGCTCCTTGATTTCGTCGAGGGTATCGAGGGTATCTCTTGTATCGCGAAGCATTGAGCTTCTTACGTCCGAAAGCATTTCCTTTATTGCGGGAAGAGCCGAGGCTGTGGCGTAAAGGCTTCTGAGCTCCTTTGCGTTAGCTGAGCCGTAAACTATTCTTGTGGTGATTCTTTCAAGGTCATTTATTCCCTTGAGGGCATCGAAAAGTCCGGCTCTCAGCTGTGTCAGCTCAAAAAGCTCCTCGACTGCATTCTGACGGTAAATTATTCCCGAAAGATTTATAAGGGGCTGCTCGACCCAGCTTCTGAGAAGTCTTTTGCCCATAGCCGTCTTTGTTTTGTCAAGCACCCAAAGAAGCGAGCCCTTCTTTTCGCGTCTTCTCTCAGTTTCGGTAAGCTCGAGATTTCTTCTTGTTACTGCACCGAGAGAAAGGTATTTTTCGTCATTATAAACCTTGATTTCCGTTATATTGGCAAGGGAGTTTTTCTGTGTGGAGTAAAGATAGGTAAGAAGACCGCCCAGAGCCTTCACCGTTTCGGGCGCATCGGAGAGCCCCATTTCGGCTGAAGTCTGTCCGAAGTGCTTTTCGGCAATTTCCCTTGAATCGGAATAAGCCTCCTCATTTCGGACGGATGCCAGAATATCCGTTTTTCTTGAAACGTATGCCCTGACGGTTTTATCTGCCGTCAGCGAATCGTTGCAAATAAGCTCTGAGGGAGAAAATCGTGCAAGCCCGTTAATAATTTTATCGGAAAGATCGCCGCCGATCTCTGTGCTTACGTACAGCTCACCGGTTGAAACGTCACAGAAGCACATGCCTGCCGCGCCCAATCCCAGATAAACGGATGCAAGATAATTGTTCTTCTCTTCATCGAGCATTATGCTTTCCGTTACGGTACCGGGGGTTATGACCCTTATGACATCACGAGTAACAATGCCCTTTGCCTGAGCGGGATCCTCTGTCTGCTCACATACGGCTACCTTATAGCCCTTTGCAACAAGGCGTGCTATATAGGTTTCTGCTGCGTGGAAGGGAATGCCGCACATGGGAGCTCTTTCCTCCTGACCGCAATCCCTGCCCGTAAGGACTAACTCAAGCTCACGGGAAGCTGTTTTTGCATCCTCGAAGAACATTTCGTAAAAGTCGCCGAGACGATAGAAAAGCAGAGCATCCTGATACTGTTCTTTAATTTTGAAATACTGCCTCATCATAGGCGTGTATTCTGCCATCTTAAAACTTCCTTGTCTTATAACTTAAAGCATTGTGAAGAAGTGCTTCTTCAGTAAATCCTCTTATCAGCCGCAGCTGCCGCCGCAGGATGCACAGTTGCCCGTACAGCCCTCTTCGGGAGCCTTGGGCTCGCAGGTGTCGGGATCCTCTCCGTTCACGGTAAGAGTAAGAAGCTGAATGACGTAGTTCATCATTTCGTCAACTGCGTTCTTTGTTTCTTCATAGTTTTTCATATTGCCGTTAAGCATAATCTGACCGTAAATCTCTCTGAATTCATTGTCGTAGCCCTCAAGCTTCTTCTGATCGGGCTCCTCCTTCTGAGATTCGTTCTGATATGAAAGCTGGATAAGGTTGAGCTTACCGATAAGTCCGTTGAGCTCAATATCATCCTCATTTGCCTTCTGAGCATCGCGGAAGGCAAGATATCTTTCATCTGCCTGAATTGCTTTGCCGAGTTCTCTTGCTGCACTGATTACGTCCATTTTAATTTTCTCCGTTCTTTTTGTGATAATTTATATTACAGCTTCACCTGATAAAATCCAGTTGAGAGCACTTGTAACCCTGACTTTTATGTAAGAGCCGATAAGGGATGCATCCCCCTCGAAATCTATATTGATATTGCCGTCCGTTCTGCCCGTGAGCCTGCCGTCATCTTCCTTTGTGAAGCCCTCAACAAGGACCTCATAGGTATTTCCGACCATTGAAGCACAGCGCTCGGCGGCAATTTTCTCCTGGCACTTAAGAAGCTCCGAGAACCATTTTGATTTTTCGCTGTAGGGTACGGGGTCGTCCATTTTCTGAGCCTTAGTGCCGTGACGGGGTGAGAAGATGAAGGTAAAGAGCGAGGTGAATTTTACCTCCTCAATAAGCGACAGCGTATCGCAGAATTCCTCATAGCTTTCACCGGGGAAGCCTACGATTATATCACTTGTAACGGAAAGGTCGGGCATAACCGATTTTCCGTATTTTATAAGCTCAATATATTCCTCTCTCGTATAGCCTCTGTTCATTTCCCTGAGCACACGGTTGTTTCCGGACTGGAAAGGAAGATGAAGATGCCTTGCTACCTTACTGCACCGGGCCATTGTATCAAGAAGCTCCCTTGTGCAGTCCTTGGGGTGAGAGGTCATAAAGCGGATTTTGAAATCCCCCTGAAGGTCGTTTACCGTTTTTAACAGCTTCGGGAAATTTATGCCGTCGGCACTTCCCTTTCCGTAGGAATTCACATTCTGACCGAGAAGAGTAATTTCCTTGGCACCGAGAGCTATAAGCTCCTTCGCCTCTTTTATAACCTCCTCGGGTGAGCGGCTTCTTTCCCTGCCTCTTACATAGGGAACAACGCAGTAGCTGCAGAAATTATTACAGCCGTACATAATGGGAAGCCACATCTTGAAATCACGGTCGCGGTATACGGGAAGACCCTCTGCAATTTCACCCTTTGTTTCATCCGTCACAAAAACACGCTTTCCGGTACGAAGCACGTTATAAAGCATTTCGGGAACGCGGTGAACGGCAAAGGTACCGAAAACGAGCCTTACATAGGGATAGCTTCTTTTTATTCTTTCCCATACGTGAGTCTGCTGCATCATGCAGCCGCAAAGGGCAATAATCATATCGCGGTTTTTCATTTTAAGGGGCTTCAATGCACCGACATTGCCGAAAACCCTGTCCTCGGCGTGCTCACGCACCGCACAGGTGTTGAAAAGGATAAAATCTGCTTCCTCCTTTTCCTCCGTAAAGTCATAGCCCATTTCGTAAAGCTGACCCTTGATTCTCTCGGAATCGGAAACATTACCCTGACAGCCGTAGGTGTGAACGAATGCCTTAGGCCTTCCCGCAGGATATTTTACGGACAGAATCGTTCTGACCTTTTCCATATATTCTCTTTGCACACGCATTTCCTCGGGGGAAACAACGGGAAAGGCTTCTTTGATAAGTGACAAGGCTAAACCTCCGGGAAAAGGGCATAATTACCCCATAGAAATGATATTATAACTTATTATATATAATAATATTAAAAAAGTAAAGAGGTATCTAAAAAATATTTTCCGATTTTACCTTTTCTCCCTCACCTGTTACAGACAGAAAGGCATATATTTCAGACAGCAGCAGAGTAATTTTTTCATCATTGCGTTTTTCAAGGGCAAATGAAAGCTCAATATGAAGACGGTCTATCATATCGGCATCGGTGTGCTTAAGAAAGAGAGAAAACACCCTTTCATTGCTTTGACGCATACCGAGAACATTCCGGGCGCAGGAATAGATATCCTCATTAGTATCAATTTCATAAAGCACCGCATTTATTTCCCTGTGCACTCTTCCGACAGAAAATAAGCTCAGGCTTAAGGCTGATAAGAGAAACACAACGGAAAGGACCAGTCTTTTAGTCATCAGTTTTCTCCTTCTTCATAAGATTGTAGCTTCCGGATTTATCAACTGTCAGAAGAAAAATATCCTGGGGCTTCTCACCTGTGCTTCTGATGAGATCGGATAGCTTTCTGTCATTCATTGCACAATCCCTGAAGGAGCTTTTTACAATTTCACCGTCCATAATGACTGCACAGGAAAGACCGTTGTCCCGGCTTTCAAGATTCAGATCCTCAGCAGTCACCGTGCGTTTTTCCGGCTTTAACAATACACTGAGAGTACCGTCGGTTTCTGCAATGGCGTACTGAACGTCGCCTATATCGAAAACATCCTTCTGCCGAAGTGCTTCAAGAAGATCGTCGAGTGTGTATCTCAGCCTTTTCATTTCACGGGAATCTATCTTGCCGTTTCTTATGAGAATCACGGAGTTTCCCTGCAGAAGGCTCCTTGCTTTTCTGCTTTTAAGACTTACAACAGACATAAGTATTTCGAGGCTTACAAGCACGGCAATTGCAACAAGGGTATTAAGCATTGGTATGTCGTTATCCTGCATGGGAGTTGCCGCCATTTCGGAAAGAAGAATAGTCACCACAAGCTCTGCAGGCTGCAGCTGTCCTATCTGGCGTTTACCCATAACTCTCACGGCAATTACAATTACCACAAGCAGAATTCCCGTTCTGACAAATGAAATCAGCATAATATCATCCTTTCCCCGGTAGTATATCCCGTAAAAATCGGGAAATACCTAATTAACGAAAGGACGTGTGGGATTTGGAAAAACATAATGAAGCTGTATTTACGGGAGATGCCGTGAGGGACTGCAGAACAATAAGGACGATATTTGAGGACTGCTTTGACCTTATTGTGCGCGAAATTGATTTTGCGGGAAAAACGGCTTTTGTTTTTATGCTTGACGGAATGTGTGACGAAATAAAGATAACGGAAAGCATAATTAAGCCCTTGACGGATAAAAAAATACTGTTCGGCAGGATGCCCTTTGAGGAAATAAGAAAAACTCTGTTCAAGGGAACGAATATGCGCCTCGCCGAAACTCCGGAAACAGCTGCAAATGACATTATTTCCGGTAATCTTGTATTGATAGTTGACGGTGAGGCGAAAGCGCTTACCTTTCCCTTTCAGGGCTTTCCCAAGAGTGCGGTGAACGAGCCTCAGAGCGAGCAGAATGAAAGAGGCTCTCAGGAGGGCTTCTGTGACAATTTCAAGGATAACGTGACGCTTGTAAGAAGAAAAATCCGCTCTCCGAAGCTGAAAATCAGGCAGCTGACCCTGGGAAAAACAAGCAATACACCCGTTCTTATCTGCTATATTTCCGATAAGGTGACGGATGAGCTGCTTCATTCCGTGACAAAAAGGCTTAAGAAAATTGAGCTTGATGCAATCCTCGGCTCAGGCTACCTGAGACCCTTTCTTGATAACAGAAGACCGTCATTTTTTACGGACACGGGAATAACCGAGCGGCCTGACAAATTCGCATCAATGCTTCTTGAGGGAAGAGTGGGAATAATCTGTGACGGCACACCCTTTGCGCTGATTGTCCCCTATCTTTTTATTGATTATTTCCACGCGGTTGACGACTATCTTTCAAGCACGTACTATGCTGTATTTATGAGGATTCTCAGAATTATCTGCTTTATTATTGCGGCAACGCTTCCGGGAGCTTTTGTTGCAATAAGCCTTTTTCATCCGGAGATAATGCCCTCGGATATTATGTACGGCATTTCGGCCGCAACGGGAAAAACTCCCTTTCCCATAATGATTGAGGCTCTGACAATTCACTTTATCTATGAAATCGTGCGTGAGGCAGGGCTTCGTATGCCGAGATCCGTCGGACACGCCGTAAGCATTGTGGGTGCACTTGTAATAGGCGATGCCGCGGTAACTGCAGGGCTTATAGCCGCACCCATGCTTATAGTTGTGGCTCTTACGGCAATTTCCTCATCGGTCATTTCAAAGCTTCATGAGCCTGTTGCAATTCTGAGGCTCGGCTTTATAGTCATAGGCGGCTTTACGGGACTTTACGGAATAATGCTCGGCATCGGCATTATGATTACCGATATCTGCTCCGTTTCCCCCTACGGTATTCCCTTCTCCGCGCCCGTTTCCCCCTTTGTGAAGCGCGCTCAGAGGGATGCGGTTATAAGACGGAGCTGGACAAGGATAAGAAACGGCGAAACACTTATCGGGGAGATGAAATTCTAATGAGCAATATCGGAAAAATAAGCTCTCTTCAGATGTTTTCGATTCTGTTTCTGTGCAGAATCATATCTCTTTTTACCTTTATGCTTCCGTCTGCGGGCTACATTCCCTCAGGTGACAGAATTCTGACCTCGCTTGCGGTTTTTCTGTTTGAAATTCTTTACTGCGGAGTGCTGATTTTCACCCTCAGACGAACTGAAAACAAAGGAATTATTGCAGCAGTAAGGGAAAAATCCGCCCATGCGGCACGGATAATTGCCGTTATTTACACGCTTGTTTTTATATGGTTTGCAGGCATCGGTACGGCTCGCTTTGAGCTGTTTATAAGCACGGTAATGTTTCCGAATTCGGAGCTTTATTTTATGATAATACTGCTTCTCGGTGCCTCTGCCTACGCCTCCCTCAAGGGGCTTGAGGCAATAGGAAGAGCATCGGTTATACTGTTTTTTCTTCTGGGGCTGAGCGTTGTTTTCATACTCGTTTCCGTGACGGAGGAATTCCGCAGAGAAAACCTGAGTCCCCTGCTGACAGAGGGACTGTCGCCGCTTCTGAGCTTCTCCTTTTATGTAAGCGTAAGAGCCGCTGAGCTTATGACGCTTTATGTGACGGCACCCGATGTAAACGGAAATGCCGGCGCAGCCGCAATAAAATTTTCTGCGGTATTTTCTGCGGTTTCAACTGTAATTCTTGTTATGCTGGCAGGGGTTACGGGAGAATTCGGAAACGATCAGATTTTTCCGCTGTATACACTTACCGTCATAGCAAAATTCGGTATATTCGAGAGGCTTGATGACATTCTGACGGGTGTATGGGTGCTTTGCTCCTTCATCCAGGTATCATTTCTTATAAACACGGGGATGAGGGCGCTTTCGCAGAGCTTCGGGAAAATCAGAAAAATTCCCGTCTGCCTTATAATCACAGCGGGAGTTTTTGCGGTATACATTGTAACCTCAAGGACTGTTTCCGTATTTTCCGAGGCAGTTTCATCACGTGTATTTGATGCGGTATTCGTATGCCTTATGATAGTGCTTCCGTTTATCGTTTCACTTTCCGTAAAAAAGAAAGGAAGGAGAGAAATATGAAGAAAATAATATCCTCCGTTCTCGTGCTTTCTCTTATTTTCCTGACCTCCTGCAGTAATATTGAGATAGTTGAGCTTAATGAAAGGCTTATAATTGAGGCTATCGGAATTGACTATGCGGACGGGCTTTACAAGGTAACGATTGAAGGGCTTGATTCATTTACGGCAGGCACGGAAAGCAATTCCATTTCAGCACCGAGCCTTACAAAATGCTTTCTGTTTGAGGGTGAAACCATAGGTATGGCAATGAACAGCATATCGGTTGTAACAGGTCAGCTTCCGCTGTTTTCTCAGGCAAGGATTCTGATTCTCGGCTTTACTGCGGCTTCAGAGGCTCTCAGCGAAATCCTCGATTTTTTCAGACGTGAATACACAACCAGAACGGATATTCTCTTTGCTGTTGCAAAAAATACCGCCGCTGAGGTGGTTGCTGCCGATTTCGGCAAAAACGTTTCCTCCGGCAGTATACTGCAGGCTGCAATAATGTCATATAAGCACACGGGCAGAAATACCTGCACTCCCCTGTACCGATTCATAAATTCCGTTCTCGGGGAAACGGATTCACCCTTCTGTCCCGTCATTAACATCAAGAAAAACGCCTACAATGACAGCCGGGAGGTTGAGCTTACGGGCACAGCCGTTTTCGGAAAGGACAAAAGTGCTGTGATAATTTCACCCGAGAGGACCCTGGGGCTGATGCTGATAACGGGTGAAATCAGAAACGGCGATATCACCGTCAGGGCTGACAAGGGTACGGCTACAATTGAAATAATTGACAGTAAAACAAAAATAAGTACTGAAATAAAAGACGGCAGAGCGCATTTCACCCTAAAGCTCAGGATACGCTGTGACATTCCCGAATTCCAGTCGGAGCATTTCAGAGGGCTTTCAAAATCAGATACGGAAAATATTGCACGGTATTCGGCAAAAAAGGTATCGGGAATTATAACCGATACCTTGGATGAGGTGTTTTATAAGCATAATTACGATGCATTCGGCATCGGACGGAGAATCAACCTTAAGGACCACAGCTTTTATAAGGAAATAATCAACAATAATATAAAGCTGTCGGACGTTGTAAGCTTTAATATTGAAACCGAGGTTGAAATCAGAAGAATCGGAAAAATTATCCTGGCGGAAGAATGATAGGAATTTGGAATTCGGAGCTATTAAAGCTTATATGAGGCGGATAATGTCGGTAGGGGCGGGGTCTCCCCGCCCGTTATTTCAACTTCTGTAATTTTCATTAATTAAAAATTACAACCTTCTGGGGCGGGCGGGGAAACCCCGCCCCTACGTTTGAATGATTACTTATAAAACCGACCCTTAAGCCAAAAAAAGCTCCCCGTTTCCGGGGAGACTTACATATCAGCCTATAACAATTTTCTTGAAGGACTTCTTACCTCTTCTGATGAGAAGACCGTCACCGATGTCCTCCTTGGTGTAGCTCTTTCTTGTGTCCGTTACCTTTTCACCGTCAACGGTAACACCGCCCTGCTCAACTGCACGGCGTGCCTCGGAGCGGGTGGGAGTAAGACCGGAAACAACAAGAAGAGTAAGAATATCAGCCGCACCGTCACGGAAGTCCTCATCCTTAACGGGAGCCTCGGGTGCTACTGCGGCACCGTCGGAGAAAAGTGCGCGTGCTGCCTCCTGAGCCTTCTGAGCCTCTTCCTCGCCGTGAACAAGCTTTGTAAGCTCGAAGGCAAGAATTTCCTTTGCTGTGTTAAGCTGTGCGCCCTCCCATGAGTCCATTTTGTCAATTTCCTCAAGAGGAAGGAAGGTAAGCATACGGATACACTTGAGAACATCGGCATGACCGGCGTTTCTCCAGTACTGATAGAAATCGTAGGGAGTAGTCTTAATGGGGTCAAGCCATACTGCACCGCCTACGGTCTTACCCATCTTCTTACCCTCGGAGTTAAGAAGAAGAGTAATTGTCATAGCGTGGGATTCCTTATCGAGCTTTCTTCTGATAAGCTCACGGCCGCCGAGCATATTTGACCACTGATCGTCACCGCCGAACTGAAGATTACAGCCGTACTTTCTGTAAAGCTCAAGGAAGTCATAGCTCTGCATGATCATATAGTTGAATTCAAGGAAGGAAAGACCCTTTTCCATTCTCTGCTTATAGCACTCTGCACGGAGCATATTGTTTACCGAGAAGCATGCGCCTACCTCTCTGAGAAGCTCAACGTAGTTAAGGTCAAGAAGCCAGTCGGCATTGTTTACCATTATAGCCTTGTCCTCACCGAATTCAATGAAGCGCTCCATCTGCTTTTTGAAGCATTCGCAGTTGTGCTCGATTGTTTCCTTTGTCATCATTGAACGCATATCGGTTCTGCCTGAGGGGTCGCCGATGTGAGCGGTACCGCCGCCGATAAGCGCAATGGGCTTATTGCCTGCCATCTGAAGTCTTTTCATAAGGCAGAGTGCCATAAAGAGGCAAACGGGACGTGCATCTGCCGTGGGGTCAAAGCCGATATAGAAAACAGCCTTACCTGTGTTTACAAGCTCTCTTACCTCGTCCTCATTTGTAACCTGAGCTATAAGGCCTCTTGCCTTAAGTTCTTCGTAAATTCCCATAATATCAGTATCCTTTCAGAATTGATTATTTATTAACAGAGCGTAAGGGGAACCGACGCAACGCGGCTTACCTCTTCACTCTTCACTATTACCTTTTACTTATTTTTATTGCCAAGGGACAATAAAAAAAAGCCTGCCCTCAATAAAAGGACAGACGTAAGTCCGTGTTACCACCTTTTTTCGGAACACCCTCACGGATATTCCCTTAACGGCTTGAAGTGCCTCAAGCCCCACAGGATAACGGTTGCAGCCGCCGCAGCCTACACGGAAACCTTCCTTTCGGTGCGAAGCTCGGGGATGTATTCACGTGAATTTCCGGCACAGACTCGCACCATCCGTCTGCTCTCTTAAGTCCGCAAAAAGCCGCTACTTGTTCCCGTCACAGCATTATATTGAAATGAATTTTACTATAATTGAAGGCTTTTGTCAAGTATCAGAATATCATATGCAGTGCCGTGATATCAATTGCGCAGAGAACGGCGGCAAGGATATCTGCACCGAATGCCGTAAAAATAAGCTTATTATCGGCAAGCTCCTTATCCTTACGGTCAATGACATAAAGCATAACCGTCCAGAGGCCGAGCATAACGGGGAGAATATACACAAGCACTCTCAGCACCGGGAAGAAGGGAGAGGTTACCTCAACCGTATATTCAGCCTGACCGCTCAGCGCCATATTCGTCTGTGCCGTTGCTATAGCCGAGTTTCTGAGGAAAATACAGATTATATAGGCAATATCCCATACGGCAAACAGCACGGAATTTATAATGCTCAGCACAAAGAAAAATCTGCTGTCGCCTTTTTTAAGGGTAAATCCGTTCATATTGAACCACCTTGTTGTCAAAAATTAAATATTGCACCCGCGCCGTAGGTTACCACCGACATTATAAGGTCGGCAACAAACACACCGAGGGCAACAACGGGGAGAGCCTTCTTGAAATCAATACCGAGGAGCGCTGCGAAAAGTGAACCGGTCCAGCCGCCCGTGCCGGGAAGCGGAACTGCAACAAAGGCAAACAGACCCCACTGCTTATATTTCATAACCTTATCGGCATTCCTTGCCGTTTTTCCCTCAAGCTTTTCAATGAAGCCCACAAGGATATTGTGCTTCTTCATAAACCTGAATATCTCTTTGATGAAAAGAATGATAAAGGGAAGCGGCAGCATATTGCCGATGTAGCAGATAACAAATGCCTTGAAGAAATTGATTTCAAAAAGCTTTGCGAGAATCATACCGCCTCTGCATTCAAGGACGGGAAGAAGCGAAGTGAGAAAAATAATGATTTCGTGGCTTACCGAATCATTGAAAAGAGAGGCAAACCAGGTTGTGAGCTGTTCGGT
Organism: Acutalibacteraceae bacterium; assembly: GCA_045533835.1. Lineage (GTDB taxonomy): Bacteria > Bacillota > Clostridia > Oscillospirales > Acutalibacteraceae > RUG806. Next base: position 94,376 of record JAZSIM010000006.1, read on the forward strand.
CATGGCAATACTCCTGTAAAATTAGTTAATACCGTTTTCAAGCATATATTCCCTCACGGAAATGAGAATCTCCTTGTCATTATCAAACTTGAGTCTGTCGAGAGCCTCATTGTAGCGAAGCCAGATATAATCCTCGATTTCCTCCTTCTGGATAACTGTCTGGGTATCCTCGGTAGAAGCGAGAAACACCTCTACCCTCTTTTCGATCTTCGTACCGATCCTGTACTGGGAATCCTTGCAGAAGCCGGGTAATATATTTATATGCAGACCTGTTTCCTCAAGAACCTCACGGATAGCGGTCTGCTCCTTGGTTTCACCCTTTTCCATGTGTCCCTTGGGAAAGCCCCAATTATTGCTTCTTCTGTTTTTGATAAGAAGGAAGCGGTACTCCTCATTGATTCTGCGGAAAACTACGGCACCGCAGGAATGCTCGTAAAGACAGTCGAGAGAATAGGAATCCCTCGGTTCGTTGAATTCAAGCACATCTCTTATTTCATAGTCAATTCTTCTCATATTCTTCGGGGCAACGACAAGCACCGAGCGCTTGCTCTCATTATAACGCAGAATAGCAATAATCTTCCCCTCAAATACCCGCACCGGGTGATTGACACCGAGAATATATGCACCGAGTGTAAAGCTCTTCTTTTCACTCTGAATCTCGGCTGTGCCGTAATTTATGATATATCGGACACCGGTACGGAGCTCTAAATAATTGCAAGGCCTTGAAACCTTGACTTTCACCATTTTTCCTAACATAATAAACTCCGTAAAAACTAAATATAAACACATTATATAAAAGATGTCTGCACATTTCAAGAACTATTTTATAATTTTGGTGCCGAAATTTAAGTTTTTTTCAAAAAAAATATTGTATTATCTGCACGTACAAGATAAAATACAGATGTAACGATTTCACAGTCGGAATCGGAAGGAGAATACCTATGGCAGAAGACATTTATTTCAACAGACAGAAAAAGCCGTCGGGAAAGCCCGCAAGGACTGCTGAATACACGGAGAGAATCGACTCGGATTCCCTTAAAAAAATCCCCGGAGAGATGTCCTTCGGTGACATTGTAACGGAAAACGGCAAGATAAGCTCAGGTGTGGTAAAAACACCGCGTGAGCAGAAAAAGGACAACAAAAAGGCGAAAAAGAAAAAGAAGAAGCTGAGATTTATAAGAAGGCTTCTCGGGACTGCGGCAGCAATAATAATCACGCTTGCAGTTATCCTTACCGCTTCTGTGGGCTATGTGCTTTCGGATTACGAGGCTCAGGAGTTCAAGGAAAATGAGTACACCGATGAGGAGCTGCTTCTTCATTCCTCCTCTGTATATAATGTGCTTCTTATGGGCATTGACACTCTCAATTCCTCTGATTCGTCACGCTCGGATGCGATGATACTTATGTCGCTTGATATGAAGAACCGTGAAATCAAGCTTTCGTCCTTCCTCAGGGACTCCTATGTAAATATCCCCGGCTACGGAAATATGAAGCTTAACGCAGCCTGTGTTTACGGCGGACCGCAGCTTGTCTGCGATACCATTGAAGCAAACTTCGGAGTGAGGATTGACGATTACGCCAAGGTCGGCTATGATATGTTCATTAAAATCATTGATGCCGTAGGCGGAGTCACCATTCCCGAAATTGACGAAACCGAGGCGAAGGCTCTCAGACGCGAGGGCTTTGATACCGAGCCCGGCACGGACATTCATGTTGACGGCCTCAATGCCCTCAGATACTGCAGAATCAGAAAGGGTCAGGACGATTTTTACAGAACGGGCAGACAGCGTGAGGTTATTACTCTCGTGCTTAAAAAGCTCCCCCTCTCAAATCCCGTAAGGCTTCTTAATACCGCAAAGGAAATTGCCGGCACCATAGAGTGCTCAATTGAAAAGTCAGAGTTTCCGGGGCTTCTTATCAGGGCTTTTATCTGTATGACGGGCGACATCGGTCAGATGACCGTACCGGCAGACGGCACCTGGTATAACGATACTAAAAACTATCAGGCAGTTCTCGTTGTTGATTTCGAGGAAAACAAAGAGAAGCTGAATGAATTTTTATACAAATAAGGAGAATATTTATGAAATATGCAAAGCTTACAATTGCAAGCGAATTCAGAGTCGGCAAAACTGACGACAGAATTTACGGCTCCTTTGTCGAGCATCTGGGACGCTGCGTTTACGGCGGAATCTATGAGCCGGGACATCCCGAGGCTGACAGGAACGGCTTCCGTAAGGATGTTCTCGCACTCGTAAAGGAGATGAATGTACCCATAGTGCGCTATCCCGGAGGAAACTTTGTTTCGGGCTACAACTGGGAGGACGGAATAGGTCCTAAAAATCTCCGTCCGAAAAGACTCGAGCTTGCATGGGGTACCACAGAGCCCAACACCTTCGGCACCGATGAATTTATGAAATGGTGCAAAAAGGCAGGTACGGCACCCATGATGGCCGTAAACCTCGGCACAAGAGGCGCAGATGAGGCAAGACAGCTTGTTGAATACTGCAACCACAAGGGCGGCACACAGCTCAGTGACTTAAGAAGAAAATACGGGAGCAAGGAGCCTTACGGAGTAAAGCTCTGGTGCCTCGGAAACGAAATGGACGGTCCGTGGCAGATGGGAGCAAAGACCGCCGAGGAATACGGCAGAGTTGCCTGTGAGGCGGCAAAGGTTATGAAGTGGACAGACCCCTCCATCGAAACCGTTCTCTGCGGAAGCTCAAGCTGGGGAATGAAGACCTTCGGAGAATGGGAAACCACCGCACTCGATCTTGCTTACGACCACGTTGATTACGTTTCAATGCATCAGTATCACGGCAATAATGACAATTACCTTGAAAACTTCCTTGCAAAGGGCGTAGAAACCGATAAGTTCATTGAAAGCGTCATTGCCGCACTCGACTATGTTCAGGGCAAGCGCCACTCAAAGAAGAGAATTGATATCTCCTTTGACGAATGGAACGTCTGGTACCATTCAAACGGAGCAAAGTTTGAAAAGTGGTCCGAGGCTCCGCACCTCCTTGAGGATGTGTATAATTATGCAGACGTGCTTGTTGTGGGCACAATGATAAATTCAATACTCCGTCATTGCGACAGAGTAAAGATTGCCTGCCTTGCACAGCTTGTCAACGTTATTGCTCCCATCATGACGGATAACGGCGGTAAAGCGTGGAAGCAGACAATATTCTGGCCCTTTATGCTTGCTTCCGAATACGGCAGAGGCTATGTGCTTCAGGGCATCACGGACACATCAAAATACGATACAAAATGGTACTCGGATGTTCCCGATGTTGACACGGCGGCTGTCCTTTCCGAGGACGGCGGGGAGCTTACTATATTTGCAATCAACCGCGATATAAACGATGATATCGTGCTTGAAACAAAGCTCTGCGATTTCGAGGGCTTCGTACCCGTGAGCCATACGGTAATCGAGCACGATGATCCTTATGTAACGAATACCCGTGATTCACAGCCCGTTGCACCCTCCGAAAAGAAGGATTTACCTGAAATTGACGGAAAAGTCATGAAGACTGCGCTTCGCAGAATGTCATGGAATATGATAAGACTGAAAAAAGTAAAATAATTACTTGAAATGTTTCTCATTCAGGCGTATAATTGTGTAGATTAATTGAAAGGAAGGAAAATTATGTCATTACTTTTCAATGCTTATTGCAGAGCATATCAGAAGGCTCTTTACGTCGGAACATTCTTTCTTGACTGGAGAAAGCCCGAGCTTCTCAAGGGCGCGGGAGCCGTAAAGGAGCTTCCGAAGGCAGTAAAGGCAAAGGGCCTTTCCAAGGTTCTCGTTGTAACCGACAAGGGACTTATGTCCTTAAAGCTTCTTGACGGTCTTTTTGAGGCACTTGACGCGGAAGGCATCGGCTACGTTGTATTTGACGGTGTTCAGCCCAATCCCACAATTGACAACATTGAGGATGCGGTTGAAATGTATCTCGGAAACGGCTGTCAGGGCATTATCGCATTCGGCGGCGGCTCTCCCATGGACTGCGCAAAGGCATGCGGTGCAAGAATTGCCCGTCCCGACAAAACTATTCCTCAGATGAGAGGCGTTCTTAAGGTCAACAGGAAGCTGCCTCCCCTCTTCGCAGTTCCCACAACTGCAGGCACAGGCTCAGAAACAACCATTGCAGCTGTTGTATCAAATCCCGTAACTCACGAAAAGAATGCTATCAACGACAATCACCTGATCCCCAAGGTTGCTGTTCTTGACCCCGAGCTTACAGTCGGTCTTCCCAAGCACATCACCTCAACAACGGGTATGGACGCACTTACACACGCAGTTGAAGCTTACATCGGAAAGAGCAACACCATAGGAACAAAGAAGGCTGCTGTCAAGGCAACAAGGATGATTTTTGACAACATCTTCACGGCATACGAGGACGGAAAGAACATTGAAGCAAGAGCTAATATGCTTGAGGCTTCCTTCTGGGCAGGTGTTGCATTCACCAGAGCATACGTCGGCTACGTACATTCGATTGCCCACAATCTCGGCGGTCACTACGGCATCCCCCACGGTCTTGCAAATGCAGTTATTCTCCCCTATGTGCTTGATTATTACGGAAGCACAGCCTACAAGAAGCTTGCACAGCTTGCTGACGTTGCAGGTCTTCCCACAATGGGTATGAACAACGAGCAGAAGGCAAAGATCTTCATTGCAACCGTCCGTGAAATGAACGAAAAGATGGGCATTCCCGACAAGTTCGACTGCATTCAGGAGGACGATATCCCCGTAATCGTTGAGCGTGCACTTAAAGAGGGCAATCCCCTCTATCCCGTTCCCAAGATTATGGACAAGGCAGACTGCGAAGCAGTTATAAGACAGTTAATAAAATAATCAACATTCAGCTCCTCGGAAACGGGGAGCTTTTTTCAGGTAAAAAGTAAGAGTTAATAGTGAAGAAGTTATTTGCCGTGAGGAACATTGCACGGTAGGTGCGAGGTCTTCTCGCCCGTTTTTCTGACTTCTGTAATTTTTATTTGTCAAAAAAACTACAACCTTCTGCGACGGGAGGGGAAACCCCTCCCCTACCGTCATTTCGTCAAAGGGGGAAATTTCTTCATAATTTTCTGTTGCATTTATAATCAATTAAAAGTAAGAGTTAATAGTGAAGAAGTTATTTGCCGTGAGGAACATTGCACGGTAGGGGCGAGGTCTTCTCGCCCGTTTTTCTGACTTCTGTAATTTTTATTTGTCAAAAAACTGCAACCTTCTGCGGCGGGAGGGGAAACCCCTCCCCTACCGTCATTTCGTCAAAGGGGGAAATTTCTTCATAATTTTCTATTGCATTTATAACCATTCTGTTTTATAATTATTCTGTTAAATTATATATAAAGGAGATGTCCTTATGTCAGCAAAAGTCAGAGTCGGTATAATCGGTATCGGTAATATGGGTATGAGCCATATCAACAACTTCGTAAAAGGCTCCATGCCCGAGGTTGATATAACCTGCGTGGCAGATATTGATGAAAAGAAGTTCGCACGCGCTCAGGAAAAAATCCCCGGTGTAGTATGCTTCGGCTCTTCTTCCGAGCTTATAAATTCGGGACTTTGCGATGCAGTTCTCATTGCAACTCCCCACTACGACCATCCCCCCATCGGCATTGAGGCTCTTAATGCAGGGCTTCATGTAATGAGTGAAAAGCCTGCAGGTGTTTACACAAAGCAGGTAAGAGAGCTTATTGAGGTTGCCGAAAAATCAGAGCCTGTTTATGCAATTATGTTCAATCAGAGAACAAACTGCATCTACCGTAAGGTAAGAGAGATGGTTGCTTCCGGTGAATACGGCGAGCTCAAGCGCGTAAGCTGGATCATCACAGACTGGTACCGTACCCAGGCTTACTATAATTCAGGCGGATGGCGTGCTACATGGGCTGGCGAAGGCGGCGGTGTTATGCTTAATCAGTGTCCCCATCAGCTTGACCTCTGGCAGTGGATCTGCGGTATGCCTTCACGTGTAAAGGCTATCTGCCACGAGGGCAAATGGCATGACATTGAGGTTGAGGACGACGTTTCAATCTACGTTGAATATCCTAATGGCGCTACCGGCACCTTCATTACCACAACAGGTGATTACCCCGGTACAAACAGACTTGAAATCACTCTCGACAAGGCAAAGATTGTCTGCGAAAACGGTGAAATCAGAATGTTCCTTCTCAATCAGCTTACATCCGATTATACAAAGAATTCGGACGAAGGCTTCGGAAGCATTGAGGGTGAATGGATTACGGTTGAAACCGACGGCATAAATGACCAGCACGTGGGTGTTATGAACGCCTTTGCCGCTCACATTTTAAGAGGCGAGCCCCTTGTAGCTGAAGGTAAGGAGGGCATCAACGGTCTTACCATCTCAAATGCCGCTTTCCTCTCCTCCTGGCTTGACAAGACAATTGAGCTTCCCATGGATGAGGACCTTTATTATGAAATGCTCAAAGAAAAAATCGCAGGCTCAAAAACAGACAAGGTAGTAGTTGAAAGAGTTCAGGAAGATATGTCAGGCACATTCTGATTCACATAAGTGAATCAGAAAATTCGGAATTCGGAGATTTATATCGTAGGGGCGGGGTTTCCCCGCCCGCCGAAGGGAGTTCAAGTTTTCAAAAAAATTGCCCGGAGGAAGAAATTACGACTTCGGTTTGTAGGGGATGGCGTCCTCGACATCCCGCTGCAGGAAATTTATTTTTATGTTAATTTCTGTAATACATAAAAACGTTCCTCCTGATAAATTCATTACAAAATGAAACTAACTAAAAACGGGTCGTCGGGGACGCCGACCCCTACAAAATATTTTTGATTTTTCACAAAAACTCATATTTTTGTGGGTTTTTATGAGCAATCAGAAAATTCATTAATAAAGGAAACATAAGCTATGTTATTTTCTCAGGATATCGGTATTGACCTCGGTACGGGCAATACTCTCGTATGTGCAAAAAACAAAGGTATTATAGTCAGAGAGCCCTCTGTTGTGGCTATTGACGTCAAAAGTCAGCCGAGGCGCGTTGTTGCCGTCGGTGACGAAGCAAAAATGATGATAGGCAGAACACCCGGCTCCATAACCGCAATAAAGCCTCTCAAGGACTCTGTAATTGCGGATTATGACATTACGGCGGATATGCTGAGAATATTTATGAAAAAGGCAACTGCAGGCACACTCTTTACCCGTGCGCGCGTGCTTATCTGCATACCCTCAAGCATAACCGAGGTTGAAAGAAAGGCGGTACACGATGCGGCGAAGGCTGCAGGCGCTCGCTACGTAAGCCTTATAGAGGCTCCCATGGCGGCTGCAATCGGGGCAGGTCTTTCCGTTACCGAGGCAAAGGGCAGCATGATTGTGGATATCGGCTCCGGTACCGCAGAGGTTGCTGTTATTTCTCTGGGAGATATAGTAGCCTCACGTACGGTAAAAATCGCAGGCGACGCCTTTGATAATGCTATAGTGCAGCATATCAGAAAGAACTATAATCTTCTTATCGGCGAAAAGACCGCAGAGGAAATCAAGCTTGCCGTAGGCTCTGCCGCTCCTTATTCAGGTGAGGGAGCAATTTCCGTAAAGGGAAGAAACCTCTCCGACGGTCTTCCCGGCACGGCTGAAATCAGCTCCGCAGACGTAAGAAACGCTCTTTCCGAGCCCGTCAATCAGATTCTTGATGCCATTCAGCAGACACTAGAGAAAACTCCTCCCGAGCTTTCCTCCGATATAATCACCTCGGGCATCACACTTACCGGCGGCAGCGCAGGTCTTCGCGGACTTGACAAGCTTATTGAAAGAAAAACCGGTATGACCGTTCACACGGCAGACAATCCCACCGACTGTGTAATCACGGGCATTGCCGTATGTCTTCAGAAGGACAACCTCAATCTTTTCAGATAATCCGGAGTTAATATGAAAAATTTCTTTTCAGGCACAAAATTCAGAATATGTACGGTAGTTTTTACGGCTGTGCTTCTTGCGGTATTTATTGCAGCCGTATCCGAAAACGGATCCTCACCCGTTTCGTCGGCTCTTTCCTACGTACTTACACCTGTTGAAAATCTTGCTCTGCATATAAGCGATATGCTTTCCGACTTCAACGGATATTTTGTATCCTCAAAGGCCATGGAGAAGCAGGTTGAGGAGCTTCAGAGCGAAATAAACGAGCTGAGGCTTCAGATAACGTACTATGAAAAAACCAAGCACAAGCTTGAGGCCTATGAGGACTTCCTCGGTGTCAAGGAGGAAAATCCCGACTTTGAGTTTGTTGCAGGTGAGATAATACTCCGGGATACCTCTGATTTCTACGGCACCTTCACGCTGAACGTCGGCTCAGATGACGGCATTGAGGTAAACAATCCCGTAATATACGCAAATAACCTCGTAGGTGTTGTTTCCTCCGTAAGCCCCGCAAACTGCACGGTTTACACGCTTTTCAACTCAGACATATCCGTCAGCGCCTATGAAATCAGAACCAGAGAAAGCTGCTACACCGAATCGGACTACGCTCTTTCAACAGAGGGCTATCTTAAATTATCGGGACTTAAAAAGAACACTCCCGTTGTGTCCGGCGGTATAGTCTGCACCTCAGGCATCGGCGGAATCTATCCCAAGGATCTCGTTATCGGTACTGTCAGAGAGATTAAAAATGACGTAACAGGGCTTTCCTCCTACGGACTCCTTGAAACCGGCATAAATTTTTCAAAACTTACCGACGTATTCGTTATTACCGACTTTGAAGGCAAATCGGACGGCTGATTATGAAGAAACACTCAATGACCTTATCTGCAATGAAGAGAATAATATTCCTTGTGATTATAATCTCTTTCTTTGCTTTACAGTTTATAATTCTCCCGAAAACGGCTCTGCCCGTACCGCTTCTTCTGCTTATTCCCGTAACCGTTGCGGTTGCGATGCACGAAAATGAGCTTACGGCAATGCTGTGGGGACTTCTTTCGGGAATACTCTGGGATATGGCTTCTCCCGTGACGGACGGCCTTTATGCCCTGATATTCTCCGTTATTTTCCTTCTGACGGGGCTTTCCACGAGATATCTTCTCAGGAACACCTGTCTTACCGCGGCTATATTCACAGCCGTTTTCTCTCTTATCCCGTCATTTCTCGGAATAATTTATATGAAAGAGAAGCTTACGGGAGAGCTTATTTCAGCAGTAATCAAAGCCCGATGTATTCCTGCCGTTATCACCTCGCTTATTATTCTTGTTCCCGTTTATTTCCTTATTTCTGCAATCAGCAGATTCTTCACCCGCGAAAGGGTCTGATTTCACCTTATGAAAGAAAAAATCAACAGAAAAGTCATTTTAATATTTTCATTCTTCGGAATATTCTTCATCGGCTTTACAGCAATGCTTATAAACATTCAGATTATCAATGCCGATAAATATTCCGCTTCCTCTGCCGTGTCATCCTATGACGTAAACGTTTCAGCCCCCAGAGGCGAAATTCTCGATAACAGCGGCAATGCCCTCGTATATAACGAGCTTATAAATACACTTACCTTCAATTATACGGAATTTCCGCGCACAGACGAGGAAATAAACAAGGAGATTTTCCGCCTGATAAACTTCCTTACCTGGAAGGGTGAGGAATGGACCGATGCGCTTCCCCTGATTTTTGACGTCAACGGTGTCATTCAGTATAAGGAGAATGCAAAATCCGCCGTAAGCTATATGAAGGGTCCGCAGATGTGTGCGGTAAACGACTACGCCACGGCTGAGGACTGCCTGAGCGTGCTTATTGAAAAATACAAGCTTGAAGACTATCCCGTAACGGCTGCACGTGACATTGCATCCGTGCGTTACAATATGCATAAAAACTGGTTTTCGACCTCACTCCCCTACACCTTTGCCGAGAAGGTTTCCGTTGAAACCATCGGCTTTGTAAAGGAAAACAAAGAGCTGTTTCCCGGTGTTGACGGAGGTGCCTCCTCACACAGAAAGTATTCGGGTGACGGTACTGCGGCTGCCCATATCTTAGGTGTTGTAGCCGGAATCAGCGCAGAGGAATACGAGCTGAAAACCGCCGAAACCGAAGAGAAGCTCCGGAATCCCGATCTTTCGGATGAGGACAGAACAGCCATAGAGAAATCCGCCTATGCTCTCAATGACAATATAGGCAAAAGCGGCATTGAAAGCTATGCCGAAGAGTATCTCAGAGGTCAGCAGGGAACGCTTACCGTGTCAATAACGGCAGGCAGAAGCGTGCTTCGCTCCTACTCCGTTTTACCGAAGGCAGGCAACACTATTTTCCTCACCCTCGACAGAAATCTTCAGGAGATTGCAGATAAATCTCTGAAAAAGCAGATTATGGCAGTCACGGAATCGGAGGCACTGGCTCAGGGTCTTACCCCTGCAGGTGCAGTAATTGTCCAGGACGTTGACAGCGGCGCTGTCCTTGCCAGCTCCTCATTCCCGAATTACTCACTTACAACATATTTCGAGGACTATGATATTCTTGCGGCTGACCCCGGCAAGCCTCTCTGGAACCGTGCGGTGCAAAGCACCTATTCACCCGGCTCCACAATGAAGCCTGCCATTGCAATTGCAGCCCTTGAGGAGGGCATAATCGAGCCCGATTCAACAGTTTACTGCACCGGTCAGTACGAATACATAGACCAGGTCTTTGCCTGCTTCAATAAAACAGCACACGGGCTTATAAACGTCGAGCAGGCACTCGAGCACTCATGCAACATATTCTTTTTTGAGCTTGCAAGACAGCTTGGCATTGACAAGATGAACACCTATTCCTCACTTCTGGGCCTTGGCAGCAAAACGGGCATTGAAATCTCCGAAAGTCAGGGTATTCTTGCAGGTATAGCATACCGTGATTCCATGGGCCTCGGCTGGAAGCCCGGTGAAACCCTTCTTGCCGCTATCGGACAGTCCGATAACTCCTTCTCCCCCTTACAGCTTAACAACTACTGTGCTACCATTGCAAACGGAGGCACACGTTACGTTCCGTATCTTGTTGAAAAAATCGTATCGGCAGACTTTACCGAGGGCGTTTACGCTCACGAAAAGCAGATTGCCGTTGAAACAAATATTTCAAAGGAAACCCTTGATACCGTAAAAAGAGGTATGTATCTCGTTGCAAACGAGGGCTCCTGCGCACCATATCTCAGCAAGCTGAGAGAGAAGGTTGCCTGCAAAACCGGTACGGCAGAAAAGACGCTTGTAGTTGACGGCAATGTTGTTGAAGGCACCGACGGCTTCCTTATTGCCTTCGGCCCCTACGAAAGCCCCGAAATCGCAATTACCGTAGTAATTGAAAACGCAGGCTCGGGCTCGGCTACGGCTCAGGTTGCCGCTGATATATTTGAATATTACTTCTCTCTTGCGGGTACAACTCCCGGCATCAGCACGGAGAATGATATAATCTGGTAATTTCAGCTTTACCTTTTGCCTTATAAAGGCTGCAGCAATATCCGGCAGTGAAGGAAAAGCTCATCTCCTGTGATTTGACAATTTGCAAAGAGGTGCTTAATATGGCAATTAAAACTGTTATCGCATCAGGCAAGGGCGGTGTCGGAAAATCCACCGTAACCAAGAGCCTGGGGCTTCAATTCGCAAAAATGAACTGCAACGTTCTTCTTATAGACTGCGATGCGGGGCTGTCATCTCTTGATATAATGCTCGGTGTCAGCGAAAGGGTGAATTTCACCTGGGGCGACATTGCTCAGGAGAGATGCACCACCGATGATGCACTCATTAAAATAAGCGATACGCTTACTCTTATCCCCTCACCGAAGGCTCCGCTTTCAGAGGAATTTCCCGATATCATAAAAAAGCTGACCGACGAGCTTCAGGATAACTACGATTACATTTTCATTGATGCTCCGGCAGGTATCGGCAGAGGACTTGCGAGAGCCGCAAGGGGTGCCGAAAAAGCTCTTGTTACGGCAACCGCAGACGAGGTTTCCGTTACGGGTGCCGGCACCGTACAGCGTGTGCTTAAGGAAAACGGAATCACAGAATCACGTCTTCTTATCAACCGTTATAACGTGAAGGCGGCAAAAAAGGGACTTCTTCTGACGGTTGATGAAATTATTGACAAGACACTTGTTCAGCTCATAGGAATTATTCCCGAGGACAAGAATATAATGTACTCGACCGTCAGCGAGAAAAAGCTGAAGACTAAGAAAAGCGACGGTGCATTTGAAAGAATTGCCGAAAGAATTTCGGGGAAATATATTCCCCTTGAGCATTCTCAGCTGAAATAGGTGTTGAAAATACAAATTATTTGTGTTATTATTAAAGAATATAAGATTTACCTTAAAGGACGGTGTATTTATGAACATTGCATTGATAGCACATGACTCAAAGAAGGAGCTTATGACACAGTTCTGTATTGCATACTGCGGAATTTTAAGTCATCACTCTCTCTGCGCAACCGCTACAACCGGCAGGCTTATAGAGGATGCAACGGGACTTCCCATAAAGAAATTCCTTGCAGGCAGTCAGGGCGGCGCACAGCAGATAGGCTCTCTCATTTCCTGCAACGAAATAGACCTTCTGCTTTTATTCCGTGACCCCCTTACCAAGAAGGTTACCGAGCCCGACGATGCAGACCTGCTCAGACTCTGTGACGTTCACATGATTCCCGTTGCAACAAATATCGCAACCGCAGAATCACTTGTACGCGGACTTGAAAGAGGCGACCTTGACTGGAGAAATCTTGTCAGAGGCAACTGATAATTTTCATTTTTGAGGAGAAAACCCGATGGCACTTTTAACTAAAGCACCGAGAGGCACTCAGGATACCCTCCCTTCCGAAAGCTATAAGCTCCGTTTTATTGAAAACGCGTTGGGAGAAACTGCAGGAAATTTCGGTTTCAGGGAGATAAGAACTCCCGTTTTTGAACACACAGAGCTTTTTATGAGAGGTGTGGGCGACACAACAGACGTTGTTCAGAAGGAAATGTATACCTTCAATGATAACGGCAACCGCAGTATTTCACTCAGACCCGAGGGTACTGCAGGCACCGTAAGAGCCTTCCTTGAGCACGGTCTTTTCAACGAGCCCCTCCCCCAGAAATATTACTATCTCACCTCCTGCTACCGCTATGAAAAGCCCCAGGCAGGCAGACTCAGAGAATTTCATCAGTTCGGCGTAGAAAGCCTCGGTACGGGCTCACCTGCCGCTGATGCGGAGATTATTGCCCTTGCTCAGCAGATATTCGACTTCTTCGGTCTTACGGATATAAGCCTTGAAATCAATTCAATCGGCTGCCCCGTATGCAGAAAGAATTACCACGAGGCACTTCTTAAGTATTTCGACGAAAAAAAGGCAGACCTTTGCGAAACCTGCCTTTCAAGACTTACGAGAAATCCCATGAGAATTCTTGACTGCAAGTCCCCCGTATGCTCAGGCATTGCAAAGGATGCTCCCGTTGTTATAGATTTCCTCTGCGAGGAATGCGAATCACACTTCGGCAAGGTAAAGTCCTATCTTGACGCAATGGATATCCCCTACACCGTAAATCCCCGCATCGTAAGAGGACTTGATTATTACACAAAGACCGTTTTTGAATTCGTATCGGGCTCAATCGGTGCTCAGGGTACCGTTTGCGGCGGCGGACGCTATGACGGACTTATCTCGGAGCTTGGCGGAAATCCCCTTCCCGCCTGCGGCTTCGGTATGGGTATAGAAAGACTTACAATGCTTCTTGAGGCTCAGAAGAAGGAGCTTCCCTCTGATCCCCGTCCTTATCTTTACATTGCTCCTGCTTCTCCCGCACAGGGTCCCCTTGCAATGAAGCTTGTGAATGACCTTCGCTATGAGGGCATTTCGGCACTTACCGACCTCGGTGAGCGCTCTCTTAAGGCTCAGATGAAGTACGCCAACAAGAAGAATGCAATGTATACTGCCGTTCTCGGTGAGGATGAAGAAACTGGGGGCAGCATAAACGTAAAGAATATGGATAACGGCAATGTAACAGAGCTTCCGATTGTTGACTTTGCAGACAGCTTTATGAGGCTTACAATGAATGACGCATTCGCGGATATCGGAGCGGAATTCACTCAGATAGGAGAATAAACAAATGGAATTTGTAACAGGAATGACAAGAACCGACTACTGCGGTAATTTCAGAATCAGCGATGTCGGTAAGGAAATAACAGTTTTCGGCTGGGTACAGAGAAGCCGCAACCTCGGCAGTCTTATTTTCATTGACCTCCGTGACAGAACGGGGCTTTTACAGCTGAGCTTCGACGAAACAAGCGATAAGGCTGTATTTGAAAAGGCAGCCACAGTCAAGAGTGAATACGTTCTTGCCGCAAAGGGTATCGTAAAGGAACGTTCCGCAAAGACGGACAAAATCGCAACCGGCGATATCGAGGTGTTTGTAACAGAGCTTCGCATCCTTTCAAAGAGTGAAACACCTCCCTTTGAAATCGTTGAAAATTCACAGACAGGCGAAACCACAAGACTCAAGTACAGATATCTTGACCTTCGCCGTCCCGACCTTCAGAAGAACATAATGCTCCGTAACAAGGTAGCAAAAATCACACGCGATTACTTCTATGACAACGGCTTCGTTGAAATCGAAACTCCCATTCTTATGAAGTCAACTCCCGAGGGCGCACGTGACTTCCTTGTTCCCTCCCGTCTTCATAACGGAGAGTTCTACGCACTCCCCCAGTCCCCTCAGCTTTACAAGCAGCTTTCAATGGTTGCAGGCTTTGACAGATATATGCAGATTGCACGCTGCTTCCGTGATGAGGACCTGCGTGCAGACCGTCAGCCCGAATTCACTCAGATTGACCTTGAAATGTCCTTCGTGGACGTTGATGATGTTCTCGGTATGATTGAGGGCTACATCGCAAAGCTCTTCAAGGAAGCAATTGACGTTGAAATCCCCATGCCCCTCCCCAGACTCAAGTACCTTGATGCTATGGAGCGATACGGCTCGGACAAGCCCGACACCCGCTTCGGAATGGAGCTTTTTGACCTTTCAGACATCGTAAAGGACTGCGGCTTCTCCGTATTTGAGGGTACCGTAGCCTCAGGCGGAACGGTAAGAGGTATCACCGCAAAGAACGCTGTTTCCGTATACACAAGAAAGGAAATTGACAAGCTTACCGAATTCGCAAAGGGCATCGGCGCTAAGGGTATGGCATGGATCAGATACACCGACGACGGCATCGCCTCCTCCTTCGGCAAGTTCATTTCCGAGGAAAAGATGCAGGAAATCCTCAAAAAAGCAGGCGCAGAAAAGGGCGACGTTGTATTCATCATCGGTGACAGAAAGAACCTTGCTCTCTCAGTTCTCGGCTCATTGAGAAACGAGGCAGCAAAGAAGCTTGACATCATCCCCGAGGGCTACAACTTCCTCTGGATTGTAGAGTTCCCCTTCTTCGACCGGGACGAGGAAACACAGAGCTGGGTTGCTATGCACCATCCCTTCACCTCACCCATGGATGAATGTATCCCCTATCTTGACACCGACAAGGGCGCAGTAAGAGCCAAGGCTTACGACCTTGTTCTCAACGGCATCGAGCTTTCCTCAGGTTCCATCCGTATCACAAATCCCGAGCTTCAGGGCAAGATATTCGAGCTTCTCGGTCTTTCCGACGAGGAAGCACACAACAAGTTCGGCTATCTTCTTGATGCCTTCCGCTTCGGACCTCCTCCTCACGGCGGTATGGGTATCGGTCTTGACAGACTTGTTATGCAGATGATAGGTGCTGAAAGCCTTCGTGACGTTATAGCATTCCCCAAGCTCAAGGACGCAACGGAAGCAATGACCGAATGTCCCTCAAGAGTTGACGACGAACAGCTGAAGGTTCTCGGTCTTGAGATTGCAAAAACTGAAGAATAATTTTTCAGATGCTCTCTTTCACAGAGAGCATCTTTTTTGCATCAATTTCACCGCATGTGCGGTTTCCACCCCGTCACTGCAAACTCGGAGTAGGGGCGGGGGCGAATGAGTGTGCCGCTGTCGGTGACAGATGAAGGCACGCGAAAGAGGTGAAGAAACAAGGAGTATTGCGACCGCCCCAAGGGAAGCAAGACGACTATGTTTCTGAGGGATATCCCGCCCGCCCCATAGATTCTGTATCTTTTATTAATTATAAATTATAACGCTTCTGAACGGGCGGGGAAACCCCGCCCCTACCGCCATATGTAAGCCTTGAAGAAAATACAAATTTCGTATTAATTGTCATAGAACACAAAATGCACCTTACATTGTAGGGGTCGGCGTCCCCGACGACCCGCAATGATGAAATGTTAATTTTATACATTAATTTCTGTGGCATATAAGAATGTGCCTCTGAGGGTCATAAATTCTGTAATTTGAATTTCTGCCTGCGGGACGTCGAGGACGCCGTCCCCTACAAGGTTAATTGAACGCTTCTGCCTCTGACGAAAATGTAATTGATTATATTATTTATATATGTTAAAATAAAGAAAAAAACGTAACGGGTGACATTATGTATTCGGAAAAGCTCACATTCAATAAAAACGGAAAATTCAGGATTATGCAGATAGCCGACGTGCAGGAATGTGCCACGGTCAATCCCGACACAATAAAGCTCCTCACTCTCGCTCTGGAGCGTGAAAAGCCCGACCTCGTGGTTTTCACGGGAGATCAGATTTACGGAATCCATCCGTCCTTTTATAATAAAAACCGAAAGGAGCAGGCTGTCAGGGTCTTAAAGGAAATCATTGCCCCCGTCGAAAATGCAGGTATCCCCTTTGCCGTCACCTACGGCAACCACGACTCTCAGGTGGGGCTTTCAAATGCAGAACAGGCTGATATTTATGCCGAATCCCCCTTTAATATTTCGGGTGAGCCTCATAGTGCCTCAGACCGAGGAACCTTCCGTCTGCCCCTTTATAACGAAGAAAAGCACGTGTTCGATATATACCTTTTCGATTCCAACGGTCAGGCACCTACGGGAGAATATTACCCCGTCCTTGAGGAGCAGCTTGAATGGTTCAGAGCTGAGCGTGAAAGGGCTTCGGAGAACGGAGAATATGTAAATTCCCTCGTATTTCAGCACATCCCCGTGCCTGAGTTCTTTGACGTATTAAAGCGTGTGAAATTCGGCACAAGGGGTGCGGTTGAAGCATATCGCCGGCACAAGGGCGAATGGTATGTGCTTCCCGACAATATCGTAAAGGCAGGCGGCTTTATGGGAGAATCCCCTGCCACACCCGACCGCAATTCAGGTCAGTTCCACGCCCTGAAGGAAAAGGGCAACGTCCTCGGACTTCTTGTAGGTCATGACCACATCAATTCCTTTGTAGCCCAAAAGGACGGAATCAAGCTTATCTACACGCAGGGAGCAGGCTTCAATGTCTACGGTCCCGGAAGAGAGAGAGGAGTCAGAATTGTTGAGCTTGACGTGGAGGACCTTACGAAATTCGACACCTGCACCGTCACCTTCGGTTCTCTTACGGATGATAAGCTGTCAAATCCCCTGCAGGAATTCATTTTCACCCACATCCCCACAAGCATAGAGCCCGTAAAGCGCATTGCCGCCGTGGGCCTCGGTACCGCCGCCGTGCTCGGCACCGCAGGACTTATTGCACATCATCTAATTTCTTCACATCGATAACTCTGCCGTCTCTGAATCTGATTTGCTTCGGCACGCTTTTCCTTGCCCTCTCCTCAGCTCTCAGTAAATCATAGGAAGCATTGGGGTCAGGCGTATAGTTATTTGCATTTCCGCTTGAGCCGTTCATGGCACCGAGTGCATTATCTGCCGCAAAACGCTCTCTTTCATTGCACAGCCACCTGTAAAGCTGTGCATAGTGATTGCATTCACTCTTTTCGGGATGACCTTCAAGATATGCGGAAAGCTTTTCAATAACCCTGTCCGTGAAATGATAATCGTTTTTGAGAGAGAGGTATTCCTCGTCTGAGAGATAAATGTTGCGGAATCTGCCGTAGGCCTTCAGCTCTCCCCTTTCACTTAAAACGGCGGCCTCCCTTTCCTTATAAGGCTTCTCACACGGAGCTTTGTTACCGGAGAATTCATTATATTCCTCCTCCTGTGCTGTCACGGGGGGAGGATTTCCGTTTCCGCCCTTATCGTCAGGACCGTCGGCAAGAAATGGAGGAAGAAATGTAATGAGCGTATACTTGTTTCTGATGTTCTCGCAGCGTATGCCGCCAAGCTCCTGAAAATTCTTCAGAAGCCTTTTGACCTTGGCAACAGTCATATTTGTGCGCTTTGCAAGCTCAGGCTTTGAAATAAGAATTGAATTCACACCGACCTCAACTCCGTCAATATAAGCCTCACGGAAGCGCAGATCGCACTTGAGCCTTGTGTAAAAGCCCAGGGCATCAAGATCCTGAAAAATCTCGTACTTAAGAATTACTCTGGGGATAGTAATAAAACCGTTCTGCATATTGAACCTCCTGCTTTTAAACAGCAAACGGGAGCTGCACCGAAAAGGCACAGCTCCTGAAATTTACTGTATTTAATTTTATTGAGAGGGATTCCCTCTTTGTTCGTCCTTATTATAGCACATTTGTTCGGCAAAAGTCTAGTCTGAAACAGGGGTTTTTGCGAAAAATTTCATCCCCGTTTTTCCCCCTTCTTTTGTGCAATGTGAACAAATGTTCGATAACATTTGATAATTTCACCCTTTTTTCAAACATTTACAACATTTTTGTTTAATATTTGTCCCGGTTGTAGGGGAGGGGTCCCCCCTCCCGCAAAAAAAATAAACTTACTTTATCAGAAAGTAACAATATCACAAATCGGGCGGGGAAACCCCGCACCTACAGAGCTTACCGGCATACCGAAAAAATTAATAATTAAATATTCTCATCACTCCAAACAGAGAGAAAAATCTTTCTTCTCCTTATTCTCTCTCTTTATTATGTATCCTTATTCTTATTCCTTATTCTGTATATAAGGGGACGGACTTCCCGTCGGTCTGATTTTCTTTTTGTGCCGTAGTGACGGTCGGCTGAAATTCAGGGTGACTGTCGGTCTCAAAAGCAGAAACCGACCCTTATATCGGAAGTACATCAGAAGATGTGCGCCTTTCAGGTCGGTTGATTTTAATTTCGGCGGTCGGTCACACCGCCGTATTGCTTTTGCCCCTCAATCGTTCAAAGGGTCGGTTATTCTTCAATCAGTCGGTATTCACCGGAGCGGAGTATTCTCATTAAATCCTCCATGGTATTTACAGGCTCATTTGTGATAATTCCTCCGGGGTTGGTCCTGTCCTTATGGTGAAAATCACCGCCGGAGGTGACTATGGGGAAGCTGTTTTCCCTTGCCCACTCTCTTGCTTTTATGTTAGCATCGGTGTCCTTATCCTTGCCGTTATACACCTCACACCCGTGAAGAAGCTTCGGATTATGGCGGAAGCGCATTTTTCTGAAGGGATGTGCCTCAAGAAGAATAAGGTCATTTTCATCGCAAAGCCTTTTAAGGCGTCTTAAATATTTAGTCATAAGATTTCCGCTTTTTCTGAGAAAGTCCTCATCTGCCCCGTAAATAAGAAAGTCATCTATAGTAAAGAAAAATCGCACTTCTATCGCCCACAGCACGGTAAAATTCTCACCTGCCGCAGCCCTTGCACGTCTGTAGCCCTCAAGATAACGGTCAATATATCTCTGCGGCATCAGCGCACGGTGAAAAAGAAAGGTCTGGGGAGAATAATGGTCGGTAATAACAACACCGTCATAACCCCTGTCCTTATAAAATTTTACCGCTTCCCGTGCATCTGACGCGGCACAGAAGCTCACGTCCCCCGTGTGGCAATGAAGCTCGTATTTATATTCTCTCATACTTCCCTCTCATTTAATTTTTAATACAATATCAGAATTTACATAACAGCCTGTAGGGGTCGGCGTCCCCGACGACCCGTCCTGATAAAAATAACAATATTCGTGTTAATTCCCACGGCAGCTGAAATTGTGGCTCTGAGGGTCATAAATTCTGTAATTTACTTCTCTGCTCACGGGATGTCGGGGACGCCATCCCCTACAAGGTTTAATTTACTTTTTATAAATTATACAACATTATAATAATAATTTCTACCGTCAGAATAAAATTCTCTCAATAACATATATTTTAATGTAATAATGACAAAAAGATTAGTTAAAATGAAAAAAAGAGGAAATTTTTTCAATAAAGGTATTGCAATTTTCTGAAAATTGATTAAAATATACTTAGCACTCAAATAATCAGAGTGCTAATTTGACAGAATTTTCAAATTACAAATATTCTCAGGAGGGATTTTATTATGACACTCAAGCCCTTAGGCGACAAGGTGGTTGTTAAATTCACACAGGCAGAGGAAACCTCAAAGGGAGGCATCATCCTCGCTTCTTCCGCTCAGGAAAAGCCCCAGACAGCTGAGGTTGTGGCTGTAGGCCCCGGCGGTATTGTTGACGGCAAGGAAACCGTTATGCAGGTCAAGGTCGGCGACAAGGTAATCTTAAGCAAGTACGCAGGCACAGAGGTAAAGCTCGGCAACGACGAATACACCGTTGTGAAGCTCAGCGACATTCTCTGCGTTGTAGAATAATTTTTTGGAGGAATCTCTTATGGCAAAGCAGTTACTTTACGGTGAAGATGCAAGAAAGGCTCTTCAGTCAGGTATAGATAAGTTAAGCAATACAGTTAAAATCACCCTCGGACCCAAGGGCAGAAACGTTGTTCTTGACAAGAAGTACGGCGCTCCCCTCATCACAAACGACGGTGTTACAATCGCAAAGGAAATCGAGCTTGAGGATCCCTTTGAAAATATGGGCGCTCAGCTTGTAAAGGAAGTTTCAACAAAGACCAACGATATCGCAGGTGACGGTACAACCACCGCTACCCTTCTTGCTCAGGCTCTCGTAAGCGAGGGTATGAAGAACGTTGCAGCAGGTGCAAACCCCATGACAGTAAAGAAGGGCATCCAGAAGACTGTTGATACTGCTGTCAAGGCTCTTAAAGCTGATGCAAAGCCCGTACAGAGCTCCTCCGATATCGCAAGAATCGCAACAGTTTCCGCGGCTGACGAAAACATCGGAAATCTCATCGCTGAGGCTATGGAAAAGGTTTCCGCTGACGGTGTTATCACGGTTGAGGAATCAAAGACTGCAGAAACCTCCTGCGACGTTGTTGAGGGTATGCAGTTTGACAGAGGCTACATCTCCCCCTATATGGTAACAGATACAGACAAGATGGAGGCTGTTATTGACGATGCCTTCATTCTTATCACAGATAAGAAGATCACAAACATTCAGGAAATCCTTCCCCTTCTCGAGCAGATTCTTCAGGCAGGCAAGAAGCTTGTTATTGTTGCCGAGGACGTTGAGGGTGAAGCACTTGCTACTATCCTTGTAAACCGTCTCAGAGGCACATTCACCTGCGTATGCGTCAAGGCTCCCGGCTTTGGCGACAGAAGAAAGGAAATGCTTCAGGATATCGCAATTCTTACAGGCGGTCAGGTTGTTACATCTGACCTGGGTCTTGAACTCAAGGACACAAGCGTTCAGATGCTCGGCCGTGCCCGTCAGGTAAAGGTTACAAAGGAAAACACAATTATTGTTGACGGTGCAGGCGACAAGGCTGAAATCGCAGCACGTGTAAATCAGATAAGATCACAGATTGAGGTTACAACAAGCGAATTTGACAAGGAAAAGCTTCAGGAAAGACTTGCAAAGCTTGCAGGCGGTGTTGCTGTTATCCACGTAGGTGCCGCTACCGAGGTTGAAATGAAGGAAATGAAGCTTCGCATCGAGGATGCTCTTGCTGCTACAAAGGCTGCTGTTGAGGAAGGCTATGTTGCAGGCGGCGGTGTTGCTCTTCTCAATGCCGTTCCCGCTGTTGCCGCTCTCCTTGAGGAAACAGACAACACAGACGAAATCACAGGCATTAAGATTGTTCTCAAGGCAATTGAGGCTCCCATCCGTCAGATTGCAGCAAACGCAGGTCTTGAGGGCTCTGTTATCATTGATGCTATCAACCGTTCAGGCAAGAAGGGCTACGGCTTCAACTTCGCAACAGAGGAATACGTTGATATGTCAGAGGCAGGCATCCTTGACCCCACAAAGGTTACACGTTCTGCTCTTCAGAACGCAGCATCCGTTGCAGCTATGGTTCTTACAACAGAATCTCTTGTAACAGATAAGCCCGATCCCGCAGCAGATGCAGCTGCAGCCGCAGCAATGGCAAACCAGGGCGGCGGAATGTATTAATCTTATAAAAATTACGGCTCTCCCGTTTTCGCGGGAGAGCTTTTTTCATATCAACTTTTCAAAATCTCTTGATGAGTATATAATTCTCAAAACATTAACAGACATATTGTCTTTATCTATTACATAAAATACAAGATACTTCTTTACAGGAAGGATATGCACGCCGCGGGATTTCCACGGTTCTCTGTCATATATTCTGTGACGTGCAGGCATTTCATCAAGAGAAAGTATTTTCTGCTTCAATGCTTCTATAAGATTGACTGCAATTTCTCTTTCACATAATACATCGGAAATATACCGGAAGATTCCGTCAATATCATTATAAGCTTCGGCTGATAAAATAACTTTATATTTCATATTCCGAATTTTCCGTAAAGCTGATTAAATGCATCTTCGGCAAAAACGGTATTTCCGTTCACAATGTCAGCCATTCCCTTTCCTAATTCCTTGTCTATTTGCTGAGAACTGAGCTTACAGAAATCAAGCGGAGCATTCGGAAGCTTTACTTCAAAGGGAAGGCCGCCCTGAAGAATAATCTGTTTATAAAACATATTTATTGCATTTGATGCAGGAATTCCGAGAGAAGTAAGAATAGCTTCAGCCTGCTCTTTTACATCAGGCTCGATTCTTGCATAAAGATTTGCGGTTTTTGGCATAATTATCGCTCCTTTCACTTATATTATATGCATTTGTGCGGACAATTGCAAGGCATTTACAAAAAAACTCTCCCGTATTTCCCGATAGAGTTACAGAAAGTTGATTCTTCGTGTAGGGGTCGCCATCCCCTACAGGATTAATTACAAAAAAACTGCCTCTCGTTATGAGAAGCAGCTTTGTGCTAAAAACGCTTAAATCAATAGGTATAACGAAGTCCGTCTATCCATTCACCTGTGATGAAATCACGGCCTCTGACCACGATTTCGTCCTCATAAACCTCAACTACAATGCCGTCACCTGCATCGTAATCCTTGGTTTCCGTAGCTCTGGGAAGATTGATGCAGTCAACACCGTAGTTTGTATAGAAGTTATCGCTTCCGAGGTGGTCGTGAATGTGACCGTGCATGAAAAGCTCAACGTCATATTCATTCAATAAATCTGCAAGGCGCTGAGGCTCAAAGGATCTTAAATATCTTATGGGGAAATGATTGAATACAAATACCCTTGCTCCCTCGTCCTGAGCCTTCTTAAGCACACCCTCAAGCCAGGTGAACTGCTCCTCAGTCATTGTAAAGGAGGAAGCAGTATTGTCCTCAGAGGACATAACAACAATATAACAGCCGTTTATGACCTTGTAGTAATAATCTGTCTTATTGATATTGCCGAGATACAAAGCATTGTTTGCAACAAATTTCTTGCGAAGACTGTCATAATCCCCTTCTCCGTTACCTACGTCATGATTACCCACAACAACAAGGTTATGCCTTGCAGGCTTCATAATTTTAAGTGCCGAGTAGAAAAGGAAATCCTCGGTTACCTGACCGTTCATAACGTTGTCACCGGTATAAACCACGGCATCAATATCCTCGCCTGCCTTAAGACCGTAAAGGAGATCGCTGAAATTATCGTAGCTTGCGGGATTATTTGTTTCAACGTGAATGTCGGACACAACGGCAAAGCTTGTGATAAGATCATCGGGGCGCTCTGCCTCATAGGGAACGGCATCACCGTCAGCAGCAGGTGAAAGCATCATAAGAAGCGTCATAACCGACAGCGCAACGTCCCTGATAAAATTAATTACTGTTGTAAAATCCATATATTTACCTTCCTTCCGATATTTTATAAAAATTATAACACAAAAGATAATTCTTGTAAATCAAAATTATAAAAAAAAATAAGACCCGAGAGAATTCTCAGGTCTTTGTGTTTACAGCTCAATTTAGAAACAGTGTTAATTAGCTGTTGTTGCTTCGTCTTCAATGACTTTTAAAGCAGGTTTTACCCCTACAAAGTTTGTGAATGAATACATTGAGCCTTTGTATTCAAATTTTAATACTTGGCTAAATAATCCGGCTCGTATTTTAAGATTGTTAATGTTTTTTAAATCAACCTCGTATAACAAATCACCTATATTACTTTTTGTGTCAACATCATATAAATTCAATTTGCTTCCATTAACACATAATGCAACCATACCGTACTCACCATTAGGTAAGTTCGTTGCTGTGGCACAGAAACCGGCACCTCGACTGTCACAATATCCGTCTGAAACCAGTTTATCCTGAAATTTTGCCATTTTTAAAACCTCCGCAATTCATCTTTATATTTAAATCATATCACATATAAAACAGAAATACAAGAAAATTATAATTCGCTTTATCGTAAGCAAAAAATCAAGGCGAAGCCTTGTATATCATCAATTCCGCAGGAATTGCATATCATCAATGCAAAGCATTGCATATCATCAAGCCGACAGAATACACACCTTCGGTGTGATGAGATACAACACGGCTATGCCGTGTTGATGATATACACGCTGACGCGTGATGATATACCAAGCCTGTCGGTTTGGATAAAAAAAGAGAAGCTTTTTCAAGCTTCTCTTTTTTGGCAGAGGTATAAGGATTCGAACCTTAAATGACGGAGTCAGAGTCCGGAGTGTTACCGTTACACTATACCTCTATATTCATTTGTTGTTCACTCGGAACATTTAGCATTATATTACAATGAACCGGATTTGTCAAGAACTTTTCAGTAAAAATTTTTATTTTTTTATTATTATTTTTATATACAACAAACTGCCGGATATAATCATCGATTAATTGAAGAATCGGGCACAGACTGAAATAAAATCAGCCTGTGCCCTAAATACTTTATGCCGTTGTTTCATCAGTTTCAATGAAAACCTTCGCGCATATAATGAAATTGGCAAATGAAAGCAAATAAATCAGAAGAGATACCCAGGGGCTGAAGGACACAAGCTTATCAACAATTTCCGATATCTCATTGCCCTGAAGCGAGAGCGCGGGAATAATAACTCTGTCCGCAAGACGGATGAGAATATACAGAAGCCCTGCCCCGTCAACAATGACAGTGGTTATCATAAGACGCCTGTCCCTCTTGAAGTGCAGCCACATTGCCGTGAAATAATAGCAACAGAAAGCAGGGAGCGAGGAAATAACAAGAAGCGTGAGAAATATGGGATGGAGCATAAAGGATGCATTGGGAACAACAAACTGAACCGCCGTTATCAGGAGATTGAAAACGGGGACACTCATCAGCACGGGGAAAATTTTATGTACCCACAGATGCTCTCCGTAAAGCTCTGAGGTATCCTTTACAAGCTTTGCGGCAAGACACAGGATAACCACAATAATAATTGTATTGACAGAGTTAACCGTGTTGTTTCCTTCCCATATTCTCGGCAGGAAGAAGGAAACAATCAGAAGGAGCGACATAAAAGCTCCCGTTGCTCCCGGCTTTATGCTGAATTTATTCTGCTGGGGCATACTGCTTCCTCCTTTGACCGGAATATTTCATAACCGATTAATAATATACCTTGATTGTTTTGATTTCAAAGGGACGGAAGGTAAGAACACCGTCAAGTGCAATTTCCTCAAGCTCCTCTTCGAGCATATTTGTGATAACTGCCTTCTTTGCCTTATCGGTAAAGCTCATCCTTGTCTTAGTATACGCACCCTCAGCCTCGTAAACACGTACAATAAATGCCTTCTGGGCATCCTCACAGGGCTTGATAGCCTCAATGAAGCAGTTGTCGGCTTCAATAGCTGCAAGAGCATCTGCAGAGAACTCACCCATTGTCTGAAGAACGGGAATATTGAGCATATAAGAGGGCTTTATAACGCTTTCGGAGCCGAAGCCCGTGTTATGGGGAAGCACGGAATATACACAGCGGTGAAGTCCGTCGTGGTCGCCCTGATGGTCGGGACGTGTGCCGCCCTTGTGAAGTGAAAGACGAAGTGAGCCGCCGTTTGCGCTGATGCCGTACTTACAGTCATTGAGAACTGCAACACCGTAGCGAGCCTCGGAAATGTCGGAATACTTGTGGTTGAGTACCTCGAACTTGGCCTGCTCCTCGGAGGTATTTCTTGTTGTGGGACGCTTTGCGTAGCCGAACTGAATCTCGTGACGTGCAAAATCGTCAAATACGTCGCTGTCAAAGGCGACTTTAAGGAACTGATGGTTGTCCTGCCAGTCCATAACCGTATCAAAACGGATTTCTGCGGAATGTGCAAAGAGAATCATATCCTGAGTAACGGTTGACTTTTCGGAAATCTGATACTTGTTTCTGATAATGTAAGCCACTCTGCCGACGGAAACAACCTCGCTTTCAACGAGATCTGAAACGTTTCTGAACTTAAGCTCATAGTCAGCGTCAACGTCCCAGTTATCCCATGAAGCAGGTACGTCCTCTGCCATAAGAAGGGTGTTGTAGTTTTCACCGTTTACTATCTGACGGCCTGCACGCTTGTCGAAATACTCTGCGATTGTGCCGTTATCCGCAAAGGTCACCTCATAAAGAGGAGCGGAAAGACGGTTGCCCTCTCTTACGAAATTGCAGTTGAATCTCTTTTCCTCGGGAATAAGATTGAAGGTAACGCTGCCGAATGCGGGTATTTCAGCTCCTGCAACAAGAAGAATGCTGTTGCCGTCAAGGTCCCAGTATCTCTGCTGGCTGTAGCCGCCCTCAAGAATCATTCCCTCGGGAATATCCTTTAAGAAGAGAACGTCATTTCTTGCAAAGGAAAGAGTGTTGATAACGGTAACCTTATTCTCTCCCTCAGCCTTAATGAGAGTTGCGGTCTTTTCCTTTGCAGTCTTTATAAGCTCTGCGGTCTGGGCGCGGCTTTCAAGGTGAGCCTTGTTGATACAGGTACCGGGAAGAATATCGTGGAACTGATTTATAAGAAGAGTTTCATAAAGAGGTGCAATTTCTGTACTGTCAGCGGTCTTATCAGCCTTTACAGCCTCGTTTACGGTCATAATTTCAAGGTCACGCAGAGAAAGCTCTGACTTTCTGTTGTTTCTCTTGATTGTATGCTGGTTGGTAAGAGTACCTCTGTGAAGCTCAAGATATAATTCACCGCGGTAGGTGTTGGGGCGTACACAGTCCTTTTCAAGCTCCTGCATAAAGTCGCCTACACGGGAATATCTGGTCTTGGGAACACCGTCAAGGTTTTCAATTCTTCTTGCCATTTCAATCATTTCGAACTGAGGTCCGCCGCCTCCGTCACCGAATCCGAAGGTAAGCATACGCTTGTCCGTAACGGTCTTCTGCTTGATACCGCCGTTGATGTTTGCGCTGACATCGGCAACGTCGGGATGATGGTGAGTGGTATTGAAATGTGTGAATACCTTTGTTCCGTCAATACCCTGCCAATAGAAGGTATCATAGGGGAACTCGTTTGTATCGTTCCAGCTGATTTTGGTTGTAAGGAAGTAATCAACGGCACAGCCCTTCATAATCTGAGGAATTGCTGCGGAGTAGCCGAAGGTATCGGGAAGCCAGAAGCAGTTTGAGGTGTAACCGAAGTGCTTTCTTGTGAATCTCTGTCCCCAGAGGAACTGTCTTATCATGGATTCACCGGAGGTAATGTTACAGTCGCACTCAACCCAGACACCGCCGTTGGGCTCATATCTCCCGGCAGCAACAGCCTTTTTGATGTCCTCGAAAAGCTCGGGATAGTGCTTTCTTATCATATCGCCGTGGCAGGCGGAGGACTGAATGAACTTATATTCGGGATACTGCTGCATAAGGCTTATCTGATTTGCATAGGTTCTTGCGCACTTCTTTACGGTTTCGCCTACGTGCCAGAGCCATGCGGTATCCATGTGTGAGTGACCGATAACTACAGCCTCGGGAGCATTGTCGCCGTTCTTTGCGGAAAGAGCCTCCTTGATAACGGGCTTCACGGTACGAAGAGCCTCGATTACCTTACTGAAGGGAACGTCATCGGTGCCCGTGGGAATCTTCTCATATACATCAAGAAGAGCGTTTACTGCCTTTGCTCTTACAAAGCTGTCGGCAGGAAGCACGCTTGTCAGCTGATGAAGGGTCTTGAGGTCAAAATAGAATTCCTGAGCCTCATAGTCCTTTACGCAGATGTCTGCACCGTCATAAAGGAACTTAAACTCTGTTCTGCCTGAATTTTCAAAGGGCATACAGCCGGGTACAAAGTGACCTGCATAGTATTCGAGAGCGATCTTCAGCTTCTCCCCTGCCTTGGGCTCGAACTTAACCATATCGCAGTAATGATTGCCGTGAGCGGTTACAACGATTTTTGAAGCAAAGGTGCCGAAGGGCTTGCCGTTTACAAAAAGGAGTGCCTCATAGCCGCCGATATGGGGCTTGATAAAGAGTGTTTTTCCGTCAAGCTCCCGGGGTACGGTGTAATCGCCTCTGAACCAGCAATATGTACCCTCACCCTCCCAGTATTCGCCCTTTACGGCAGGTGTAAAGGGAAGGTCGGGCTCTTTATGATATCTCTTGTCAACGTGACACTTTTCTACGTTTTCAAGCTCGCCTACCTTAATGAAAATGTGCGGCTCCATTCTTTCAATGAAGCTTTCCATCTTCGAAAGGAAGCGTTCAATCTGTTTGTTATTAAGCATATCAGAATCCTCCGTCCGGACAAAATATTAATAATATTTTATTATATACGGACAGATTTTTCAAGTATTACTTTGAAAATAAACGTAGAATTCCCCCGTTTTGTTTTTTGCAGGATGCACAAGGCGAAGCGTTTTTTACCAGTATTGTTTCCTCTCCCATCACCACAATATCTCCCCAGCACACACGGAAGGTATCGGCTCTTCTGAAAGAAAAGCCCGTCGTCACGGAGGACACAATAATCGCAGATATTTTTCCTGAGCAAACATCTGCCTCCACATCCGTAACATATCCGATTCTGCAGCCGTTCTCAACGGAAATAACGTCCTTGCTCTGAAGCTCTTCAATAAGACAGCTCATAATATCACCGATAAATTCTATGCAGAATAAATTGAAATTAATGCATAAAAATCATAATTTCACAAAAAGTGATATGATTACGGTAGGGGCGGGGTTACCCCGCCCGTTACACAACATCTGTAACTTTTTTAAAAATAGTTACAACTCTCTGAATCGGGAGGGGAGACCCCTCCCCTACAATGACAAATAAAGACTACTCCTTCACCTTTCTCTTTATACTTTTTTCAATACGTGATACCTGAGCCTGAGAGATTGACAGCTCTGAAGCTACCTCTGTCTGGGTTTTCCCCTGATAAAAGCGCATATTAAGTATCTGCTTTTCTCTTGGCTCAAGCCTCTCTATGGCATCCTTTATAGATATCTCCGCCACGATATCCCCGTCCGTATTGTTATCGGAAAGCTGATCAAGCACAAACAGCTCGTCCCCGTTATCGGAATACACAGGCTCGTAAATCGACACGGGAGTCACAACTGATTCAAGCGCAATTACCACATCGCGCACGGGGAGCTGAAGCTCTTCTGCAATTTCCTCAACAGTCGGCTCACGGTTATTCTCCTTCATAAAAACATCCTTCACAATCATTGCGTGATAAGCTGTATCTCTCATGGAGCGTGATACCCTGAGATAGGTATTATCCCTCAGATGCCTTTTTATTTCACCTATAATCATCGGCACAGCATAGGTGCTGAATTTCACGTTCATTGTAAGATCAAAGTTATCACAGGCCTTTATAAGCCCGATACAGCCCACCTGAAAAAGGTCATCAGGGTCCTCGTCACGGTTGCGGAATCTCTGCACAACAGACAGCACAAGACGGAGATTTCCGTTTATAAGCATTTCCCTTGCTCTTTTATCCCCTGCCTGCGCCTTTTTAAGAAGCTCCATACATTCATCGGACTTCAGCACACGGAGCTTTGAGGTATCAACAGACGAAATTTCAACTTTCTTGTAAAACACTTGCATTCTCCTTTCAGCCACATTATTGACAGAAGAAGAAAATATAATCGCACTAAAGGCTCAATTTTCACTTTCATCGGGAGCTTTTTTCTCACATATAAGCATTTGCTTATACCCTCAATAAACCGTTTTAATCACTAAAAAAATATATACTTACAATTATAATATTTAATCAAAAAATGGTGAAATTATGCGATTTTTTTCTTGACAACCACTCTCAATTGCAGTATTGTATTGTGTATATTCATTAAATAAGGGATATATATTGTATTATTACAAATAATAATAACTATCCCTTGCAGTCATAAATTTTATTTATACCATCGGAGGTAATTCTATGAACACTTATATCGAAAGAGTTATAGAAAACGTTAAAATCAGAAATGCACACGAGCCTGAATTCATTCAGACAGTTGAAGAGGTTTTCACCTCAATTGAGCCTCTTGTAAATGCTCATCCCGAATACGAGAAGTATGACATCCTTATGCGTATGACAGAGCCCGACAGAGCAATTTCCTTCCGTGTATGCTGGGTTGACGATAACGGCAACGTACAGGTAAATAGAGGCTACCGTTATCAGTTCAATTCCGCTATCGGTCCCTACAAGGGCGGTCTTCGCTTCCACCCAAGCGTTTATTCGGGTATAATCAAGTTCCTCGGCTTCGAGCAGACCTTCAAGAACGCGCTTACGGGTCTTCCCATCGGCGGCGGTAAGGGCGGCTCAAACTTCGACCCCATCGGCAAGAGCGACGCTGAAATTATGCGCTTCTGTCAGGCATTTATGACAGAGCTTTACAGATATGTAGGTCCCGACGTGGACGTTCCCGCAGGTGACATCGGGGTCGGCGGCAGAGAAATCGGCTACCTCTTCGGTCAGTACAAGAGAATCAAGGCAACCTTTGAAAACGGTGTTCTTACCGGTAAGGGGCTTTCCTACGGCGGTTCTCTCATCCGTCCAGAGGCTACCGGCTTCGGTGCAGTTTACTATCTTCAGGAGGTTCTCAAGCACTACGAGGACACACTTGAAGGCAAGGTTGTTGCCATTTCCGGCTTCGGTAACGTTGCCTGGGGTGTTGCAACAAAGATGGCACAGCTCGGTGCAAAGGTTGTAACCCTTTCCGATCCCACAGGCTATATCTACGATCCCGACGGCGTTTCCACCAAGGAGAAGCTTGACTTTATGCTCAAGATGCGCTCCGAAAACCTCACAATTGACGAATATGCAAAGAAGTTCGGTGTTGAATTCTTCCCCGGTCAGAAGCCTTGGGGCGTAAAGGCTGACATCATTATGCCCTGCGCTACCCAGAACGAGGTTGACATTCTTCAGGCTAAGAAAATCGTTGCTAACGGCGTTCAGTACTACATCGAGGTTTCAAATATGCCCACAACCAACGATGCACTCAAGTATCTCCAGCTCAAGTGTAAAGCAGTTGCTCCCTCAAAGGCTGTAAACGCAGGCGGTGTTGCAGTTTCCGCTCTCGAAATGAGCCAGAACTCAGCCCGTTATATGTGGTCTGCAGAAAAGGTTGACAACAAGCTTCACGATATTATGAAGCACATCCACGACGTATCCGCCGAGTGTGCAGAGGAATACGGACTCGGCTATGACCTCGTTGCAGGCGCAAACATCGCAGGCTTCAAGAGAGTTGCACAGGCAATGCTTGAACAGGGCATTATCTAAGCCTTTCATAAAATCCCCTTTCCCGCATACTTACAGAAATAAGAATTCCTGCCACAGCTTTTGTAGCAGGAATTTTTTTTGTTATATAAAAAGGTGATTCTGATTTATTTTATCTTTATTATCTTATCCCCTTTTACCTGATAGGCGTGCTTTGCCATTTCAATGAGGGGTGCATCATTTTTCGGTGAATCCGTGTAAAAATTCTCGATTTCAGCCCCGGGGAAAGCCTCAAGAAAAGCAGGCACCTTACGTGAGCGCATACAAAGACGGGTTATTCTTCCCGTTTTTTCCTCAATAATACTGCCCACACAATGCTTAATTCCCAGTCTTCTGCAGATTTCCTCCATAGTGCATTCGGGAGAGGCTGTGACAATAACGTCATCCTCACGCTGTATTTCCTTATAAAAGGGCTTGATGTTCCTTTCGTGGCTGTCCCAGAAAACAACAGAATCGGCTCTTATGTCCTTTATGCCCTTAAAATAGTCCTCAACAAAGGGGGCGTACTCCTCCAGAGCCTTTTCAACCGTAACCTTACCGAGCTTATACTTAAAGAGTGCATAAAAGACCTTCGGAATATATTTCAGCAGATACGGATCCTTTTTTATATAGAAGAAAAAGAAGTGAAGGACGCTTTCTCCCCTGTAAATGGTGTTGTCAAAATCGTAAACGTTCATCCGAAGGTTTCTCCCGTCGCAGCTTCAAAATTGTACTGTGAAAGATCAATGAAAACGTCCGCATCGGTAAGCTTTCCCGTTTCAAAGGAGTTAAGACGCCACATAACGGTCAGAACGTTATTTGTGTCATAAGCCTCACACTTGGCGGCAAAGCCGTATTCCTTGTCTATCCACACATAAACGGACTCCGTAAGCTTTCCGTCCGAATATGCACGCTGAATATACTTGTGACAAGGTCTGCCTGCTACCTCCTCATCATACATATAAAGCACGTTGCTCTGCGAGGGCAAATTCTTATCAAGCTCCGTAAGCTTCATAAACATGCTTGAAAGGGAGGAAAAGGGCTTATCCTCAAGCACGGAATGAGCCTGCTGCTCCTGATTGTCTATAATCACATAATAGTCCGTATTGTTTCCGTCCGCCTTATAGTAAAGAATTGATTTCGTATCAACATATTCAACCGTAAAGGCATTCTGCGATTTTTTTTCGCGTATTTTCATAGTCACGGGACTCTGCTCGGGATTATAATATTCATACTCCGCTGAAAAGTTCTTCTGCCAGGATTTATCTGCTTTTATAGTGTCGGCAGGCTTGTTACCGTCGGCAACAGTCGTACTTTCCGGTCCCTGAGGAACATAGGAATAATTCGTAGTGGTTTCGTCCTCTCCGCCCCCGCTTTCGCAGGAAGCAAAGCAAAGGACAATTCCGGCACACAGTAAAAGTGAAATTAAAACGCTTAATTTTTTCATAATATCCTCCGGTACAATTATACACTATATAATTATTATACAAAAAGCGCAGTTTGTCAAACAAAATATTTATGAAAAAAGTATTGTTATCATATATTTTTTATGTTAAATTATATGTAAATATATATACTGAAAGGATGTAAACCGTGAAGTATCAGATTATAAAAAACATTCACAGCAATTTCTCAGTTTTTGAAAAGAATAAGCTGCTTCCCCGTGCCTATGCCGTAGCCTACTCCTCCTTTGATGAGCTGAGCGTAACCTGCTTCAAAAAGGAGCGTTATTCCTCGGATATGGTAACAGTGCTCTCAGGCGAATGGAGCTTTAAATTCTATAAATCCATAAAAGACGTGCCCGACAGACTCGATACGGGAAGGATAAGATTCGACAAGGTAAATATCCCCTCAGACTGGCAGAGAACAGGCTATCAGGAGCCCGTTTATCTCAACTGCCCCTATGAAATCAAGACTATAGCCCCCGCCGTACCCGAGGATATGCCCGTCGGTATCTACAGAAAGACCGTAAATATTGAAAAGCTCTCTGCTAAGCACATAATCTCCTTCCTCGGTGTTTCAAATAACCTCTCCCTTTACGTAAACGGCAGGTTTGCCGGCTATTCCGAGGGAAGCCACAATACAGCGGAATTTGACCTGACTTCCCTTCTTACGGAGGGTGCCAACGAAATCGTTGCTGTTGTTTTCAAGTGGTGTAACGGCACCTTCCTTGAGTGTCAGGATATGTTCCGTGAAAACGGCATCTTCCGTGACGTGCTTCTTTATAACTATCCCGAAGCTTACCTCTATGACTTCGAGGCTGTGACAGAAAAGGCAAAGAAGGGCTACAATCTCACAGTAAAAACCGTTCTCGGTGACAATAAGGACTGCAAGGTGCTTGCCCGCATCTTCGACAAGGAAAAGAATCTTATTGCCGAAAAGGAGGTAAAGGGCGAAAAGGAAATCACCTTCAGGTCACTTGACGTTCAGGAATGGAACGCTGAAATCCCCGTCTGCTACGCTCTCTATCTTACCGTTATAAAGGACGGAAAGGAGTCTATGACGTTAAGACAGTTCATAGGCTTCAGAACCATTGAAATAAAGGACGGCGTATTTTACTTCAACGGCAGACCCATCAAGGTCAAGGGCGTAAACCATCACGATACCGACCTTCACAAGGGCTATGCCATGTCACTCGAGGATATGGAAAGAGATATCCGCCTTATGAAGGAATTGAATGTAAACGGCGTCAGAACCTCCCACTATCCCCCCGACCCGTATTTCATCACCCTCTGCGACTTAGACGGTCTTTACGTTATTGATGAAGCAGACATTGAAACCCACGGCTGCGGAGAGATGTTCGACGATATGGACCGGATAAGCCATGACCTTAAATGGGCAAAGCACTACGTTGACCGCGTTAAGAGAATGTACTTCCGAGACAGAAACCACCCCTCAA
This sequence comes from Acutalibacteraceae bacterium, assembly GCA_045533835.1. Lineage (GTDB taxonomy): Bacteria > Bacillota > Clostridia > Oscillospirales > Acutalibacteraceae > RUG806. Next base: position 128,985 of record JAZSIM010000006.1, read on the forward strand.
TCATTATGTGGTCACTGGGCAACGAGGCAGGCGGCTACAAGTGTCAGGACAGATGCTATAAATTCTTAAAATCCACAGGCACTCCCATCCCCGTGCATTACGAGGGCGTTGTCAGAAACAAGCGCTTCCACTATGACGTGATTTCCGAAATGTACACCTCCACGGAGGATATCGAAAAAATGATCAAGGGCAAGAGAATCCGTGAATATGAGGACAAAAAATATCTCTGCCGCGAATACTCAAAATATCCCTTCTATCTCTGTGAATATGCTCACGCAATGGGTGTGGGCCCCGGCAACCTTGAGGAATACTGGGAGCTCTTCTACAAGTGGGATAACTCAATGGGCGGCTGCATCTGGGAATGGGCAGACCACGCTGTATACCACGGCCCCGATGACAAGAAATATAAATATATGTACACCTACGGCGGCGACCACGGCGAAAAGCAGCACGACGGACATTTCTGCGTTGACGGTCTTATGTATGCCGACAGAAGGCTTCACACGGGTGCAAAGTGCATGAAGGTTGTATACAGACCCATCCGTGCAGAGTATAAGGGCGACGGTGTGTTCACCTTTACCAACACAAACCGCTTCCGTAACTCCTCTTACATCGAGGCAGCCTACGATTATCAGGTAAACGGCCAAAGCGCGGCAACAGGTGAAATCGAGCTGAACATTGACGCTATGAAATCAGTTGACATAACACTTCCCGATGTAAAAATCACAGAGGGTGCAGACTGCTATATCAACTTCATCTACACCGATAAGGAAACAGGCATTGAAATTGCACTGGAGCAGGTTGAACTTGCCGTATCCGACTGCGAATATGATATCGAAATCGGCTCAAAGATTTCCGCCGAATCAGAAAACGGAATACTTACGGTTATTTACGATAACGGCAAGGCCACCTTTGACGGCACAACGGGTGAGCTTACCTCCTACATTGTAAACGGCAAGGAGCTTCTCAACCTCAATGCCACGGAATCAAAGGGTATAAATCTCAACCTCTGGAGAGCTCTTATTGATAACGATGCAAGAATGAGAGATAAGTGGGCAGACAGCGGACTCGGAAAGCTTAAGAAAAAGCTTGAGGAATTCTGGGTTTCCGTTGATGACGGTGAAATTGCAGTTGAGGCTCTCTACTCAATGAACTGCAAGAGAAAGGCTATGTACTGCTGGTACATCAAGTACGTTATCTCATCCCTCGGAGCAATGGAGATTCAGACATCTCTCAAGGCTCTCTCACCCGAAGCTGAAAAGGATATTCCCCGCTTCGGTGTTACTATGGAGCTTGACAGAAGCTTCTGCTCGGCAGAGTACTTCGGCAGAGGTGAGGCTGAAAATATGCCTGACTTCAAGGCTCAGTCCCCCGTCGGAATCTATAAGGCAAGGGTTGCCGATATGTACGAGCCCTACGTATTCCCCCAGGAAAACGGTATGCACTGCGATACACGCTGGCTGAAGCTTTCTGACGGTGAAAACACCTTCGCAGTATACGGCGATGCTCCCTTCAATTTCAGCGTACATCATCAGACACAGTCAGCTATCAACAAGGCTCAGCATCAGGAGGACTTAAAGGATATGAACACAACCTTCCTTACCGTTGACGGCTTCACAAGAGGCATCGGCTCCTCCTCCTGCGGCCCCGACACAAGAGAGGAATACCGTCTTGATGCATCGGAAATTATGGAATTCAGCTTTACAATAATCCCCACGAAAGGATAAGACAATGAGCTCTGAAATTTTCAAAAATTCTGTATGGCTTACTTACCCCGGTTCGGATGCAGTTCTTACGAGAACTGCATTCACCTGTGAGAATGTGAAGAATGCAGCTCTTTACATTACGGCACTCGGATATTTTGAAGCCTTTATAAACGGTGTAAGAGTATCTGACGAGCATTTCATTCCCGCAATGACCGATTATGAAAAAAGAGATCTCTCGGGAATCCATATGCCCATATACGATACCCTTTCTCACAGAATTTATTATTATAAATATGACATTACCGCTTCTCTGAAAAACGGAAAAAATGTGCTTTCAACCCACATAGGAGCCGGCTGGTACGGTCAGCACGAAAGCCCCAACGAGGGTATGCCCTACTGGGGTGACAATACCCTGGTTTTTACAATCGTGCTTACAGATAACGACGGCAGAATTACTTACATCAGCTCCTGTGAAGAGAACACAAAATTCAGAAAAAGCTACATCCTTGAAACAAGCCTCTATTACGGTGAGTACCACGATGCACGTCTGTATCCCGACGGCTGGAAGACAGCTGAATTTGACGATTCCGGATGGGAATGCTCTGCATCAAGGGTCCCTCCCGAAACTGAGCTTTACGAATGCTTTTTCCCCTCCGACAGGCTCATAAGAACAATTACCCCGAAGCTCATTTACGAGTTCGGTGATATGAAGATTTATGATATCGGTGAGCTGGCTTCCGGCTATGCCGTTCTGCAGTTCAGCGACGATGCAAGAACAAGCGAGCGTGCCGTGCTTCGCTATGCCGACGAGCTGAATCCGGACGGAAGCCTTCAGTTCCATTACACGGGCGGCACCTTCCGTATGCAGAGAGATACCTTTATTTATGACAGACGCTTGAAGGGTCAGGATTTTCATCCTCACTTCACCTGGCATGCCGCAAGATATATTGAGGTCACGGGCATCTGCCACTTAACGGAATACCGTGTTATTCAGACCGACCTTAGGAAAACCTCCGATTTCTCCTGCGACAACGAAACACTTCAATGGATATTTGACGCCTATGTAAGAACGCAGAGTGCCAACGTTCACGGCTGTATCCCCTCCGACTGCCCCCACAGAGAGAGGCTCGGCTACACGGGTGACGGTCAGCTGACCTGCGGTGCGGTTATGAGTGTATACGATGCACGCGAAATGTACAAAAAGTGGATGGCAGACATAAGGGATTGCCAGGATAAGGTCGGCGGACACGTCCAGCATACCGCTCCCTTCTACGGAGGAGGCGGCGGCCCCGGAGGCTGGGGCGGTGCGGCAGTTATTGTCCCCTACCGCTACTATAAGTTCTATAATGACATATCCGTGCTCCGGGAAAGCTTCGATTCAATGAAGGCTTACCTTAAGTATATGGTAAACCACACAGAAGACGGCATTGTAACAAGTGAGGAGCCGGGCGGCTGGTGCCTCGGTGACTGGTGTCCTCTCGGAAACCGTGTCACAATCCCCGAAGCCTTCGTCAACACCTACTTCCTCGCAAAATGTGCCGATATGACGGCCCAAACTGCAGAAATCCTCGGCATTACAGAGGACATTCCCCCCTGCAGAAGGCTTGCTGAAGATTGCCGCAGCGCAATTATCCGCCACTTCTATAACGAGGAAAACCACAGCTTCTGTGACGGCACTCAGGGAGCTGATGCATTTGCACTTGATCTGGGACTCGGTGACGAAATCACAAAGCAGAGCTTTATTGAAAAATACGAAGCCCTCGGTACCTTTGATACGGGTATTTTCGGCACAGACCTTGTTATAAGAATGCTCTTTAAGCTCGGCAGAGGCGACATTGCCTTTTCCCTTCTCGTAAATGAGGAAATCACCTCCTTCTACAATATGAAGAAGCACGGTGCCACAACCCTCTGGGAAAACTGGGACGGCTGCGATTCAAGATGCCATCCTATGTTCGGTGCCGTTATTGAATACTTCTTCTCAGGGTTTCTCGGTATCAACCGTGCCGGTGATAAGGCAGGCTATAAGGAAGTCACAATCACACCTGCCGACATTCCCGATCTTCGCAACGTAAAGGGTACAATGCGAACCCCTTGGGGCGACATTACAGTCGAAATCACCACTGATGAAAACGGAAAACGCAATATTTTCACCGAAACTACAGGCGATATTATAGTAATTAAATAATGCAAAAAGCATTACGGCTCAGGACTTCTCCCGAGCCGTTTTGTTATGTTTTCTCAATCGTAGGGGCGGGGTCTCCCCGCCCGCTTTTTACTCACTGATTATTCTTCAATAAATCCGTAATATCTTCCCATCCAGTAATTAAGAAGCCATTCCGAGGGCTCAACGTATCTTGTATCGTATCCGCCCTTCATGCAGAATGCCTCATAGGAAAGACAGCCGAGAACTCTTTCGTCTGCGGGGAATGCCCATCGTGCCTGAGGACCGTCACCGTATTCCTCGGGTCCGTAGTTAATCTCAACGTCGGGACGGATTGTGTGGTCGGTCTTATAGTCCATAAGATCAAGAGAGTAATCCTCAAGAGTTTCAATACACTCCTCAATATTGGTGTGTCCGCCCGTATGAAGTGAAAGAGTAAAGGCAAAAAGAGGATAATGCTCAATCTTCTCATAATTATAGTGGCGTCTGAGCGCAAGAAGAAGATATCTTCTCATATCGGGATTCTTTTCGTACTCAAGAAGAGGCATAATTGAAAGAATACCGAGAAGATCATCAATATGATTTGCCCAGCTGTCATATCTCTTGTACATAAGAAGATTCATTCCGTAATGGTGCTTTCTGATAAGCTCATCTGCTATATCACCGTACTTCTTATCGCCTGTCAGATGCTCGGTGATTCGCATAAAGGAAACAAGCTCAAGGGAATTTATACCCTTCTCCCAGCACCACATCTCCTCCTCATTCAATTCCTGAGGACCGAAATGCGCCCAGGTTGTGGGAAGGCCGTCAACATCGCAGAGCGTATAACCGTTTTCAATAAGATGATCGGTAACTCTCCTTACGGATTCGGCAATTTCTGCCTTTTCCTCTTCGCTTGCAAGCATATCGGAATAATAAGCAGCTGCAAAATAGTGTCCCACAAGCTCATCGGAGGAGGTTTCACCCTTCCACTCCAGCTCACCGTGCTCATCAATAACAAGATGCCACTCGTGATGTCCGTCACCGAAGCGGTGCTCACCGGGTCGGCGGTATGCACGTGCCGGGAAGCCGCTGATTCCCGTAATATTCTGAAGCTTCAGAAGAGCCTTCATGGTCTTTCCTGCCTGAATCCTTGCAGCCTCGTCACCCGTTGCCTTGTACTTGAAGCAAAGCGCACCGAGATAAAGTGCAGACCATAAGCCGTCATTATCGGAAATCTCATTTGTAGCCTCCGAAAGAGGAACGGAAATATCAGCCACCTGTGCTCCTGCGTGATAGTTTTCACGGGTGAAATACTTCATCTGACTGTCATAATACTCAGCCTTCTCGGAAAGTGACATCTCCTTCAGCTCAATTCTTGAAAGCCCCTTGTCCGTTGCAACCCAGTATTCGGAGTTGTCCGCCTTCACAGCCACGTCAACAGCCTTTTCGGAGGCAAGATATCTTCCCTTTCCGAGGAATCTCGTCTTCCAGCCGTTCACAACATAAAGGCCCACGTCAGTTGCAATATAGAAGGTATCATCGGTACCGAAAACAATTCTGTTTACGCCGCATTTCGGGAAGAAATCGAAATCATCGGGGGTAAGCCACTCACTCTTTCCGTCATAAAGGTAAACACCCGAGTCAGTTCCCAGCCATACGTTTCCGAGGCTGTCCCCCGTAAGTGTTCTGATACCCGAGGGAGCCTTACACATGGAGGGCATAAGCGTGCTCCAGCGGGGACGCTTGCCGTGAAGCACTAAAAGTGCCTTGGGGCAGGCAGCAAACACCTGTCTTTCACCGGGAGCGGTCATGGCGTGTGTGCTTTCAAAGTCAAAGCCCTGGAATCTTTCAAATTTCTGATTACCGTATCTGTAGCAGGTTGAAACCGTTGCAAGCCATAAATCGTCGTTGCCCGAGATATCGACAACCTTGTCGGGAAGACTCTGCTTTCTGTATACATTAAAATCAATTACAGTATATACAGCCTCTGTTGTACCGCAGAACAGAACACCATCAACCGCATAAAGAGCGGTAACCTCCTCAGGGATACCCTCAATCACGGAAAATTTATCACCGTCAAGGTAAGCCAGTCCCTTGTCCGTTCCTGCAAAAAGAATGTCCTTACAAAAGCATACCCTCGTAATATTATCAGAGGGAAGCCCCTTTGAAACGTTGAAAAGCGTTCTTATCTTCTGGGGAGTCTTTTTTGTATTCAGCGAATAATGCATAATATTCTCTTCTCCTTATTTAATACAAAAAACACCTGTCCGTGAAAGCTTTTACACAGACAGGTGATATTCATTTTTATTTACCGAGGAACTGAGGAAGGAATTCTCTGTGAGCGTCCTTCATTTCCTCATAGCAATCTCTTGCCTTTTTGAAATCTCCTATAAGGGGATGCACCATCATAGCATTGTATGCAGCACGGTCATCACCGTTCATACCTGCCTCAACGGTATACTTTTCGTAGGTCTTGACAACCTGCATAAGTCCCTCAATGTGACGGTTCCAGGTGGGTCTTACGGGAACGGGCTTCGCACCGTCTGCACCGATTCTTGCAGCAACCTCAACAACGTCATCATCGTGCATAAAGGGAAGAGTGCCGTTATTGAGAACGTTTACTACGTGAACGTCATTCTTATCGTTAGCAATCGAATCAATAAGTGAGCAGGCAGCGAGTGAATACTTATGTCCGCCTCTCTTGTCAAGAAGCGCGGGCTTTATGCAAAGCTCCTCATCCTGATACATCTTAAGAAGCTGTTCCTCAATGTCCATACAAACCTGAGCACGGCTCTTCTTATCCTCTCTGAGATGCTTGATCTTATCCTCACGGTTATAATAATACTGAAGATATGATGAGGGCCAGCCGCCGCAGGCACGAAGGCAGTCGGGATCAAAGCCGTCATCAACGATATTTGCCATAACCTTGGGTGCAAATCCCTCGTCAAAGAGCTTGTAAAGCACGTCCTCACCGTCCTTGATAACGGAGGTGATCCAGCTTAAGTGGTTAAGTCCGAGATATGTAACGTCAGCGTCAGCACCTACTGCCTCCTTGACGTCGTCAATCATATCAATAGGCACGTTGCAAAGACCGATGCACTTAACCTTTGTATTGTTAAGCACAAAATCTGTGATAATACCTGAGGGATTTGTGAAGTTGATAAGCCACGCATCGGGACAAAGCTGCTCAATCTTCTTACAGATATTGCCGATTACGGGAATTGTACGAAGTGCCTTGAAGAAGCCGCCGATACCCGTTGTTTCCTGACCGATAAGACCGTACTTTACGGGAATTGATTCGTCAAGATAACGGCAAGGAAGCTTACCTACACGGATCTGTGTAACAACGAAATCTGCACCGGGAAGAGCCTCGTCAAGACTGTCTGTCATAACAACCTCAGTATCCATTCCCGCAGCCCTTATCATTCTCTCGCAAAGAGAGCCTACAATGCTTCTCTTTCTGTCGTCAATGTCCATAAGGACAAGACGCTTCAGCTTAAGAGAATCCTGACGCTGTAAAAATCCGTCCACAAGCTCGGGACAGTAGGTGCTGCCCGAACCGATTACGGTTACGTTAATTTCTTTCATAGTGAAAACCTCCTGTATCAGTCCTCAAGCATCCAGTTGATGCAGCCCATAACGGGTGCCACCTGAAGCTTTATAAATTCAAGATTCTTACCGCTAATTTCCTCTGCTCTCTTAATAAGCTTATTCACGTAAACGTCGGAGGGAAGCTTGCAGTGCATTGAGCCTGAAAGCACAACCTGAATTTTATCTCCGTCGAATACCTGATTTCTTATGTGGGCGCAGATGAACTGTGCGCCTCTTTCAGCCATTTCGTCAGCAATTTCAAGTGCTGCCTTATCGCCGTTATTAAGAGCCTCAAAGAAAATGTCAAGCATATCTCTTACGATATCGTCACCCTCCTCCTCCATGGGAGCAATAAGGGAAAGAACACCGTCACGGTCCTTTGTGATACCGAACTTTTCAACAATTTTATCCGTCATTTCGGTTTCCTTGATTTTAAGGCAAACATCATCATAAAGTTTTGCGTATGTCTGACGGGCAATCCAATGTCCGCCGCCGACGTCACCCGAAAGCACACCGAAGCCGCCTACCTGCAAAAGCCTGCCGTCAGAGCCTACAGAGTTACAGCATGTGCCGGTACCGCAGTTATAGCCGATGCCCGCCTTGCCCGTAAGTCCTGCCTTAACAACGATAAAGCCGTCATTATAGATTGAAAACGGAGCATCAAGACCGAGCTTTTTAAGCTCCTCGGTCATTTCGTCGCACTGATACTGATGGTCAATACCTGCAAGTGCCATAAGAATATGAGTGATATCGGACAATTCGAGATTATTTTCCTTCAGAAGAGCATTTATACCGCCCATAATAATGCCTGCAGCCTCGGGAATTGCCCCCGGGAGATTTTCGTGGTTGCTGCCTGCAGTCTTAACGGTTGAGAGCATCTCCTTCTTTTCATTGAAGAGTGCGTACTGGGTTTTTGTACCGCCGCCGTCAACACCTATATAAAAGCTCATTATTTCTCCTCCTCATCCGTAAAGAAATCCTCACAGACCTCTTCAAGACAGTAAACGCCTCTTCTGTAGTCCTCACGGTCAATCCACATACCGTTTGTGAAGTCCGGAACGGGAACGGGAAGACCGCCCATAGCAACGCTCTGCTCGGAAAGGCAGGTAATTGCCATCCATGCAGCAGTATCATATACATCAATGGGAGGTTTGGAGCCGAACTGACAGGCATCAACGAATGCGGAAAGCACAAGATAGTCCATACCGCCGTGACCTGCCTTTACGCCTGCCTTTTCATACTGAGCCCAGAGAGGATGATCGTATTTTTCTCTGATTTCTTCAAACTTTGTCCACTCGTGAGTGCTTTCGGTAACACCGTCACAGGCAATAGCCGCCGCATCGTCTATATCGGAGAAAATACCCTTTGTGCCCTGAACAAGATAGTTTCTGGTGTAAGGCCTCGGAAGACAGCAGTCGTGTGTGAGAGTAATTGTTTCACCGTGTGCGCACTTGATAATTGTTGTTACAACGTCACCGCAGGCAAAATCATAGCCGTAAAGGTCATAATCCTCACCCTTGTTGTCCTTTATCCACTGATTAAGACCTCTTGACTTGGAGGACATGGAAACAAGAGAAAGGAAGCGGTTGCCGCGGTTGATGCCGAGTACCTTGGAGATGGGGCCCAGCTGATGTGTGGGATACAATTCACCGTTTCTGTTCTGGAAATTGAAGAGTCTGCCGTGACGGTTTTCTCTGCCGAGGCTGATTTCATCACGAAGGTCGTGTCTGTAGCCGCCCTCACAATGAATGATTTCACCGAAAAGACCCTTCTTTACCATATTGAAAATTGCCATTTCGTTTCTGTCATAGCAGCAGTTTTCAAGAAGCATACAGAACTTGCCGGTTCTCTCGCTTGTCCTTACCAATTCCCAGCACTCCTCAACGGAAGCGGCACCGCCGACCTCCATTGCAACATTCAGGCCGTGATTCATACCGGCAATCGCAATTTTTGAATGAGTGATCCAGGTTGTGAAAACAACAAGTGCATCAAGCTCTTCCTTTTCAAGCATCTCCTCGTAATCGAGATAAGAATTAACGTTATATCCGTCATAATTCTCGGAATTCTTTACAATTTCAATACCGCGCTCGGCTCTGTCCTCGAACTTATCGCAAACACAGGGGCATACAACACCGGGAACAGCCAGGAGAAGCTCAAGCATACTCGAGCCTCTGCCGCTTATACCGACAGCACCGATGCGGACTTTTTTTACATCGCTCATAAAATAACCTTCCTTCAAAGCATTATATAAGCACATTGTAACACATACAAAATAATATTTCCATACTTAATTTATATTTTTATTGAAATTTATTCACAATTTTGATAAAATATCATCATGAACAAAATCCTGATTCCGGAAAACTGTGAGGTAATATTATGAGATACTATATCAATGCAAAAATTATAACTCCCGATGAAATAATTGAGGGAAAGGCAGTAGCCTGCGAAAACGGAAAAATTGTTGATATAACAGCTGTTGTTCCGAAAACGGCAGATGCGGAAATTATTGACTGCGAGGGAAGATATCTCTCCCCCGGCTTTGCTGACATCCACGTTCACGGCGGCGGCGGTTATTCCGCAATGGGCACACCTGAGGACATTGTGAAAATGTGTACAGCCCACGCACTTTACGGCACAACCTCAATTCTTCCCACAACCCTTGCCGCTCCCGTCAGTCAGCTTAAAAAGTGCATTAAAAATATCGAAAAGGCAATGGAAATGTGTGAGGACTCCAATATCCTCGGTGTTCACCTTGAGGGTCCCTTTATTTCAATGAAAATGAAGGGCGCACAAAGCCCCGAAAACATCCTCGTTCCCACAAGAGAGAATGTTTCTGAGCTTCTCGACAGCTCCGATATCATTAAAATCATCGGTGCCGCTCCCGAAATCGAAAACGGCTTTATAGTCGGCGAGGAAGCAAAAAAGAGAGGCATTGTGGCATCCGTTGCCCACTCTGACGGCGACTACAGCAACACAGAGGAAGCTCTTCTTCACGGATATTCCGACGTAACCCACATTTATTCCGCTTGCTCGGGTATGAGAAAAATCGGCATTTTCCGTCACGCGGGCGTAGTTGAAGCAGGTCTTTCCCTTGACGGCTACACAACCCAGTTTATTGCAGACCTCAGACACCTGCCCTACGGAGTACTGAAGCTCATCTATAAGGCAAAGGGCGCAGACAAGGCTTATGCCATTACCGACGGCCTCGAATACTCTGCTCTCGATATGGAGGAGGGTACCGTTATTATGCAGGAAAACGGGCTTGAGGTTTTATTTGAAGATTCCGTTATGAAGCTTTCCGACCGCTCCTGTCTTGCAGGAAGTGTAGCAACGAGCAACGTGCTTGTAAAAAATATGGTTAAAGGCGCAGGCATTCCTCTTACCGATGCCGTTAAAATGGCAAGCCTTACTCCCCTTTCCGTTATCGGCTGTGATAAAACGAAGGGAAAAATCGCAAGGGGCTATGACGAGGACGTTATCCTCTTTGACGAAGATATAAATGTTTCCTTTGTAGCCGTCAACGGAAAAATCATCTTAAGAAATTCTTAAGGTTTTTGTCTGTTGTTTATTAAGATTTATTATGAGATAATAGACCCGTAGAAAATGAAGAAAGCGAGGTTTATTAAGCTATGACCTACACCGTTCTTGTTTGCGATGACGAAAAGGATATCGTTTCCGCTCTCAATATATACCTTACCTCCGACGGCTATAACGTGCTTGAGGCATTCAACGGAAGAGAAGCTGTAAGCATTATTGAAAGCAATGAAGTCCACTGTGTGCTTATGGACATAATGATGCCCGATATGGACGGCATCTCGGCACTTATGAAGATCCGTGAAAAATATAACACTCCCGTCATCTTCACAACTGCTAAAAGTGAGGATAACGATATAATTCTGGGGCTGAATCTCGGAGCCGATGACTATATAACAAAGCCCTTCAATCCCGTTGAGGTGCTTGCCCGTGTGCGCTCCCAGATAAGACGCTTCACCAGGCTCGGAGGCAACACCTCACCTCAGAACATCGTGGTTTCAGGCATCGTCATTGACGACAACGGCAAGGCAGTTTACGTTGACGGCAAGGAAATATCCCTGACACCCAAGGAATATGAAATCCTGAAGCTTTTAGCCCTTACCCCCGGTAAGGTATACTCCCCTGCCGATATATACCGCCACGTATGGAAGGATGAGCCCTTCGGTGCAGATGCTACCGTCGCCGTCCACATAAGACATCTCAGGGAAAAAATAGAAATAAATCCCAACAATCCCCGTTACATCAAGGTTGTATGGGGTCAGGGCTACAAAATAGACGAAAATCTGAGGTGATAGTATGTATAAGCTCAGACGCTCACGCATTGTTAAATTAATTGCAGGTCTTCTGGTTTTCGTGTTATGTGCCGCACTTGCGGGAAACCTTGTAGGCACGTACCTTATTATGGAGGAAAACCTCTATTATGCCTCCCGTCAGCAGGTTCAGCAGAAGATTTATTCCTATGTATATGAATATACCGCAGGCGATCTTATGCGATACCTGAAAACTGCCGAAAAAATCTATTCAAACGACGCGTACTACAGGAACTACAATCAGTCGGAGCTTGATTTATATATTGCTAAATACAGCCCGAAAAATTCAAACATTTATTTTGAAATTACCGATGAATACGGCAATCTTCTTCTCAATAATGAAAAGAGCTTTGAAAACCATACCAATGCAGAATATCTTCACTTTTCCTCGGCATACGGCTGGAATTATTCTGTATATTTTGATGATTATTACGGAATCGGAGGCTCGGACAAGGTAAATATTGTGCACGTCACCGAAGCACAGACAACCTCCTTCGGTGAAGAGAATGTCACAAGCTTTGATGATATCACGGAAACTACAACTTTAGCTTCTCAGTCTGAAGCTCAGAAGCCTTCCCCCCTTCCGGATAACAATGAATATCTTACGGAAACGGTCTACGTAAGAAATGACTACTCCGGCAATACGCTGACTCTTACTTATAAATACACCGATGAGCTTGATGAGGAGATTCTCAGCTTCATAAAGCAGCAGCTGATGACTCTCCCCTGCGACATTTCGGATATCACGGTATATCAGGATGAATACTGCCGGGAATATTATGACGGTGAATTCGACACATTTGGAATTGTCCCCCGTTACCATCGCATAGAGTCCTCTACGCCCGAAAGAAGCTTCGTCACAACTCTTATGACAGAGGGAAGAGAAATCCCCGTTTCTTATAACTATAACGGCTCCTTAAGTATTTCTCATCTGGGCACAAGGCTCAAGCATCTTACCCTTGCCGCGCTTAATAATAAAAACGAAAATCTCAGCTTCTCCGTAACACAGAAGGAAGCGGCTCAGCTTAAGGTGTCTGCCGTAATCCCCTGCCGTACTGAAAATGTAAGAGATATTTATTATTATGCCGAAAAATTCACAGACCTTGCAATAGGCTACAGAGATAATATTTTCTCTATTTCTGCATTTTACTTTGTTCTCTTTATCATTTCCCTTGTTTTCGTTTTCTGGTCAGCAGGCTACGTTCCGAAGCGTGACGAGCCCAAAGCAGGCGGTCTTCACGCAATCCCCTTCGATTTATACATTATCCTGTCCCTTCTCGGAGCTGTCGGCTGCTACGCAATGATTGATACAACCGACGAGCTGTTTATGTTCTTCGGCTTTACCGGCTGGGCAATTCTTCTGATTGCGCTTATCTACACCATCCCCGTCCGTGTCCGCACAAAAACCCTCAGACAGAACACGCTTATCTGCAGAATCTACCGTTCTGTCAGGCACGCAGCCGAAGTCACAGACGAAGCAACCGGATCAAGACTTGCTATCATTTTAATTCTCTTTATCTTCATTGCTGTTTCATTTGCAGAAGCCTTCTTTTTCAATATCTGGGGCAGCTATGAAGCATCTGTAATTATATTTGTTGCAAGAATTATTGAAGCTCCCCTTGTTCTTTTTGCTACTGTGGCTCTTATTGCTCTTCACAACGGAGCCAGGGCAATCTCCAAGGGTGACACCTCCTACAGAATCCGCTCCTCTCTCCTCTTCGGCCCCTTTAAGAAGCACGCCGAATACCTCAACAACATTAATGACGGCGTAAATAAGGCAGTTGAAGAAAGGCTCAGAAGCGAAAGCCTTAAAACCGAGCTTATCACAAATGTTTCACACGACCTAAAAACTCCCCTTACCTCAATAGTAAACTACATCGACCTTCTCAAGAAAACGGATATAAAGGACGAAAAAGCAAAGGAATACGTTGAGGTAATCGACCGTCAGTCACAGCGCCTTAAAAAGCTTACGGTTGATATAGTCGAAGCCTCCAAGGCTGCAACGGGAAATGTTGAGGTACATTATGAGGACACGGCACTGAACGTTATTCTTCTTCAGACAAACGGTGAATACATTGAAAGACTGCAGGAGAAGAACCTGACACTTGTACAGGAGATTCCCGATGAGGATATCCGCATTTCCACCGACGGCAGACTTCTGTGGCGCATAATTGATAACCTTATGAATAACATCTGCAAATACTCAATGCCCGGCACCCGCGTATATCTCACCCTCTGGGAAAATAACGGCAGAGCATTTATTTCATTCAGAAATATCTCCCGTAATAAGCTGGGAATTACTCCCGAAAGCCTCACCGAGCGCTTTGTACGGGGCGACTCCTCACGAAATACCGAGGGCTCGGGTCTGGGACTTTCCATCGCAAACTCTCTTACTGAAATTATGGGCGGAAAGCTCTCCATCATCATCGACGGCGACCTCTTCAAGGTAACCCTTTCCTTCCCCACAGCAGAAGCCTCCGAATAAAAAATATCCCTTGTGTTTACCGCACAAGGGGTTGTTCATTATAAAATCATAATTTACAGCTGCAATTTGCCTTTTGTCCCCGTAGGGGAGGGGTCTCCCCTCCCGATTCAGAAAATTGTAATTTTTTTAAGTTACACATATTATGTAACGGGCGGGGCAACCCCGCCCCTACCGCACGCATATCTCTTTCCATAAATCAAAATTTATCTGATCTCAGCAATTACTTCAATCTCCGCTAACACATTCTTCGGCAATGTCTTCACGGCAACACAGCTTCTTGCAGGCTTTGAAACAAAGTATTTCGCATACACCTCATTGAATTTTGCAAAATCCGCCATATCACTTAAAAAGCAGGTTGTCTTTATAACATTTTCAAATGAAGCACCGGCCTTTTCAAGCACAGCCTTAAGATTAAGGCAGATTCTTTCAGCCTGCTCCTCAATGCTATCTCCTGTGATTTCACCGCTTACGGGGTCAAGAGGAATCTGTCCCGATGTAAAAAGTATATTTCCGACCCTCACAGCCTGTGAATAAGGTCCTATTGCCTTGGGTGCTTTTTCCGTACAGATATATTCCATAATCATCTCTCCTTTTTGCTTTATTATATCATCACGTCTTCAATAAATCAACAGCCTTCTACAGCACAGAATACACTACATCTTGTGATTTTTGTCTTACTCGCACAAAATTTTTTACAATTTTTTCTTCACTTTTTATAGATTTGTCATTGACAAAATATTACTGAAAGATTTACAATAAATCCGTATTCAATTGGGCGTAATTAAATATTCCGTTCAGTTGAATTCTTCATTTTTTTACACTTTTTTTTCGTAAGAATATTGATTTTCCGTATATTTTGCGATAAAATACAGTGTATTATTTTTGTACGTAATTTCCGTGCCTCCCCGGAGGCCTATGAAAGGAACATAATTTATGGAAAACATCAGATTAGTCGGTACTGTTTCAAGAGGTATCCGCTGCCCCATCATCCGTGAGGGCGACGACCTTGCAAAGCTTGTTTCTGACAGCGTTCTTGCTGCAGCAGAAAGTGACGGCTTCACTCTTCGCGACCGTGACGTAATCGCTCTTACAGAATCAATTGTTGCCCGTGCACAGGGTAACTACGCTTCCGTAGAGGATATTGCAAACGACGTAAGAGAAAAGCTCGGCGGCGGAACAGTAGGCGTTATCTTCCCCATTCTTTCAAGAAACCGTTTTGCAATCTGCCTCAAGGGTATTGCTATGGGTGCAAAGAAGGTTGTTCTTATGCTCTCCTACCCCTCCGATGAGGTCGGTAACGAGCTTGTTTCTCTTGATAAGATTGACGAAGCAGGCATTAACCCCTATTCCGATGTTCTTTCTCTCGAAAAATACAGAGAGCTTTTCGGCACAAATCTTCACCCCTTCACAGGTGTTGACTATGTTGATTACTACGCTTCAATCGTTAAGGAAGCAGGCGCTGAGGTTGAAATCATCTTCGCAAATCAGGCAAAGGCCATTCTTGATTACACAGACTGCGTCCTTACCTGCGACATCCACACACGTGCGCGCACCAAGAGAATTCTTAAGGCAGCAGGCGCAAAGGCTGTCTGCGGTCTTGACGATATAATGAATACTCCCGGCAAGAAGGGCGGCAGCAACGAAAAATACGGTCTTCTCGGCTCCAACAAATCCACAGAGGACACAATCAAGCTCTTCCCCAGAGAGTGCAAGCCCCTCGTTCTTGATATTCAGAAGAGAATCCTCGAGGCTACAGGCAAGAATGTTGAGGTTATGGTTTACGGCGACGGTGCATTCAAGGATCCTCAGGGTAAAATCTGGGAGCTTGCCGATCCTGTTGTTTCCCCTGCTTTCACAGATGGCCTTATAGGAACTCCCAATGAATTAAAGCTCAAATATCTTGCAGACAATGACTTCAAGGATCTTTCCGGTGAAGAGCTGAAGGCTGCAATTTCCGCATCAATCAAGGCAAAGGGTGACAACCTTGTAGGCAATATGGCTTCTCAGGGCACAACTCCCCGTCAGCTTACTGATCTCATAGGCTCACTCTGCGATCTGACAAGCGGCTCCGGTGACAAGGGAACTCCTGTCGTTCTCGTTCAGGGCTACTTCGACAACTACACAAACTGATAAACTGTAAACGGGTGACAAGCTGTTACCCGTTTTTCGGATATTAACTCAAATATAAGGAGGATTTTATTTATGGATTCAAACAAAAGACCCGAAACAATGGCTCGTATCACCACAAAAGAGCTGGCTGATGCTTTTATCGAAGAGCAGGTTAATGCCATACGCGCTCAGGTCGGTGACAAAAAGGTTCTTCTCGCACTTTCAGGCGGCGTTGATTCATCCGTTGTTGCGGCACTTCTTATAAAGGCTATCGGCAAGCAGCTGGTATGCGTTCACGTTAACCACGGCCTTATGCGTAAGGGCGAAAGCGAAAACGTTATCGAGGTTTTCAGAAACGGGCTTGATGCAAACCTCATTTATGTTGATGCAACCGAAAGATTCCTCACAAAGCTTCAGAGAGTCAGAAGCCCCGAAAGAAAGCGTAAGATAATCGGCGCAGAATTCATCAACGTATTCGATGAAGAGGCTGCAAAGCTCAACGGTATTTCCTTCCTTGCTCAGGGTACAATTTATCCCGATATCCTTGAAAGCATCAAGAAGGCAAAGGGCAAAAAGGCTGTTAAGTCACATCACAACGTAGGCGGTCTTCCCCCCGAAATGGCTATGGAGCTCGTTGAACCCATCAAGCTCCTCTACAAGGACGAGGTAAGAGTTGTCGGCGAAGCTCTCGGTCTTCCCCACGCAATGGTTTACCGTCAGCCGTTCCCCGGTCCCGGACTCGGTGTAAGATGCCTCGGCGCTATCACACGCGACAGACTTGAGGCTCTGAGAGAAGCAGACGCAATCCTCCGCGAAGAATTCGACAAGGCAGGCCTTGCTGAAAAGGTATGGCAGTATTTCGTTGTAGTTCCCGATATGAAGAGTGTAGGCGTCAAGGACGACAGCAGATACGTAGGCTGGCCCGCAATCATCCGAGCAATAAACACCAAGGATGCCATGACCGCAACCATTGAAAAGGTACCCTACCGCGTGCTTCAGAAGATCACCGCCCGCATTACCGCAGAGGTTGACGGCATCAACCGCGTCCTCTATGACCTCACCCCCAAGCCCACCCGCACCATCGAGTGGGAATGATTTTGCTTTGCAAAATCAACTATGATCGTTTCGCAGAAATGAGCATATCATAACATTTGACGAAGCCAAATTCATAACTCTAAACTCATAACTAAAAACTCTCCATGCGAAACGAGTTATCAGTTATGGTTGCCTTACGGCAAGTTATGGTTGGCTTCGCCAAGTTATGATGCACCTTCGGTGCAGTTGAAAGAACGAGGCAATCATATCATAACGAATGCGAAGCACTCTCATAACTCTAAACTCATAACTAAAAAGGTGAACAACTATGGCTTTTGAAATTGAAAACGGAGTATTATTAAAACATTTAGGAAACGAAACAGAGGTAACTATTCCAGTGGAAGTTACTAAAATCGAAGACGATGCTTTTGCTGATTCTAAGCAAATTAAAACATTGATTTTCACAAATAAAAACATCTTTTTTCGCGAAGCTGCTTTTGAAAATTTATCTCAGTTAGAAAATGTTTATTTCGCAGACGGAACTCAAATTTTCAGCGAAGCTTTCCCGTATGAAATTGCTAATAAGATAAATTTTTATTTAACATTGGCCCCAAACGAAAATGTTTACGTACCTCATCAATTCATTTCTTCAGTACTTGATTACGTTGACGATGATGAATTTAGTATAAATATTAACAGTTTGATATCTAATTTTAGTAGAATAAAAAACAAAAGAGAAAAGCTTGCTTTTGCGAAATCGATTGTAGAAAATACTAACGTTGATAATAAAAAAGTATTTGCTAATTATATTAATAGAACCGCTGACGGTAAAATGACTTTGGATACAAAAAGCGAAAAACATCTGATAAATGCGGTTGTTAAAGGAGAAAAAGCAATTATAGAAGATATAGTTGATTCATTGCATGGGGCTATTACTGACGAAAATGATAACGGGGCTTTTGTTGAAGCGTATATAGATTTTCCTTGCTTAGAATTCACTAATATTTTGAAATTACCTTTCTTCAAATATAAAAACATTAAATGTGTTTTATGGGTTGAAGAAACAACTGAAAATGGTGATAACATAGCAATATATAAAAAGTATGGAGAAAAAACAAAATATTCTTATCAAGCATTCTGTAGTAACGAAACATTCTATAAAGAAGAAGTTGCAGATGATTTTTCTCCCACCTATTTAAATAAAGATTTCTCTCTCGAATATGTAGATTATTCTGACGGGATTGAACAATCTGTAGCGTATCATTTTGAGCATGAAACGGATTGGTATAGTGATGAGTGCTTTGATGCATAAGCGCATTTATGATGATGGGAAACCTACCGTCTGCACTCAAAATCATTGCGTAATTGAACGCTAAAGAAAACGGAATTAAAGTAGTTGAAATTTAATTAATGAGCCTTGCGGTGTTTGCTGCCGCAAGGCTCCTTTTTATATACATATGATTTCTTTATTTATAATTTCAAATTCTCTTTGCCTGATATTCTTTATATGACCAACTCTCTCCATTTGATTCGCTGCTTTAAACCACTGTTATAAAGGGTTGATTTTTCTAGAGTTTTGTGATATTATATTGATACTGAAATTTGTAGGGCCTATAGAAACCAAACGTTCGTTCGGTAACAATCCCCGATTTTTAGGTTCAAAACAACTTGCTTTTCCAAGCATTATTTGAATTTAAGCGAGTGGGAATGATTTTGCTTTGCATAATCAACTATGATTGCCCTTTGGGCAAGTTATGAGTTATGTTTGTCTTCGCCAAGTTATGATGCACCTTCGGTGCAGTTGAAAAAACGAGGCAATCATATCATAACGAATGCGAAGCACTCTCATAACTCTAAACTCATAACTAAAAAGGAGAACAACTATGGCAGACAGTATTTTGAGAGAAAAATCAAAAGCATTTGCCAAAGAAATAGTTTTTCTTTGCAGACGGTTAAGAGAAAGCAGAATAGAAGGCGTTTTAGTCAATCAGTTGCTTAAAAGTGGCACGTCGATTGGCGCAAACATTCACGAAGCGCAGTATGCACAAGGAACAAAGGATTTTATTTCAAAATTCGAAATAGCACTAAAAGAATGTAACGAGAGCGAATACTGGCTTGAGCTTCTTTATGAAACTAATTCGATTAGTGAAAATGAGTTCAAAAAAATGCAAAGTGCGTGTATTGAGCTTCGCAGAATGTTAATTTCGACTGTAACAACTATAAAATCAAAACAATAAACCAGCTTACAAGCGCCCGAAAACCCTTGAAAATACAGGGCTTCCGGGCATTTATGCATTTTTTGTTCTATTTATAAGAAAGGAACTATATGTTATGAGGATTGATGATATTCAAAAACAGAGATCAGAGTGGAAGAAGAAAGGCTGGTCAATTCCTGAACTGAGAGGTGGAAAGCAAGAATGGTTTAACATTGTTGTTGAATTAATTCAACTAATCGGTGCAACATCTATCACTGATATTAGTGCTTCCCCAGTTCTCAATTCTATTGACACTTCTTATCCATGGCGTACATATGCTCCTTTCCTAAAAGGTGTCGGCTTGATAAGCAATCGTTCTGGTGTTTTAAACCTCAGTGACATCGGAGAAAAATTCTTTAAATCGCCTTCTAAGAGGCTCTTGGCAAATCTCTTGCACGATAGATATCGGCTTGTCGGCGAAGTCTTGGATTTGATCGCTTTCGCACCCAAAACCGTGGAAGATGTAGACAAGGAACTGTGCCGAGATTATTGTTTGGATTGGGCAAATCTGAGCAATACTCGTCGCAGGATGGATTGGTTAGAGGTTCTCGGGCTGATAGAGAGCGTAGGCAATAGAAAGTGGGCTTTAACCGAATATGGAAAAGCAGCTCTTGATGAGTGGGTTATTCTTTCGCCTGATGTAACTAATTCTGAGTCAAGTATCAATGAAGATATCGCTATTGCACCTGCTCCCACCGAAATCAATGAGCTTCTGCAAAAACTGAGTTCCGATCCTTCAATGCATGATAAACGAAACACCTATAATATTTGGGTACCAAGTCCAAACAGAATTGAGAACCTGCGGACGATTATCCAATTTGCAATGGAAAGGGTTTCTCGCTCAGATTTGTTTAAGTTTATCGAGGATGAGTTCAATCTGAAAACCAGTAGCGTTGAATCTATGATGCCATTTCTGAAAGCAGACGGGCTAATAGAAGAGGTTGGTCGTAATGTATACGTTGCGACCTCCGCGGCAAAAGCTTGGTGTGATGCTGGTAATGATTTAGATTTCATCAGAATATTACATTCTCATAAACGGTTTGTTGGCGAAATGATTGCATTTTCGGAACAAGTAGTCACCAGAAACGATATCTACACGCAGGCAAAGCAATATGGAATCAATACAGAAAAGACACGATGGATAATGGGATTTCTCCTTGAAGCAGGGCTTTTGGAAGAAACCCAGTATCTACATGTTAAAGCAACCCCTTTGGGTTTAAAATTCATTGCTGAATTACCTCTCGCTGACTCAGTTCCTACAGATGAAAGCCCCGATAGTAATTCTCCCATAAATATTTGTGATGTTCCAGCTCCTACTGTACAATGTAGCATTTTTGATAGGTTGAGTGTTGCTGCGCGAGACCCTATGGCAGAGGGGAAGCAGTCGGGAGTAGCCTTTGAAGAGGCAATTGCAGCAGTATTTGATTACATGGGGTTTGAGGCAAAAAGGATTGGCGGCTCTGGGAATACTGATGTTGTCATTCGATGGAAAGATTCCGAAGGAAAAATAAATACAGCAGTGGTCGATGGCAAATCTAAATCAAACGGAACTGTTACGCATGGTGATGTGAGTGATGTGGCAATAGAAACTCACAAAGAAAAAAATGATGCTGAGTATGTGGCAATAATCGGGCCAGGCTTTGGTGGGGATACACTCAAAAACCATGCTCGTAAAAAAGGATTTGCGTTAATTACAGATACGGAATTGATAGAAGCTGCTCAAGAATCTCAGATGCTGGGCCTTTCCTTGTCGGAAATTGCAGCATTTTTCAAGGTTCCAAATGGATTGGCGCAATTGAATGAATTGATTGCAACGAGAAAGCGTGAGCATAATATTATTACTCTTGTTGTTTCTACATTTAAGCAAGAGCAAGATGCTATGGATAGCCTTTCTGCGAGAGACCTATATTTCCTTTTGCGAAGAACAGAACTATCACCGTCTCTCGAAGAACTGATTAATGCTTTTAGCACTCTATCAAAAGAAGAAATTGGAATACTATCTCAAGTTAAGAAAGCGTCTGCTGCAGAAAACATTACCTATGCAATTCAAGGCGAAAAGCATTGTGTTAATAAATTGCGAGCACTGGCGGATGCGATTGAAAAAGGATTGTGATAAAAGTTTTGGCTTTTGGCAACGGTTTGGCAACAAAAAATCAGATAGCCTCTGCCGTCTGAATAATGAAAACAATCAAAATAATCCGGGCTAAATCCCTTAAGCATATCTGTTTAAGATTTATTTTTCAGGAGCGAGTGGGAATAATTCCTATAATCCCCGGAAGCCTTATTTATCAAGGCTTCCGGACTTTTTTGTTTTCATCAGGTTCTTGACTTTAGGGGACATTTACGGTATTTTAAAAGTACCATACAGAAAGGAAAAACAGGTAAAAGCTAATGAAATGCCCGTACTGCTGTAAAGAGATGGATAAAGGAGTAATTCAAAGTCAGCAAGAAATTGCCTGGCACAAGGAAAAGCATTTTTTTATCCGTGCAGATCTGCACAAAGATTCAGTCTGCTTATCAGAGTTTTCTTTTCTGAAGGGGTCCTCTGTGGAGGCTTGGCTGTGTCGGGAATGCAGTAAGGTGATTATTGATTACTCAGCAGAATGATTCCGGTTGAATCGTTCCCTGCTCTTTATTTTCTCCTCCCCGATTCTTATATAAATGAGTGATAAAAAAATGTGCGATTGTCCTATAAACGTAACAGAAAAAATTGATATTATTGAAAAAGAGGTCTATAAGCTTCTGAAGCCCTGCGGATTCAGAAAATTCGGCAGAACACTTCACCGTTTTGTTTCCGGGGATATTTCACAGGTAATCAATTTTCAAAGCGGTATGGCTGCAAATATTAATTACGGAAGCTTTTGTGTAAACTTAGGCATCCGTATTCCCGAATGCAATGAGCGATGCTTCAATTCGTCAAATGAAGCAAAAAAATACTATCCCGAATACAAATGCACGCTCCGTTCAAGGCTCGGAATTGTAAAAGGTGAAAAGGAAACCTGGTATGACTTATCAGAGAACACCGAATTAATCACAGCTGCAGTCGTTAAAGAGATTAATGATATCGTTATTCCCGTGTTCAATGCACTTGATAGCCGTGAAGCAATTCTGGCGCACCGAAGAGATTACCCGAATTTCGACAATATCAATAATTTAATACTTCTCGATGAATGTATGATATACGGACATCTGGGAAACGCCGAAAAGGCAAAAGAGTGCTTTGAGCAATACTATCAGTCCGCAGTCGATGAATACAATGCCATAAAAACCAACGGCAGAAAAATATATCTGAAAAAGGGCGAGCATATCATTTCAGGAAAAGAGCATATAATTGCCGACAAGGACGGTTACTACACCTTATATGCAACAAATCACGGACATATAGATTATCTTGACGAATTGGCAGTAAAGCTTGGATTACGATAATTTTATCATTATAAAAAACCGCTCAGGTCTGTCCTGTGCGGATTTTTGTTGAAATAAATATGTCAGAGTGATATTCATATACAACGTTCAGCATTGATAATTTCACCTGCGACATCCTTGATAATGGGCTGAGCATCGGCTTTACAGCGGAAAACACGGGTAAATATGACGGTGCAGAGGTTATTCAGATTTATTTCTCGGGATTCAACTGCGATGTTGTAATGCCCCTAAAGGAGCTCAAGGCTTACAAGAGAGCAGAGCTTAAAAAGGGTGAACGGAAGGATTTCAGTATTTCAGTTACAGAGGATTCCTTCTGCTACTACGACAGAAGGCTTAATTTCGGTATGCACGACGGTGATTTCACGGTTTCTGTTGCCACCTCAAGTGCAGATACTCTCAGAGAATTTGAAGTTAAAATCAGAAACGGCAAAATCGAATTATAAGTATATATGCAAAATTTTTGGGGTTCTGAGGACTTAATTGCCTTCAGAACCCCTTGATCATTTTTTACAGCTCTATTCAATTACCTTACCGAGATTGCGTGCATTTATCTTAAAGGGAGCATCAAAGTAATTATCCTTGATTACCGCCTCCTGCAGATATTCAAGACAGAAGGTATGGCGCCCCTCTGCGGGATTTATAAACCTGTTTCCCGTGACAGTAAGGCTTTCGTGTACAAAGCCCTCAAAGCCCTCATCCATAACCTTAGGCGTAAACTGAATTACGGGGCAATCGGGCAGATTTGCTGCAAAATTACAGCAATCAACCACATTATCAATAAACTTAATGCTCCTTGTAAGTCCCGATTCAAACCAGAAATTGCAGTCATCCTCAACAAGAAGAGCAGGTCCCCACAGCTTTCTGAAGCGGTTATTTTCAATAATAACCTCTCCCCTTGTGGTACAAAGGATTCCTCTTCCGCAGGTAGGACCGAAATCACAATTCCTTACAGTCAGATCAGGTGTGAAGGATACGTTTTCAAGAACATCCTTTCCGATTATGACGTCCTCCGGGATATAATCCGTAAACACCCTTATGTCCGTATCATTTATCTTTTCAAAAGAGGTGACCATAGAAGATGCATAAGGCCCAAGAGTATCCCAACGGATAAACTCAATCAAATCCCCCACACCGAAAGCCTGAAAGCCCCAGCTTTCGGGATGCATAAAGCGCACAAGCATAGATTTTTTCTCAGAATCAGCATCAATAATTCTGAGATGTGTTCCGTGAACGTTCACGTAATCGTCCTGAGCGCCCCGTGCTTTGCAGCCCTCTATAAGAATTTTTCCTTTACAGCCGGAAAACTGAAAGAAATCCGCTGTGCTTGCAATTGTTCTTCCCTGCTTCGGGGTGAAATCGCAATCCCTGAACGTGATATTTTCCGAAAACTGATTCACCATTCCAAGACCATGCATAAACCTGACTCGGAGCTTTTCAAAGGTAAGATTCCTGCATCTTTCAAACATACTTCCGACCTGATCGCGGATAATATTCCTCGTCTGAAAAATCTCACCCTTATTGACTGCAACACTTCTGTCGGCAAGCGTACATCTGAGTATATTATTTCCCTGCTCTTCAATATGCGAAAACGTGAGGTCCTCCCTCCTGAAATCTCTTGCAAGCTCAGTATCGGGATCAAAAACCTTAAAATAACGCTTGGGGGCATTACATTCGTTTTCCCAGTAGTATTCTGTGCTTTCATTTTTCTCACCGTGCCAGAAAAGTCTGTTATTATCAACACGGTAAAGACAATCATCATTGATTTTAATCGTAATTACACCGTCATTATTTTCGAGAACGGTAAATTCCGTCATTGTGGGAACAGCATAATCGACGGTAAGATTTCTGACAGTAATGTTTTCGCAGCCGTAAAAAAGGAGGGGCGTCATTTTTCCGTGTACCATTACCGTTGCACCGTTTCCGTCTATAATGATATTCTTCTTGCTGTTAAGGTAAATTGCCGTGAAGCGCTCTCCTTCGGGATTCTCATCCCTCCTTGCTGTATTGGAGCAGAAAAAGCCCTTTAATACAAAAGAATCCTCAGGCCTTACATCGTAAAGAGTATTATTTTCAAGAACAATTCTGTCCCCGTCCGATACATTAAGAAACAAAGTGCTGAGCTTATTCATATATACACCCCTTTTCTTCAATTATACTGACTTTTCACAGACGGTCAATATTTTCTTGTAATTATATATTTTTTATGATAGACTGTGCATGGTGGTAATTATGAAAAAATCCGTTAAAATCATTATATCTCTCGCAATAATAATAGTTTTGACAGCAGGAGGCTATGCGGGCAATATGTTCGGATTGTTCAATCAGGGAAATTACGGTGATTATATTCACGGAAGAAATGAAGCAACAAGCTCCCCTATCTACGGAAAAACCGTCATATTCCTCGGCTCCTCCGTAACATTCGGCTACGGCTCACTGGGAACGAGCTTTGTTGAATTTCTCGAAAAAGCTGACGGTATCATTCCCGTCAAGGAAGCTGTATCGGGAACAACGCTTGCCGATATAAAGAAGAACTCCTATGTTTCCCGTCTGAAAACCATTGATAAGGAAATAAAGGCTGATGCCTTTGTGTGCCAGCTGTCAACAAACGATGCAACAAAAAACATCCCGCTCGGCACTTTAAGCACGGGTACGGACACGGCAGCCTTTGATACCTCAACGGTTATCGGTGCCATTGAATACATAATCAATTATGTGAATGACACCTGGCATTGCCCCGTTATATTCTACACCAATACCAGGTATGAAAGCGAAAATTACAAAAAAATGGTGGATGCGCTTTCTGATATTTCCGAAAAATATGATATCACCGTCATAGATTTATGGAACAATGAGGAGCTTAATAATATCTCAGACGAGAAGCGCGGTCTTTATATGGTTGACAGCATTCATCCCACAAGGGCAGGCTACTGTGAGTGGTGGCTCCCCGAATTTCAGAAGGCTTTATATGCTGTAATAAAATAAACCACGGAGAAAAAAATGACATCTCTTTTAATTGTTATATACATAGTTTTTGTATCCCTCGGACTGCCCGATTCTCTTTTCGGAGTCAGCTGGCCCGTTGTTCATACGGATTTCGGTGTAGCGGAAAATTTTGCTTCCTTTTACAGCATAATTACAGCTGTATGCACAGGCGGTGTAAGCTTTATTGCAGGTAAGCTTTTAAGAAAATTCGGAACAGCAAGGGTTACCCTGTTTTCAACTCTTCTTACTGCCGTTGCGCTTGTCGGCATCAGCTTTTCTCCGAATATTGTAATAATGATGATATGCTCCGTTATTCTCGGCTACGGTGCAGGTGCAATTGACACAGGTCTTAATAACTTCATATCCATTCATTATGAAGCACGGCATATGAACTGGCTTCACTGCTGCTGGGGACTCGGTGTTACCGTAAGTCCGCTTATAATGTCCGTCTTCCTTTCAGAGGAATCAGGCTCCTGGAGAAACGGCTACAGAGTTGTAGCTCTTCTTCAGATGCTGATATCCGTAATTATACTTCTGTCCCTTAAAAAGTGGAACAGAATCGAAAATTATGTCCGACCGGAGGACCACCTCTCTGCTGAAACAGAAAGCGCAAGGCTTCTTGATTTACTTAAGATAAGAGGTGTTCTGCCGTCGATTCTCTCAATGGGACTTTACTGCGGAATGGAATTCACCCTCGGCACGTGGGGCGCTACGTACGCAGTAAATACATATTCCCTCTCACCTGAGGAAGCCGCAAAATGGGTATCCCTTTATTATGGCGGAATAATGCTCGGCAGAATAGCTGCAGGCTTCATTTCAATTAAAGCTTCCGACAAAAGCCTTATAAAGTACTCAATTATTGCTGCTTTTCTCGGTATTTCCGTATTCGCTTTACCCCTTGGCAAAATATCTCTTATAGGCTTTCTGCTTATCGGTATCGGCTTCGGTCCTATATTTCCTACTATCCTTCACACCGTTCCCGACCGCTTCGGCAAAAAATATTCAGCCGATCTTACAGGCTATCATATGGGAGGTGCCTACGGTATAGGCTTCTTTATTCAGCTGATTTACGGCTTTGCCGCAACCGGAATCACCTTCAGAATTACCCCCTTCGTGCTTCTCGCCGTGTGTGCAGGCGTATTTATTGCAAATGAAATCGCAACAAAGAAAACAAATCAGAAAAGCTCTGCTATGTAGTTATTGACATCTTTTTTCTGATATGCTAAAATACCGTTACTGCCACCGGGTAGGAATGTTCAGCATTCGTTTACACATCGTTAGGTCTTTGAAGATGTGTATGCGGATGCTTTTTGTTTTAAGGAGAAAAAATGCTGAAAAAAATTACCTCATATTTCAACAAAACCGAACTGCTTCTGTGGGGCTTTTCGGCAACGACAATTATAGCCTCATATATACTTTTCTCATCGGATTCCCCGCTTTCTCTGACAGCTTCGCTTATAGGCGTTACCTCGCTGATTTTCTGTGCAAAGGGAAATCCCTTCGGGCAGGTGCTGATGATAATATTCAGCATCATATATACAATAATTTCATATTCATTTTCCTATTACGGTGAAATGATAACCTATTTCTGTATGACACTTCCCATGGCTGTATTTTCTCTGATATCCTGGCTTCGGCACCCCTTCAAGGGAAACAAAAGCCGTGTCGAGGTAAACAGAATAAGGGGCAAGGAAATCGTGCTTCTTATTTTTCTGACGTGTGCTGTCACCATAGCCTTTTATTTTATTCTCAAAAAGCTCGGCACGGCAAATCTGATCGTCAGTACGTTATCTGTTGCAACAAGCTTTGCCGCCGCATATCTGACATTCAGAAGGGATCCGTTCTTATCTCTCTTATATTCCCTTAATGACATTGTCCTGATAACACTCTGGATTTATGCCGCAATAAGTGACAGGTCCTACATCTCCGTTGCGGTATGCTTTACCGTCTTTCTTATAAACGATATCTACTGCTTTATAAGCCTCAGAAAAATGGAAAAGCAACAGACAGCCGATTAAATTCAGCTAAAAGAAAAAGGACGGCTTTAAACCGTCCTTTAATTGTTTTATTCTGCAGAACTACTCATTTCAAAGACAAGCTTTCCGCCTTCAAGCAACTGAGCGTGAGTTACATAAGTATCTGTAAGCTGAGTGCCGTTTAAGGTTACGGACCTGACATAAATGTTTTCTGCACTCTGGTTTATTGCTTCAATTTCAAGCGTCTTTCCGTTTCCGAGGTTAACAGTTGCGGAATCAACATTGGGAGAGCCGATCCAGTACTTATCGGTGCCTGCAAGAGGATAGAAGCCGAGAGCAGAGAATACGTACCATGCGCTGAGAGTGCCTCCGTCATCGTTGCCGTCAAGACCGTTAATGTCGGAGCTGAAGCGCTCAGCGAGTGTCCAGCGTACCCACTTCTGTGTAAGATCGGGACGTCCCGCATTACTGAAGAGATAGGGAGTATGAATATCATGCTGATTGCCTACCCAGAAGCCGTGACCGGGGTCAATAGCAGCACGGGCAAGAGATGCGTCCCTCATAAAAGCTTCAAGCTCTTTTACGAAATATTCTTCGCTGCCGAAAAGCTCTATCATACCGTCAATATCCTGAAGTGCATTCCATCTCCACTGTCTTGCACTGCCTTCGCAGTAAGCGTCAGCAAACTTCTTTA
>JAZSIM010000029.1:0-3857 GCA_045533835.1 Acutalibacteraceae bacterium
TATTTTTCTATATATGTGTGGTATAATTGATTATAATATTACTTTTATGATGAATTTGAGGTAACCAAACTATGACTACTGATAAAGCATGTTGTTTTTTCGGGCATAGAAAGATAAACGAAACACCCGAACTGATAGAAAGACTTACAAAAGAGATTGAGGTTTTAATCACAGAAAAAGAGGTTAGCATTTTTTATTTTGGCAGTAAAAGTGAGTTCGATGATTTATGCCATAAAACTGTTACCAAGCTGAAAGAAAAATATCCTTACATCAAACGGATATATGTCAGGTCATCGTTTCAACATATTCCCGATTGGTATGAAGAAAGTCTGCTTAAGCATTATGAAGGCACATACTTTCCTGAGCATATGGAAAAAGCAGGCAAAGCTTCTTATGTGGAACGGAATCAGGAAATGATAAATAAATCGAATTTTTGTGTCGTTTACTATGATGAAAATTATCTTCCGCCAAGGCGTAAAAATAGCCGTAGAGATTTTGTAGATTACCAACCTAAAAGTGGTACAAAGGTAGCTTATGATTATGCTATAAGGAAGAAAAAAGAAATTATAAATGTTATGATTACGATATGATATAATTACCATTTATTTTAAAATACCTTGTAATCATACAAAAAATATGATAAAATACCATTATAAAAACCTAAGGAGGAATATTTGTTATGAACAAAACAGAACTTGTTGCACTTATGGCTGAAGAAGCAGGCATCACAAAAAAGGATGCTGAAAAAGCATTAAACGCATTTATCGGTGGCGTACAGAACGCAGTTAAAGCTGGAGATAAGGTTTCCTTAATCGGCTTTGGTACATTTGAAGCTCGTGAAAGAGCTGCTCGTGAAGGTAAGAATCCGCAGACAGGTGAAAAGATCAAAATCGCTGCTTGCAAGGTTCCTGCATTTAAGGCTGGCAAAGCTTTCAAAGATTTAGTAAAATAAATAACATTAAGGGGTGAGCTGAAGCGCTCACCCCTTTGACATAATAAACAAGCGGAACTGAGATTGATTTCTCGGTTCCGCTTTTCTTTTATTCATCACCATTTAAAATCCAATTTTCATCATAACCAAATTCCATTGAAATGATTTTGGCAAGCATAGGTGATATAACTTTGTTTTGGTCTGTGTCTTTTC
Organism: Acutalibacteraceae bacterium; assembly: GCA_045533835.1. Classification (GTDB taxonomy): domain Bacteria; phylum Bacillota; class Clostridia; order Oscillospirales; family Acutalibacteraceae; genus RUG806. Next base: position 1,145 of record JAZSIM010000029.1, read on the forward strand.
GGCTGTTACCTGTGAGAATGTATATATAATTCTTTGTAACACCGATGCGACGAGCAAATTCAATTTTTGATATATTTTGCTCGTCAATTATTTTATTTAATCTATCGGAAAGTGTCATCCCTTATTTAATCCTCCTTCGCAGTAGATGCGAGAATGGCTTTTGCATATTCGATGAGTTGTTTTCGTGATGTAACGCCCAATTTGCTGTATAAGTTTTTATTGTGGAACTTCAATGTGTTCTCCATAATTGAAAGTTCTGACAATACTTCTTTTGTAGATTTTCCAGCAAGATAGCAATCATAAATAGAACGTTCTGTCGGCGTGAGCTTTGGTAGTTGCTCAACAATGAATTTGCAATGTTCAATAAATTCCTTTGAATCTTTCTTTAAATCAGAACTTGCCGTTTGAGGTGTTGTTATAGTCTGTGCTTTTAAAGCCGCAATCAGTTTTTCCTGATTTTGAATCATAAGATATACACTGATTAAGAAAAGCTCCGTTATAATATATGAAATTGATAAAATTTCAAAATCAATTCTGACAAGTTGTTCAAGAAGCCATACAAGAATGTTTACGAATACTGCAACCAAAATAATGATTGCGTGAGATGTTGATTCGATTTTCTTTTTGATAATGGCATAAATAGTGGTTGCTATCATCAAAGCAAAATGACCAAGTAAGTAGAAAAGATAAATGCTATGCCAAGCACCGTATTCTTTATTCAGAACAGAAATACCGCCAACAGTTTCAAGGGTAACTGATTTATAGTATATATCAAGCCATCCGGGACTTGCTGCTATAAAAAACACTACGGCAGAAATGCCTATTAAAACACCATTAACCCATTTGGGATATTTCAATTTTGAAATTTTCTGTAAAGTTTTGAGCATTGAAAGCGGCAGGAATACCGAACCGAGGTATGCAATACGGTTAGCCCAAAGTGCCATATTCAATGTGTCTGACACGGATAGCATAAGGTATCCGATATTTACAACAAAGACAGATGTAAATAACACATAAAACCATTTTTCTTTTTTCTTTATACTGAAAAAATATCCAATCAAAAGCAAAAAGGCTAAAAATGCAGTTGCCATATATATAAATGTCATACTTGCAGTTTTATTTCCGATTGGAGTACAACCGGATAAAAGCAAGAGTGGTATCAGTAAAAAACCAACTAAGTTAGATTTTAATTTATTCATAATGCTTTCTCCTTCGGATATGGGGTATTTTTTTCTCTCCCCACACCATCCCACACCAAAACCCACACTTTTTACCACACTTCCTTCAAAAAAGTTTGTTTTCCCACACTAAAACTTTTTGAAAGCGTGGCGACTTTTAATAAAATCAGAGATAAAATATAATTGTAAATTTCAGAGAGGATATACATTTATCTTTCAAAATTTGAAATTTATGCTTTAAATATTATATCACAAAATATTGATTCAGTCAATCTTTTGCAAAAATTTCGGTAAAAATTGCTAAACTTTTTTATTATGAAAAGGAGCTGAGGTTATTGATGAATGAAAAAAAGACAGCGAATTACAAACGTCAGCAAACGCCAAACGGAAACAAGTATCAGTTTTTTTGTGACTTGTCGGATGCTTTAATTTGTACCACAGCTCCGGTCAAAGCAGATACTCCCGATGAAGAGCTGATGCTCGCCTGGAATACTTATGCAAAGGCACATTTTAATCAGTGCCATAAATGTGGCAGGTGGATTATAAATGAAATGTATAACCCGGATGTTTTGAACTGTGTTATGTGTACTCCAATTGAAGATTATCCGGAATATTGCCCTAAATGCGGTGCAAAAACATCTGATCCATCGTATTTTTGTCATATGTGCGGTACAAGGTTGTTATATGGAGGCGAAGAAAATGAAGATAAAATTGCAGAATGTAATTAGAAAGGATTCTCTTTCACGTTTTGGATTTGGCTCGGACGCCATGAAGAAACTTTCTGTATGTCCAAACTGCCACTCTCTTCAAAATAGCGAAAATACAACTTGCTCTGTTTGCAGAGCTAAGCTCACAAAATCTACGCTTTATGATATTTACAAATCTAAACATAAAGCGTGTCCTGCATGCGTCACTGTGTTTTCAAAAGGAATGCAGTTTTGTCCTCATTGCGGACGTGTTTTAAATCCCCAAACAGCAGTCTGCTCAGTTTAAAGGAGGTAAAGACGATGGATACAATACAAAATTATAAATGTCCTTGTTGTACTGCACCTTTAGTGTTTGATGCCGAAACGCAGAACTTGATATGTGAATCCTGCGATAATACGATTCCTTTAGAAATTATACAGCAGATGGCAGAGGGCAACGAAAATGCAGGCGGTGCATCAAAATACGATTGGGAGAGCTACACGCCAAGAAATTATGAGGACACAAATGAAGTTCACTTGGCAAATTACTCCTGCCCGTCCTGCGGAGCGGGGATTCAGGGCGATGATACACTTGGTTCAACGGTGTGTCCGTATTGCGGGAACTCTACGATTGTCAAAGGTCAGTTTGAAGGAACACTCAGACCGGATTACATAATCCCGTTCAAATTCAACAAGAAAGCGGCAATCGAAGCTTTTGAAAAAGATTTCAAAAACGCACCGTTCCTTCCCGATAGCTTTAAGAGTAAAAAGAAAATCGAGGAAATGGCAGGAGTGTATGTTCCGTTTTGGATGTTTGACTGCGACTGTGATGCAGCAGTAAGCTATACT
>JAZSIM010000042.1:0-149274 GCA_045533835.1 Acutalibacteraceae bacterium
GAGTGCATTGGAATCCCTCTCTCCGCTACGCTCCGTTCGGGATTCCAATGCACTTATTCAAGAAGACAAAACTGTAACCTATCTTCTTGCACAAGTGTTTACAATCTTACTGTTGACAGAGGACGCCGTCCCCTACAAGCTAAAGGCAGTTTTCCGCATAAAAAAGAGGCGGTATCAAAAGATACTGCCTCAGCTTATTTATGTTAAATTACTTGATAAGACATTCACCTGTCATTTCTGCCGGCTGCCGGAGTCCCATACATTTGAGCATTGTGGGACAGATATCAGCAAGTCTGCCGCCTTCTTTAAGCTCACAGGGATAGCCTACTACGCAGAAGGGAACGGGATTTGTTGTGTGGGGAGTAAAGGGATTTCCGTCTTCGCCTACCATTCTGTCAGCATTGCCGTGGTCTGCAGTAATAAAGCATACACCGCCCATGGAAAGGGTTGCTTCAACAACATCGCCTACACACTCATCAACAGCCTCAACAGCCTTTACTGCAGCTTCCCATACACCTGTATGACCTACCATATCGCAGTTTGCAAAGTTAAGAATAACAGCATCATATTCACCGCTCTTAATCTTTTCGCAAACAGCATCTCTGACGGGATAAGCACTCATTTCGGGCTGAAGGTCAAAGGTGGGAACGTCAGGTGACTGAATAAGAATTCTGTCTTCACCCCTGAAGGTCTTTTCTTCACCGCCGTTAAAGAAGAAGGTTACGTGAGCATACTTCTGTGTTTCGGCAATACGAAGCTGTGTCTTGCCGGAATCCTGAAGATATTCACCGAAGGTCTTTGTAAGCTCCTCGGGAGGGAATGCAACGCTTACATTGGGCATTGTTTCGTCATACTGAGTCATACAAACGAAATTAAGGGGGAAGAAGCCCTTCTTTCTTTCAAAGCCGTCAAAATCAGGATCAACAAAGGTTCTTGTGATCTGACGTGCACGGTCAGGACGGAAGTTAAAGAATACAACAGAATCGTTTTCACCGATTGTGCCTTCCTTGTTTACAACCGTAGGAATAATAAACTCGTCGGTTACTTCCTTGTCGTAGGATCTCTGCATTGAGCCTACAGCATCGGAATCCTCAAGGCCCTCTCCGTAAACAAATGCGGAATAAGCCTTTTCTACTCTGTCCCATGCAAAATCTCTGTCCATGGCAAAATATCTGCCTGTAATGGTAGCAATTTCACCTACACCGAGCTCCTTGCACTTTGCTTCTACGTCTGCGATAAAGCCCTTACCTGATGTTACGGAAACATCTCTGCCGTCCATAATGCAATGAACGTAAACCTTGGTAAGACCGTAATTCTTTGCCATTTCAAGAAGTCCGAAAAGATGCTCGATATGGCTGTGAACACCGCCGTCGGAAAGAAGACCCATAAGGTGAAGAGCCGTGCCCTTTTCCTTGCAGCTTTCCATTGCGGAAATAAGTGCGGGGATATTGAAGAAATCGCCGTCCTTGATGGACTTTGAAATCTTTACAAGCATCTGATAAACAACGCGGCCTGCACCGATGTTTGTGTGACCGACCTCGGAGTTACCCATCTGTCCGTCGGGAAGACCTACGTCAAGACCGGAAGCACCGATTGTTGTAAAGGGATTTTCTGCAAAATATTTATCAAGATTGGGAGTTTTTGCAAATTTTATGGCATCACCGTCTTCGCAGTTTCTGATACCGAAGCCGTCCATAATACATAAAACAACAGGTTTTTTCATTGTTTGTACCCTTTCTTATTTGGAAGCTGCCTTTACGATTACGGAGAAGTCCTCTGCCTTGAGAGAAGCACCGCCGATAAGACCGCCGTCAACATTAACCTTTGCTACAAGCTCGTCAGCATTCTTAGCATTCATTGAGCCGCCGTACTGAATTGTAACTGTTTCAGCAACGTCCTTGCCGTAAACCTCAGCAATTGCCTCTCTGCAGAAGCCGTTGCCCTCGTCAGCCTGGTCAGCAGTAGCTGTAACGCCTGTGCCGATAGCCCATACGGGCTCATAAGCGATGATAACATCCTTAAGCTGCTCGGCAGAGATGTTTGTAAGAGCCATCTTCGTCTGGAACTTAAGAAGAGTTTCTGTATAGCCGAGCTCTCTCTGCTCAAGAGTTTCACCAACGCAGATGATGGGCTTGAGGCCGTTTGCAAGAGCAGCAAGAGAACGAAGATTTACAGTCTGGTCTGTTTCACCGAAATACTGTCTTCTTTCGCTGTGGCCTACAACTACGTATTCAACACCGAGCTCCTTGAGCATATTGCCTGCGATTTCGCCTGTGTATGCACCTGAAGCCTTAAAGTGGATGTTTTCTGCACCTATTTTGATGTTTGAGCCCTTAGCAGCCTCAACTGCAGCGGGGATATCAACAAAGGGAACGCAAAGTACAACTTCGCAGTCAGCACCTGCTACAAGGGGCTTCATTTCTTCGATAAGAGCCTTTGCTTCTGCGGGAGTCTTGTTCATTTTCCAGTTACCTGCAATAACTGCTTTTCTTGTTGCCTTATTCATTATACTTTCCTCCGAAAAATCGGTTTACCGACAGAAAATGGCGGTAAACCGTTATTATTATTCAATTATTTCTCGTCAATGCAAGCGATACCGGGAAGAACCTTACCCTCGAGGTATTCAAGAGATGCACCGCCGCCTGTGGAGATGTGGCTCATCTTGTCAGAGAAGCCGAGCTTCTTAACAGCTGCAGCAGAGTCGCCGCCGCCGATGATGGAGATGGAGCCGGATTCTGCAACTGCCTTAGCAACTGCAATTGTGCCTGAAGCGAAAGCTTCCCATTCGGAAACGCCCATAGGTCCGTTCCAGATAACTGTGCCTGCACCCTTTACAGCAGCAGCAAAGATCTCTTCTGTCTTGGGACCGATGTCAAGACCCATCCAGCCTTCGGGGATATCGTCGGAATTAACAAGCATATTCTCTGTATCGGGAGCATATTCCTTACCTACACGGTTGTCAACGGGAATAAGGAACTTAACGCCCTTTTCCTCTGCCTTTGCCATAAGGCTCTTTGCAAGCTCAACCTTGTCTTCTTCACAGATTGATGTACCTACATTGTAACCGAGAGCGCGCATAAATGTGTAAGCCATACCGCCACCGATGATGAGGGTGTCGCACTTGTCGATAAGATTTTCAATAACGCCGATCTTGTCGGAAACCTTAGCACCGCCGAGGATAGCAACGAGAGGTCTCTGGGGATTTTCAAGAGCGCCGCCGATGAACTGGATTTCCTTCTGAATGAGATAGCCTACTGCAGAGGGAAGGTAATCAGCAACACCTGCTGTTGAGGAGTGAGCTCTGTGAGCTGAACCGAATGCATCGTTTACAAAGATGTCTGCAAGTGCTGCAAACTTCTTGGAAAGCTCTTCATCATTCTTTGTTTCGCCCTTTTCAAAACGAACATTTTCAAGAAGAATTGCTTCGCCTTCCTTAACTTCAGCTGCAAGTGCCTGTGCACTTTCGCCTACAACGTCGGAAGCAAGCTTTACCTCGAAGCCGAGAAGCTCTGAAAGACGTGCTGCAACGGGAGCCATTGAGAATTCGGGGTTGAATTCGCCCTTGGGACGGCCGAGGTGAGAGCAAAGAATAACCTTTGCGCCGTTGTCAAGAAGATACTTGATCGTGGGAAGAGATGCTACGATTCTCTTGTCGCTTGTGATAACGCCGTTTTCCATCTTTACGTTGAAGTCGCAACGTACAAGAACTTTTTTGCCTTTAACAGCGATATCTTCAACTGTCTTTTTGTTAAGTGAACTCATTTGAAAAACTCCTTTATATCTTTTTTGTTTTGCTTAGATTACTCAGGCTGACGGGAACCGAACACATTACAGTTTCGCTCGTCGCCTTATTCCGCATAGCTTCACACTCATTTTTGAAAGTGCCGTATTTCAGGTGATGGGGCAAAGTCAAACGGAAAATTTTCGTTTGTAAGGCATGATGGATTCAATTCCCGTCAGCCTGCATTGTATATTCTACAATAATGTTAAAAATTTATCAATTATTAAAATATACAAAGCATATTATCACTTTTAAAAACATTTTGTAAAAAAACTCAGTTTGCCCAGAAGACGTAACCGTCAAGAAGCACGGCACGCACGGGAGAAGCCTCAACTCCGCTTATTTTAAGAGGCATCGCAACAAGAAAATAGGGACCGGGCTCAACCTCAGACAAGTCGAGGTTTTCGAGGACTGCGACGTTTTCTCCCAATATTGCCCTATGGGGATTTACCTGGTCACCGGGAGATCCGATTGACATTGAGTCAACACCTATAAGCTCATAGCCGAAATATGCCGCTTCCTCCGCTCCCGTTTTTTCAAAAAATACCTTTCCGCCGCTTTTTATAAGCACCCTTTTTGTATCTCTGGGAAAATGCTTATCAACATAGTCACCCGTAATCATATCGGTATCAACCTCGATTACACAGCATTCCCCTACGAATTTATCAAGAGGCACGGAGTTTATGGTCTTGCCGTTATCAATAAAATGAAGAGGTGCATCTGCGTGGGTGCCGCAGTGAAGCGTTGTGCTGATTCTTGCCATATTACAGCCGTCACCGCCCGCAATTGAAGAAAAAATGCTGAGCTCGGGAGCGGGATCACCGGGATAGGGCTCTGTGGTAATAAGGTCCTTTGTAATGTCAATTATTTTAAGATCCATAAGAACATCTCCATTTTCCGAGAATCCGTAATGCGGAGAAAGCAAAAGCTTACACTCAAGTCACGGAAGCGTCTTCCGCCGGTACAGCTTTTCACTATTCGCTCTTACTTCTTACTCTGAAGCAATTTTCTGCAAGGAAAATTATGAAACATTCACATGTCTGTCAATAAGCACCGTGGTTACAAGGAATATGAATACGGCAGCAATTGCAGTACAGTAAAGGTTTGTGATAGCATAGGCACCGAAGCCGAGATCCCATGCTGCAGCAACCTCTGCAGATGAAAGCGTGAAGGTATAATTGGTTTCGGAGATAATAATGTAAATCTTGATAAACTTCGTTATCATGCTTGCGAAAACATTTACACCGAGGAAGCTTGCAAAAAAGTAGAGAATCTTGCCGAATTTGCCTGCTTTATGGAAGGGACGGCAATGTGAAATTGTAATAGCAAAGAAAATAAGAAGAACGAAAACGATAAGTCTTACGGCACCGTCAAATGCGTAAATTGAGGCAAGGCTCAGAAGAACGGCAATTGAGGGAGTGGCAATACCTGCTGAGTAGCAGAGCTGCTCTATCATTTCAATTACAAGCTCGTAAACGGAGTAGTACATATCATTGCCCTGAACTATGTTTACGGAGTGCTTTACCACGTAAATAAATGAACCGAAGGCACACACACAGAGAACAAGATAGCTGAGAACAACCCAGAAGGAGCCGGCCAGCCACTTTGAAAGAAGAAGCGTGCTGCTTCTTACGGGAAGCGCCATTGTAAGATGTCCCTCTGCACCGAACATATTTCTGTTATATTCACCTATTATTCCCGTCAGCGTCATAATTATACCGATTGCGGCGGTAAGACAGAGCGCTGCGGATGCAATGATTTTGATGACAAGACCGAGGCCGATACCTGTATCTCCCCATTTTGTCCAGTCTATGACCATAAGACCCAGCATAATAATACCGATGATACCCATTGCGAGGTATACGTTGGAAACTGAGCTCATATTTGCCTTGAATGTATTCTTAGTCAACTTCCCAAGCATCGCCGATAACCTCCTTGAAGATTTCTTCAACAGACTTGCCTGTTGAACGTAATGTTTCTATACCTGTATTAACAAGAATCGTGCCGTGACCGAGCATAAGAATGTGGTCAAAGCTGTGCTCAAGGTCGTTAACAAGGTGAGTTGAAAGAACAACCGTTGCATTTTCCTTATAGTTACTCATAATGATGTCAAGAATAACGCTTCTGGCAGCAGGGTCAACACCGCCGAGGGGCTCGTCAAGAAGATAAATATCGGCACTTCTTGACATAACAACGAGAAGCTGAAGCTTTTCCTTCATACCCTTTGACATGGTCTTTACTCTCTGATTGAGGTCAAGACCGAAGCGGGCAGCAAACTCAATAGCCTTTACCTTGTCAAAATCCTCAAAGAAATCGCCGTAATAGTTGATACAGTCAATTGTACGGAATCTTTCGGGGAAGAACGTGCAATCGGGAAGGAATGCCACGTGTGCCTTAGAATTGATGCCTATAGGTCTGCCGTCAATCTTTATCATACCCGTGTAGTCGTGTATAAGACCTGCAAGAATCTTCATAAGAGTAGTCTTACCGCAGCCGTTGGGGCCTAAAAGACCTACAATTTTTCCCGAGGGAATATCAAAGGAAATGTTATTGAGGACAACGTTTCCGTCATAATCCTTTGTGAGATTTCTTACCTTAAAAGCGTATTCGCTTTTTCTTACGGGCTCCGATACGGGCTCAAAAACTTCCGTATAGCCGTTTTCTTCCGTTGCCGCTTCCTGATTGAAGGGCTCGGGAGAATACTGTTTCTTTTTTCCAAAAGCCATATCTTTTTCTCCTTACTTTCTGTTATCGTGTGCCTGACCGAACTGCGGGAAGTCAGGGTCTGAATATATATCCTTGAAGCTGTCGTCGGAAAGAACACGGGCGGCAATACCTAAGGCTACGTCATTGTATGCCGTATCGTCGTGCCTTTGCGAAGCAAAATACCATGTGGTTTCGGGCCATAAGCCGAAGGAGGCGTCAATTGTCTTATCCGGTGAGATATGACAGTGAGATTCATCGCTGCAATGTCTTCCTTCACCAGAGCTCTCCCCCAGAGTTTCGCCGAGAGGAGCACTTTTTGCTCCCATACTTGTTGATGAAATGTGAATTATACCGTCCGAGGACATTTTATCCGTTCCTGCAAGGGCAAGAAGCTGAAGGCCGTATCCGCAGATTGCGAAGAATTCCACACCCTCTGCCTCAAGCTCCCTTACCGTTTCGGGGAAATGAAGACGGAATTCATAGAAGTCATCGGCTTTTTTCTTTAAAGCACTATGATTTTCATCGGAAAGATACTGCTTTGCGAGAGCGGGATATCTTTCGGGAGGAATTATTCCCCACATAGACATTGAATTTCCGAGAACCGTTTCGTTCAGAGCATCAAGAGCTTTATTGATTGTTGCTTCAAAAACACCCTTGGGAAGAAGCTTCAGAAAACCGCTTACCTTATCTGCCGTACCCTTATCCGTAAGCATTTCAATCATTGAAACGCCGTTTTCGGGGATAATGTTCTTTTCCATAATGTCGGCAATAAGGTGGCTGCCGCCGAGAGCCGCAACGAAGTACATAACCCTTTTTATATCCTTCTTATGGCGGAAAAGGCGGAAATATGCGGTTGAAAGGGCTCCTCCGAGGCTTACGGGGACAAGATTCACCTTGTCACTTCCCGTTTTTTCCTTGACCATATCAATAAAATCACTTAATTCCTCCGCAATTTCATAAGTATCGCCGAAGGAGTTATAAGAGAAGAAAAAGAGATTTTCCTCCCCTATTCTCTTACTGAGCATCTGCAGGGGTACCATTTTATAGATATATCTTTTCTCATCGGCTTCGCACTCGGCAAGGCTTCGGGGATAAGACACCACTCTCAGTTTATTTTTCATGCTGCCGTCGGGGAGAGTTGCTATAGGATCTGCTATTTCGGAGAAAACCTCCTTAACCTTGTCGGAAAAGCCTGCATCACGCCTTAAAAGCATCATTTTTGCAAGAGGCATTTTTAGAGCGTCGAGAATATCTTCCCCTTCAACGTCAAGAGGCCACGCCATCTTTATTTTATCACCGTCTGCGTTTACAAGCTCCACCTTCGACTGTCCGATTCCGGGGAGAATAACACATGGGGTATGCTGATTAAATGACATAACCTTCCCTCGATTCATAATTAATCACTTTATATTATCACACGTAATAAAGAAAAGCAATATGCGAAAATATTTTATTAAAGAAAATTTTACTTTTTTCTGCTCAGAGGTACAAAAAAACGGCAGAAAGCCGGAGCAGTCTGCCGTAGTGTGATTATTCTGTTGCAGGGGCACGCTTTACATCAAAGAAAAATCCGTCCACCCTGCCGCTGAGGAATTCTGCGGTTATATAGGTTTTTCCCGTTTTGAGAGCCGCCGTTACGTTATAATAAACGATTCCGTCGGCGCCCTTTTCGGGAACGAGCACCGTCTTCCCTGCCCTCACCTGATTTATCTCAAAATCTCCCGTAAAGAAGATTTTTACGGTATCATTCACCTGCTTGGGACAGATAAACTTTCTGCCCACGGTAAAAGCGGAGGTGCATTCAAAGGGAAGGCTTCTTTTTCTGCCGAGAAGACGTCTGCCGCCGATTACGTATTGCTTATCATCAAGCTTTACTGTTCTGTCCATATTTTACACCAAGGGAGAGAGAGCCTCATCTGCACCGCTGAGCATAAACTGAGGATATTGTGAGAAGGAATTTACGTCAGGCTGATTTTCACTTTCAAGAAGAGCGAAAAGGAAGTATACACAATCGGAGCCGTAGCTTCCGACAACGTGTCCTGCACCCTTTATAAACCAGGTATAGTCCTTGTAAAGGCAGGTGTTCGCATTAATGCACTTATCGGGAGAAATATACTTTTCATCGCCCGTAAGCTGCTCTGCAGGAAGCTCCTTACCGACAACTGAGGTAAGTGCACCGCCTGACATGGGAGCGGTTTCAACAACGCCGTCAGCCTGATATTTTGCGTGCTCGTAAACAGGAGCAATGGGAGTATCGTAGCAGGCAACGATGCAGAGCTTCATTCCCTGTGCGAGAGCATTGTCAAGAATAATCTCTCTCTGAGAGGAAACGTTTTCATAGAATGCATCAAGGCGTGCAAGAAGACCTGCATACTGCTCCTCCTTGCCCTCAAAAATGAACTGTCTGGCCTCGGGATAATACTCAGCCTGCATCATTGACCAGAAGCCGGGAAGAGTAGCAAAGGTGGGAATAAGTGTTTCGTTATAAATCTGCTCCTCGTACTTCTTTGCAAAGTTGTTCACTATCTTGCAGAGAACATCAAGCCCGCCTGTCTTATTGGCAAGACTGATAATACCGGAAAGAGCAGGAACAGAAGAATCTATGAAGGTTTCGAGTGTGTCGGGCTCGAAGCATACCTTACCTCTGAAAAGGTCAGTGATGATATCCGTACCGAACATAACCGAGGTATTGGAAATTACGGTATCAATTTTTCCGCAGCCGTATTCGGAGAGATAAGCCATTGTGATGCTGCCGCCCATACTGCAGCAGATGATATCAACCTTGTCACAGCCGTGGTCCGAAAGTGCTTTGTTTACGGTTTCATCGAGGAGATCGGCATTATCCATGGGGTCAAGACGCCAGTCGTAAACAAAATAATACACTTTATCTGCTCCGTAACGGTCTGCAAGGGATGCCACAAGGCTTATTTCGTCGGTAGCACCTCTGTTTACAGCGTCGGGATAGTTGACAACTGCCTCGGGGTACCATTCGGCAGAAATATTTTTGTGAAGCGAATCACCGTTTTCATCACAGGGATAAGCATCAAAAAGTGTTACGATATATTCGCAGACAACGGATACGGCAGCCTCCATGCTGAAGGTTGTGACAAGCGTTGCAAGTGTCTTTGCAAGGTACTTGAAGAGTACGCCTGCATCGAACTGCACGTTTGCGGGTCTTGCGTTTTCCGTGCCTCTGTCAAACTGGAGACCGCCTGCAAAATTCATACCCCTAACAACGATTACAGGGGTATCCGTTTCAACGGTTTCGATTGTTTTTTCATTTACTGATTCCTGAGCATTTGCCGTAAAGCACACGGAAAATACCATAAGAATACTTAATGTTACAGCAAGTAATTTTTTCATCATTTTCCCCTCCGAGAAATTTATCGGCTATATTTTACCATACGGCGGGCAAAATGTAAATCCCGTTTTTTATTCTTTTCTTTTATGGGCAGCATAAGGGCAATAACTGCCGAAGCACCGTTGAAAATCACGTTAAGCGCGCCTATCTGCAGCTTTATATTCCCGGAAAAAATATTTCCCGCAATTTCGGGCAGAGGAATAAAAAAGCTCAGTAAAACAAACAGAAAAGAGCCTGCAAGATTATAAAGAATATGCATATAGGATACCTTTTTAGCACCGCCGCCGAGTCCGAGGGAGGCTATAAGGCAGGTAGCACAGGTTCCGATATTTGAGCCCAGAATTATATAAAATGCCTGCCGTATTCCGATGATGCCGTCATAAGCCATAGTCTGTAAAAGTGCCGTCACGGCAGCAGATGACTGAATAAGCGCCGTAAATAAACTTCCCGTAAGAATTCCGGCAAAAGGCGACGAACAGCCCTCAAGCACTCCAAAAATCACGGGATTGTCCCTGATCTCCGCAGCTGCGCTCTCCATAATATTCATACCGATAAACAAAAGTCCGAAGCCCGCAAAAAAGACTCCGGCATTGTGAAAAGCCTTTTTCCTTGCAAACGAAATAAGAGCTATACCGATTGTTACGGCAAATGGAGCGATTTCCGACAGAGAAACAGCCGTGAGAAGCCCCGTAAAGCTTGTTCCCAGATTTGCCCCCACAATTATCCAGAAGGCACCGTAAAGGCTTATTGCCCCGTTATCTGCAAGAGCTGCCGTGATTACGCTTGCTGCGGATGACGACTGAAGCACAGCCGTTGCAAGGGTGCCCACAGCCGTTGCGGAAAAGCGTCCCGCGGTAAATTTTTTCAACAGCTTTTCGGATTTTTCCGTAAAATTTTCACTCAGCGAATACTTGATCAACAGCATTCCAAGCATAAAAACGGCAACACCCGTAGCGATAGCAAATAACGACATAATATCCATATAAACCGCCCGACAGAAAAATAATTGAAAATAACAAAAATTTACAAAAAAAGCTCAAAAAAACATATTGACAGTATGTAAGGACTGTTGTATAATGTCAAAGAATTAATGCTAATTACCCACGCAGAAAGCGGAGGGAGGGAATACATAGTGAGTCAGGTAAAAGTAAAAGAAAAGGAATCTCTTGACAGCGCACTCAGAAGATTTAAGCGTCAGACATCTCGTGACGGCGTTATCCAGGAAGTACGTAAGAGAGAGCACTACGAGAAACCCTCTGTAAAGAGAAAGAAAAAGTCAGAAGCTGCTCGTAAGCGCAAATTCAAATAAGTTACAGACAAAAACGGGCCTTTTCGGGTCCGTTATTGTTTTTTGAGGGAAGATATGAAAAAGAATACAGGTTTGGAAACAAACTCGCTGCCCCGTTACTTTTATGACAGCATAACGGACATTACCCCCGAGGATATCGTCGCCATGGGAGGAACGGCAGTAGGAATAGACCTTGACAACACAGCCGTATACGACAGCACGGGAATTCTTTTCCCGGGATTAAAGGATTGGCTTGAAAGCATCCGTAATGCGGGTTTTCCCGTTGTCATTGTCACAAACACATATACTCTCAGAGCCAAAGCAATTTCAAGAAAGCTTGGCGGACTCCCCTACATTGCGAACGCCGACAAGCCCGACATCAGCTGCTTCAGAAGAGCTGCAGAAATAACAGGCACAGAGCTTTCGGGCTTTGTTATGATAGGCGACCAGCTTTTTACGGACATACAGGGAGCTAATAATGCAGGGGCAATTTCAGTGCGCGTGAAATATAAAAAACGGGAGCTGCTTGCACTATTCCACTTTCTTAAAATCAGAAGGCTCGAAAAAATTTATCTTGAAAGCAAAGGCAAAGGTGATAAGGTATGATGTTCAATACGGATAAATTATGGGAAAGGGTATCGGCTTTTGCTGATGCGGCAATAATCTTTTCCGAGGAAAACAGAAGATATTTTACAGAATTTCCCTCCTCTGACGGTGCACTTTTAGTTTACGGCGGCAAATCTCTTTTCTTTACCGACAGCCGTTACACCGAGGCTGCCGCAAAGGCAATCGGAGAGGGTTTCGTAGTTGATTCTACTAATTTATATGAGAAATTCTCGGAAATATTCGAAAATAACGGCGTAAAAAGGGTTGCAATAGAAAATCACAGACTGACCCTTGCCGAGTTTGATGAGCTGCAGAAGAAACTCCCCACAGCAGAATTTGTAACAACAAATGATCTTGCAGATGCAATCGAGGAAATCAGAATTGTAAAAACGGAAGCTGAAATTGAAAAAATCAAGGCAGCGCAGAAAATTGCAGAGGACGCATTTGCACATATCCTTACATTTATAAAGGAAGGCATGACAGAGAAGGAAATTTCCCTTGAGCTTGATTTCTATATGCTCTCCCACGGTGCCGATGCACTCTCCTTTGAAACAATTGCCGTTGCAGGTAAAAATTCCTCTATGCCCCACGGTGTCCCCGGTGAATACCGCGTTCAGAAGGGCGATTTCATCACAATGGACTACGGTGCCGTGGTAGACGGCTATCACTCTGATATGACAAGAACCGTATGCCTCGGTGAGCCCACAGATAAAATGCGTGAGGTTTATAACACCGTACTTGAAGCACAGCTTAAGGGACTTGAGGCCCTTCATGACGGAATTTCCGGTGTTGATGCAGATACAGCAGCCCGCGAGGTTATCGAAAAGGCAGGCTACGGCAGGAATTTCGGACACGGGCTCGGCCACGGTGTCGGTGTCGAGATTCACGAGGCTCCCCGTCTTTCACCCAAGGCTCCCCATGTTCTCAGAACAGGCCACGTTGTCACGGTTGAGCCCGGAATTTATCTTCCCGATGAATTCGGTGTAAGAATCGAGGATATGGCAGTCATCACAGAAAACGGCTCAGTTAACCTTACAAGCTGCCCCAAGGAGCTTATAATTCTGTAAAAATGCGTATATTTTAAGGTTATAGGTCGGAAAATTTCAATAAGTACTTGCAAAATACAAAAAAATATTATATTATAATCGGGTAAATAAATAATTGATTACCGAGAAAGGATTGATATTTATGGTATCAGCCGGCGATTTCAGAAACGGCGTTACATTTGAGATGGAAGGCGGAGTTTGGCAGATCGTTGAATTCCAGCACGTAAAGCCCGGTAAGGGTGCTGCTTTCGTTCGTACAAAGATCAGAAACGTTATTCAGGGCAGCGTTGTTGAAAAGACCTTCTCCCCCACAGACAAGTTCCCCACAGCTTTCGTTGAGAGAAAGGAATGCGAGTATTCCTACAACGACGGCGATCTTTACTACTTCATGGATCCCGAAACCTACGACATGATTCCCGTTGGCGCTTCCGAGCTTGATGATAACTTCAAGTTCGTTAAGGAAAACATGGTTTGCCGTGTTCTTTCCTACAAGGGCAAGGTATTCGGCGTTGAACCCCCCAACTTTGTTGACCTTCAGGTTACAGAAACAGAGCCCGGCTTCAAGGGTGACACAGCTACAAACACACTCAAGCCCGCTACTGTTGAAACAGGTGCTATGGTTAAGGTTCCCCTCTTCATCGAAGAAGGCGAAATGATCCAGATTGATACACGTACAGGTGAATACCTCGGCCGTGCATAATTAACAAAATCTGCGGCTGCATATCTGCGGCCGCTTTTTTGCAAAATAAATTTAAGGAGTTTTAATTATGACTATTACAGAAAAGGTTGCATATCTCAAGGGTCTTATGGACGGACTTGATATCGATAAGACAACAAAGGAAGGCAAGATTTTTGTTGCTCTTGCTGACGTTCTTGAAGACATCGCTCTTACTGTTGCAGACAACTGCGATCAGATTGATGCTATTGACGAGGATCTTGAAAACCTTGAAGAGTTCGTTTATGAGGGCGATTTCTTTGACGATGAAGATGATGACGATTTCTGCATCGGCGACTGTGACGGCTGCGACGGCTGCGACGATTTCGACGTTGACGAGTACGAATATGAAATCGAGTGCTCCAACTGCCACGAAACGATCTTCATTGACGAATCCGCTTTTGAAGAAGGCAAGACATTTGAATGTCCCAACTGCGGCACAATCCTTGAGGCTTACACAGAGCTCGAAGACGAAGAATAATCACTGAAAAATTTCGGACTGCAACCTTTTGGCTGCAGTCCTTTTTTGCTGTCAGAATTCAGCTCTTCTCTTTTCCGTAAGCTTTTTTGCGACTATTCCCGCAATCGGTGCAGAAACTGCAATTACCATATAAAGTATAAACAACGCATTGCCGAATATATTTTCACCGACATGTATATCAAGCACGCTGATGGCAATATCAGCTCCGTAAATCACAGCACCTGTAAACGGCACGGCCATAACAGAAACAGCTGCTGAAAGTATGTCAAATATCGCTCCACCTGTAGAATTCTCCAACTCGCCAAGAATCACGGCAAGCAGTATACTGATATAGGGAATCAGCAATACAGCCATGTATGCATAAAAGAATACCGTTTTTCCGTTTTTGGCAGTTTTCATTCCGAAATATATACATACCGCCCACATAGCCGCAGGAAAAATTATGGGAAGAGCGGTTCTGTAACCGAATTCAATACCATCCCCGAAGGTAGGTAAAAAGCCCGTTATAACAACACCTGCCGTCCAGACGGAAATGCCGATGAGTAATCCGAGTAAAAACTGACTTTTTTTAGTTTTTCCCATAAAAACACTTCCTTATCTTTGCTATTGAACAGGAACAACTGTTTTACTGTTAAGGCCCAGTTCATCGTAATCATAATGCTTATCGCTTCCGACAGCTACAATTTCAGAATTTACAAATTTCCCGTTTTCAAAGTAAAAGCTAAGCTTAATATCAGCATTGTACCTGTAATCCCGTGTTTTACTGCTTTGCGAGCGCAATATTATATTTTCCGTACCGCTTTCAAAATCGTGATATGCAATTTCCAAAAATGCCGCAGATGCCGGAAATTTTTTCATTACAGCATTCCTGGAATCACCCTCTTTCAGAGTAAGATAATTTTCATAGCACTCTGCAGTATCCTCATATTTTCGTATACCCATAGCAAGAGTCCTTTGGTTATACAGATATACCTGCTTGTAGGTTAATTTATCATCGGCAAAGGCAACGATAATAACCGTATCATTATAAATATCACGTTCTTCGCCAAGGATAGGCTTAACGATAAAAACCCTTGAATTCTCCTTGGAGTACCCGGGCTCAAGGTCGGGAAGGTAATATACACCGCCGGTCTTCTGATACTCCGTGAAGCCATGCCTTCCGAGAAGCTTTTCTGCTTCGGCTGCACTCATTCCCTCCGTCAGTTTTTCATACACATCTCTTCCTCTTTTGCTGTCAAACATCCTTGAAACGGCACCGCTCATAAAATTATTATCCATAAAAGAATACCGGCTTGCCGCAAAGGAAAAAACAACGGTTGAAGTAACAACAAGTGTAAAAATCAGAAGAAAATGCAGTAAAAGAGGCTTTTTATTCCTTACCCTTTTTGCCTTGTGCTTCCTTTTTGTTTCCGTAAATACCAATACGGTCAAGATAAGACCGACAGCAAAAAGCAAAGCAATTATCACAGAGGCAAGAATAAAGCCACCCGCTTCAGCAGCACCGCTTGCATTGTAAAAGAGCAAATTCAGATCTCCGCGTTCGGGATATTTCACCAATGCACAGAGAATAATAACAATACCTACCGCCATACTCTGAAAAATTCCGCTGGAAAACCACACAGTCAGAAGGCTCAGAGCCATAAAAACCGTTACGGACAAAAGCAGATAAGCCTTTTTTCTTCTGTAGCCGTATATGTAAAGAAAAACTATACTTCCCACAAAGGAAGCACTTATAAAATAATGCGCTACTGTGGGATATTCTCCCGTAACGTCTGCCGTGACAAGCAGAAATCCGGTAAAAAACGCAATAACGCTGATTGCCGTTAAAACAAAAAATGCAATAACGGCAGGAAGCCTTTCAAAACGGTAAATTTTCCCGAAGGACTGACTGATTACGGAAGGATCCCCCATGCTTTCAACTGCCTTAAGAGCGCTTTCGTCATCGGAAAGTCCTGATTCAACAAGAATTTCTGCCTTCTCGTAAACATGGGCCTCCAGCTCTCTTCTGAGCATTTCACGTCTGTAACGAGGCAGTCCCTTAGGGCAGCACTTCCATATATAATCATCAATTACATCATGTTGCCGCATTCAAAGCACCTCCCATGAGCACCGCATTGACAGCTCCGACATACTCCTCCCATTCCTTTTTTGAATCACAAAGAAGCTTTATACCCTTATCCGTGATATGATAGTATTTTCTCATACGGGAATCCTCAACGGCATCCCAGTAGGATGTCACCATTCCATCCTTTTCGAGCGCGTGCAAAACAGGATACAGAGTTCCCTCATTGAACTGAAACACACCGTAAGACAACCCCTCAAGATATCTTATCATCTGATAACCGTAAAGGTCCTGCTTTTCAAGCACCGACAGAACCATAAGCGTAACACTGCCCTTGCTGACATCTTTTTTGAGTTTCATAAGAATCATCCTTTCAGAATTAAATTTTCAGATTGATATTTTACAAGCAAAAGCCTGTATTTACCAAAAGAAACAGATGCATATAAATCCTTATCTTCATTCACGCATCAACCTGCTTCCTGCGGCTCTCACATAAACCCTCGATTATCGAGGTATCTTTAAGAAAAAAAGCGGGATTTACCTGCAATACTATATGATGCCCGAAAGCGTTACTTCCCTACTTACCTGCCATACTGCCATGTACCAACCCTCGATTATTGAGGTATCCTTACTAACAGGAAAGGGGTTATCTGCGCTGCACCTTGTCACACAATACTTCCCTACCCTAGTCTTTATTCAACTATACACCAACCATCGATTATCGAGGTATCCATACTAACAGGAAAGGGGTTATCTGCGCAGTACCTTGTCACACAATACTTTCCTACCCTAGTCTTTATTCAACTATACGCCGAGCCTCGATTATCGAGTTATCTTTAAGAAAAAAGCGGGATTTACCTGCAATACTGTATGATGCCCGAAAGCGTTACTTCCCTACTTACCTGCCATACTGCCATGCACCAATCCTCGGTTATCGAGGTATCCTTGCTAACAGGAAAGGGGTTATCTGCGCAGTACCTTGTCACACAATACTTTCCTAATCTGGCCTTTATTCAACTATACGCCAACCATCGGTTATCGAGGTATCTTTAAGAAAAAAAGCGGGATTTACCTGCAATACTATATGATGCCCGAAAGCGTTACTTCCCTACTTACCTGCCATACTGCCATACACCAACCATCGGTTATCGAGGTATCCTTGCTAACAGGAAAGAGGTTATCTGCGCAGCACCTTGTCACACAATACTTCCCTACCCTAGTCTTTATTCAACTATACACCAACCCTCGATTATCGAGGTATCTTTAAGAAAAAAAGCGGGGTTTACCTGCAATAATATATGATGCCCGAAAGCGTTACTTCCCTACTTACCTGCCATACTTCCATACACCAACCCTCGATTATCGAGGTATCCTTACTAACAGGAAAGGGGTTATCTGCGCAGTACCTTGTCACACAATACTTTCCTAATCCAGCCTTTATTCAACTATACGCCGAGCCTCGGTTATCGAGGTATCCTTATTAACAGGAAAGGGGTCATCTGCGCAGTACCTTGTCACACAATACTTTCCTAATCTGGCCTTTATTCAACTATACGCCGAGCCTCGGTTATCGAGGTATCCTTGCCAACAGGAAAGAGGTTATCTGCGCAGTACCTTGTCACACAATGCTTTCCTAATCCAGCCTTTATTCAACTATACGCCGAGCCTCGGTTATCGAGGTATCCTTGCTAACAGGAAAGGGGTTATCTGCGCAGCACCTTGTCACACAATACTTTCCTAATCCAGCCTTTATTCAACTATACACCGAGCCTCGGTTATCGAGGTGTATTGGTGAAGACCGAGCATATGAGAAAACGATCTCCCGACAATGAGCCTCATCTGACATATTGAGTAAGCCCATACCGCATTGCGAATAAGCCTCGGTTATCTATGTATCCTAAAAAAACAACCTCCGGGAGAAAACACTCCCCTTACCGATGAGCCTCATCTGACATATTTCGCAACCTGTTATCGAAGTGTATCCAACCCTCGATTACCGAGGTATCTTTTACAAAAATTGTTGCAAAGGACAGAACTTCCCTGCAACTTATTTTGATTTGTTTTTCACACAAGCCTTGATAACCGATGTGCCTCGATTATCTATGTATAGATTAGCATAAAAAGCTGTCCTTTTTCAAGGGACAGCTTTAACAAAATTGCATTGCATGGATTGTGTATTATTCATAAATACTTGAATGAATTCGTCTATATCATAACAAAGATAAGAAGGAAAAATCTCATTCATACGAGGCTTAGGATAAAGATGGCAGAGATGTCAAAGACATAGGCATAGGTTAAAATCTCTGCCGACAATTCATTTTCCGTTCGGATTGATTTTTTATATATGAAAGAGTATAATTATTTTAAAAGATTTTTGTGAGGTGGTTATATGGCATCAAGGGTTATGCATCTGGCAATTGCGGCAGAAATAATGAAGCAAGTGACGATTAAAGACATTAATCGTTTCAGATTAGGTGTAATTTTACCGGATGCTTATAATCGCAATGTTCAGACGGCAAACAACAGTCATTTGAAATACACAACCGCAGACGGCACAAAAAAGACATACAGATTAGATTGGTTCAAAAAGACATATTCAGAACAGTTAAAAACCGATGATTTATATCTCGGGTATTATTTACATCTGATTCAGGATACTATTTTTCGATACTTCGTGTATTCATTGTATAATTGGGATCCGTATCCGAAGGGAAACACAGAACGATTACATAACGACTACAGATTATTGAATAATTATGTTATTGACAAATACAAACTTCCTGATAGTCTTATAATTCCCCACAGAATAAAAGAAGAATCGATTTTTTATATTTATCCTTTTGATATAGAACAGCTATCAGCTGATTTCAAAACAGATTTTGAGCCATATAGCAACGGCACTGCATTTTTCTTTACCGAAGAAATGACAGACGAATTCATTAAAATGGCAACAGAAAAATGTGTCAGAGAAATTATGGCTTTACATAATGGAGAATCCATCTTTGATGAATCGGAATGGGCATGGGACAACAATCCCCCCAACAAGCTAAAACAACAACAGAGGAAAATAAAATGGATAAAGACAAAGCAATAAAATATGTTATAGAAAATGCACGTCCGCTTGATTTAGCTGTTTACAAATATTTCTTTGAGCATGAATCAAACCAAGCTGTAATTGATGAGCTTTCAAAGTTTCAGAATGCTGACGGAGGATTCGGACATGCTCTTGAGCCTGATTTCTTTAATCCCAATTCAAGCCCGATTGCAACAAACGATGCAATCATTACCCTTTCACGTGTAGATGCACTTGACAGAGATTCTGCTATAGTACAAGGCATTGTAAAATACTTAGAGTTTCACGATTCTTTTAACGAAGATAAAAAACGATGGCTGTTTGCAATAGACAGCAACAAGGATTATCCTCATGCAATATGGTGGGAGAAGAAAGGCGACGGTATCAGCAAATTTAATCCGTCAATTTCTTTGGCGGCATTTATGGTTTGCTACGGCAATCGCACTTTTCTTTATGAAGAAATCATAAAAGAGGGCTTTGATTATCTTCAAGCCGGCGGAGATGTCAGCGGAGATGATATTAATTGTTATCTGTTGGCATACGAGCTTTTAACAAAGAACGACATTAATGATATAATTGATATAAATGTTTTCAAAAATTTATTATGTAAGGCTATTGAAAATTGTATCTGCAAAGATATAGAGAAATACGGTGTTGAATATGTACCGATGCCTTCAGTTATATTTGCCGGAAAATATATAGAGTTTGTCACCCCCGAAATTATACCGTTAATTTTTGCTGAAAAAGATATTTTAGGCAAGCTGCAAATGGAAGACGGTGGGTTTGATATTACTTGGAAATGGTACACCCCGTACACGGACGAATATGAACAGGCACGAGCTTGGTGGCGTCCTCGAATTACGATTGAAAAGCTTCTTTTTAATGAAATAACTATACAGAAGAAATAAATACTGAAAAGTCCAAAAATACCAAAAAAAGCTGTCATTTTCAAGTGACAGCTTTAACAATGTTATCTCGCAGACATTGTTTCTTATAAAATCACCTATATCATAAAAAGATATACGGGGATAGATATAATCCACACAAGAAGGAGAGCAAAAACAGAATACAGCTCGAGGGTTTTATAACCGTTTTTCTTTTTAAGCATTACAGCTTCAAGAAGCACAAGGACAAAAATCACCGGGAGCACAAATACTACACAAATCATATAACCGCCCAATCCCGTCCAACCGTCACCAAGGGTAATTTTTTCAATCACAGCAAAAATCATCAGGGCAACAAGCCCCAGAGTCACGACTGAGCAGACAGATGAATACAGAAGACTTATAATGTTATATTTATTGTACTTTTCATTTTCCTTTTTTCCGCCGATAAGTTCTTCCTGTGAAATACGGAAAAACACCGAGAGACGTGCAAGATTATCCCTACTCGGATACCGCTCTCCCGATTCCCATTTTGATATCAGCGTGCGTGACACAAAAATCTGACTTGCAAGAGCTTCCTGAGTTAAGCCTGCGTTATTCCTCAGCTCCCGAAGATTGTCCTTCAATTCCATTTTTTGCACTCCTTTGATTTATCTTTCAATTAAATCTTATCACAGCACCGAAAAATCAGCAAGTGACAGAGTGTGACAAAGAAAAATATGAAAATTTATCTGCTTTTTAATCTATTCTTTGGAACAAAATGGATATTTCTTTTGTGATTTGCTTTAGTGTTACTTTTTTCTCCTGCCAAGTTAAATTGATTTGGAGCCAATCGGCTATCTTCTCTGACGAAAAAGGTAAAATCGGATAAAGCAGTACTGCGATATTTGCAATCAGATAAACACAGTCTGCAATGGTTTTTCTGCAAGCCGCAATGTCCTCTGTCCTTGTTTTCCAAGGCCTATTTGAATCATAGTAAGCATTACCGAAGCGGATAAGGTCAAATATTTCTTCAGTTGCATCACGAAAACAGCCTTTTTCTATTTTCTCGCCTACCGAATCAAAGGCATTTTTCACCCTCAAGCTGATTTCTTCATCGACGGACGTTTCCGCAATTTCAGAGTTCAGATATTTAACGGTGAATGCCAATGTTCTGTTTACAAAGTTACCCCAGGCACCCACAAGCTCTGAATTATTCTGTGTTCTGAACTCTCTGAAAGAAAAGTCAGCATCCCTTTTTTCGGGACCGTTTGCAATAAAGAAATATCTTATAGCATCAGGATTGTAATTATCCGCTATATCCTTTACCCATACTGCATGATTCCCGCTTGTTGATATTTTCTTGCCCTCAAGAGTAACATATTCACTTGATATGATTTCATCGGGCAAATGCAGATTTTCACCGTGTGCAAGCAAAAGTGACGGAAGAATAATTGTGTGGAAAGGAATGTTATCTTTCCCGTGCACATAATAGTGTCGGCTGTTCTCTCCGTAAACATCTTTGAAATCAAGATTCTTTTCTTTGCATAACACAGATGCTGCAGAAAGATAACCGAGCACATTTTCTGCCCATATATAAATCTTTTTATCCTGATAGCCTTCCTTTGGGACATCAATACCCCAATCCAGATCTCTTGTTATGGCTCTGTCGCGAAGTCCTTCATCAATATATCTTTTTGTGAAAGCAATGGCATTTTTACGCCAATACGGATGGGAGTTCAGGAACTCAGTAAGCTCATCTTTAAGCTCTGATATAAGAAGAAAAATCTGTTTTGTTTCGTTAAAAGCAATAGGCGTATTGCATTCTGAGCATTTTGCACTTATAAGTGAATCTGCATCAAAGATTTCACCGCAGGCGTCACATTGATCGCCCCTTGCTGGTTTTCCGCAAACGGGACAAATGCCGACAACCAATCTGTCTGTAAGCACCTGCTGACAAGCGGGACAATATGCCTGTTTTACGGTTCTTTCTTCAATGTATTTGCTCTCATACAGTTTTTTATGAAAGTCCGTAACGAATGCCTTGTGTCTTTCATCGGTTGTTTTGGTGTATAAATCATAAGAAAAGCCGAGCTTTCTGAATACATCACAAAATTCATTATGATAGTATTCACTGATTTCTTCAGGTGTTTTGTTTTCCTGTTTAGCTCTTATGGTTATAGGTGTACCGTGACAGTCGCTGCCCGATACATAGAAAACTCTTTCACCTTTGGCTCTGAAATAACGGGCAAGCACATCACCCGGCAATAGTGCCGCTAAATGCCCGATGTGGAGTGAGCCGTTGGCATACGGCCATGCTCCGCCGATAATAATGTTGTTCATGTTTAATTCCTCATTTCTTTAGTTCAGTAACATTCGTGTAATTTAGTTTTACAAATATAAAAACGCTCTCACCCCCATACAAAGTACAAGGGACGAGAGCGTTACTCACGTGTTACCACCCTATTTCACTTGTTTCTCACGACAACAAGCCTTATCAAGTTCGGACAGGAAATGATCTGTCGAAACTCTATCGCTGTTACGGGCGATCCCGGCGTAGCCTAACATAAAGCTCGGTACGCAGCTCGGAGACCATGTTCGGCAGAATTCACTTTACCCATTCACAGCACATCAAAATGATGATGGGATTCTCTGAAAAGCTTCAGATGCTTACTCTTTCTCGTCAAAGCTATTGTATGTAATATATCACACTTAAAATAAAAAATCAACTCTCAGAAAAGATATCATAAAAATCCTCTTACCGTATTTGTAAAAAAATCGCTGTCCTTGTCAGAGATGTACCATTTACGGGACTGACAGCGGGATATAATATAAAATAATATCAATCCAAGAGGTGTTTTTATGATTTATCTTGATACCTTCAGCTTTCCTACAGAGGATGATGAGATAGATTTTCTTTCAGGCTATCCTAAAGCAAAAAGAACCTGCTACAGCACAAAATATCCATTCGGGATGCTTCCGTGGAGAGGCATACCCGAAAGCATTGAATTCGGTGATATCACAATCTTCTGCGGAAACAACGGAAGCGGAAAAAGCACGATGCTTAACGTAATTGCAGAAAAGCTCGGAATAAAGAGGAATTCCCCCTTTAACAGAAGTGAGTTTTTTGATGAATATGCTTCAATCTGCAGATTCAGCACCGAAAACAGCATATCTCCCGACAGCCGTGTTATCACCAGCGATGACGTATTTGAACGGGTGCTTGATATCCGCAGAATCAACAGCGGCATTGACACAAAAAGAGGCGCCATAATAAACGAATGGGTAGAACTGAGAAGCGGCGGCACGGACACCCGTCTTCACGGGATGGATGACTACGACCGATGGAAGAAGGTAAGAGAAGCCAGGGACAAAAACATAAGTCAGTCACAATACATACGCTCCCGTCTTATGAGAAACGTGGCAGAGCGATCGAACGGAGAAAGTGCGCTGTCACTTTTTGTTGATGCCATACATGACAATGCTCTTTATATACTCGATGAGCCTGAAAACAGCCTTTCTCCCGGCAATCAGCTTGAGCTGAAATATTTTCTTGAGGACTCGGTACGGCACCACGGCTGTCAGTTCATAATTTCCACCCACTCCCCTTTTCTCCTGTCCCTTAAGGGTGCAAGGATTTACGATATTGATTCAAATCCCGTAAAAGTATCAAAATGGACAGAACTTCCCTGCGTAAAGGTATATAAAGACTTCTTTGATGAAAACAGCTTCAGCTTCTGAAAAAAACACCGGCTCAGATGAGTCGGTGTAAATTTTTATTTTTTCTTTTTGCCGAAGAAGCCCTTTCCCTTATCGTCATTAAGAGAGCCGATATTACCGGGATTAAGCTCCTGCTCAAACTGTCTTAAAAGCTCCTTCTGTCTTTCGCTGAGCTTTTTGGGAACAACAACCTCAACACGGACAAGCTGATCGCCTCGTGATCTGCCGTTGAGATTCTGAATGCCTCTGTCTTTAAGCTTGAATACGTCACCGGGCTGTGTGCCTGCGGGAACGGTATATTTCACATCACCGTCAAGAGTGGGAACAATAAGCTCACAGCCGAGAGCCGCCTGCACGTAGCTTATGTTTGCCTGATACCATACGTTATAGCCGTCTCTTTCAAAGAAGGGATGGCTTCTTACGTTGACACCCACGCGAAGGTCGCCTGCAGGACCTCCGTTTACGCCCTTATTGCCCTGAGAACGCACGGAAATTGCCTGTCTGTCGTCAATGCCGGCAGGGATATTGACCTCAACCTTAGAAGCTCTTCTAACTCTGCCCTGACCGCGGCACTTCTGGCAGGGATTGGGGATTATGGTACCCTTACCGCCGCAGGTGGGACAAGGCTTCTGTGTCTGCATAACACCTAATATTGTTCTCTGCTGAGTGGTTACTGAGCCTGAGCCGTTACATGCAGCACAGGTCTGTGCCGTAGAGCCGGGTGCAGCACCTGAGCCTGAGCAGCCGTCGCATACCTCAATACGGCTGACCTCAACGGTCTTTTTGCAGCCCTTTGCAGCTTCCTCAAAGGAAATTGTGACATTCGTCTGAATATCTCCGCCTCTCTGAGGTGCATTGGGATTATGACGCTGACCGCCGCCGAAGCCGCCGCCGAAGCCGGAGCCGAAAATGGATGAGAAAATATCACCCATATCAAAATCCATACCGCCGAAGCCGCCTCCGAAGCCGCCGCCTGCACCTGCCCCGTAATTGGGGTCAACGCCTGCGTGGCCGAAACGGTCATACTTTGCCTTTTTATCGGCATCGGACAGCACCTCGTAAGCCTCGTTACATTCCTTGAACTTAGCCTCCGCCTCAGCGTTACCGGGATTCAGGTCGGGGTGGTACTGCTTCGCCATTTTTCTGTAGGCCTTTTTTATCTCATCATCAGAGGCACCCTTGCTGATGCCTAAGACTTCATAATAATCACGTTTATCTGCCATAACATTTATCCTTTTTCAATATCGGATTAAGTACATTCGGCCGCGGAAAACGGAGTGTCTTCCGCAGCCTGATAATTTCAACGATTAAACGTCTGTATAGGATGCATCGTAGTATCCGTCTTCACCTGAAGCACCTGCATCAGCAGCACCGCCGCCGAAGCCTGCGCCTGCACCGAAGTCGGGAGCACCCTGCTCGGGAGCTGCAGCCTTATAGAGCTTTTCGGAGATTTCATAGAATACCTTGGTAAGCTCCTCCTGACGGGACTTGATAAGGTTGTAATCCTCGCCCTTGAGAGCCTCCTTGAGAGCATCTACTGCTGTGTTGATGTTAGCCTTGTCGCCGTCCTCAAGCTTATCACCGCTTTCGGAGAGAAGCTTTTCACACTGATAAACCATCTGATCGGCATTGTTCTTGATGTCAAGCTCTTCCTTGCGCTTCTTGTCTTCCTCTGCAAACTGCTCTGCTTCTCTTACAGCCTTTTCAATGTCCTCCTTGCTCATATTGGAGGAAGCAGTGATGGAGATAGCCTGCTCCTTGCCTGTGCCGAGATCCTTAGCAGAAACATGAACAATACCGTTTGCGTCTATATCGAAAGTAACCTCAATCTGGGGTACGCCTCTTCTTGCGGGAAGAATGCCGTCAAGCATAAACATACCGAGAGTCTTGTTATCCTTAGCAAATTCTCTTTCGCCCTGAAGAACGTGAACCTGAACAGAGGACTGATTGTCTGCTGCTGTTGAGAAGATCTGGCTCTTCTTTGTGGGGATGGTTGTATTTCTTTCAATAATCTTTGTGCAAACACCGCCGAGTGTTTCAATACCGAGAGAAAGGGGTGTAACGTCAAGGAGAAGAAGACCCTGAACGTCACCGCCGAGAACACCTGCCTGGATAGCAGCGCCTACAGCTACACATTCATCGGGATTGATGCCCTTGAAGGGCTCCTTGCCTGTGAATGCCTTGATAGCCTCCTGAACTGCGGGAATTCTTGAAGAACCGCCGACCATAAGAACCTTGTCGATCTCAGCAATTTTAAGACCGGAGTCGCTGATTGCCTGACGTACGGGACCCATTGTAGCTTCTACAAGGTCAGAGGTAAGCTCATTGAACTTTGCACGTGTAAGAGTAAGCTCGAGATGCTTGGGGCCTGTAGCATCAGCTGTGATGAAGGGAAGGCTGATAGCTGAGGTTGTAACGCCGGAAAGTTCAATCTTAGCCTTTTCAGCAGCTTCCTTAAGGCGCTGCATAGCCATCTTGTCGCCGCGAAGATCTATACCCTCTGTCTTCTTGAATTCTGCTACGATCCAGTCGATAACTCTCTGGTCGAAGTCATCACCGCCAAGACGGTTGTTACCCGCTGTAGCAAGAACCTCCTGAACACCGTCGCCCATTTCAATAATTGAAACGTCGAAGGTACCGCCGCCAAGGTCATAAACCATAACCTTCTGATCATTTTCCTTATCTATACCGTATGCAAGTGCAGCAGCTGTGGGCTCGTTGATAATTCTCTTAACATCAAGACCTGCAATCCTACCTGCATCCTTTGTTGCCTGACGCTGTGCGTCCGTGAAATATGCGGGAACGGTGATAACAGCCTCTGTTACTGTCTGACCGAGATAACTTTCAGCGTCTGACTTGAGCTTCTGAAGAATCATAGCGGAGATTTCCTGAGGTGTGTAAGCCTTATCGTCAATCTTTACGCGGTACTCTGTACCCATCTGTCTTTTGATGGAAGATACAGTCTTGTCAGGATTTGTGATAGCCTGGCGCTTTGCAACCTGGCCTACCATTCTTTCGCCTGTCTTGCCGAATGCAACTACAGAGGGAGTTGTTCTTGCGCCTTCTGCATTTGCAATAACTACGGGCTCACCGCCCTCGATAACTGCTACGCATGAGTTTGTTGTACCTAAGTCGATACCGATGATTTTTGCCATTATTTTTTCCTCCAAAGAATTAGTATTTATATCAGTTAGCAACTATTACGGTTGCGTGACGAATAACCTTGTCACCTAATTTATAGCCCTTCATATAGACCTCTGAAATTACGTTTTCACCTAAGCTTTCATCGTCTACGTGCATAACACCGTTGTGTATGTTGGGATCGAACTCCTCACCCTTTTCGCCGTAAGCCTCAACACCGAGAGAATTAAAAACGTCAAGGAGCTGATTTACCGTCATTTCAATTCCCTTTTTATAGCTTTCGAGGTCTGTTTCTGCAGAAGCAGCTCTCTCGAAATTATCAATTACGGGAAGGAATTTTCCGATAATATCTGTTTTGGAATCAGAGAATATTGCCTCCTTTTCCTTCTGGGAGCGCTTACGGAAGTTATCGTATTCCGCAACGGTACGGAGATACTTGTCATTTGCCTCAACAAGCTTTTTATTGAGCTCCTCAATAATCGTATCTTTTTCGTCAGAAGCCTTCTCTTCTGCTGTTTCTGCTGTTTCTGCTGTTTCTGCTGCTTCCTCAGCTACAGCTTCCTTTTCTGTAACTTCGGGAGAAGCCTCAGTCTGTGTCTTTTTCTTATCCATATGCTCTGACACTTTCCTTTCTCAGTCTGTCATTTCAGCAAGAATAACACCCGTTATTCCGCTGATGTATTTCACCAGAGGTAAAACTCTTGAATAATCCGTTTTTGTGGGGCCTATAACTCCGATGGAACCGTAAGCCTCCTCGCTTACGCTGTAGGGAGCCTTTATAACCGCTGCACGTCTTAAGCACGAGAACTCGTTTTCCGTTCCTATCTGAAGCTCTACGGGACTGTCCTTGTCGGTATCCATAAGGCTTACAGCCGCATCGCGGTTTCTTAAAAGCCCTATGATCTCAAGCCCTGAGGGAGCAAGCTCCTCAAAGGAAAGCACTGATTCCTGCCCCGACACAATTACGTCGGCACCCGATGCCTCAAGGGCAGCTTCAAAGAATGAAACTATAAGGGGCATTATGTCAAGGGACTTTTCTCCGAGATTTGCAAGGGTGCTCTGAAGCTTTGCCGTTGTAAACTCCGAGGAAGGAGTACCGATGAAATTTGCCGCCGTGACGTTGCGGAAAAGCTCAATAAGTTCAAAATCGATGTCACATTCAAGCTTTGCGATTCTGCTTTTGGTAACCCCAGCAGTGGTCTTAACCACAACCATAGCGGTTTTGGTGCTTAAGGGAATCACCTGTGTGCCTGCTATGACGGAGCTTTCACTGTGAGGTGTTACCGCCACCGCCGTAAGACCCGTTACTGCCGAAAGAATATTGCATATCTGTGTGAGCACTCCGACCGCATCACCGTCCGTACGGTCAATCGCGGAAAGAATTCTGAACATATCGGCATCAGAGGGGCTGAAGTTCATCAGAAGCTTGTCAATATAATATCTGTAGCCCTTATCCGAGGGGATGCGTCCCGCTGAGGTATGAGGCTGACTCAAGTAACCCATATCGGAAAGATATGCCATTTCGTTTCTTACTGTTGCCGAGGATACGGGGAAGGACAGAACATCTACAAGAAATTTTGAACCGACAGGCTCACCCGTGGTAATAAATCTTTCAATAATCGCAGAAAGAATTTTTTCCTTTCTCTCGGAAAGTTCCACCGAAAAGCCCTCCTTTTTTGTTTAGCACTCTCATACTCTGAGTGCTAACTACATCTATAATATATATCCCGATATCGGTTTTGTCAATAGAATTTCTCATATTTTTTTGATTTTTTTGAAAAATAACCCTGTTTTTGCAGCAGACAGACCGCGCGAGTGCCAGCTAAAGTACCGTACAATGAAAATTTTCACGATGCAATGCATAATAATGTTAATTTTTTACTTGTAATAATTATATACTTATGGTAAACTGTAATGTAACCTAATTTCTATTATTACGGAGTTGAAAAAAATGACTGATATTTCAAATCTTTGTATGGAATGTCTGGGCACAAAAAACGAATCAGGCGTTTGTACCCGATGCGGCAAAGAAGAAGATATTATTCAGCCTTCCCCTCTTCTTCCTATAAAAAGTGTAATTGCACAGAGATATCTTATCGCAAAGTCTCACAAGCAGAACGGTGAGGGCTTTACCTATGCCGCTTATGATATGAAGCTTGAAAAGGCGGTTTCCGTAAGAGAGTTCTTCCCCGGAAGATCCGCCGAAAGAGATATTGACCTTATAAACGTAATTCCGAAGGAGGGTATGGAAAAGGTTTATTCCCAGCACCTTAATTCATTTATTTCCCTCTGGCAAAAAATTATGCGTCTTAAAGGTGTTACCGCACTTATTACCGTGAATGACGTTTTTCAGTGCAACGGCACGGCATACGCCGTTTATGACGAATCCGAAAGAATAACCCTCAGAGATTACCTTCTTGATACTGAGGAGGGCTTCATCACCTGGGATCAGGCAAGAATCCTCTTTATGCCCGTGCTTTCCACCATCGGCACTCTTCACACCTCGGGCATTGTCCACAAGGGCATCGCTCCCGCATCATTTATCTTTACAAAGGACGGAAGATTAAAGCTTACCGACTTCTGCACGGAACACGTAAGAATCAAGGGCGGCTTCGGAGATGCAGAGATTTTTGACGGCTATGCACCTCTTGAGCAGTATTCCGTTCCTGCAAAAACAGACGCAAAAACAGATATCTATTCCTTCTGCTGTGTGCTTTACCGCTCGCTTATAGGCTCACTTCCCATTGACGCCAGAGAAAGAGCGGAAAACGACAGAATGATGATTCCCGCACGCTTTGCAGAACAGCTTCCCGCATACGTAATAAACGCCCTTATAAACGGTATGTCAATTTATCCCGAGGACAGAACCGACAATATAGAGCAGCTCAGAAGCGACCTTTCCGCATCACAAAGAGCAATCGGAGCATCCGCACCCAATTACAATCCCCCTGCCCCCAAGCCCGTACCTCAGGCAAACACAAATGCGTTTGTTGACAAGCTTTCCGCCCCGGCCTCTCCCAAGAGCCCCGCAAATGAGTCTGCAAAGGCAAAGCTTCTTGCTGAGGAAAGAAAAAAAGCGACTAAGAAAAAGAATACACAGATAAAAATTCTCTGTATTATTCTTGCTGTACTTTTGGGAGTCATCGGTATCTTATCCGTTCAGCTCATCGGCATAAGCGACGGTGACGAAAACGAGCAGACAACAAACAGCTCAACCGTGGTAACCGTCCCCTATTTCGTCGGCGCATATATTCAGGACATCATCCAGAATCCCGCATATACGGACTATTTCATTTTCAACACCCAGAAGGAATACCGCTCCGACGTGCAGGCAGGCATTGTTATCGACCAGAGCATTCCCTATAATTCAACCGCATCAAAGGGTGATACCATAATTCTCACAATCAGCGCAGGCCCCAGAAATCTTCCCGTACCCGACGTTACGGGAATGACCTTCGAGGAAGCAGAAAGAATCATTCTTTCTCAGGGACTTACCTGCAAGAAGTCGCTTATCCATAATGACGGTACACATACCGGCAATACCGTTGCCGAAACCATTCCTGCCGCAAACGAAATTATCGCAGAGGGCAAGGAGGTTACAATTGTTGTATACACCTCACTTGAAGAGGTAACCTCAGAGGATGCACAGCAGAACACAAGCGGCAATGCCGTTCAGGAATTCCTTGAGGGTCTTATGACAAACCCGGCTCCGCAGCAGTAAAGAAAATGCAGGCTGCTGATATAAGTTAAGGGCAAGACCCTTACTACAGAGGCACTTTTTACTCTTACTTTTTACCTATTACATCAGCAAAAGGCGGTGACAGACAAATGAATTATTTCCGGCTTCTTAAAGAGGATATACAGTGCGTGAAGGACCGAGATCCCGCAGCAACGTCCGCACTCGAAATTCTTCTTCTGTACCCGGGGCTTAAGGCTGTCCGTTCCCACCGCAGAGCGCATTGGTTCTATAAGCACAATATGCACTTTTTTGCAAGACTTATTTCACAGAGAACTGCAAGAAAGACAAATATTGAAATCCATCCCGGTGCCACAATCGGAAGACGTCTTTTTATAGACCACGGCACGGGAGTTGTTATCGGTGAAACCGCCGTAATCGGCGATGACGTTACACTTTATCAGGGTGTGACACTCGGCGGTACGGGCAAGGATGTCGGCAAACGACACCCCACAGTAGGCTCAGGTGTTATGATAGGTGCGGGAGCCAAGGTGCTCGGCCCCTTTTCTATCGGTGACAACACAAAGATTGCGGCAGGAAGCCTTGTGCTTCACGAGATTCCCGAAAACTGTACCGCAGTCGGCGCCCCTGCAAGAGTTGTAAAGCGTGACGGCAAGCGTGTTGATATGCTTGACCAGGTTCACATTCCCGACCCTGTTATGCAGGAATTTGAAAAATTATATAAACGCATAGATGAGCTTGAAAGCGAGCTTCATCTGTTAAAAGGAGAAGATACAAATGAAGGTGTATAACACACTCACAAGACGCAAGGAAGACTTAAAGCCCATTAACGAGGGTGAATTCAGAATTTATGCCTGCGGTCCCACGGTATATAACTACATTCACATCGGCAATGCCCGTCCCATCTGCGTTTTTGACGTTTTAAGACGTTATCTTGAATACAGAGGCAACAAGGTTACCTTCGTACAGAACTTTACGGATATTGACGATAAAATCATCAACCGTGCAAATGAGGAGGGAGTAACCTTCTCGGAGATTTCCGAAAAGTATATTGCCGAATACAAGACCGATGCTTCTGGACTTAACGTAAGAGAGGCAAGCATCCACCCCAAGGCAACAGAGAATATTGATGAAATCATTTCCATAATCGAAACACTTGTGGAAAAGGGCTTTGCTTATGAAGCAGGCGGTGACGTTTACTTCAGCCCCCTTAAATTCAAGGAATACGGTAAGCTTTCACATCAGCCTCTTGACGACCTTATGGCAGGTGCAAGAATCAACGTAGGTGAAAAGAAGAAGGAAAGCATGGACTTTGCCCTCTGGAAGGCTTCAAAGCCCGGAGAGCCCTACTGGGAATCCCCCTGGGGTCAGGGCAGACCCGGCTGGCATATTGAATGCTCCGCTATGAGCAGAAGATACCTCGGCAAAACCATTGACATTCATTGCGGCGGTCAGGACCTTGTATTCCCTCACCACGAAAACGAAATTGCACAGAGTGAATGCTGCAACGGCGTTCAGTTTGCAAACTACTGGATGCACAACGGCTTCATTACAGTTGACAATGAAAAGATGTCAAAGTCAAAGGGCAACTTTTTCACTGTACGTGACGTAGCCAAACAGTTCGGCTACGAGCCCATAAGACTTCTTATGATCTCCTGCCATTACAGAAGTCCCATCAACTATTCCTATGATTCTCTTATGCAGTGCAAGGCTTCCCTCACCCGTCTTCACACCTGCAGAGATTCACTTGAATTCAACTTTAAAGCTGCTTCCTCAAAGGGTACAGCAACAGAGGCTATTGCTAAAGAATTCGAATCCTTCAGAGAAAAGTTCTGCGAAGCTCTTGATGATGACCTCAACACCGCAGATGCTATAGGCACACTTTTCGATCTCACAAGATACATAAACAAGGAAGTGCTGACAGCCGACGCATCCGCAGAGGACATCACGGCAGCGATAAAGATTTTCGACGAGCTGACAGGCATTCTCGGTATCGTATATAACGAAAAAACCGAAGAGGCTGATGGTGATGCAGCTGAAATTGAGGCTCTTATCGAGGAAAGAACAGCCGCCAGAAAAGAAAAGAACTGGGCAAGAGCCGACGAAATCAGAAACAAGCTCACAGAAATGGGCATCGTTCTTGAGGACACCCCCCAGGGCGTAAAATGGCACAGAGCATGAATTAAACAACAGCACAACGGGACAGTCAGATAAAAGCCTGACTGCCCCGCTTTTTTTATTATTTAATCATTTATATACTCTGCCTGCATTTTAAGGATTGCATTTTCGAGCTCTTCGGTCAGCTCCTGAACGGTTTTTCCTGAAGATGATACAGGCTTTCCGAAAACAACATCAACGTCAAATTTCTTTCTGTTTTTCATATCATAGAATCTGATCATTTTCTTATTTTTCGGAAAAAGCTCATAGGCTCCGTGAATATAAACAGGTATCACGGGAACACCCGCATCAATTGCAATAACCGAAGCTCCGCTTTTGATTTTTCTGAAAATGCCGTCCTCGCTTCTTGTTCCCTCGGGGTGAATAAGCACACACCAGCCCTCACGGAGCTTCCCCTTTATGCTGTTCATCGTATTCATATTCATACCGCCGCGGTCAACGGGAACCATACCCGTTGATTTAATAAGCTGCTTACTGAAGGGATCCTTTCGGAAAAGCTCAAGCTTTGCCATAGCGCAAAGACGCATAAATCTTTCCTTTGAAAGAGCTGTAGACACAAAAAGATAATCAATTTTTGTAACGTGGTTAGGACAAATTATAAAACCGCCGTCCGCCGGCAGATTTTCGGCATTTATCACATTGATATTAAAGCAGAATTCTGCAAAATTCCTGAAGGCGGAAAAAATCTTATAATCCCTTTCGGTTTTTTCCTGAGGATAAATCCCGACGGATTCTGATTTTTCATCTGCTGTGTTTCCTGACTGTATTGCGTCGGCAAGCTCTCTTACCGTCATTTCTTTTGAATAAAACCTTTCGACGTTTACCGAATATTTGCTTTCAATTTCCATTGCAAGATCAACTGCACTGAGAGAGTCTATTGCAAGGTCAGAGAATACGCCGGTATTTTCATCAATGCTGTCGGCGGGCTTTTTTGAAATTTCCGCAATTATTTCGATAAGCTCAGCCACGGTACCGTCCGTGACGGATGCACCGACCTTTTCAGCCGTCATACCTCTTCTTTCGTCAAGAGCCAGCTGTCTGAGCATATATCTCTTTGCCTTCTGAAGAGAAGTTCTCGGAATATCATTCACAAAATGTATTTTCTGAATCCGCATAAAAGCCGGCAGATCAGCGCTGATTTTTATAATTTTCTCTTCAATTTCCGCTTCCGTACAGCCGTTCTCAATCACGGCAAAGGCGTGAATTTCATCGGGCTCTCCGCTTTCGGCAGGCACACCGCAGATTATAAAATCCTTAAGTCCTTTAATATCCCGGTATTTTGCTTCGAGTTCATCGGGAGAGGCCTTCTTACCCGTTGACAGAACAATGCTTTCCTTGGCTCTGCCCGTAATTTTAACATTACCGTCCCCGTCAATTTCGGCAAGGTCGCCTGAACGGAACCATCCGTCCTCCGTAAACGACTCCCTTGCAGCATCCTCATCGCGGAAATATCCCTTCATCATAAAGGGAGTTTTTATCAGAAGCTCACCATCATCGGAAATACGCACGTCAACCACGGGATAAGGCTTTCCGCAGGTATCGGTGCTTATATCTGCTTCAACGCTTCCGAGAGTAGGAACGTTGGTTTCACTGGCTCCGTAGGTGCTGAGAATATTGAAGCCCAGCCCGTAATAAAACTCTGCCGTTTCACGGTTCAAGGGAGCGCCTCCGGAAAAAAGCCGGACAAGACTGCCGCCGAAAATTCCGTGAATACTCTTAAAAACCGTCTTTCCGAGAAGCAATCCGTTTTTTCTTCTTAAACGCAGACACACGGGAAAGATTTTTTCAAATACTGCTTTTGAAACGGGACTTGCATTTATCTTACGCAGTGCCGCGGTACGGAAAAGCTCATATACCTTCGGCACCGCAGGGAAAGCGGTAGGCTTATATTCTCTGAATGCACCGAGCATATTATCGGCAGTAAGAGATTCAATAAAATGCACGTCCGCTCCCGTAATCAACGGCCCCATAACAAGACTGAAAAGACCGTAAATATGGCTTAAGGGCAAT
Source organism: Acutalibacteraceae bacterium (assembly GCA_045533835.1). Lineage (GTDB taxonomy): Bacteria > Bacillota > Clostridia > Oscillospirales > Acutalibacteraceae > RUG806. Next base: position 34,729 of record JAZSIM010000042.1, read on the forward strand.
ATTCCGAGAAAGCGTGATTTTTCGGAAATATCCTGAACCTTTTCCGTCATTTTCGTTGTATTTATAAGGCTGTCATGGTAATGCATTATTCCTGCTGCAGTTCTTGTTGTACCCGATGAAAAAATAATACATGCAACGTCCTCGTCCGTATCGGCTGATGCGGGAGTGCCGTCGGGAACGGCTTTGACAGAATCGGGAAGAAGCGAGCAATCACAGACGTCAAAGCAGGGAAAATTCAGACTGCTCTTATCCCCTGCCTTCAGGTACGTGTTCCTTGAGAAAAATGCACCGCGCACGTCAGAACGGTCTATAAAGCTTATAAGATCCTCCCCGGTAAGAGATGCATCAATAAGCGCTGCAGTACAGCGGATTTTACATATTGCAAAAAAGGATATAATCCACCAGGGGCTGCTTTCTGCGGCAATTGCAATTCTGTCACCGGCACGGATACCGGCTTCTGTCAGAGCAGAGGCATATTTTTCAGCTTCGCTGAAAAGCTCCCCGTAAGTAAAAACAAAGCGCTCTCCGTTATCCCTTGTCATGGACATTGCTCTTTTTCCAAGACGGCCGGAGTTTATTCTGTAAACCTCATCAAAAATATTCATAGCTACCAACTTTACAAACTCAGAATTTAACCATAAAATTTTATCATAACCGTTTCTTTGTGTCAATTTCGGCACCGTGGTATTTTTTACTGATTTCCGACTATTTATTACATCCAAAAAAAAACAGTAAGGGCAGTCAGACATAAAGCCTGACCGCCCCTGATTTTTAATTATAATTCTGTTTATTTGAAAATGTTGAACAATGTATACAGGTCAATAATGAAAACGCCCATAATATATGTTCCTGCGATGAGAATGATTTCAAGGGGGATTCTGTCCTCCGTGATGTTGAGGTCTGCAATTCTTGCTCTCTGCCAGAGGTCAAAGATTGTTCCCTCTGTTGCGCCCGTAACTGAAAGATACTCGTTTGAAACAGCATAGAGAATTGCGTGGAGAGCAAGCTCACCTGCGATATGCTCATAGGACATCATATCCTCGTCTGCCATATCGGGATAAAGCTTCTTCTGCTCGTTATAGAGCTTTTCGGTAACCTCCATAAGAAGTGAACGGTTAAGAAGCTCGGGATGCTCCTCAATGTTTATTGCTATAAATACCGTTTCCTTGCCGTCCTCGGTAAGAACATACCTGTATTCTGCATTTGTCAGAATATCCTCGGATACGGCAGGAATATCCTTAATATTGATGAAGAAATACTTGCTTATAAGGTCAACGATATCTCCGATTGTAAGATTTGCAAGGATATCGCTGATATCGGGAAGCTGAGGAATATCGGGAAGGTCGGGCTCGTCAGGTGAATCAGGCTCATCGGGTGAATCGGGTGAATCGGGTGAATCGGGCTTTTCAGTACCGCCGTTACCGGTTATTTTATCAAAAGCCTTAACCACAACACTCATAATAATGTCACCGGCTTTTTCCCAGTTTTCACTGTCAAGCACAAATCTCATAATTGCAGGCTGTGCCTTGCCGATAAGCTTGGCTGTAAGTCCTGCGATGCTGATAAGGGACTTGGTTGTTGTCTGAGCGTTGCTTGTGATTGTGTCCTTAATCTCCTGTGTTTTGTCTGTTATGCTTGCGGCATAAACATTTGCTGTGAGGGAGAAAACCATCACAACTGTGAGAATAACTGCGATCAGTTTTTTCATAAATACTACTCCTTTTATTTTCTCTCCAAATAAATTTAACATCATTTTAACACAGTATTTCATAAAAAGCAACAAGCTTCAAAAAATATGTCGCTTATTTTTCTATATTTTTATTATATACTGTCTTTTCCATATCATTCTTGTTATTATTCCGAAGATAATTTCCTCTACGCTGAAAAATACGCAGCAGAGAAAAAAGCACCATAAGACCCTGGTAAAAAGATTTTCTCCGAAAAAGCCGTCAATGACAAGCCAGAGTGCAAGTCTTAAATTTACAGGAAAGCCTGCAAAACCGACAATGCAGAACATATAAAGACTTTCTCGTTTTCTGCAAAGAGGAAGTACGGCAACAACAGCAAACATAGAAATCACGCAAAGAAGAAGATATATCCATGACCATCTTGCAAGAAAAACTACAGAAAAGACAATGGGTACGGCTCCGATTACAAGCTGAACTGCCTTTATTACTGTCTTCAGAGAAGGCATATTATCACCTCAATTATGTTGAGAAATAAAAGAACCGGAAGGGCAATCTGAGTAATCCTTACGGCAATGCACATAATGACAGTGAGCTTTCCCGATACACCGTCCTTCATAAGTCTTCGTCTGTGGCGGGGGCTTTTCAGGATGGTTTTTGCCCTTTCGGGAAGATCCTTGACTCCCAGAAGCTCACACATTATGTTCATTCCGTCAATGCCGTTTATAAAGGTGAGATTAAGAAGAGCCACAAAAACATTTGCAAGAGCTGCCCCCAGGAAGAAGCCGCTTAGGGGCACAGACACCGATGCCATACTCAAAAACACGGAACCAAGAAGCAGATTCATCTCAACGCCTGCGGCGTTTACCTGAATTCTTTTCATTCGGCTTTTGATAATCTCCTTGTTTATGACAACATATGCTCCGGGCATTATCAGATTCTGCAGCATAACACCCATCTCAAAAAAACGTCCGCCGTACGCAATACACGCAAACATATGCCCTGCTTCATGCAAAAACATACCTGTGATAAGACCGAAAATGGTGCCGGTAACCAGAAAATCTGTTACAAGGTCTTCAGTATGGAAGAGCAGCAGATAAATTGAAAGAATCAGCATAGGTATGAACGATACCAGCAAAAAAAGATTTGCAACAGCTGCAACAACACGGAAGGCAGGTGTGACCTTCGGCTGCCATAAGGTTACGAGCAGGTAAAGAAAGGATTTAGAATAAAAACGCTTATCACGCAGAAGATCAATTTCAAGACAAGTTTCAAGAAGCAGATCAACAACCTCCGGAGCTATGCTTTCATCTACCGAATAAGGGTCAGTTTCACCGTCAAGCTGACGCAAAAACCATACCGTATATGCGTCGGCAGTATACGTTTTATCACGGAGCAAATCCACGACCAGATATTCATTCTCCGAAACACGTCTGAATCTCACCCAATTGGCAAGCATCGGGCAGCCTTTCACTGATATCACCTGCTTTCTTTAATAAATCAACCTGCTGTGTACTACAGTTTATCACATTAACATACTCAATTCAACAAAAAAACACAAAGGGGCTGCAGTTTTTATGTCTGCACAGCCCCTTCTGATGTTAATCTTTATTTATACGGTTTTTCTTCTTTACGCCTTCCTCGGCATAGCGCTTATTGAAGATTTCCTCCGTCGCAAGGGCAATCTTCGTTACCCTGACGTCCTTATCCTCGGGGAAGATATACCAGGTATCCTCAAGGGTGTTGAGGTTAATACAATCGCGCTTCCAGCCGAAGCGGTATTTATATTCTATATGGCAGGCGTACTGCTGAAGGGCCGGGATATCCATACTGAATTCTTCACCGTCATAGTCGCGCACACCCTTAAGCTTAAAGCCGTCGTAATCGTGCACAAGATGTCCCTCACCCATATAGATAAAGCCCTTGGCATTGGGAAGGTCATTTACCTTAACGTCACATTCCGTACGGTAGGTGCCTGCCCATACCTCTTTTTTTACCTCCTCGCGCTCCCACTTATACCAATCGGAGGGGAATTTGAATTCGGTCTCGCCCTTATCGGCTTCTAACTCACCGTAGAAGTTAAGAGTCCAGCTTTTTCCGCAGTTTCCGCAGAAAAGCTGTGCACCCTTTGATGACATCTTTGTTTCACAGCCGCAAGCGGGGCATTTATAAAGAACGTTATGAAGTCCCTCGGCTCGCTTTTTCTGTTTTACAGCAACTCTGTTTTCGCTCTGCCATCTCCAGTCATCGTGAGCTAAAGCAGCTCTCAGCTTTTCGTTAATTTCCTCAACGGTGGAGACTCTTACCTCGTCAGCTGTCATAAGAAGACCGTGCTCAACCTCCGTTTTCATAAACCAACGGAACATTTTCTGATTCCAGAAGGGATTATATATGTGATGTCCCTTCATCTTCATTGTAACAACAGGCACTCTGCAGAGCTTTACAAGCTGACCTGCAGAATCGGGGATTGTTTCGGTAATTCCGCAGAGAGAGTATTTTGCTTCGGGATAAAGACCGTAAAACTCACCGTTTTTAAGCACATTTCTTGCAACAAACACAAGATTCATATCCGTGGTAAACTTTCGGGTGGGGAAAATACCGATTCTTCTTGCCATCCATTCCCTGCCGATAAAATCATCAACAGCACCGGGGAAATGACCTCTGTGACCGATAAGAAGGGATGTCATTATATAGAAATCATAAAAGCAGTTGTGGTTACAGAAAAGAATATAAGGAGGCTTCACTCCGTAAGAGCCGACTGTTTTCGACTTTACCCGGTGCAGGTCCTTCCTGAGCTTTGTGCCTGCCCAGATAGGTCCGATAAAAATCGGCCACTGACCATGAGGCTCCTCTTCCATATTGAATTTTTTCGTCGCAGGAGGACCCTGCCATATACGGTTGCCGATTTTCTTATATTTCATATTACGAAAAACTGCCTTTCTCTCTTTTTTGCTATATACATGTACATTTTAACATATTTCTCTGAGGATTTCAATACTATTACCGACAGACCGTATTTTTCCTGTAAAAAAGAAGCCACCGGTCTGAACCGATGGCTGTTAAATTTATCAGATATTGTTTACCACACCTGTAAAGAGCGGTAACTCGCCTTTAGAAATCACAAACACAAAGGGTCTGTCCAGCACAAAATCTATTATTTCCTCGGGAGGCATAACAGAACCGCAAGCGGGGATTTCTATATATGTTGCCGCCTTTACGCCTTTTTCGTCGATTTCAACTCTTGCGGACTGATTAACTGCTGAAACGCACACGGGAGTATCTGATGTGATTGCCGTAAAATCAGAGCTTTTCATATCAAATACCTTTGTTACTCCCATTTTTCCGAGTCCGTCTTTTAAGTTTACTGTGGAAGAAACGTCAAACTTAGGTACAGAGAGATTGACCTTCATATACTTTTTGTTTTGCCAGCCATCTTCGCCATCTCCCAAAGAAATCATTTCTCCGTAAGCACCGCCATTTAACACATCAGCAGTTGTCTTTCCTTCATCGGGGAGAATAAACCACATTGTGCTTCCGTTTTTAAGAGTTAAGGCTACAGCACTGTAGTCATCATGCCAATAATAATTCATCTGACAGAGCTTTTTATTCATATATGTGACGGCTGTGTCACCCCGGGCACCGTGAAAAATACCGTCGGTATTATTTTTTGCGTTAAACTCATCACTCCATTGTGCCTGCAGATAAAGTGTTGAATAGAGTGCGAGAACGGTATCGGAGGACAGATTAATTTTATCCGTGCTGTCCTTTAACAGTCCGCCCGTGTTCGCATCAAGCCACTGCCCTATTGCCTTGTCTGAGCTCTTATTGCCGAGGTCCGTCTGATACACGGAAGCATAATAGTGATATGCAAGACTATTCATAGTATCCTGATTATACTCAAGGCCCTCTTCAAGCCAGAGGGAATTTGCCAAAGTGGATATTTCATTTCTGTCATCGGAATAAACGGATTCCCAGACTGCGCTGACCTGAGCCCTGAGAGCATCAAGATTCTCGGCACCGAATAAATCTAAAATCTCCTTACGGCTGTCACCGTCGGTTATTTCCGCAAGCATAGAAAGACCGATATAGGCGTTCACGGGTGACCACACGGCATTTTCGTTGTCCTCAGAAAGGAGGAATTCCGCTGAGCTCTCGGTGAAAAATGAAGCAAGTGAAAGGGATGCGTTTACTCTCTGCTCTCTTCTGTTGTTTAACTGAGCTTCCCATATTTCAACGTCTGCCATATAGCTTTCTCTGTCTTTATACTTATCAAAATCGGGATGCTTCATAATTCGTGCTTCTCCCGGAAGAGCAACTGCATTTGCAGTTACTACAGGGACATCAAAAAAGGAGCTGACCCCGATTGCAATCACTAACACAGCGGCAACGGCACCTAACCAATATGCTCTCTTTTTCATCCTTCGGGGTGCCTTTTCGGCTTCGGTTATATATCTGTCATCTATTTTTTCCAAAATCGTCAATACGTGCTTACGCTTCATAGCAATATCCCTCCTTAATAAGATGTTCTTTTAATTTTGCTCTGATACGGTTAAGACGCACAGATACGGCACCGCTTTTCATGCTGACAGCTCTTGCAATGTCCTCAACGGCATCACCGTACCAATAGCGGCGGATAAAAATATATCTGTTAAGTGCAGTATCCTTCCCGAGGAACTCATTCACGGAATCGGCAAGCTGCCCTGCAATTATTATATTTTCAGCGTCATCATTCCTGACATCTGGCAAGCATTCCCCCAGCTCATCAAGAGATAAATCATACCTGCAGTTTCGTTTTTCAGCTGAAAGATGCTCTGACCGTTTTAATGCCATATTTCGCCCCGTGCGGTACACGTAGGGAGCCAAGGGATCAGGCTCCTTGGGCGGTATCGCATTCCAAAGGGCAAGATATGTATCATCTGTTGTTTCTTCTGCATCGTGATGATTACCGAGAATATTCATTGCAATTCTGTATAAGGTGCTGCCGTAACGCTCCCTCAGAGCATCAATTGCCTTTTCGGCTCTCATAAATAAGAGTTTTATTATTTGTTTATCGTCCATCAAAAAACCTCCTCTCACTTATATGAACCGATTTTACAGCCTTGTCTTACATAAATCTTAGCATTATTTTCTTAAGTATACAATATTTTTCAATATTTACAGCTTTTGCGTTTTAATAAACAGGCAAAAGTGACATTTCTTTTATTTTCCGTACAAACAAAAAATGACAGCATGTTATTGCAGCAACATACTGTCGTTAATCTGTTAATAGTTAATATATCCGTCCTTAAAGAACAGCCTTACAACTCTCTTACTGAATTTATGAGGATTTCTGCCGATATACACGGTTACACCGCAAAGCACTGCCAAGAAAAGTAACACAACCGAAAAGAACCCGATAACCGGCGGTGCATTTTGCCTGTTCAGTCTGTTGGTTTCATCAAAGCTCAGAATGAAGCTGTCATTATAGCTGATTGCCTTTACCGAGTAAAAGGGCTTTTCTCCGTCAGCTGTAACCTCTTTGGAATATGCTGTTACCTCTGATTTTCCGTTGCAGATTGCTTTTATTTTCTGTATGTCAATATCTTCCGGAGAATATTGGATTTTATAGATTTGATTATCCGAAGACGTTAAAACAACCTCATCATCATTTACTTCATATGATATAAAGCTTATTGTTTGTTCAAGCGTATTATTTATGCTTTTAGGCATACATATTGAGATAACAACAAAACACATAGTCCCTATTATAAAAGCACCAACTAAACCAAATGCGAGATAAAAGCCTGCTACATCATTTACATGTCCGTTAAAAATATCCTTCTTCTTTTTGTAGATTTTCGGCAGACTCTGACCATTATGAAAAACTCTGTATTTCTTTCTGACGAAGCCGATAAATTCTTTTCCGCCTACGGCAAGCTCATCAACCATAACCCTTCGTTTGCCAAAATAAATATAGGTTTCGCGCATATTCTCCTTCATAGCGGTAACCTGATCATAAGTCGCTCTTCTTTTTATACCAAAAAAGGTTTTTGCAACAAATCCGTCGTCATCATAGGAAATCCTGCAGTTAAAATATGCAATAATCAGAAGTGTGCCCATTGCAGCAAATCCCAGAAAAAATATGCTCACTCCTTTTTCCCCGTCGGCATAAGAAGCGACAAACAGAATCAAAAAGAACACTGCGGTTATTCCGCCTATAGCTGCAAGCATTTTCGGCAGATGCACTTTCCCGATTTCTGCCTTACGGGGCTTTTTAAGCAGTCTTAGCAAATAATCCTCTATAAATGAGGAAAATATACGGATAATGCTTTCCATCGGTTCACCGCCTTTCATTTATAAGTATTATATCACAGCTGCAGCCCTTAAATCAAGGGAGCTTCTCTGACAGCTGTGTACCTCACTCTTTCCCTAACATTTCAGCATATTTATCGGACAAAATTTTAGACAAAACGCAAAATACACCGGTCAGTACAATACCGCCTCCGAGGAGGAAAAGAATGCCGTGCAAGGCATCAAAGAATCCCGCAAGGCTGACACCCTTAAACAGCTCAAGAAAGCCCATCTCTTCATAGTGAAAAACAGTCCAAAAATAAGCACCGACCGTGATACCGAGCGTAATAAGAGAGGAGCAGTCTGAGAAGACCTTTCTGTTTTTATAGCTTCTTACAAAGTACCAATTTGCCAACGAAAGCATAAAGCCTGTTGCAGGAACAACCAAATTAAAAGCAAACAAGCCGTTCCCCAAGCTATCAGAGCCGGCGTATGCTTCGACTGCTACTCCGATTATAATTAATCCAAAGGAAGCAAACAATAAAACCGACTGCAGAACAGAAGCTTTCAGATCATTGATTTTACTTAACGCTTTCGGAGATACCGATGCAGCAATAATATCCGTCGGCTCTTTCATTTCCTCGAAAAGCTTTTTACATTCAGAACAATCGCTGAGGTGTTCTTCAACAGCTCTTTCGCTTTCCTTACTGCAGCACCCGTCAATATATAAAGGTATCAGATCTTTAATAATCTCACAGTTCATATTTCTGCCTCATCCTTTCCGATAGTTTTTGTTTTGCACGGTAAAATGTAACCCGTGCCCAGCTCTCACTCTTACCAAAGGTTGAACTTATTTCCTTCAAAGAAAAACCGCCGAGCACCGAAAGCATAAACACTTCCTTATATGGCTCTTCCAATTCATGCAGGCTCAGTAAAGCTTTTTGTGAAAGCTCCTTCTGAATAAAAGCATCTTCTGTATCTGTTTCGTCGATGACAGCTTCAAGACTGTCTAGTGAAGCATACCTCTTTTGCTCATTGTACCATGAATAATATGTATTCTGAGCGATTTTACAAAGCCAGGACGATGCTTTTTCTTTATTCCGCAAAGAAGAGAAATTCATATACGCACGGAAAAAGGTTTCCTGCGTCAGCTCTTCGGCAAGAGAAGCATCCCGAGTCATTTTCATTAAATATTTAAAAACAAAATCCCGGTTGTCATTGAAAACTTTTTCAAATTCAGTCACATTTTCACCGCCCCTTCAACTATAAGATTCGAAAAGTGCTAAAACGTTACAATGATTATAACATATTTTCTTCAAAAACTCAAAAAGTCTGCGGATGGGAAATACTCCTATACAAATCAGTAGTTTTAATAGGAAGCTGTGCGTCAGCTTCTTTACTTCTTCACTATTCACTTTTACTTCTTACTTCAAAAATTCCGGACACGCAAATCAGAGAAGAGTGAAGAGTGAAGAGGTAAAAAGTAAAAATTCCGCACACTCGCGTGTACGGAATTTTTGGCACCCCCTGCGGGAATCGAACCCACAACTAGCCCTTAGGAGTAAAAAAGTGGGCATTTTATGTATTCTTTCGTGATATCATAAAATCGCCCACAATCCCTTAATTACCAACGATTTTGCGTGATTAACTTCCCTTTTTATCTTATGCAGTTTTATGTGTTATTACATCATTTTAACTCAGGATGTTTGCAAAATGTTTGCAAATTTAAGCCAATATAGCAACTTTTTATTTAATTTGAAGTATAAAATTCTACATTTATTGTCAAATTTTCTTTATTTGTGCCATTGTTATTGAATCTTGGTTGCTACTGTGTATATTAATTTTATAGATAAAACATATGGGTATGTGAAACCACGTAAAGAATATTTTCATAAAAACAAAACCTAATAAAAAACTAAATTTCACAAAAAAAATGAAAGAAGGATAGATATGTGTATAAATAAAAACACATGGCTTGAAGACAATGCATTTAAAATGTTATGCGATTTTGTTGCAGAAGGCAATCTGATTTGTTTAACAGGTTCTGGCATTTCAAGGGGATTAAAATTAAAAAATTCTAAACGGGCCCCCGATTGGAATGAGTTATTGAAAGAATTAAAAGACTCATTAAAAGGTTCTTTTGAGGATTCGGATGATTATGATAACTTGACTGAATTATTAGTTAATAATGCCCCCGGTGAAAATCTAATCGAAGCTTCTTCTATTTTGTATAATATAGACAAAGAAGCATTTTTGGATACCCTCGTTCGCTCTGTAGATTTAGAAGAAAATGAAACTTCAGAAACACACAAAAGATTATTGGATCTGCAGCCTAAAGGGATACTTACATACAATTATGACACGGCGCACGAAAATGCATTTAGTCAAAAAGGACAGAGAAACAATTGGACGGTGGTAATGCCAGAGGACAATGATTTAATTATCAAAATTTTAAAAGACAGATTAAATAAACAATTTTTATTTAAAATGCATGGGTGCGTAACAAAAAAAGAATCAATGGTGCTCACTAGAGAATCTTATAGGAATTTATTTATAAAATATCCGTTTTATAAAGCATTTATGCAGCAAATTTTTACAAATTATCATTTATTAATAGTGGGCTTCAGAATGTCTGACCCTGATTTTGATATGTTATTGCAGAATGTGTTTAGTACTTTTGGTTCGCCAATACAAGAACATATTGTAATTAAACATATCAGTGAAAAATCTTCAAAAGATGTTATGTATAGATTGCGATATGGATTGCATTTCTTATATGTGGAGGATTTCAGTCATATAAATGATATATTAAGTGCCTGTATCTGCACATTGGGGCCTGCATTAAACAACATTTTAGCTGATTGCATAAGTCCTGAATTAGCAACCAGAGGAGAGGCTCATTTTGACATCAGACATTTAAGTCCAGCAGGAAAAAAATGTCTAGCAAATGTTCTTGAAGAAAAAATAAAAGCAAATATAGCAATAGAAAATAAAGAAGATTACAATAAAAATACAGAAAATAGTGAATTAGTATATACTTATGGTGTTATAGCAAGCGCCACAAAGGAAAAAAAATATAAAGACTTCCTTATGACAGAAGTTGTTGAAAAAAGCATATATTCTGAACCCGTTGCACATGCATTGGTTTGGTTAAGGGATATTTTATCAAAAGACGATATTTCTTCCATAGAAGGGTGGATGGGAAAATTTTATTCATATGAATTTAAAGAAGACAAAAACAATCCGGATCCGGACAACAGAGTCTATAAATATTGTGAAGCAATATTTTACTTAATAAAAGCAAAATATAATTTGTAAAATTCATTTATTCTGTAAGTATTTTTAATATAAACTCTAGAAAATCGTCGATTCAATTTTGCATATAAGTACTATTGATGATGTGCGTTGCGGAATCAATTGTAATCCATATATCTACACAATTATAAGAAAGGATTGACAAAAATGGCCAAACAATTCTATATTATCCTAATATCAACATTCAAGATGGACAATGGCTGAGAAACGCTTTGTTATATTGGGATAATATTTCCTCAATTGTACCGTATAATAATTACGGAGACCTTTCACCGGAATTACTCTATTTACAGGATTCAGGGATTTATGAACCGATTTATCCACAAGATTTGTTTTATTCTGAATATGCTGATGATTTTTGTGATACCATTGTAAAAAGAATTTCAAGATATGAAAAAGGTCAAGATGAAATTTTTTCAACGGTTAGTGCTAGAAAAGTTCGGCTGCATAAGAAAAAAATATATGCTCCTGCTTTACACTCTTTAATTCACAGTAGAAAATTACTCCCCAACCTTTTGTATTATTTAACAGACAAAAAATACATAAACAACTATAATACTGACGGTTGGATAGCAATTGATGAGAAAATAGCTCAGATTTATATGAGAACACTTGCTGAGTATTCCATAAAATGTTCAGATAAAGACATTGTTTTAGGAACAGATAAAGTGAGATACAGTCGAGAAATTTATAGCAGTTTTACAAGTCATAAAACAGAATCTCAATGCTGCAAAATAAATATTCTAAAATGTTTACCTCAACCATCTTTAGATACAAGTTTTGAAGAAATACTTGATTTTAAATCATCAAGAAAAGATGAATTAAATGCTTTTAGAATTAAGATAAGAGAATTAGAGCAAAAAATTTATCATTCCGAAAGCTTTGAGGAAATTAAGCATCATGAAAACAGTTTTATAGAAGGTTGGCAAAACTGTAGCAGTGATTATTATAAGGTATTAAAAGATTCAAATATTAAGTTTGTATTAGGCAATCTAAGCACATTTGTTGCTCTTCCTTTTGTAGGAAATCTCATCACAGAACACATTGGTCAAGATTTTTCTGAACTTGTACAAACAGGTGGTCCGTTATTACAAATGGCTATAAACTATATCGATTATAAAGATAAAATCAATCCAAATAAATCCGATGGTGGATTTGCGTATATTATAAATGCCCGAAAAAACGGATTAATACAATCATAGAAATAGGTGTAGCAATTATTTATTGCTACACCTCAGCTATTATATATAAATCAACTCGCTTTCAATAATCGCTCTAACCCTTGCTTCAACATTTTGCATACGGCACATCCACTCAAGATGATTCTCTTCTTTCATCTGCTCGGTTACACCCTCAGCCTCTTTCATCTGCTCAATAAGGGCATCAAACATATCCCGTGCCTGAGCTTCAACCTCAGCACAGTGCTGATACAGCTTGCCTTGAATAAGCAGGGAGCTGAAAAGCACCTTTTTATGTTTCAGAATATAATATTTATGCATTATTCCCCATTTACCAAGAGGAACACTTGCCTCTTCGGGTGGGCTGATGAGATTAGGAATGAGATAGTCGCAAACCTGACTATTGGATTATGGTTTTGTTTAACATAAAAAAGCCCCCTTTAATTTTGCAGTTTAATTATACATATTAAAGGACTTTGCCAAATGTATGGATTGGCAAATCAGTACAAATAAGAATGAAAAACAAGCGTTTTTGTCGAAAATAAAAGCGTTTTTGTAAAATGAATTGAGATTATACAATATTAACAATATATTAAATTATGTATATGCAAAAAAACGATTGTACTCCGTAATTATATATTTTGAGGGGGAAGTTCATTATGAGAAGTCAAAAATATTTGTTGGACCTTGTTTTAAACAAAGGAAATTGCTTATTTAACCTTGCTCAATTTTTGAAAACTGATAATGGTAATAATTTCATGAAAGTTTCAAATCTTGTAGTAAAAAATGATGATTTAAATAAAAAAATTGCATCAAATTACTTTCCGAAAGACTTAAGTTCTACTGTTTTTCCAACCTATTTGAATGGACTGAGCCTATATAAAACTCTTTTATGGTATTGTTCACAATTAAAAACATATAGCAATGATATTAATAATTTTCTCAAACATAAAGAATCTTTTGAGCAATACATATTAACTAAACAATATCAAGATGCTATTAATATACTAAATGAAGTCGAAAGAAATTTTGGATTATCCCTTTGGCTTGTAGAAAGTTATTGTTTATTGGAAGAGCTTTTTGAACAACAACCCTTGTTTGTTGAAAAATTGGATGTTGCATCATTAAACTTTTATTGCCATTTTAAAGGCAAATGTAACACAAAAGATCCTTTCTTTTCTTATAACAAGCGAGTTCGAGAGAATTTGGATGATGCAAAAGTTGATAAAGAATCGCATGCATATTATAATTACAAGTTATTTTTAACCCCTCCGGAAACAGATGAAGAATGGAAGAATATTCTTCTTATTGAGGGAATGTATTCATTGATAGATATATACATTACAGTGGTAAACTGTTTGCAACATTATTTCTCTAAAAGTATTTATAATAAAAAAAGTACGCATCTCACACTATGTTATAAAACTTTATATGGATTATCTTGTCCTGTGTGTCAGATAATGTATAATCTTTTAATTGAAACAGATGAAAATGTATTAAATAACGTTTATTCTAATGATTATTTAGCTGCTTTTGAAAGCAATAACCACAAAAAAGTGGTGGAAATGTTTTTTAGTAATGATTCAAATTTATGGAACTCATTTGTCGCTTATAGATTTGCTGCTACATCGTTATTGATTTTAAATGAAAAACCTGAAAAAACCAATGGTATGTTAGCTAATGAAATTGTTCAATTAATCTTTGATATATTGAGAAAAAATGAAAATGAGAACTTAAAAAACAGTATTGAAAGATTATCCGTTTTAGCGAGAATATTACATTCATTTTCTATCCATAAAGGCATTTGTATCTTTTTGCGTATAGTTGCAAACAATAATTATTTTTATTCATTTCATGAGCAATATAATTCTATCGAAGATATATACCTGATAAATTATGAAGTTAATAGTGATAATGAAGTATTATTGCCATTTAAATGCATATATTGCAAGCCGTCCGAAGAACATATTACTACCATAGAAAGGATATTAGAGACACAATCAACGGATAGTTATGTATATAATTATTATAAAGAAGCATACTACAGATTGAAAATTTTGAAAAATATTGAATCACAAAATCTTTCAGAGGCAACATCCCTATTGGTCGAATCATATATAAAAAATATGTTCTTAATATATACAATGAACACTGATGAAGTTTCTAATAACATAAGAAAAAAGTTAATCGAATTTGAACCTCTTTCACTCGAAGAATTATGTTTTGTTTTCATTGACAATGATTTTAGTGAATATAAAATAGATTGCTTTCTTAACTTCTTAGACAATAATGACTTTGGAGAACCTCTAGATATAACAAAAAGTAGTTATAATTCCGAATTAGTGTGTTATTTACTTTATGATATTTGTAATCAAAAACTACTTTCAAAAATTTATTGGTTATTCGATTCAGCGGAAGAAGTAAAAGAGTACAGATTGAGAATATGTAATTATTTGTTAAGTGGCGAACAATTAAAAAACAATAAAGAATTAAAGATTGAAATAGAAGAATTGACCAAGAATCTAGAGTTAAAAAAACGTTTAAGAGATGTTGATAAAAGTCGAGTTTTTGTAGATGTCAGAGATATTTATAAAAAAACATATGAAGATATCGATAATCAAGTAGAAATTTTCAACAGTATATCACCAAACACATATGCACAACCAAATGATAAAGAAAATGTTTTTTATTGCAAAAACCCTAGGTTGTATATTTTAGAACAAATGTATCTAATATACACAAGAGAATTTTGTTTCAGTATCTCAGGCATAGACACATCTTTGAGTACACGTGTACGGCACGGTTCTTTATCAAATCAAGTTTTACGCACATTAGCCGATAATAGCTTAGCATATAATAGTCATGATTCTAATAAGTTATTTAAGGATTTGAAAAAAAACAATGACATAACCAAGGAAATCAATTCACATCTACACGTTTTTAATTTTAATGTAAATCAAAAATTGGAGTATTTGAGACAGCATATATTAAAGGTTTTTGTAGATGAACCGATAGAAGGTGCTGTTTTTGATTACAGTTTGTCTATGGCTGATAAAAATTATTTGTTTGAAGTTTTTGAAAATGTTGAAAAAACAAATACAGAAAAAGTCATTTCTATATTAAACAATATGTTAATAACCAAAACAAACTGTTTTCTTGTAACAATTAAAGAAGAAGTTCTTCCAGATTTATTAAACTCTTTAATAGATGAATGTAATAAGTTTAACGAAAGAATTACCCCTTATATTAAAGAAAATTCAGCACAGCAAAGCATAGGCAAGAAAATTACTGATTGCAAAGTAGCTTTAAATTCAGAGATTAATACAATCTCCGAATGGTTTTCTTTAAATGATTCGGATAATTGGGATGATTTTACATTCGATGATTTAATAGATATGTGTTTTGAAATAGAGAAAAAACTATTCTCTGAATTTGAATCAATAAAAATTAACAAATGCAAAGATCATAATTTCGTATTTAAAGGAGATATTTTTAGACAATGTATTGATATTGTTCTTATGTTATTTAATAATGCAATTCAACACTCTGGATTTATAGGACAATTAAGTAATTTAGAAATTGATTTTTCTATTAAATCAGATAACAGTTCAATATATTTGATTGTTGAAAACAATCTATCTGAAACAATTGATAAAGACATTCTTAATTTAACAATACAGGGTATTAATAATAACTATAAAGAACACAAATATTTAACAATAAATACAAGACAAGAAGGGGGAATGGGGCTTCTAAAAGTTATGTCGATATTGTTTTCTGCGACTCAAACATATGAGCAATTTTATGTTTCATTGCATGAAGGCAAATTTAGAGTTGAAATAAAAATCAAAAAGGAGATTGTTTTAGATGAAAAAAATCTTAATAGTTGACGATGATGATTATAAAATCAATAATATTAAGGATGTTTTAAACGAAGTAAACAGTAATTATAATATAGATATCGAGAAATCATTAAATCGTGGATTGCGTCGGATACGCAACGATATATTTGATATTGTTTTATTAGACATGAGTATGCCAACTTTCAGTATAACAGATTCCCAAAATTTTGATTCATATGGAGGAAAAACTTTTTTAAGGGAAATGAATCGTAAAAAAATTAAAACGCCTGTTATCGTTATTACGCAATATGATATTTTTGGAGAAGGCAATTCTCAGAAAACTGCCGAAAATTTGGATGATGAATTTAGAAAATCATTTTCAAATTATAAGGGGATGATAAAATACTCTTCGATACAAAATGATTGGATACCAAACTTTAAAGAATCATTAATGGATTTAACTTAAAGTGTAAAGGATGTTGAAAATGGTAAAGGTTTTATTAGTAGATGATAATGATGTTAGAGCTAGAACCCTATATTCATGTTTGGAGACATTGAACGATGTAAAAATTGATACAGTGACAACAAAAAAAGATGCATTATTATTTATGGAAACCACAATGTATGATTTGGTGATAATCGATATCATGTTACCCGAAAGTATGTCTACTGTCGGACCATCTAAAACTGCTGGAGTAGAACTTTTGAATAACATTGAAATGTTAAATAGAATAAAAAAGCCATATCAAATAGTAGGAATAACTTCAGATAAAGATATTTATGATAATGTAAAAGATATTTTTGAAGCCAAATTAATTCCTCTTTTTATATGGGATCCCATCGAAGAATATTGGAAGAACTGGCTAATAAATAAAATTTCATACCTCAAAAAACTTAACAACCAAAAACCAACAAGTGTTAATGTAGATATTGCTATATTGACAGCTGTGGAAGACGAATTCGATTCAGTTAAGTCATTAATTGATAATTGGCAAATTATAGAAGTGGATGATGATCCTACTGCTTATCTGATTAACACCTATACAGTCGGTGGTGCAACAAAAAAAGTATTATTGGCCAAACTTTCGGAAATGGGTATGACTGCAGCGTCTTGTATAACGACAAAAATCATCAAAACATTTTCGCCACAAAAGATTTATATGGTTGGCATATGCGGTGGAGTGCGTGGAAAAGTAGACATTGGAGATATAATAATAGCATCTAACACGTGGGATTATGGTAGCGGAAAAATAAAACAAAAAGAAGATGCAACTAAAAATGGTTATTATGATTTTGAAGCATCGCCAAATCATATTAGCAGTTCAATTTCAAATATAGATAATATAAAACTACTAACTGAAAGTATAATATCAGAAGTGACAAACGATTGGAACAAAGAACATAAAAGCAATACCATTATGCCCAAAATACATATTTCTCCTATGCCTTCAGGTGCCTCTGTGATATGCGATGAAACATTATTCAATGAAGTAATAAGACCACAACACAGGAAATGTGTGGCTATCGATATGGAAACATATGGGGTATATTTTGCTGCAACAAAATCCACTAAAAAAAACATTGGTTTTTTATCAATAAAATGCGTATCTGACTATGCAGACAAAGAAAAAAATGATGATTATCATGAATCTTGTTGTTTTACAAGTGCTAATTTTTTATTTAAGTGTATGCGTGAAGGGGTATTATAACTTTATATAGAAAAAACTCCGCACAACACGGAGCTTTTTCCCTGTATTTTAAGAGAAGACAACAGCCTGGGTGAGTTTTCTTATATTTACACTTATGGAGTCGGCGGAAATATTTTTTCAAGAATAAGATATCCCTATACAGAGGGGGAACTTACATGATTTAATTTTAAATATAATTATGCAAATAATGCCAAAATGTAATTTAGCTATATAACAAAAAACGCTGTTATTCTACCGAATAATGGCGTTTTTATTTATGAATACTTTTGCAAAAATAAAAAATCAAGGTGTGCAAAATGGTTTTCTTGGTGGTAATAGGTGAGGCATTTATAAAACCTCATTTATTACTGTACCTTAAAAATTAAACACACATTTCATTTGACACATTACTTGTATTGGCGAATATTCGTCAAGCCGTGATTGTAGGTGCGCCATGACCTTCTTGTGAAGAGAGCGATAAAATCTATACAACAAAAGCCGAGTTGCTCTCGGTGGTGGCGATGACAGGTACAAGAGATAATGATACTTCCGTAAGCGGCTGACGGAGAACCCGTCAGAGGTGAAATTTCCGTGGCTTTAGAGAGCAGCTGTACATTAGATGTTTTTTAATAGAAGAAGGATAAAGAAAAAAAATAGTTTAAGAACTAAAAAAATTAAAACAAGAGTAAAAAAGTTATAATATGCTGAAAATATCGTAAAATCTCACACTTTCCCCTTGTTATCGGTATTTTGCGTATATAACTTCCCTTCTCAGTATAGTTTTATATATTAGCGCATCATTTCAACTTAAAATATTTGCAATTATCTACACTAAAACTTTTTTAGCTATAACGGTAAACATCATTATTTCTACATTTAGCATCGAAAATTCTTCATTTAGTCCTTTAGTATTGAATGGTACTGATAGTTTGAGTATTTTTGAGTTGTACGGAAAACCCGTAAATTACAAAAAAATGGAGGAATAACGATGTCAAAGACATTAAAAAAAGCTACACGATTTTTATCTATTTTTTTATGTGCAGTTCTGATTTTTCAGTCATTTGAAATTGGAATTTTTGCAACAACTGAACAAACAGATGAAACACTGCCTGAAGATGAAAGCTTTTGTTTGTGTGAAAATTGTACTGAATATGAGTGCAGTTGTGAATGCGAAACTGAAGAAGCTTGTAACTGTATTCAGTGTAAACGAACAGCATATACCGAATATGATGACTTTGGTAATGTAATTGCAGAAAAGAGCTTTGACGGAACAAAAACAATGACAGCGGAAAGCTACGTTTATTCGGAAGACGGAACACAGCTTTTGTCTTCTACCGATTCATCGGGAAATACGGCATATTATACGTACAATGAAGCAGGTCTTGTGGAAACCGTAAGTGCAGGCTCCTCTTCGGGAACTGCTACCTATGATGAAGCAGGTAATTTGCTTTCATTTTCGCAGAATGTCAGCGGACTTTCTGACGGAAGCGTTATGTCAAACAGCTATACCTACGAGAATGATAAAGTAAAAACCATAACTCATAACGGTTTTTCGTATGAGTTCAGCTATGACGAAAGTGGTAATCAAACAGAAACAAAGATAGGTGACATCGTTTTCGTTGAAAATACCTATGAAACGGTTGAGGATGTTGACAGACTTACGGATACGTCATTTATAAACGGTCAGACCGTGTCTTATGAATATGATGATTCGGGCAATATAACGGGAGTGTTGTATGACGGTACGGAAAGATACAGCTATACCTATGACGAGGAAGGAATATTGCAGTCCGAAACGGATAATCAGGCAGGAATAACAACTGTATATACGGAAAACGGCACCGAATTGCGTGAAACTGACAGCAATACACTTCTGTACTCTTCTTATTACGATGAAGACGGAAATGAAATTCGTAATGTAGCGGGTAGCAGTATTACATATAATGCCGACAGCAGTTACAACGACGGTACGGGTGAATATACCGATATTCTGTCTTTTGAAAAAGAAGCAACACTTACACAGGACGGTGTAACATCCGTTTATATAAATGACACAGATGTTACGGTAAATACAGACTGGTTCGGACGTGTTTACTCTAAAAATGTTGAATTAGAAACCTCAAAGGACGATGTAACGTCAACAATAACCAGCAGTATTGCGTATAATTACGCAGATACTGATACAACAGCCACAACAAAAATAACATCAATGACATCAAACATTGTCTGCGGAGAGAATACATACAGTAAACAGGAATATTATGAGTATGATGCTGTAGGCAATATCACAGGCATATACCGTCTTGCAGAAAATGAAAAAATATACTATAATAAATATTACTATGATGAAGCAAATCAGATAGTAAGGGAAGATAACAGGCTTGGTGAGTTCTCTTGTACTTACACCTATGATGTGGGCGGAAATATTGTATCACGTATACGCTATCCGTATACAGAGGGCGATTTAACCGGACTTACTCCCGAGGAAACACATTCTTATACCTATGAAAATACTATATGCGGAGATTTGCTGACCGGCTACAACGGTCAGAGTATTTCCTATGATAATATGGGAAACACAACTTCCCTTGACGGTGTTCAATACGAATGGACAGCAGGAAGACAGCTTTCCCGTATGGTTTATTCAAGTGAAGAGTATACAGAATATCTGTATAACAGTGACGGACAGCTATATTGTCTCAAAATGTATAATGCAAATGGTAATTTTGATTGTGACTTTTATTATACATGGGAAGATACAAAGCTGTCAGTTATGGGTATAGTTTTTTATATCAAGGATGAAAACGGAAATGTCACAGATGAAGAGCTTCTTTACAGCAGAGTTATATATGACAGTGACGGCGAGGCTTTAGGTTATCTTATAAATGATGCAATTCCGTTTCTTTATACAAAGAATATACTCGGCGATATAACGGGTCTTGTTAACGGACAGACGGGACAATTAATCTTCAACTATGTGTATGATGCTTACGGAAATCTTGATATAAAAACTCCCGATAACACACTGGAGGAAGCGATTGGAGCAATTATTATAATGGCTACAAATCCGCTATCATACCGCGGATATCTGTATGCCCCAATGGCAGGGTATTCATATTATCTCGGCTCACGCTACTATGTTCCTAACCTCTGCAGATTTATGAATGCAGATGTGTATGCAGACACAGCTCAAGGCGTTGTTGCCACTAATATGTTTGCGTATTGTAATAATAATCCGATTATGTTTATAGATCCTGATGGTACTGATGCATTTAGTGATTTGTTTGTAATTTTTAGTAATGCTATAAATGCTGTCTTATCTGTATTTAAAAATATTTTGGGTAATGGTGGTAATTCTTTAAGAAATGCTGTTGATATTGATCTGGATAATTCAATATATGCTACAATATCTAAGGCAAAGGAAGTCGATTGGTTTAAATTTAAACCGGGCATATCCTGTGCAATTAATTTGTTTACTGAAGGTGAACTTGATACTAAAATAGAATTATGTACCAAAACTATTTTAGGTAAAGAAAAAGTTTTGGTATCAAATAATAATAGTGGAAATGGACTTAATGCGAGAATTGAGTATGAGGTAAAAGCCAATACACAATACTATGTTAAGGTTTCAACAAACAATAAAAAAACCGGATTATATAAACTGATCCTTGAATCAAATTATGACTGTATGTATTCACCAAGCGGTGGCTCGTGGATTCCAAATAACCGCAATTATGAACCATACGGGACATTAAGATTTGAAAAGAAAGTTTACTTAACCAAAGATGAAGCACAGGGATATTATATGATGGTTGAGGACGATAAATTAAGAGAGTTTTGTGATGATTTATCAACATATTCTTTAGAAGCACTTGTTGGTATTCTTGAAGCTATTTATCCTATTTTCAGTAAAACTGCAATAATAGAATTTATTGCATATAGTATTTTACTTGATAAAGTTCCAACTCCAACAGAAATGGAGCTTGAACAAATAAAAGAAGCTGGAAATATAAATGATAAAGGATATATGCAAAATGGTATAGTTATTATATGTGTTTCTGATATATATGAAAATTTCTCGGGTGAAACGATAAGAGAATATTCAAATTATTATTCAAGTTGGGATGGTGCTAATATTTATGGTGAAAAATATTATAGAGGGCACTTTGATGTCAATGATAAGAGCCCTCTTTGATAGTTTGACAACAGTCAACAAGATTGCGATAGTTGTAGGAATTATCCTTTTTATTGTTGCGAATTGTGTTTTATGGAATAAACACCTGTCACAAAATATAAAAAATGCAGTTGCACATTTAAGTTTTGCTATTATTTCATTTGTTTTTTCTCTTAAGGAAATATTTTCACAAGATGTTGATTTTGTGTATTTTGTAATAAAGCAAGCAATTTTTATTTTGTTTTTTGTTATGTCAATATTTGATTTGAGAAAAGTAAAACTTGAAAAAGAAAAGACAGGGGACGGTTCGAAACCACTGAAAAAGTAATGTTTTAAGTGGTCGCAATAGTCGAAAAACTTGTCCTGATTTTGTTCAAAGAAAAGATTGTTAAAATTCTCATACAAAGGGCAAAAAGACAGGGGACGGTTCTCTGACCTATAAATAACCAAGTCAAAAAGACGAAAGACACAGAACCGTCCCCTGTCCTGCCTTCCTACTTGTTGTTGCTGATGATGTCGTTTGATGAAAAGGGTAAGCAGAATGAATTTGCTTGCAGTATTTTATACACATAAAATGCATCATTTTAATATTTCAGATGATTTGAATTTTATTACTTTCAAAGGCGGAGCTCCGCTTTATCTTGGCGATTTGAAAAATAACACTCTTATGAATTGTTATCGGATTTTCTCATTATTAAAGGTATCATTTTGCGTGTTCTTAACCCGTATTTCAATAGCAATTCTGTTTTCGACAATTGACCGATATTCTACTACCAATAAGTTATATCTTTCAAATATTATTATGCAAATAACACCAAAATATAATTTTACGATATAACAAAAAAACGCTATTATTCCACGGAATAATGGCGTTTTTATTTATGAATACTTTTGCAAAAATAAAAAATCAAGGTGTGCAAAATGGTTTTCTTGGTGGTAATAGGTGAGGCGCTTATAAAACCTCACTTATTACTGCACCTTGAAAATTAAACACACATTTCATTTGACACATTACTTGTATTGGCGAATATTCGTCAAGCCGTGATTGTAGGTGCGCCATGACCTTCTTGTGAAGAGAGCGATAAAACCTATACAACAAAAGCCGAGTTGCTCTCGGTGGTGGCGATGACAGATACAAGAGATAATGATACTTCCGTAAGCGGCTGACGGAGAACCCGTCAGAGGTGAAATTCCTATGGATTCAGTAAGCAGCTGGACGTCAGATGATTTCCCATGGACAAATTACCATATACAGGGGATGTTCAGAACAAATACTGTAAGAAATAATTTGATTAAATATAGTAATGATTTGTCTTTTTGAAATTACAAACATAATCATTTAGGAGGAATGAATGGATAAAAAAAATAAAAATCAGGATAATATTCAAGAAATATCATTAGAGCAAATAAACAACTTCCCTACCCACCCGTACAAGGTCAAGGACGATGAAAGTATGTTTGAACTTGTCGAAAGTATAAAGACAAGAGGTTTAATACAGCCAGTGTTAGTAAGACCACTTGATGACGGAACATACGAAATGGTATCCGGACACAGACGAAAGAGAGCTTTTGAACTCGCAGGTATCGAAAAGATACCCGCAAGAGTTAAAGAACTGACAAGGGATGAAGCAATACTTTCAATGGTGGACAGTAATCTGCAACGAGATGAAATCTTACCTTCAGAAAAGGCTTTTGCATATAAAATGCGACTTGAAGCTATGAAAAGGCAAGGTGAACGTACAGATAGAACTTCGACACCAACGGAGTCGAAGTTTAGAACTAATGAACAGCTTGCCGAAGAAGTAGGTGAAAGCAGAGAACAGATTCGTAGATATATCC
Organism: Acutalibacteraceae bacterium; assembly: GCA_045533835.1. GTDB lineage: Bacteria > Bacillota > Clostridia > Oscillospirales > Acutalibacteraceae > RUG806. The sequence continues at coordinate 58,720 of JAZSIM010000042.1, forward strand.
GTCTTACAAATCTGATTCCTGAATTGCTTAACCTTGTTGATGAAAAGCTCATCGCAATGCGTCCCGCAGTTGAAATTTCATATTTCACACCTGAATCACAGATGTGGCTTTATGATGCTATTGGTGCAACAGATGCGACCCCTTCTCATGCACAAACTCTGCGAATGAGAAAATATGCAGAACAGGGCACATTGACGAAAGAAAAAATTGATACGATTATGGATGAGGAGAAGCCAAATCAAAAAGAAAAATCTCCGTTCAGAGATAATCGCATATCAAAAGCAATTCCGTCATCAATTCCCAAGGATAAACAGTGCGAATATGTAATTAAAGCTATCGAGTATTACACAAGAGCTTTGCAAAGAAGCAAAGACCGAGGTGCTCGATAGTTTTTCTTTTCCCCCTCTCACACTCTCCCCTTTATTAAAAACTAACTGTACTAACCGAGAATAAGAAATATTAACTCTGTTAGTTAAATCAAGAAAGGAAAATGCAAAATGAATATCAAAGTAGAAATCAAGAAAATCCTCAAAGGTGATAAGCCTACAAAGGCTTATGCAAACATTGTTATCGATGATGCAGTCGTAATTCACGGTGTTGGCGTTGTCGAAAACGAAAAAGGCAGATATACGTCTATGCCTATGACAAGTTGGAAGACAGCAAAGGGTGAAGAAGTAACAAGACCCGTATGCCATCCAATTTCCTCTTCGGCTCGTAAAGAACTTGAAGAAGCACTCTTCTCTGCCTATGAGCAGGAATTGGGCAAAAACAACTAAATTTTAAGAAAGAACGAGGTAAAAAAATATGTTTAACAAAGCAAAGACATTCATTCAGACAAAGGTTCAGGCAGTAAAGGACTTCTGTGCAGAAAAGGTTTCTCAGAAGGCTCACGAAGTTCTCGATGGTACAATCGCAGAAGCGTATGTAGATACCGGTGTTAAGATTCTCATTGCCGTAGTTATCGGTGCTCTTCTTCTCGGCGGTCTTTACGCTCTCTTCAATTCAACCATTATGCCTACTGTCACAAGCAAAATCACAGAGCTTTTCAACTACGCAGGTTAAAGCTCAACAAGTCAAATAATCTATCACAAAAGAGCATCCGTAACAAAACGGGTGCTCTAAATTTTTAAGAAAGAAAGAGGTAATTTTTTATGTTTAACAAGATTAAGTCAATCGCAACAGGTGTTGCAAACAAGGTAAAGGGTTTTGTTTCAGCAAAGGAAACAGAAATAGCAGCAAAGGCTCACGCAGTTCTTGACGGTACTGTTGCTGAAGCCTATGTTGACACAGGTGTTAAGATTCTCATCGCCGTTGTAATCGGTGCTCTTCTTCTCACACTTCTCTATGCACTCTTCAACGACACAATCATGCCTACCGTAACCGAAAAGGTCGAAGGTCTTTTTAACTACGCAGGCTAAATAATTCAAACGGGCGGAGCAGAAAAACTGCTTCGCCCATATTTGTGAGGACTGATAACTATGACTAAATTTATACAACCAATAGGACCGATAAGACCGATTTCACCTGAAAGGTTAATGGAACTAAATCCCGAAGAAGTTATAACCACTATTGTGAAGCTCGCTTGTATTTTTCTTTTCTACTTGGCAGTTCACAAGATTTCAAAGATTGTAATCAGTAAAACACCCGGTTACAACAAAGAAAGCAAAAAAATCCCAATATATCATTGCATCAGTATTATTCTTGTGTCAAGTCTGCTAATTGCCTTCGGTTGGTCAATAGAACTTCTCAAAGGCATTATTCTTTTGCAAATATTACTCTATGCTTCGGTATCAGATATTCAGACACACGAGGTTAAAGATTTCATTTCAGTTTTGATATTCATTACAGGCTTCATAGGTGTAACACTTTCAGATATTCCGAGGAGGCTTTTTAGTGGCTTGGCAATCGGCGGAGTGTTGTTAATCTGTGCTATGGTGAGCGGAAACAGACTTGGCGGAGCAGATGTTAAGTTATCTGCTGCCTGTGCTTTCTTGCTTGGCTTTTCAAAGAGCATAACAGGTCTTGTTATCGGTCTTTTCCTTGCGATAATTTGCAATATATATTTCAGCCGTAAAAACAAAACAAAAGGCAAAGCTTTTCCGCTTGTGCCGTATTTATCAATTGGATTTATGACAGCATTTTTTGTGTAAATCTTGATAAGGTGTTTTAAGCGTGATATAATTAAAAAAACACAGTTTGAGAGGATTTGTTTTATGACCGAACAAGAAATAGTTGCTGATATTCTTCCTTCTTTAATTACTGCTTTTGTATCATTTATTGCTATGCTGACAAGCTATAAAGCGGCGAAGAATGCTTCAAAGCAATCTTTCAGTAATAATGTGGATAGTATGAAGTTCACACAAAAAGAAAAAGTAGCAGACCAAATTGCAGAGAAATCGGCAATTCTTTTGACAAAATGTGATCCTAATGTTCTTAATACTGTAATAAATGAAATTGTACCACGTAGTATATCTCACGAAGAGAATAGAAATATACGCACACGATTATTGGGAATATCTGATGAATTACAGACATTATCAAACATTATTAAAATGCTGACATATTCAATTTTTGAAGATGAAGCAATGTTGAACAAATTAGGTGATACAGGCAGTAAATTGGATGCTGTTTGTGAAAAAAGCTCTGCTATGATTTTGAAATTATGTGATATTTATACTGCTATGACTCCAGAAGGAAGTATTAAAAACTTAAATATAATGGAGGAAATATCAAAACTTCAAAGAACTTTTTCTGAAGAATATAAAGAGCCATATATACAGCTCCATCTTGCATTGTCCGACCTGATTTGGTATGTAAGACAACAATCAATTCCCAAAACAGAAAACAAGAAAATACACAAAAGAAACAAAAAATAAAATAACAGAATTAACTTTATGCGTGCTTAAAATTAAGTACGCATTTTTTATTTTTAGTATAAAGGAGGTTAATTTCTCAATGAAAAACAGAACAGCGATAGGTATCGTCTGTATTATTCTTGCGGTGGCAGTAACCTTTGTTGTGTCACCCCTTGTAAACAACATCTCTGATAAGAAAACTGAGGTAGTCCGCTTTGTTGCTGATGTATCTCACGGAACAGAGATTAAAGACACAGATGTTGAGATTGTGAAAATCTCAAATTCTGCACTCCCCGAAAAGGTAATTAAGGATAAGAAATCAGTTGTCGGTAAATTTGCAACAGCAGATATATTCAAAGGCGACTTTGCAACCGAAAGTAAGGTAACTGATAATGCAAACACAGCTAATGATGTTATGGCTTCACTAAAAGGTGATAAGGTTGCAATGAGTATCACAATAAACTCATTTGCGGGTGGTCTTTCAGGTAAGCTCGAAAACGGTGATATTGTAAGCATTTATGTTACCGATAAAGATAACCACACAGAAGTCCCGGCATCCCTTAAATATGTCAAAGTAATCACAACAACCACATCAGGCGGTATTGATGAAAACGATGTTGTGGAAAATGAGGACGGCAGCTTTGAACTTCCCACAACAATTACAGTTCTTGTGTCTGTTGAACAGGCAAAAATCCTTGCAAACTACGAGGAAAGTGCAGTAATGCACGTTGCTCTCGTTTACAGAGGTGACGATGCTACTGCAGATAAGTTCCTTAAAGCACAGGACGATTATTTCACAAAAAAGAATGTAAGTGAGGCTGATAAGAATGGCTAAGATTATTGCTGTAATCGGTTCACCCGGTAGTGGTAAAACAACCGTTACTCTCAAATTGGCACAGGAGCTTTACTGCGCCACTACAAGCGGAGCAGTAATTTATCTTTCACCTTCCTTGAAAGTCCCTGCTTTGGGCGTTTTATTCCCGAATTACACGCCTGACAGTATCTTCTCTCTCGGTACGATGTTTGATAAGACAGACATCTATGAGGAGGATGTTCTGAACCACTTGGTAACTGTTAAGGCTATGAACAACTTCGGTTGTCTTGGCTACAAGGCTGGAGAAAACAAATACGATTTTGCAACGCTTACGGAAGATAAGGTAAATGCACTTTTTGAGGTGCTTCACAAAATGGCAGGATATGTCTTTGTCGATTGCACAGACGAGGAAAATGATCTTATCTCACAGATAGCATTGAGAAATGCACACGAGGTAATTATGGTGCTTTCACCTGACCTTAAAAGTATGGTATATCTTGCATCAAACGAGGAGCTTTTCGGAAATAACGCAGAAAGAGCAATGAGAATTCTCAATGTGAACGAAAATGAGCTTTATTCACCTGTTGATGATGTAAGAACCAATGTGAAGAACATTTCATATATTTTGCCTTACAGTAAACAGATAAGAGGTCAGCACCTTGACGGTCTGCTTTACGAAAGAGCAAAGGATAAAAAGTACCGAACAGAGCTTTCAAAGATTATAAACAAGATTATGTAAGAGAAAGGAAGAAATCACAATGAAAAAGATTTTTGGTATTCTTATGGCCGTTGCCATTATTGCAACTGCATCAACAGTTGTAGCAAGTGCTACTAACAATGAAGTTCCTGCACTCCCCGATACAGGAACAACCGAAAAAGATAAGGCAACCCCCGAAGAAACAACAGCCGAGGAAGTGAGTGATAATGCCGAACCTGCAACTACTGATGTGGAAACATCTACCGGAGCAGATGAAACAACAGTGCCTGAATCTTCCAAAGGAGCTGAAGGTTCCGACAATACAGATAGCGAAAGCAATGAGGAAGTTGAAAGTGCTACTTTTGAAGTTCTTGAGGACGGCGAAACCGTGGAAGATGATAGTGAAGCGGTAAATGATGAAGTCCCCGAAATTCCTCAGACAGGTGATAAAAGAAAGATTTTCCCTGCTGTTGCAACTTTCATCGTGTCCGGTATTGCTCTTGCATATTGTGTTGTAAAGGGTAAAAAGATTAAGAAAACAAAATCAAAGTGAACGGAGATTAAGTAATGCAGAAAATCATTGATTTTGTGCCGCTGTTATCGATGATTCAGGAGCATATCTCCTCTCGTTATGCGGCGGCACTTTCTGATTCAAGTAAATTGCCACAGCTCAGGTCATATATAGACAAATATCTTCTTGACACCGGTTATGTAGTTGAAGGACTTACACAAACCGAACTGAGCAATAAACTTTATTCTGAAATGGCTGAATACTCCATTCTTACTAAATATCTCGGCAGAGATAACATTGAAGAAATCAACATCAATGCTTGGAATGATATTGCTATTACCTATACTTCGGGTAGAACAATAAAAGCAAAGGAGCATTTCTATTCTCCCTCACACGCAGTCGATATTGTTAAGCGCTTGCTTCATCATTCAGGTATGATTATTGATAACTCCACTCCCATGTCACAAGGTCATTTGCCTAATAATACCCGTATTACGGCACTCAAAGAACCTCTTGTTGACGATGAAGTGGGCGTTAGTGTTTCTATCCGTCTTTTGCATCCGTCAAGAATTAACAGAAAACAGATTATTTCTTCCGGTAATGCAACTGAAAAGATGATTGATTTTCTTTGTATGTGTATGCGTTACGGTGTTTCGATGGTTGTAGCAGGTGCTACATCATCAGGTAAAACAACACTTCTTAATGCACTACTCACAACAATTCCCGATGGTAAGCGAGTGTTCACCATTGAAACAGGTTCAAGAGAACTTTCACTTGTCCGAAAAAAGCAAGGCAAGGTAGTAAACAATGTAGTCCATACTCTTTCCCGTCCTTCCGATAACCCTGCATTTGATATAACTCAGGAAGACCTTGTTGTAGCTTCACTTCGATTTAATCCCGATATTGTATGTGTCGGTGAGATGCGAGATGTTGAATGTTATTCAGCAGTTGAAGCAAGTCTTACAGGTCATACCGTTGTATCAACAGTTCACGCATTTGCTGCTGATTCAGCACATATGCGAATAGCTCTTCTTTGTCAGAAGCGTTTCCCCATTGACTTCAAGACATCACTTATGCAGGCAGGTCAGGCTTTCCCTATTGTCGTTTACTCTCATAAGTTAGAGAACAACGAAAGAAAGATTATGGATATTTCCGAGTGTGAGATACTTCCCAACGGTGATAGAGTTTATCACACACTATTCAGATTTAATATCACCAAAAACGAAATCGTAAACGGTAAATATGTTACCGAGGGCTATTTTGAACAGCCTGAAATTATGTCAGACAATCTCAAAAGAAAACTCCTGCAGTTTGGTGTACCGCAGGAGAAACTGGGTAAATTCTTAAAGAAGGGAGCTGCTTATTAATGTATCTCCCAATGATTGCGTCTGTATTTCTCATTATAGCAATCGTATGTTTTCTTAATTTAACCCCGCAACAGATAACCAAAGATTTAAGTTCTGTTGTATCAAAGAAACCTAATATTCGTGACAGAGCGAGAGCACTCAGAGCAGGTAAAAAGAAAACGGGCCCCGGTGCAAAACTTGAATACCTGCAATCAGCATTAAAGGCTTGCGGTAAAGAAGGAATGTTTGCTTTTGTATGTTCATCAGCATTAGTTCTTTTTGCCGTAGGTGCTGTAGTTGCTGTTTTAATAAATAATGTATTCCTTATCCCTGCTTTATCGGTAGCATTTGCAATGATACCTTTTATTTATGTTCGTAACATCATATCTGTTTACGAAAAGCAGACAAAGGAAGAACTTGAAACTGCACTCTCTATTATTACTACCTCATATTCAAGAGATGGTAATATCATTATGGCAGTACAGGAAAACTTACCTCATATCAAGCCACCACTTAAAGAATGTTTTACGGCTTTCGTTGGTGATGCAGTAGCGGTATCTTCAAGCATTAAGCAGGCACTATATAACCTCAAAAATAAGGTTGATGATGAAATCTTCCGTGAATGGGTTGATACCCTTATACAGTGCCAGGACAATCAGGAAATGAAAGATACCCTGCAGCCTGTTGTTGCAAAGCTCACCGATGTTCGTATTGTAAACAGCGAGCTGAATATGATGATGTCAGCCGTAAGAACTGAATACTACACAATGGTCGGTCTTGTGGTCGGTAATATCCCTCTTTTGTATGTTCTTAATAAGGATTGGTTTCATACACTCATTTTTGAAACACCCGGTAAAATCGTTCTCGGTATATGCGGTATCGTGATTGTTGTAACATATTTCTTTATGTTGAAGTTCACGAAACCCGTTGAATTTAAAAGATAAGGAGGCGGTCAAAGAATGATTATAAAATTATGTATCGGTGTTCTTGTCGGAATCGGCTTATTTATGATACTTGCTGACCGTTTCCGTATTCCGTATATGAGAACATCAAAGGCGGTTAATAACCTTGCAAAGCAACAGAAAGAGAAAACAAGCAGTATTGATGTTTGGCTTTCCTCTGTTGCTTCTTTTATTGCCCGTAAAATTCGTTTGAATGAGTTTAAGAAAGCTCAGTTGGAATCTGATTTAAGAACGGCTCAAATGGATATTACTCCCGAAATGTTTATGGCAAATGCCATTGTAAAATCCCTCATTATAGGTGTGTTTGCTATTCCTGTTCTTTTTATCTTCCCCATACTTTGCCCGATAATTATATTCCTTGCTTTCATTCTGTACCGAATGAATATGAAGGGTATTTCCAACCGAATAAAGAAAAAGAGAGCAAAGATAGAATATGAACTTCCGAGATTTGTGTTTAAGATTGAAAAATCTCTTATGCACAGTAAGGATGTTCTTGAAATGATTGAGTCTTTTGCCCGTAATGCGAGACCTGAACTCAAGCACGAACTTGACATTACTGCTGCAGATATTCATTCCGGTAATACGGAAGTTGCTATCACAAGACTTGAAGCACGAGTAGGTTCACCTCTTATGAGTGACGTTTGCCGAGGTCTTATATCTGTTGACCGAGGTGATGTCAACACGGTTTATTGGAATTCTCTATCAATGAAATTTGCGGATATTCAAAGACAGCAGTTAAGACTTGAAGCTGAGAAGATACCTAAGAAAGTAAAGAAACTTTCTATGTGTCTGCTTTTCTGCTTTATGCTCATATATATCGTAGTTATTCTTTCTCAGATTGTTTCTTCTATGGGCGTTCTGTTCGGTTAACGGAGGTGTATATATGAAGAAATTAATTAAATCTAAAAAGGGCGAAGTATATATTGATGTTGTAATCGGTATATTTGCTATGATGATGGTTCTTGTTGTAGTTCTTAACATCTTTCAGTTTATGACTCTCAAACAGGATCTTGACGAGATAAGCGGTCAGCTTATTGAAACAGCAACCTTTAACGGGTGCTTTGACAGTGAGTTTGATGAAAGAGTTGAAAGTCTGCAAAATCAGTTCTTTGAATTTGATGTTGATACTGATGCAGAAAGCTACTTCAATGCAACCTATGAGAGAGTTCAGCTCGGAGACCAAATGGATGTTTATGTTTCGGTTCAGACTTATGTGCAGGGACTCGGTATGTTCAGAATACCCGTAACAGTTACAAGCCACAGGTCAGGTATATCGGAAAAGTATTGGAAGTAGGTGTAATAAATGAAGCTGTTAAAATCAAACAAGGCAGAGGGATATATTGTCCCTTGTGTCTTTATTCTTATTTTTGCGATGATATTCGCAATGATTTTCACTTACTCTGCATCCATATCAAAGGTAAACCTTATGAGAGAAAACACAAAGGTTGTACTTGACAGTTTTCTTACTCAAAACTCAACTGAAATATATAACAGTATCAAGCAAGGTAATGACTATACCGAAGTAATTGATACTGAGGAATTTCGCACATCTCTCATATCATTTTGCACATTGGAAATAGAGGACGGAATGTTATATAGTTATGATGCAGATGGAAAAGAACTGTATCACATAACAGAACCCGTACTCAACTTCCGAGAAGCAAATGAACTTGAATTTGTAGTAAATTATACGATTTCAATTCCGTTATGGTTTACAGGTCATCAGTTCCCATCTGCGAATATACCCATAGAGGTAACATCAATATTAACCGAAAAATTCTAATCACAGGAGGAAACAAAAATGATGATTCTTACAAGTAACCCTAACAAAAAGGGAAACAAACACAACAAAATAATCGCTGCTCTCATTGTCGGTATTATTGCAGTATCAATCCTTATTGCAGTAATGATTGGTAACTTTGTCGGCAAAGACACAGAAGAACCTACAACCTATATTACAACCGAACAGGCAGAAACGGTTGGCGATATTGTCATTGATGATGACATCACGGATGAAAGTGACAATGCAGAGAGCACTACCGAAAAAACAGAGACAGTTATTAAGCTTGAAGAACCCACAGTTGAAAAAGTAACAACTACTCAGAAGCCTACACAGCAGACCTCTACTGTTAAGCCTGCTGAACCCGTAACACAGGGCAATCCTGCAGGAACATCACAGGGCAACAGATACGAGGTAATTGACAACGGTAACGATAGTGTAAATGAGTATAGTTGCGGTAAAAAGGGACATCATTGTGACAGTAAAGAAACACACAACTTCATTGTAAGTCTTGAAAAGAAAGGCTGCTCTTATTGCGGTTCACACTCTTGTAAGAGTTTTTACACTTACGATGAATGGGGAAACGCTTGTTATGACCCCTCTAAATGCGAAAGCTACAATGTAAAGAGTGACCCTTGCGAATACTGTCAGGAATGTGGCAAGAAGGTCGGCACAGGCTCCGATGATACTTGTGTGAGATTTACAGTTGATACAAAGTGTCCCGAATGCGGAAAATCTGTTAAAGGTAAGACCTGCCACTCACATTAAAATATAAATCGGACAAAGCTCGGCGTAAAAGTCGAGCTTTTATTTTTTTCGAAAGGAAGATGATTGTTATTAAAAAGATAATTTCAATTCTTCTTGTTCTTTGTACTTTACTGTCGGCAATACCGTATTCTGCATTTGCCCTCTCTTGGGACGGTGACTCTGCAGGCGGTAGTACAAATGCGGTAAACGGCAGCTCAACGGGTTATGTAATTCGTTCAACAAGCGACTCGGCTTGTGTTGTCGGTTATCGTTTCTCTGCGGTTAATTCATCGGGCGGTATGAAAGTCACTAAAGTTATTGATGTTTACAGAAACACATCAAACGGTGACAATGCCTATTCGACTTCCGCAAAATTCTCAACAAAGTACAACAAGAAACAGATTATAACAAACAAAAATGCAAAATTAACAACTACCTACAATCAAACAAACTGTTATAAAGAAAGTTCAATGGGATTTACAACAACACTTCCGAATCCGAGTGGCGTTGAAACTTGGCAGAGTTATGAAGCTAATATCAACAAAGTGCTTTCAAAGCTCGGTGTCGGTAGTGTAAGCAACATGAATTATGGCGATAAGGTTATTATTGAACCACTGTTTGATGTTTGCCTTGCCGGTGAATATCAGGCTTTAACGGTCTCAGAAATAGCCTATTGCGGACGAAGTGTATTGGGCGGTTCAAGTACAGGCGGTACAAGTAACGGCACATCTAAAACTTGGGGATTTATCGCTAACTATACCAACCGTATATGGCCCAATAAGCTTTATACTCCTGACGGTCAGGGGTTATGGACAGCAGCAAGTGCAATCGGCAGTTCAGCTAAAGCTACCTTTGATAACATTATTTCAAAAGGTTACGGTGCGGGTATTGCATATAACGAAACCACAAATAAGACTTACACCATTAAGTTTAATGGTAACGGCAATACGGGCGGTTCAACTGCATCTATGACGATGACCTACGGTGTTGCAAAAAACCTTACAGCAAACGGCTTTACAAAGACAGGTAATTCGTTTGTTAAGTGGAACACAAAAGCCAACGGTTCGGGTACAAGCTACACGAATAAACAGAGCGTTAAGAACCTTACTTCAACTCAGGGTGCAACGGTTAATCTCTATGCACAGTGGGACCCTTACGACTTAAAGGTTTATTACAATGCTAACGGTGGTGCAATAAATTCAAGCACTTATTACCTTTCTTCAAAGAATGTGTATAAGGAATCTGACAATACAAGATATTATCAGACTTGGACTTATAACTCTACAAAGGCTGACGGCCTTGTTAATGCTTCAACCTTTGGACTGTATAAAACAGGTTACAGATTTACGAAATGGGGAACAAGTACAACAGGCGGAACATTGTTTGACCAAAATGATGCAACAGTTAAGCCAACAGACTTGAATTCAAGTATTAAGACCGGAGATTGTACGAGAACTCTCTATGCACAGTGGACTCCAAACACTTACACTATTAAGTTTGACGGAAACGGTAGCACAAGCGGTTCAACAGCTTCTATGTCAATGACCTACGATGTTGCGAAGAATTTGACAGCCAACGGATTTACAAAGTCTGGTTATCACTTCTCAGGTTGGAATACAAAAGCTGATGGTAGCGGTACAAGTTATTACAATAAGCAGTTGGTTAAGAACTTGACGGCAACTCACGGAGCTACGATTACTCTTTATGCACAGTGGGATACAAACTCATACACCATTGCATTTAACGGTAACGGAAATACAGGCGGTACAACTTCAAGTATGACTATGAAATTTGATGTTGCAAAGAACCTCAATAAAAACGGTTATACAAGAACGGGTTACACTTTCTCAAAGTGGAACACAAAAGCCAACGGTAGCGGCACTAACTACACAAATCAGCAGGCTGTAAAGAACCTTACAACAGTAAACGGTGGTATCTTCTATTTATATGCACAGTGGACTCCGAACACCTATACTATCAAGTTTAACGGTAACGGAGCAACAAGTGGTTCAACGGCTTCTATGTCAATGACCTACGATGTTGCAAAGAATTTGACAGCCAACGGATTTAAGAAAACAGGATATATCTTTGAAGGTTGGAATACAAATTCAAGCGGTACGGGAACGAACTACACCGATAAGCAAAGTGTAAAGAACCTCACATCAACAAATGGCGGTACGATTACTCTCTATGCAAAGTGGAAGCCTATAACCTACACTATTAAGTTTGATGGTAACGGAGCAACGGGCGGTTCAACTGCATCAATGTCAATGACCTATGATGTTGCAAAGAACCTTACTGCAAACGGCTTTACGAGAACATCATATAAGTTCATAGGTTGGAATACAAAGGCAGACGGAACAGGTACTAATTACACAAATAAGCAGAGTGTAAAGAACCTTACAACAACTAACGGAGCAACAATCACTCTTTATGCAAAATGGGAGTATGACCCGGTACTTGCAGTAAATGAATGTGATATTTACAGCGGAGCAAAGAGTAATAAAACAACACTCTTTGGTATCACAAAGGGCAATGTCTTTGACGATTATGTGTATAAGACAGATTACCCAACAATCGGTGATACAGTATGGTATAACATTTATTTCCCTGCCGAAAAGGAAAGCTTCAAGGCAAGACAGTATGTAAGATACAAGGGTGGCTCTTGGACAACACGAGATGTAACACTCAGCAGTTCAAGCTCAGCTTCACAGTGGTTCCCGGTACAGTTTACAGGTAACTACAAGAAAATAGCTGCAGGTCAGCAGTATTTTGAAATTGAAGCTAAAACCGATTGGATTGATGCTTCAGGTAATGTCAAAAAAAGTGGTATTGTTAAGACCTTCTATATTCCGATTAAACCCGTAGTTTACAGAACACAGGTAAATGCAACGGGATATGAAGGTAATGTTGTTGCATATAACGGTTCTGCAGGTTCAAGCGGTAAACTTTATTCCGGTCAGCATATCAAGATTGCATATAAATATACAGCTGATAACACTTGGTCTGCTATCGAGTATTTGAGAGGTTCAATGTATCATTATAACGGCTCTAAATGGGCAAATGTTTACACCTCTAATGACGGTTATGATGCTGCAAAGAACAAGGTAGGTATTTCAAAATCATTACCTGTTACTCTCAACAGTTCAATCGGCACTTATACGGTTCCCGTAACAAGTCAGAATAAGTTAAGGTTTAATCTTGAAACTTGGTGGTCGAGCGATAAAACTCACACCTTTGAAGAAACTTGGTACGACTTACCTGTTGTAAAGGCTGATGTTGCTTTGACAAAGATTACTCTTGTTGATTCATCAACAAAGGCAACACTCGATACAAATAATCTTAAGGCAGGTCAGAGTGTTCTTGTCAGATACACCTATAAAAACAACACAGATGTTAAAGTCTATGTTGAAGGTTTTATGAATGACAAGACACAGATAAGCGGTGTGTATGCTATTCCTGCAAATTCCGCAATTACAGTTGACGGATACTCCTTTATTGTACCGAACAAAAGAAACATCAATATTTGGGGTGGCGTTTACCTTGAAGGTATGGGTATTTACAACACAGATTATGAATCTAACGGCAGTAATAACGCCTTAACACTTGCTTGTAAGGTTAAGCATCCGTTGACACTTCAGCCTATTGCTCCTAATGCTGATTACAGAGAAAACACGGAAGTAATTACAAGCTATTGGCTCAAGAATTCATATTTTGATGATTATACTCCTGCCGAAGATGTGTCAATCAAGTTCTGTGTGTATAAGGGTTCAAACCTCATATACAGTTATACCAAAACAAAGGCAATAGTTCCCGGTGGACTTAATAACTTGATATATTTCAAATGGAAAGTGCCGATAGGATTTAACAATGCCGATGTTAAGATAACGGCAGAAATTATAGATGACGGTGCATCGTACAACAAGGTAACAAAGAATTACTCAACGATACCGTATAAGATTGTTCAGACACCTGATACACAGTTTGAAAAGAAAGGCCCATCAGGCTTTTCCATTCCTGCTGATACCTATACAACAGGTACAGCTTGTGAATGGTGGGAATACACTTATGAAAACGGTAATTTCGTTAAAAAACAGTATTATAACAGTCTTGCAAGCGGAAGTATAAAAATCGAACCTAAAAACGCTCAGACATCAACAAAGAACGGAAGTTTTTGGTATATGAATTCAGGTTACGGTATTACGATGTCACTTAATAATGGTGTAACAGTAACAAAGAATGGTTTTTCAACAGCACCTGTAAACTCATATACTCTTCCTCAGTATGGTTATGCCTACTTCCCTGAATACGGATATTCAAAGGACAGCGGAAAGATTACTACACTTAATCTTTCAAACGGCAAGTGGATTTTCTCTGCTACCGGTTCTTATGGTAATGTTCACTTTAGTCCTCTTTGGTATCCCGATGGTGAATATATCGTGAGAGTACAGCTCAGTGATATGTGGACGCCTTCAGGTATGATGAAGAAAGAGTATAAATCTAACCGAATTATAATCAAAGACTCGGCTTATGACGATTGGTATGTAGGTCGATAAAAATTCACTTTAGGGGCGGCTCAAAAAGTCGCCCTCACTTTTTAAGGAGGACGACAAAATGGTTTGCAATTACAGTAATACAATCGCAATAAAATATGGCATCAACGCTGCCCTTATTGCAGGATATATTCGAGAAAAACTTGAAAAAACAGATTTTTATAGTGGTGATGTTCCTTGGGAACGAATAACCATTAAAAAATTAACAGGTACTTTTCCTTTTTTGGGTGAAAAAGCTGTGCGAAATGCAATCAAAAGGCTCAAAAAAGGAAACATCCTCATTTCTAAACAGTATGGCAAGGAACATTTTGACCACGCCAACTATTACAGCATTACTGCTCACGGTTATGCAGTAATGAGAGGAGATGAAAAGAATGACCGAAAAAAGAATGGCGGGAACTTATGAAGTAATCCACGCCTTTGAAATCGGCAAGAAAGAAATTATAATCGGTGAAGATCGTAACGCATCACCCGATGAAAGATTTGTAGTTGCCAACTATGAAAATAACGGCATTTTTGAAAGATATGTCGATGCACTTGTCGGCAATGATTATGCAGAGATTGCAAAGATTTTTGCTGAACGAATAAAGAATGAAGCTGAACTTGTTATTGAAGAAATCTCTAAAATCGAGGTTGATACTGCACCTATTTATTCTGACGGATGTACCGTTATTAAGGCTGAGGACTCTATCAAGAATAAGGTTGTAGTTATCAGAGCTGATGTATTCAAACCCGAATATCAGATAGCAACAATGCAGTTGCAGCTTTGTACGGGCGGTTTTGGTGCAGAGCGTAATTCGAGAGGTTCAGCCTGCTTCTGCACTAATCTGTATAGCGGTAAAGAGTCAAGATATGAACGCCGTGATATTCTCGGTATCATTGAGAAAGAAAAGCTTCCCGAATGGGCAAAGCAGAAATTGGATGAAGTTCAGAAAGAACGAGCCGAAAAGAGAAAGGAAAGGGATGCACGATGAATGATTTATATATAACTCCGATTACAACAACACTTGAAAAGTACACATTCAAACAAAGTAATCAGTTGTATCAGCAGACAGGCTGTATAGGTTATCTTCGTGCTGACTTAGGTTCAAGCGGTAAAGAGTTTTATTCTACTTGGAACGAAACCTGTTCTTTCTTCAAGACAGAAGAATTCTCGAAAGAATTTGATGATGTTATCAATGCACTTCGTCTTGATGAAAAGTACGGAAAAATGCTCGGCGACAGAACAAGTTTTTCAAAGTATTGCCACGATAATGCAAAGCAGTACAGCGAAGCTGATAAACAGTATTTCGGTGTAAGAGTTGATACAGATAATCACACTTATCTGTTAAGGCTTAATCCGAACAGAGGTGAATATAACCTTTACTGTTACTGCTATGTAAAGAAGTATCTTGAAACACATCTTGTTCAGGCAAGTAAAGGTATCAGGTTTATAACCCCTCATTACAGAGAAATATTCAGAATACCCGATGGTGACAAAATACGCATTACACGATTTGACGGAGAAAAAATTGATAAAGTTTGCAGATATATAGATGATTATCACACAGAGGTTGGTGACAGACTCTATCATATCTGTGAGTTCGCAGAGCTTATGGAGAGAAACGGAAGTACAGTAATTCCTATTCGTTCTTCTCTTCCAAAGCTTTGTTATGCCATTCATCCTGAAAGTGAAAAACTTATTATCATCACAAAAGGTGAAAAAGAATTTGTCGATGTAACTGATGAGCGTAACACACCTGAACAAAACAGACAGCTTGCAGACGGACATAATTCTGAAATGGGCGTTAGCAAAGCACAGGAAGAAGCGATGCTCGGAGGTATAATTAACGGTTGGCAGACACCTTCTGCTAATCCGCAGAACTATAACGAACAAGGCAAGTTTATTCATTCAAAACAGCACGAGCGAGGTGAAGCACGATGAGCTTCATCGTCAGAAATGAAAGTTGATGAAAAGAAATTAGGTTGTAAAAATTGCAGATACCGAAACGGATATGTGTGTAATATCTGTTGGAAAAAAGTATATGAAGAATTCTACGATGGAAAGGAGAAGAAAAATGGCAAAGAAAATGAAAATAAGCAAAACTCAAATGAAATTTGAAGTAATTGAAAAACTTGCTTCACTTGGCATTAACACTGAAGAACAACTTAAAATGCTTACACCAAAAGAACTGTTGGGCGTTGAAAGTCTTTCTTTCAAAGAGATTGAACTTATAGGACAGCTTCAGGAATGTGTAAACGAAAACTTGTTGTTTTCCTTTCTTACCGCAGATATGACCGTTACCACAGAAGAACCGAAACCTGAAAAACCTAATAAAAAGAAAAAAGAAAAAGAAAACAGTGAGGTGATTTCTGATGGCGAGTAAGCTGCAGATAATCACAGCTATGTTCAATGATGAAGTAGGTAAAGTTACAAGCAATCTTGATAATTGGACATCCTTTTTAAGGACTGCATCTAATAACTTTAAATACAACTTCGTTGAACAGATCTTAATCTATTCTCAAAGACCTGATGCAACGGCCTGTGCAGAGATAGGCTTTTGGAATGACAAAATGCATCGTTGGGTTAATCGAGGTGCAACGGGTATTGCATTGTTTGATTATTCGGGCAGTTATCAGAAATTACGATATGTTTTTGATGTTTCAGATACAAATTCGTTTTACGGTTATGAGGTTCCCCGTTGGGAAGTCAAAGACCGTTATCACGATGAAGTGGCTGAAGCTCTTACAAATGCTTTCGGTGATACAGCCGAGGGCGGACTTGAAAGCGTAATTGACGATACTGCAAGAAATATGGTTGAAGATAATATTCTTGATTATCTATCTACCGTTAATGACAGTAAATACGGCAGTTTTCTTGAGGAACTTGATGATGACAATATTTCGGTTATCTTGAAAAATGCACTTTCTGCTTCAATCGGATATATGATGATGACAAGGTGCGGTATCAATGCTGACGAGTATTACGACAGAGAAGATTTTGAAGATATTTTCAATTTCAATACCCCTTCAAGCGTTATTGCAATGGGTATGGCAGTAAGCGATATTGCGGAAATGGGCCTTCGTGAAATCGAAAGCACCGTAAAAAATATCGAAAAAAATGAGAAAAAACAAAATCACACATTTGTCAAAGCAAAAGAAACCGAGTATGATGAAGGTGTAAAAACAAAAAACGAAACCGAAAGAAGTAATGAAAATGTCACAGATGACTTACAGACAAGTGGGAGATTATCAAATCCCGAACCTGACCTTACCGCAAGAGGAGAACGTTACTCTTGGGAAGTACGGTATGCTGAGAAAGAAATTCCTACAGGAACACAGGAAAGTCTATTTCGCACAACTGATAGCGAAGGGCGAACTGATGAGAACAATCAAACAGACGGAAACCGAAGCGGAACAGATGATGGCTCAGCTCACAGAACAGTTGCAGAAGTCGCAGGGAGTGACGGAAGAACTGAAGGAGCAGAATCAGCTGCAGTGGGTTCGTATGATGAACAACATCAGGATGACAGCCGAGGAAACGGTTCTGAAGGAACTGATTTACAGTTAAGCGGACACGACTTCGATGCTCGTTGGAACGGCATTGAATATTTCCACCAAAACAAACAAAAAAACGAGTTAATAAAAACTTTCTTAACTCCACACAGAGAAGAAATCGCTATGTTCTATGAAAGTCACCAAGACAAAAAAGAACGTAGCGATTTTATTAAATCTTTCTTTAATTCAACACCTTACGAAATGACACTTTCAAACGGTGTTAAAGCAGGCTTTGAAGCCTATTCTGATGCTATCAGATTGTGGCGTGATGACGGAACGGAACTTCGTGAAGCTTGGGAAAAATGGTTTCAGATTGAGCGTTCCGTTTTCGGTATGATACTGATTGAGGAATGGACAGAGCCGCAAGCACTTTTGCTTCCGAGTGAGGATATGCAACTTGAGTTTATAGGTACAAAAGTGAAGGATGCTGTTCTTCCTTTACCGCAAGGTGCTATTGACTATGTTCTCGGTGCGGGTAGTGGCTTTAGTGAAGGCAAAATGCGAGTGTATCGACAGTTTACCGAGAGTCTTTCAAAGGAAGATAATATCAAATTCTTAAAGAATGAATATGGTATAGGTGGCGGAACTGATGCTATCCCCGGTACGGGGTATTGGCATAATCACGATGCTAAAGGTATTGAAATATCCGACCATTACAGTGTGCCTGTAAGAAGAACTCTCCTTAAATGGAACTATGTTGAAAAGCGTATTTCCGAGCTTGTAAAACTTGACAGATATTTAAGTCCGAAAGAAAAGGAAATGTATCCGCAATGGCTTGACGAACAAATGGCAAAAGAAGCAGCTTGGAAAAAGACGAATGAAATTCGAAAATTTATCCGTGAGGCTCCCGAAGAAGAACAGGCACCAAAAGAATACATATACGAATATAACCTCGGCGATACTGTATATATCGGTGCAGATGAATATACTATTCTTTCACTTGAAGACCCTGTAATTCTTAATGACAGCCAATATCCTTTATTCAACAAGGAATTTTCAAAGGCTGACTTTGAGAAAAAGGTAAAAGAAAACCCTGCTAACAATCACTTGAAAATTGAAGTAGAGGTTGAAAGACCTATTGAGGATAACGAACCCGAAACAGAGGTTGACGAAAGCAATAAGCCTGACTTCTTGGTTCAGTATGAGCAGGTTAAAAAGGAAAATCCCGATGGTGTACTTCTTATGCACACAGGCGGTTTCTATATTGCCTTCGGTAAAGACGCAGAAATTGTTTCAAAGCATACGCATTATTTAGCACCGAGAAAGAATTTTTACGGAAATGTCTTAACTCCTTGTTGTGAGGTTCTTGATTTTAACCTTAGTTATTGTCAGAAAGAACTTTATGCAAATAATAACATTAACATTGTTATTATGGAAGTTGACAAAGGTGTTGTTGACAGATTCCCGACTCCTTCAGTTGAAGTAACTGAAACCTTTGATGTTGAATATACCGATGCTTTCTTCGTTAATGACGGAAGTAACAATGTTGAATGGGTATATTACAACCCTGATGGGAACGACGGAAAAGGACAGTTTGTAAATAACCTTATCTCTTATGAGGATATTTTAAAGGCAGCAGAACTTCATACCGATGAAAAAGAGTTCTTTGATTATCTCGGTTCTGTTGCTAAACAGACACTTTCCGATTACGGTACAAAAGAGTACAAGGACGATTATGAATATTTCCACTCTGCTGTTGATTTGACCGATTGCACAAAGGAAACTATGCACGCTCTTGTTGAAGAAGCAAAGAATATGGAAAAGCCTGTATTAACTTTTGTTCAGCCGGAAAGCAAAGAAACAGAAGTTTTATACGATGTTCTGTCAGCATTGAAGATTGATGATATTGACCTAACTTATGAGGGCGGTATTCTTGTTGCAAGAGATAATGATAATCTCTGGAGTGGCAAAGAGTTTTATGAATTCCTTGTAAAAGAAGCTTTTGTTTTTGAAAAAGACGGTTCTGTTCTTGGCATTCGTGATGAACTGCTCAAGGATTTTAAAAAATTGTCAGAAAGCTACGGTGTACCTGTTAAGGACAGTATATTAAATCCATATTGGCAACAGTATAACGAGCTTAAGACTGAAAATGCTGATAAGTTGTTCTTGTATCAGGTTGGAGATTTCTTTGAAGCTCTTGGCGAAGATGCAAAGGATATGGCAGAAGTACTTGATTTACAGCTCACACACAGAACAATCGGTGATAATGTTACCGTTGATATGTGTGGCATTCCAAAGCATCGTCTTGAAACTTATCTTGATATGCTTACAGACAGAGGTTTTGATGTTGCTGTGTGTTCTCTTGAAAACGGTGAGAGAAAAACCTATACGATTGTTTCTCAGAACAAGGAAGACCCCGTAGAAAGCAAACCTGTAGGCAGAATTGATTATCTTCATACAGACGGTAAGGTTCGTGAAAGTATTGAATATACAAGCGAATATCAGTTTGTAAAAGATGTTAAGGACGAAAACTACTACGGAACTCCGATGTCGGTTGTTTTGTATGCCGATAAAGACGGCAATACAATTTCAAGAGATTTCGTTGCAGAACTCGACCCACCGCCACAAGGCTTTGAGGTAATTCCGAGTCCGTATTTGGAACGAGCCGAAGAAGAAAAGACGGAAGAACTTACGGATGCAGAACTCATAGGTAAAGAGGTCGTAATTGACGGTAGTACTTTTGTTATTGAAAAGATAGACCCCGTATTCGGTGATGTGTCAATGAGGGACACAACATCAATTTATCCTATAAACAGAGTTGAGAAAATCGGCTTTGTTCGTAAGCGTTTGGCACCTGAAAAACAGAAATTTACAACTGAAAAGGTTGCTGAATATCCTGCCGTAGAAAACGGACTTCCTTATGACATTGTTGTAGAAACAATTAAGACTGAAGAACCTTCGCTTACTCCTCCCACTTGGGAAGAAAAGAAAGAGAAAGTCACAACGCTTCATCCAACTATTCCTGATAGTGAAAAGCACAATTTCAGAATAACAGACGATAACCTTGGTGTTGGCGGTCCGAAAGAGAAATTCCGTAATAATATGGCTGCTATCAATCTCTTGCACGAACTTGAATTTGAAAACCGTCTTGCAACTCCCGAAGAACAGGAAATACTTTCAAAGTATGTTGGCTTCGGTGGTCTTGCTGATGCTTTTGACGAAAGCAAAGCAAATTGGGCAGCTGAATATAAAGAGCTTATTGTTACACTTTCTCCCGAAGAATATGCTGCAGCAAGAGAAAGCACACTTACTGCTTTCTACACACCTCCCGTAGTTATCCGTGCTATGTATGAAGCACTCGGCAATATGGGATTCAGTGAAGGTAATATTCTTGAACCCTCTTGCGGTACGGGTAACTTTATAGGTATGCTTCCTGACAATATGCAGAAGAGTAAATTCTTCGGTGTTGAGCTTGACAGCTTAACAGGTCGTATTGCACAGCAGTTATATCAGAAATCGGGTATTACAGTTCAAGGTTATGAAAAAGCATCACTCCCCGACAGTTTCTTTGATGTTGCAATAGGTAATGTGCCTTTCGGACAATTCAAAGTAATTGATAAAAAGTATGATAAGAATAATTGGCTCATACACGATTACTTTTTCGGAAAGACACTTGATAAGGTTCGCCCCGGTGGTGTAATTGCATTTATCACATCATCAGGCACAATGGACAAGAGAAACTCAAATGTAAGAAAGTATATCGCACAAAGAGCCGAGCTTCTCGGCGCCATTCGTTTACCGAATAACACATTTAAGGCTAATGCAGGTACAGAGGTAACATCTGATATTCTCTTCTTGCAGAAAAGAGATACTCTTGTAAATGATGAGCCCGATTGGGTTCACCTTGACCGTGATGAGAATGGAAATGAATATAACAAGTATTTCATAGACCATCCGGAAATGATTCTTGGTGAAATGGTTATGGAGTCCTCGCAGTTCGGTCAATCCTTGACTTGTAAGCCGTATGAGGACAGAAATCTTTCTGACCTTTTAAGTGAAGCAGTACAGAACATTCATGCAGAGATAACAGAGTTTGATATTTCGGAAATCGGTGAGGTTGAAGATAATTCAGTTCCCGCAGACCCGAATGTAAAAAACTTCAGTTTTACTGTTGTTGAAGATAAGATATATTATCGTCAAAACATCAGAATGAACCCTGTTGATGTTTCTGCAACAGCCGAAAACAGAATTAAGGGTATGATTAAAATCCGTGATTGTGTAAGAGAGCTTATACGACTTCAAACAGACGATTACCCCGATTCTGCCATTCTTTCTGCTCAGGAAAGATTAAACACCTTATATGACGATTTTACAAAGAAATACGGACTTCTCAATGCAAGAGCAAACAGATTAGCCTTTGCCGATGACAGCTCATATTGCTTACTTTGTTCTCTTGAAATCGTTGGTGAAAACGGTGAACTTAAACGCAAGGCAGATATGTTTACCAAGAGAACAATCAAACCTCATATTAAAGTAACATCTGTTTCAACTGCAAGTGAAGCACTCGCTGTATCAATCGGTGAAAAAGCAAAGGTTGATATGGAATTTATGTGTGAGCTTACGGGAAAGACAGAACAGGAACTCTTTGAAGAACTTAAAGGTGTTATCTTCTTAAACCCGGAATACACATCTGAACACAGTAATGATGCAAGGTATCTTCCTGCGGATGAATATCTTTCAGGAAATGTTAGAAAGAAACTTGAACTTGCAAGAAGAACAGCAGAGCTTTATCCTGATGATTATAATATCAATGTGGAAATGCTTGAAAAGGTTCAGCCTAAAGATTTGACAGCAAGTGAAATTTCTGTTCGTTTGGGTGCAACTTGGCTCCCGCCTGAAGATGTCGAAAGATTTGTATATGAGATTTTACAGACACCTCGATATGCTCAATGGAATATTAAGGTTAAATATACCGAGTTTACGGGAGAATGGACTATTGCGAACAAATCTTATGACCGTACCAATGTTGTTGCTAACAACACTTACGGTACAAGCCGAATAAACGGTTACAAGATTATTGAAGATACTCTCAATCTTAAAGATGTGCGTATCTTTGACTATATTGAAGATGAACACGGAAATAAAAAGCCTGTTCTTAATAAAAAAGAAACTGCTATTGCTCAGGGTAAGCAGGAAATGATAAAACAAGCCTTTCAGGATTGGATTTGGAAAGACCCGAACCGAAGAGAAAGACTTGTTAGAATTTACAATGATTTATTCAATTCTATGCGAGCTCGTGAGTATGACGGCAGTCATATCACTTTTTCGGGAATGAACCCTGAAATATCCTTGCGACCACATCAGATAAATGCTGTTGCCCGTATTATGTACGGCGGTAACACTCTTCTTGCACACGTTGTTGGTGCAGGCAAGACCTTCGAGATTGTAGCGGCTGCACAGGAAAGCAAAAGGCTGGGACTTTGCAATAAATCGCTTATTGTAGTTCCCAACCATCTTACAGAGCAGTGGGCATCTGAATATTTGCAGTTGTATCCATCGGCAAACATTCTTGTTGCTACCAAAAAGGATTTTGAAACAAAGAACCGTAAGAAGTTCTGTGCTCGTATTGCTACGGGGGATTATGATGCGATTATCATAGGTCATTCGCAGTTTGAGAAAATTCCTATAAGTATTGAAAGACAAAAAGAAATGCTTCAGCGACAGATTGATGAAATCACTCTCGGTGTTGCACAGATTAAGTATGACAGAGGTGAGAAAATCACCGTTAAACAGCTTGAAAAAACAAAGAAATCTTTGCAGACAAAACTTGATAAGCTAAATGACCAAAGCCGAAAAGACGATGTTGTTACCTTTGAGGAACTCGGTGTTGACAGGCTCTTTGTTGACGAAGCTCATAATTTTAAGAACCTTTTCTTATATACAAAAATGAGGAATGTCGGCGGTATAGCTCAAAAAGAAGCACAGAAGTCATCTGACCTTTATATGAAGTGCAGATACCTTGATGAAGTGACCGGAAATAAAGGTGTTATCTTTGCAACGGGTACTCCCGTTTCAAACTCAATGGTAGAGCTTTACACAATGCAGAGATACCTTCAGTATGATGCTCTTGAAGATAAGCATTTACAACATTTCGACTCTTGGGCATCTACTTTCGGTGAAACTGTTACTGCTATTGAACTTGCTCCTGAAGGTACGGGATACAGGGCGAAAACACGATTTGCCAAGTTCTATAACCTCCCCGAACTTATGATGATGTTCAGGCAGGTTGCAGATATACAGACGGCAGATATGCTCAATCTTCCTGTTCCTAAAGCAAACTTTCATAATATTGCAGTTAAACCGACAGAGCATCAGAAACAGATTGTTGAATCTCTTTCGGAACGAGCCGAGAAGGTAAGAAACAAAATGGTTGATTCAAGTGTTGATAATATGCTTCTCATTACCAATGACGGCAGAAAGTTAGCACTTGACCAAAGACTCTTTAATGAAATGTTACCTGATGATCCTGACAGCAAGGTTGCAGCTTGTGTTGATAATGTTTATGGTATTTGGGAGCGAACAACTCCGCAGAAATCAACACAGCTTATTTTCTGTGACTTATCAACTCCGCATAATGACGGTAAGTTTAATGTTTATGATGACATTAAGAAGAAACTTATTGCAAAGGGTGTCCCCGAAAGTGAGATTGCCTTTATTCATAACGCAGACAGTGAGGAAAAGAAAAAAGACCTTTTCGGAAAAGTCCGTTCAGGTCAGGTTCGTGTTCTTATAGGTTCAACTGCAAAAATGGGTGCCGGTACTAATGTTCAGCAGAAGCTTATAGCAATTCATCATACGGATTGTCCGTGGCGACCAGCAGATTTGCAGCAGCGTGAAGGACGAATAGTTCGACAAGGTAATGAAAATCCTGAAGTTGAGATTTACAGCTATGTTACAGAGCAGACCTTTGATGCCTATCTTTATCAGCTCGTTGAGAACAAGCAAAAGTTTATAGGTCAGATTATGACCTCAAAATCGCCTGTGCGTTCAGCAGAAGATGTTGACGAGCAGGCGTTATCTTATGCCGAAATCAAAGCTCTTGCAACGGGTAATCCGTATATAAAAGAAAAGATGGATTTGGATGTTGCAGTATCAAAGCTCAAACTTTTGAAACAGAACCATTTAAGTCAGAGATACAGTCTTGAGGACAGAATTATAAAGTTCTATCCTCAGCAGATAAAGCAAGCTGAAGAACGAATTGCAGGCTATCAATCCGACATCGAGAGAGCAAAAGGAAACACTTTTCTTAATGGAGATAACTTTTCTCCGATGGTGGTTGAAGATGTTACCTATGACGAAAAGAAAGGTGCAGGTTCAGCGATATTGGTGGCTTGCAAGGCGATGACATCACCTGACCCGAAAGTTATTGGTTCATATCGTGGCTTTAATATGGAGCTGTCATTCAATTCTTTTGAAAAGGAATATGTATTAACTTTGGTAGGTTCTCTCAGACATTCTGTAGCTCTCGGTGCTGACATTTATGGTAATATCACTCGTCTTGATAATCTCATTTCATCAATGCCGGATAACCTAAAGGCTTGTGAGGAAAGACTTGCTGATACAAAGGTTCAGCTTGAAAACGCAAAAGCCGAGGTTGAAAGACCATTCCAGCAAGAAGCGGAACTCTCACAAAAAATGGAGAGGTTGGCAGAGCTTAATGCACTTCTTGATATGGACCATCATGACAATGAAATTGTTGATGGGGAAATAGAACAAGATGGTGTTCCTGACAAAGAAAAAAATAAAACCATCGAAAGATAAAATAAACACGTAATGAATATTGAAGACTCTTAAGTAGATTATTTTAATTTATTGTGATATACTTGGTTTACAGAAAAATGAAAGAGGTGTCGATTTTGCCAGACAGCGAAGCAATTTATCATCATAGAATTCCTCAGACCTATATGAAACCATGGTGTTTTTCAAATAATTCAATTTGGACATTTGATAAAGAAAAAAATGTAAGTAAGCAACACAATATAGAAAACATTCTCGGTAGAGACCGATATCATTCAATACGTGCAGGCTCATTATATACAACTCAAGAATCACTCGAAAAAATATTTGGTTTTTTAAAGAACTATTCAATTAGTTTTGAAGGAAAAAAACTGTCATCATTAGATGAACTTAATACGCACTTCTTTGATTTTGAACAATGGGAAATGTGGTATCCAAATGGTAAAGTAGTAAACAAAAGAGACAGAAATATAATTAAACAAAGATTAATTTCTACTGTGGATAACAGCATAGAAATAAACTGGAATATTCATCTTGAAAACGATTGGAGTAATATAATCAACATACTTCAAGAAACACTCAAGAAAATACAAAAAAAAGAGTCTGTATTTTTAACGATAGAAGATGCTGAGCTTATTATGAAGTATTTGGTTATGTTTGAATGGAGAGGACTAAAAGGAAAAGATGTCGTGAATGATATCTTTAAAATTATTGAGGATGCATTTGATGGTGTTGATGAAAAAATACCTTTTAGCAAACGAATAAATTTCTATGATGATACAGCAATTGAAGAATTGAAACATAGTTTTTTATTAAGGGAGTTTGATTCCTTTATAAAAGGACGAGATTCAATGTATAAGGATTTTGAAATTCAACGAGATAATTTGACATTTCTTTTTTGGGTTTCGGATAAAGATCTGCTGATAACATCAGATAATCCGTGCTTCTCTTTTGATAATGAAAGTGGTATAAAGGAAAAGATATTTGTCGCATTGCCAAATCTATTAATAACCTTAGTGAAAAAAGATCCCAAAAGTCCTCATTCGTATCGGATAATGGAATTAACAAGTGAATGGGCAGATTATTATAATAAAGTTATTTTTGATAACGCAAATTTAGTGTTATCAAAAAAAGAATATGTTATTTAACAGTGTGTACCAACTGTATTTGTTGCAGTTGGTTTTTCTTTTGGAGGTGATATTTAATAACTTATTATTCGCAAAGCGCTATCAACAGAGCAAGAGAAATGGATCTTCTCACATATCTGCAGACTTATGAACCTGACGAGCTTGTGAGAATTTCAGGCAACACTTACACTACAAAAACTCACGACAGTTTGAAAATATCAAACGGAATGTGGATGTGGTGGTCAAGAGGTATAGGCGGAAGAAGTGCTGTTGATTATCTTATGAGAGTAAGAGATATGACTTTCATAGAAGCAGTTTCGCAAATTGCAAATGATGAAAGTGCTTTAAGAAAACAGTATGAAAAACCAAAACCGAGAACAGAAAGAAACTTAATACTTCCTACAAAAGCAGCTAACAATGATATTGCAATCGAGTATTTGAAACAAAGAGGAATTAACGAGAATGTCATTTCCCACTTCATTGAAAACGGTATGCTCTATCAAAGTGTACCGATGAATAACATTGTATTTGTCGGTTACGATGAAAATAACAAACCTAAATATGCAGGTATGCGTGGCACAGAAAAGTACAGATATATCGGTGATGCTTACGGTAGTGATAAAACTTTTCCTTTTCGGTTGGTAAATAAAGAAAATACAAACATTCATATTTTTGAAGGTGCAATAGATTTATTATCTTATGCAACACTTCTATACGAGCAGGGTTCTGATTTCAAAAGTCAGAACCTTGTTTCTTTATCCGGAGTATATAAGCCGACAAAAAATATGACTAATGCACAGATACCACTCTCATTGCGAACTGTACTCAAAGATAATCCTCAACTGAAAACAGTTTATCTTCATTTGGATAATGACTCTGCAGGCCGTGAAGCTGCAGAGGTAATAAGCAATCTATTGAAAGATAAATACACAGTAAAAAAACATTTTGTACCCGTAGGTAAAGATGTTAATGATTATTTATGCTATTCAAAAAATCTACCATACAGAACTTTTGAAAAGGAGGTCGCTTGTAGATAATGAAAAAATTTGAAGTGACAATAACTGAAACTTTAAAAAAGAAAGTTGAAGTTGAAGCAGAAACTCAGGAAGAAGCAGAACAGATTGTAACCGATGATTGGTACAAAGGTGAACACATTCTTGATGCTGATAATTTTTCGGAAGTTGTTTTTGATGCCAAAGAATATGAACCTGAAAAAATAAAAGTTGTTTTACTTGAACCCGGCAAGGTTGCAAGAGCAGCAGAAATAGATGCATCACTTAAAGGTATGCAGAATATTGTCGGCGGTAATATTGATGTTGTTTCTTTGGATGATGTGTTAATTATTCATAACCGAGAAGGTAAAGAAAGGAACTTGCCATTCAACAGAGGTTTGTGTGATGAGGCGGGCAAAGTTCAAGATGTAATTTCAGGTACTTGTTTTGTTTGCGGAGTTATTGAAGATAATTTCGGTAGCTTATCTGATAAACAAACTGAAGAATATCTCAAAAAATTTAAGTATCCCGAAAGGTTTTACAGAACCGGAGATGGAATAACAAAGGTTCCATATAATCCAAACAAAAATAAAGATTACGAAAGATAACGGAGGAATTGATAATGAAATCTTATGATGTAACCGTATCAGTTACTTTTAAAAAGCCTATGAGGATAAATGCTTGTTGCGGTGATGAGGCAATCGCAAAAGCAAAAGACATCTTATTTAATTCTGATGTAGTTGAATTTACCGAAAATAATATTGATTCAATCGTCTGCGAAGCAGAGAGTTCGGCGAAAAACCCTTGTGATAATTGCGATGAAGATTGTGATGATGACTACTGCTCTGAAGAGCGAGAGTATCTTTACGACGAACTGTATTAAAGGGTAAAGCCTGCGGCTAAGTCTTAACAAGCATTGGATTTGAACAGTCAAATCCGCTTATTAAGGGTTTATCACCCCTAACACCCCGAAGAAAAGGAGATGATTCCAATGGACACATTAGCTTATGTAGTAGTAATAACCTTGGCATTTTCATCAAACATTACTGCTGCAATATTAGTTGAAAAGTTCAAAAAGAGAGGTTTGATTAAATGCGAACAAGATATAAAAGAGTAGTAGTTTATCTGACAGAAGATGAATTTAACTATCTTACCGAAGTTTGTTGCAAAACAAAAATCTCGAAAACAAATCTTTTCAGATATTTATTATTAGGTTATACTCCACCTGAAGGTCCGCCTGTAAATTATGATGAATTAATTTTTCAGTTAAGAGCACTTGGAAACAACATTAATCAGATACTTCATATTGCAAGAACAAACGGAATATTAAATCCGAAAGAGTTAAAAAAGCATTTAAGTGAGTTGCAAAAACTCGAAAAGAAAATGGATTCTGCATTTGAAATGAGAAGAAACAGCAAATGGCAATCGTGTATATAATACCAATTCGCTCTCGTTTGGACAGAACACTTTCTTATGTTGGTAACAAATTAAAAACAGAAAACAAAAATTATGAAAAAGCACTTTTGGATTTACACAATGCCTTAAATTATACTGTTGATGATTTGAAAACGGAACAAAAATATTATGTTTCACATACGAATGCATTGACTTCTGTAGAAACAGCTTATGAAGAAATTATGAGGACAAAAGAACGAAAGAATAAACGTGGTGGGAATTTGGGTTATCACATTATTCAATCTTTTGCACCCGGTGAAGGCACTCCTGAGAGTGTTCACGAATTGGGAAAGGAATTTTTAAACAAAGCGTTTGATGGATATGAGGGCGTAGTTGCCACTCATCTTAATACAGGTTGTTTGCACAATCATATTGTTGTTAATTCAGTTTGTGTGAAAACTGGATTGAAGTTTAACGATTGTTTGGAGAGTTATTATAACCTCCGTCAAATTTCTGATGAGCTTTGCAGGGAATACGAATTGTCTGTTATTAAAAACCCTAAAAAGCGAAGTCACAAACCTTATGACTTATATATGGCAGAGAAAAACGGAGAGTGGACTAAAGATGCAATCATTAAAAGAGATATTGATGAGTGTATTTTAAAAACAACAAGTGAGAGAGGCTTTTATACCGAAATGAGAAAACTCGGATACTCTTTCAACTTTGAACGAAAGTATCCGACTATATCATATCCTAAATTTGAAAGACCGAGAAGATTAAAAACTCTCGGCGAGGGTTACACTCCACAAGATATCGAAAGACGCTTAATGTCAAAATGGCAAAGATATAAAATAGATATTCCTGAGCAAGACAATCTTGTTCAGGAATTTTTTGAACCTCTTAATGAGCCTAATTACAGAGAAGTGTATGTTTCTTTTGTAACGCTTGTTCAATATGTAAAGAAAAATCCAAACACAAACAGAGAGATTGATAAATACCTTATTGATGAAATGCGAAAGCTAGATAAACTCATTGAACAACAAAATCTCTTGTGTGATAACGATATTGAAACACCGGAGCAACTTGAAAAATATAAATATTCTTGTAAGAGTGAGCTTCAGGAATGCGATGAAGCAAGAGAGCGTTATCGCAAAATGGTGAAGGCAGCAGGAAGAAAAGGCGATGAAACAGAGGTTGCAAAAATCAAAGAGGAAATATCTCTTCTTACAGAAAGAATGAAAATCTTGAGAAAAGATATTCGTATCTGTGACAGAATACAGGAGCAAGAACCTAAAATTGAAAACAAAATAAATGAAATTATGAATGATAAAGAACGAAAGGAGATGAGTACAGATGAACGCTTCAGGAGACGCAGCGGAACAAATCGTGAGGATGACATTGCAAGGCGTTGAGGTTGCAGGAAAGATGTCAATGGACGGAGCTGAAAGGCTTGTGAAACTTATCCTTGCCTCTCTTAAAGATACAAAGAGAACAAAAGGCAGAGCCTCACTTAATACGATGTTAAAGTCTAATAAGCCGATTAAGGTTTTTGAACTTAAAGACAGAGACTTAAAAAAGTTTTGTCAGGAAGCAAAAAAGTACGGTGTAATGTATCATGTGCTTAAAGACAGAGATAAGAATGATGGTAAGTGTGACATTATGGTTCGTGCTGAAGATTCGGCAAAAGTAAACCGTATCTTCCAAAGATTTAATCTCGGTGCAAACAATAAAGCGACTGTCCGTGCAAGTCTTGAAAAATCTAAAGGTGATATTAAACAATCACCGGAAAAACAAAAACCTGAAAAAAGTGCAGAGGACAAATTTATTGATGAACTCTTTGCAAAACCTCAACAGACAGAAAAGAGTTATATTGAAAACCCCTCTATGGCGAGGACGGAAAAATCCCGAGCGTCCGAGCCTTCCTCAGGAGTGTCAGAGCTCCGACGTTCTACACGGGATAATAAATCTTCCCGTCCATCGGTCAGGGCAGAGCTTAACCGTATTAAGGAAGAAAGAAAAAATGCGGTAACAGGAAAACCTTCACCGCAGAAAACACAGACAAAGAAGAAAGGAGCCAAAACGAATGGCAGAACTCGATGAGCTTTTTGGTAACGAAAAGCAGACAACATTAGAACCTTATTCAAAAGATGATTGGATAAAGCAGAGAAATGAAAACAGAGCATTGGCTTATGAAATGCTTGAATCAGCAACAGAAGAACTTAACAATCCCGATACTGTTATGGCATATCTTGATATACAGAGTAAGTTTGACAGATATTCTGTAAGCAATGCACTTTTGGTAGCATATCAGAATCCCGAAGCAACAAGGCTTTGTGACTCAAAAACTTGGCAGAAAAATCATGCCTTTATCAATAAGGGTGAAACAGGAATTATTATTCTTGAACCCGGAAAGGAATATACAAGAGAAAACGGAAAGACAGTAACTCCGTATAATGCAAAGAAGGTCTTTGATATTTCTCAGACTAATGCAAGACCAAGACAGCAGAGCACAAGAACACCCGATGCTCGATTAGTTATAAAGGGGATGTTGAAAACCTCTCCGGTTAAATATGAAATTAAAAATGAACTCCCCGAAGGGGTTAATGCGATTTATCAGCCTGAAGCAAAGATGATTTTTATCAGACAAGGCTTGGACGGAGACGAAATTGTTCGTGCTCTTTCAAAAGAAATTGCTTATGCAAGACTTGATAAAAGTAACTTTGACAAAGAAAATATAGATTTTGCAGCTCAGGCAATTTCATATATAACAACCTCAAGGACAGGTTTTTCACCTGAACCTATTACAGCATTGAACGAAAAATTTTCATCTCTTGAAGCTAAGGAAAAGAGAGCAGTGCTTTCACAGGTTCGTGACCACGCTAACACAATTTCAAACACTATTAAAAAGACACTTGAACCTAAAAACAAAGAACACGGCGACAGATAAGGCGGTGTTCTTGTATGAGAGAAGAAAAAAGAGTTATAACGGTTGATGATTTTGAACAAAACCTTATGATTAACGGAATAAATGAATTCCGTAATATGTTACTTGAACAAGGTATGCCTACAGAAGATGTTGATAAACTTCTGATGAAAGTCATTGATGCACCACCTCAGCGAAAGAGGAGGTTTGACCGTGAAGCAAGATAAATTCTCAAAAACTAATCTCATACTTTATGTCTGTGGGTTAATCCCGGTGATTTGGTGTGCGTTGCTTATTGCACCATATCTTAATGGTGGCTTGGTTGAAATAATTAAAAATCTTTCAGTTGCTTTCAGTAATCCATTTAATATTTCTATTTGTGAGGACAGCCTAAAAACTGTCCTCATTTTCATTTTAGCGTATGCTCTCGGTATAGGTATTTATCTTTCAAATGATAAAAATTACCGAAGACGAGAAGAACACGGCTCGGCTAAATGGGGAAAGCCTGAAACTATAAAGAAGAAATATGTGGATAAAGAAGTTGCCAAAAACAAGATTTTAACTCAGAACACAGCAATCGGACTTGACGGAAGACAACACAGAAGAAACCTTAATGTTTTGGTGTGCGGTGGTTCTGGTGCGGGTAAAACCCGGTTCTATGCAAAACCCAACATTATGCAGGCAAATACTTCTTTTATAGTTCTTGACCCTAAAGGTGAATTACTTCGTGATACAGGTGGTATGTTAGAAAAACAAGGTTATGACATTAAGGTTCTTGACCTTATCAATATGGAAAAGAGCGATTGCTACAACCCGTTTGTTTATATTCATAATGACAATGATATACAGCGACTTGTGACTAACCTCTTTAAGAATACAACACCTAAAGGAAGTCAGAATAATGACCCTTTTTGGGACCAAGCTGCAAGTATGCTTTTAAAAGCACTTGTTTCATACCTTCATTATGAAGCTCCACCTGAAGAACAAAATTTCTCAATGGTTCTTGAAATGATTAGAGCCGGAGAACTTCCCGATGATGAGGGCGGAAGTCAGGATATGGTAACTATTAGTCCTCTTGATGAAATATTTGAGAAACTTGAAAAACGCTGTCCTGACCATATTGCACTTAAATATTATCGCTCATATCACAGTGGTTCAACAAAAACATTGAAGTCTATTCAGATTACGCTTCTTGCAAGGCTCGAAAAGTTTAATCTTGATTCCCTTGCAAGTATGACCTGCTTTGATGAACTTGAACTTGACCAAATGGGAGAAAAGAAAACAGCATTGTTTGCACTTATACCTGAAAATGATACAAGTTTTAACTTTATAGTCGGTATGCTCTATACGCAGCTGTTTCAACAGTTATATTATCAGGCTGACTTCGTTCACACAGGCAGACTTCCCGTTCATGTGCATTTTGTAATGGATGAGTTTGCAAACATTGCATTGCCCGATGATTTTGATAAATTACTCTCAACTATGCGTTCCCGTGAAATTTCAGTTTCAATAATTATTCAGAATATGGCACAGCTTAAAGCTTTGTTTGAAAAGCAATGGGAAAGTATAGTCGGTAACTGTGATGAATTCCTATATCTCGGCGGCAATGAGCAATCAACACACGAATATGTTTCTAAACTTCTCGGTAAAGAAACCATTGACACAAACACCTACGGACAATCACGAGGAAGGAATGGTAGTTATTCAACAAACTATCAGATTTCCGGCAGAGAACTTTTAACTCCTGATGAAGTGCGAATGCTTGATAATAAGTACGCACTTCTTTTTATTCGTGGTGAAAGACCTGTGCAGGACTTAAAGTATGATATTTTGAAACACCCTAATGTCAAAGATACAACAGACGGTAAGGGTGAAAACTATATTCACGGCTTTGAAGATTATTCAAGTCTTGAAATGCTTTTTGATGAACTTGACGATATAAACATTGATGATTTACCAAAATCTGATGTTGTTATCTATTCAAGTCAGGAAATTGAAGAATATTTATTAAATTTGGAGGAATAAAAATATGAGTAAAAATGTAATAACAAAAACAAAGAAGGCTCCTATGGAGGGTAAAGTGAGAAAAGGCTTTAAGGCTTATGTGGGTATTATTCTTTGCCTTACAATGCTTTTCGTTTGCGGTGTAACTGCATTTGCTGCAGATGATCCCGTTGCAGTAGTAAACAATCTTTCAACATTCATCTTCGGACTTATCAGAGCTGTAGGACTTATCCTTCTCGGCTTCGGTATTGTTCAGGTCGGTCTTTCTCTTAAATCTCACGACCCCTCACAGAGAGCTAACGGCTTTCTTACAGTAGCTGGAGGTATTATTATCACATTTGCAAAAGAGATTCTCAACCTTATTGTTGGTTAAATTAAATCAAAAGCATATAGTATTTTTGAAAATATTAGGGATACTATAAAAAGGAAATATGTTCATAGTTGCAAAAATCCTTCCTTAAAGTTGATATATTGGTTGACGAACAGTACAATTTGTGATATTCTATAACAGAAATATGCAACCTTGCACAAAAATCATTCGTCAGGAGTTGACAAAAATGCAAATACGTAGAGATTATTATTTGAATAAACTCATCAATAAGAAACACAATGGTTTGATTAAAGTGATTACAGGCATTCGCAGATGTGGTAAATCTTATTTGTTGAATACTTTATTTTATCAGCATCTTATTGATAGTGGCGTTTCTGAAAGCCACATTATCCGATTTGCCTTTGATTCTGCCGATGATCTTTATCTTATCGGAGAAAGTCTTATAGAAATGGAGCGTCAGAAAAGAGGCGCTGACCCTGAAAAATTTATGGCATATATTCGTTCAAAAACTGAAGGTGAAGGAAAGTTTTATCTTCTTTTGGATGAAGTGCAAACACTGGATTGTTTTGAGGCTGTGTTAAACGGTTATTTGAGAAATGATAAACTTGATGTTTTTGTAACGGGAAGCAATGCGAAATTCCTATCTAAAGATATTATTTCCGAGTTTGCAGGACGTGGCGATGAAATTCATATGTATCCTCTCAGCTTCTCGGAATTTATGTCTGTCTATGAAGGCGATAAATATGAAGGTTTGTCACAATATATGCTTTACGGTGGAATTCCTCTTGTTGTACTTCGTAAAGATGTGAACGAAAAAGTTGCCGCATTAGAAAATCTGTTTGATGAAATATATATCCGCGATATACAAAAACGAAACAAGATAAGAAATATGGGTGAACTGGAAGATTTGCTGAATATCCTTTCCTCTTCTATTGGCAGTCTGACAAATCCTGAAAAGCTAAAGAATACCTTCAAGTCTGTAAAAAAATCTAAAATTACATCTAATACAATAAAAAAATACCTTAGCTATTTTGAGGATTCTTTTCTTATTGAAACCGCCAAAAGATTTGATATAAAAGGAAAGGCATATATTGAAACACCGCAGAAGTATTATTTTTCAGACCTGGGACTCAGAAATGCCCGAATTAATTTCAGACAGTTTGAACAAACCCATTCT
Organism: Acutalibacteraceae bacterium; assembly: GCA_045533835.1. Classification (GTDB taxonomy): domain Bacteria; phylum Bacillota; class Clostridia; order Oscillospirales; family Acutalibacteraceae; genus RUG806. The sequence continues at coordinate 94,208 of JAZSIM010000042.1, forward strand.
ATGGAAAATGTAATTTACAACGAACTTCGTATGCGTGGATACCGTGTTGATGTAGGTGTCGTACCGATTGCAGTAAAAGATGCTGACGGTAAGGTTACACGTAAACAGCTCGAGGTTGATTTTGTTTGCAACTTAGGCTCGTCACGCTACTATATTCAGTCGGCATATTCATTGCCTACAGAAGAAAAGTTAATACAGGAAATACGACCTTTCAGAAAAATAGACGATTCATTTAAAAAAATAGTTGTGACAAAAGATATAGTTCCCACTCATTATGATGAGCACGGAATATTAACTATGAATATTTATGATTTCCTATTAAACCCACAAGCAATTGAAAAATAAAACAACTTTGGACTGCTCGATTGAAAAATCGAGCAGTTTATTATTAAGGGAGGTCTTTGATGGAAGAATCAAGTAATTGGGTAGTGCAAAACCTACAAAATGCACTCGCAACTTGGAACGACAAGTTAAGTGAAATATGGCTTCTCATCACTCAATCCCCCGAAGAATTTAAAGACGGTACAATATGGAATGTAATCACTAACATTCACGGAGCACTACAGGCGATAGGATATTCGCTTTTAGTACTCTTTTTCGTTGTAGGTGTTATGAAGACCTGCGGAAACTTTGCGGAAATGAAAAGACCGGAAATAGCTCTAAAAATGTTTATCCGTTTTATACTTTCAAAAGCAGCTATTGACTATGGTCTTGAATTGATGATGGCGTTATTTGATATAGTCCAGGGCATTGTTGCAAAGATTATGGCAACATCAGGACTTGCAAGAATAGATGAAATGGTGCTACCTGAGTCAATAGTAACAGCAATAGAAGATAGCGGATTTTGGGAAAGCGTACCACTATGGGCAGTAACTCTTATAGGCAGTTTGTTTATAACTGTTCTTTCATTCATTATGATTATGACAGTTTACGGACGATTCTTTAAGATTTACCTATATACAGCGATTGCCCCCGTTCCCCTATCTGCTTTTGCGGGTGAAACTTCATCTTCTGTCGGTAAGAGCTTTATTAAATCTTATGCGGCAGTATGTTTAGAAGGTGCAATCATTGTACTCGGTTGCATTATCTTCTCGTTGTTTGCTTCATCACCACCTGTTGTTGATGAATCGGCAGCAGCAGTAAATCAGGTATGGACTTATGTCGGGGAGCTTATATTCAATATGATTGTACTTGTCGGAACAGTAAAAATGAGTGACAGAGTAGTTAAAGAAATGATGGGATTATAAAGGAGTTGATTAAGTAAATGGAAGTAAAGATTAACCGTGAAATACGAGATTACAGTGAAGCGGTATATTTCGGTCTTAACCTCCGTCAGTTCGTATTCTCGATTTTAGCCTGCGGTATTGCAGTTGGATTGTACTTTCTTCTTAAACCTTTTTTCGGTATTGAAACACTCAGTTGGGTGTGTATTGTAGGTGCAGCTCCTTTTGCAACCCTCGGCTTTTTTAAATATCACGGAATGACGGCGGAAAAGGTTTTAATCACTTATCTTAAGAGTGAAATCCTTATGCCAAAGGAATTGAAATTTATTTCAAAAAACTATTATGACGAAATTGAAAGGAATGGTGACGATGTTCGACCTCATAGGAACAATAAAAAAGAAAACAGGACTCGATGACTTATTTGGGGATGGAATGTCTGTCCCAAAGTCTGTTCAGGATGTTATAAAAATCGATGCCGTCTATTCAGACGGTATCTTTTTAACAGGTAAAGACAGATATTCAAAAACATTCAAGTTTACCGATATAAATTATGCGGTATCAAGTAAGGAAGATAAAGAAGCAAACTTCCTTCGTTACAGTGAAATTTTGAACTCACTTGAAAACGGTATTTCAAGTCAGATTACAATCATAAACAGAAAACTCAAGAACAGCGAGCTTAAAGAAATTGCACTTCTTGAAAAGGCAAATGATGATAAGGACAAATACCGTAAAGAAATCAATGATATGCTCACAATGATAGCAAACGGAGCAAATGCTATCGTACAGGATAAATATGTAACGCTCACAATTCAGAAAAAGACAGTTGAAGAAGCAAGAAGTCACTTTAACCGTGTGGGTGCAGATTTGATTGCTCACTTTGCAAGGCTCGGTTCAAAGTGCTCCGAACTTGATTTAACTGAAAGACTTCGCATTATTCACGATTTCTGCAGACCTAAAGAATCAGCAGACTATCACTTCGATTTGAGAGATACAATACAGAAGGGACAGAGTTTCAAAGACTATATAACACCTGACGGCTTTGAATTTAAGTCTGACTATTTCAAAATCGGAGACAGATTCGGCAGAGTTCTGTTTATCCGTGATTATCCCTCATATATCAAAGATAGTGTTGTATGGGAACTCACAGATACAAACAGAAATATGGTCTTTAACTTTGATATTATCCCGGTATCAACAGAAGAAGCACAGAAGTTTGGTGAAAAGCAGGCACTTGGTATTGAAACAAACATTGCAAACTATCAGAGAAAGCAGAATGCCAATAATAACTACACTTCTGTAATTCCTTATGATATGGAACAGCAGAGAAAGGAAATCAGAGAATTCCTTGATGACCTTACAACTCGTGACCAAAAAATGTTTAAGGTTGTAATTACAGTTATGCATACAGCAGATACTCTTGAAGAACTCAACAGTGATACTGAAGCAATTCAGGCAACGGGCAGAAAGCACATGTGTCAGCTCGGCATTCTTAAGTATCAGCAGTTAGATGGCTTTAATGCTACATTGCCGATAGGAATAAATAAGATTGAAGCAAGGCGTACTCTTACAACAGAAAGCCTTGCTGTTTTTATGCCCTTTAAGGTTCAGGAGATTCAGCACGATGGCGGTGTATTCCAAGGTGTTAATGTTATCTCCAAAAATATGATTATCGTAAACCGTAAGTTCCTGCTTAACGGTAACTGCTTTATTCTCGGTGTTTCAGGTTCCGGTAAGTCCTTTACTGCGAAAGAAGAATTAGTACAGTTGTTACTTTCAACTAATGCAGACATTATGATTATTGACCCTGAACGAGAATATTCTGCTCTCGTTGAAGCAATGGACGGTCAGGTTATCGAACTTTCTGCGAAGAGTAAAAATCATATCAACTGTCTTGATATAAACAAGGAGTATGCAGACGGTGCAAGTCCGATTGCATTTAAGGCTGAATTTGTGCTTTCACTCTTTGAGCAGGTTATGGGCAAAGACGGTATTGATGCTATTCAGAAGTCTATTGTTGACCGTTGTTTAACTAATGTATATAAGAACTATATCAAACGAGGTTATACAGGCAAGGTTCCTACACTCGTTGACCTTTGTAACGATTTAAGAAAGCAGCCTGAACCCGAAGCTACGGAACTTGCAACAGCAATGGAACTTTTTGCTTCAGGTTCACAGAGCACCTTTGCACAGAAAACCAATGTAAACATTGAAAACAGACTTATCTGTTACGACATTCTTGAACTCGGTAGTCAGCTTATGCCTATCGGTATGCTTGTAGTTCTAGACAGTATTCTTAACCGAATCACAAAGAACAGAGCTGAAGGCAGAGAAACATATATCTTCATTGACGAGATATATCTTCTTTTCCAGCACGAATACTCTGCGAACTTCCTTTTCACTCTTTGGAAACGAGTTCGTAAATGCGGAGCATATTGTACGGGTATTACACAGAATGTTGATGACCTTTTACAGAGCCACACAGCACGAACAATGCTCTCAAACTCAGAGTTCATTATAATGCTCAATCAGGGTTCAACGGACAGAGAAGAACTTGCTAATCTTTTGCAGATTAGTGAAACACAGATGACACACATTACAAATGTTGAAGTCGGTCACGGTCTTGTTAAGGTCGGTTCAGATCTTGTTCCTTTTGAAAGAAAGTTCCCGAAGAATACGGAACTTTATAAACTCATGACGACAAAAATTGGTGAGTAGTTATGGGAAAGGATATCAAGACTCGTGAAGCAGTTAAGGATATTAAGGTTCACAATGCTGCGGTTAATGTAGGTGACAGAATAAAAAACATAGGTGTAAAAGCTAAAGATTCTGTTAATGAGAATATTAATCAGTCTGACAATATATCACCTGAACAATATGCTTCTAATAAAATTACAGAAGTGATAAAAACTGGTACAGAAACTGTTGTTGTTGGTGCTGAAAAACAAACGGTCAAGACAGTAAATAGCGAAGCTCATAAGATAAAGCAATCAAAGAGAAGTTTTGATAATGCTGCTAAAGGAATAAAAAAAGCTGATAGGACGGTAAAAACTGCAAAAAACGAAACAAAGAAAGCCGTAAATGTTGCAAAAAGAACAAAGCAAACAGCACAGGCTACGGCAAGTGTAACAGCTAAAACCATTGAGGTTGTAACAAAGGTTATAATTGAAGCGGGTAAAGCTGTTGTTGCAGGTGCAAAAAACATAGGTGCGGCTATTGCTGCAGGTGGTGTCCCTGCAATAGTAATTGTAATTATCATTTGTTTAATAGGTGCTATTGGTGGTACTTGTTTTGGTATCTTCCTTTCGAATGACGAAACAACAGGTACTCAGAAAACAATGTCAATGGCAATGTCTGAGCTCACATCTGAACACTATGCAAATCTTACAGCTATGAAAGCATCTTACACCTACGATTTACTTGAGGTGCAAGGAAACACTTCGATAAATTGGAAAGATGTTCTTACAGTATATGCAGTAAAAACAACCTCAGGCGATAATCCGCTTGAGGTTGTAACTTTGGATGATGTTAAATTGAATTTGCTCCGTGACATTATAGAAGATATGAATGCTATGACGAGTGTTGTAACGCCCAAAGTTGTTGCTGAAACTGTTGTTACAACAGATGAGGACGGAAACCAAATTAAAACAACAACTTATGTCACAAAGAAAGTTCTTACGGTATCAATTCTTCAATTAAGTGTGGATGAAATATCTGCATTATATAACTTTGATGATGAACAAAAAGCATTATTGGAAGAACTGATGAGTGAGGAATACGATGACTTGTGGAATGAACTGGTTGGTGCAAGCGGACAAATTATTCAAGGTAACAGTTCTTATGTCGGCACAGGTATGTTTTCTTGGCCATTTGAAAATGACCAATATATTTCTTCCCGGTTCGGTACACGTGTTGACCCGATTTCAGGCGAAATTAAAACTCACGGCGGTACGGATATTGCAGCTCCTCTTGGTACACCTATTCTTGCGGCGGCTGATGGTGTTGTTGTAACAGCTACTTGGCATAATTCTTACGGATACTATGTTAAAATCAAACACGATGACACGTACTCCACACTTTATGCTCATTGTTCTGCTCTTCACGTGTCTGCCGGACAGACGGTAAAGCAAGGACAAGTAATCGCAGATTGTGGTTCAACCGGCTATTCAACAGGTCCACATCTTCATTATGAGGTAATTCAGAATGGTGTAAGAGTTAATGCGTTGCTTTTTTATATACATAGCATTTAAACAAATTCTTCTTTTAGTCGTCAATTTTCTGCAGTTGTCCGAATTTATTGTATAAACAATAAATTAACTGTATTGTGAAATAGAAGGAAGTAAAAAAGGGGGGATAAATTTAACATTAAACCGTTAACATACTTCAAGATGAACAACTTACAGAAAGGAGCACTAAAATGAAGACACTAAAAAAATGTCTATCCGTATTTCTCGTAATTGTAACAATTTTTACAACATTTTCTGTTGCAATGCCTGTATTTGCATCAGAAATAATCACTGAAAACAAAAATATTTCAGAAACGGTATCTTCACAAAGTGACCAAAAGCCGGTAATTCTCGGTGAAGTCAAAGAGCTTCGTGAAGAAAATGTAAAACACTTTAAATTGAGTGACGGAACTTATCAGGCAGTCGTATACAGTTCTCCTGTACATTATAAAGAAGCCGGAGAATGGAAAGAAATTGACAACAGCATAAAAACTGTCAGCAACGATAAAAATGCAAAATATACAGCCGAAATAGCAGATGTTGAATTTTCCTTCCCTGATGATTTAACCGAAAACGACAAAATTAAGATAAAAAAAGACGGCAAAGAAATTTCTTTCGGATATATTAATGAGGGATTTTCTGCTTTTTCCTCATCAAAAATCATAAAGCCAACGGAAGAAAAAACAAATATTGTCGGCAATGTAGCTAAAAATGATAAAATGGCTGTAGACAGCGGACTTTTATCTTACAACAACATTTCAGGTTTTACAGATATTGAATACGAACTGAATTCTACAATGCTTAAAGAAAGCATCGTTGTACCTTCAAAGCAGAATGAATATGTATACAAATTCAGCTTCGACATCGGAAATCTTACTCCCGTTGTAAATGAAGACGGTTCAATTTTACTTATTGATAAAAGCAATTCGGACAAGCTTGAATATGTCATTACCGCTCCGTTTATGATTGATGCCAAAGGTCTCTTTTCTGACAGCGTTACTATGACAATGACCTCGTCGGGAGACGAATACATACTTACCGTAACTGCAGATAAGGAATGGCTCAATGAAGAAAACAGAGAATTCCCTGTCGTTATTGACCCGACAATACTCATTAAGCCTGACAGAATCAATGATATATTTGATACCTATGTGGATAGTGCTACACCAACAACTAATCATTACCTTTCAACATATTCCATAATAGGTCATAACAGCCTCGGAACGGGACGAGCATATCTCAAATTTAATTTACCAACACTCCCCCACTGCGGTGTAATAATAAATGCTACATTAGGACTTATTCAGATGGGCTATGACCCCGGAAACGGTGTTACAAATCATATGGTTGTATATGAAAGTCCTTCAGCGCAGAATTATCAAACATTAACATGGAACAATCAGCCGTCCTTTACAAATCAGCCTATAGCTGACTATACAGCGTTCCAATCAGGCTCCAACGGAAGTTTTTTTTATGCACTTGATATCACTAAAATTGCGAAGAAGTGGTTTGAAGACGGCACTAATAACGGACTGTTTTTAGCTTCCGCAAATGAAAGCAGCTCCTGGCGTTCCACTATATACACATCAAATTACACCGGTTACGATGTCTATCCTATGATCAGCGTTTCATACATTGATAACGTCGGTCTTGAGGATTACTGGGCTTATGAAACCGTAGATTTGGGACGTTCAGGTACCGCATATATCAATGAATACAACGGTCTTCTGACTTATGTTCACAATGATCTAAATCTCGGCGGAAATATTACATATCTCAGCGCTTCGCATATATACTCAAATAATTATGCAGAAAATGGATATCCTTACGGCTTCGGCTTCCGCCTTTCTGCCCAGGAAAGCATCACCGCTATCAGCGAAACCTCTTCCGCATATTTATATAGCGAAGGCTACAGAGCATATCTTACCGATGCTGACGGAACGGCTCATTATTTCAAGGAAGTTGACGGTACTACAATGAAATATGAGTTTGATGACAATCTTATATTAAAAGCGATAACGGGACAAGCATATTCTTACGAGCTGCAGTATGAAGACGGCAGTAAAAGAAGATACGATTCATCGGGCAGACTTCTTACAATTATTGACCGCAACGGAAATACAATTACCCATACTTATGACAGTTCGGGCCGAATAAGCAAAATAACCGATGCAATAAGCAGAACGGTAACATTCAACTATACCGGCAATTATCTTACATCTATGACCGATGCTGCAGGCAGAAACACCACATATACCTACAGCGGAGGCTACTTGCAGACAATAACCTATCCCGACGGAAAAACAACTGTTTTCACCTATTCAGCCGAAAAGCTTACAAATGTAAAGCAAACGGATTCGACCAATGTTTCATTTACATACAAATCCTCGGGAAGAGTAGGCTCTGTTGCGGCTAAAGGCAGCAATTCTTCTGTTCTTAACACGGTCAGTTTTAATTATAAAGGTGCATCAACCATAATAAGTGATTCTAAGGGCAGACAAATAACCGTAGGCTTTGATAATATGGGACGAGCCTTAAGCTATATGGATAAGGACGGCAATATTTCCACAACAAAGTATAACAGCGGCGGAAATCTCAACAACACCGTTGCAGAAAGCTCCGATGTGTTTTCCTTTGCCGATAATATGCTGTTAAATCACGGTTTTGAAAATAACTTTAATGATTGGGCGTATGAGCGTACAAGCGGTACTTCTTATTTAGTCACGCAGACACAAAGATACATCGGCTTGAAAACGCTGAAAATGGGTGTATCAAGTCAGGGACAGATTGTGATTTACCAGAATGTGACAGATTTTGATATAGGTAAAGAATATACCCTTTCGGGCTCTGTTAAAATAACAGCAATGAGCAGCGGTAAAACCGCAATAAGAATCGAGGGCAGAAATTCCTCGGGTACTGTTGTAGACTCAAGCACCTCTGACTGGCTCACGGCAAAAAATGAGAACTGGGAAAGAATACAGGTATCGTACACTGTTCCCTCGGGTGTTACAACTCTTCGGGTCTGCATAGAACTGCAGGGTTCATCTGGAACTGTATTCTATGATGCTATGCAGCTTGAAGAAGCTTCAAGCGCAGGTCACTATAATTTAGTAATCAATCCCGGCTTCGAAAGATATTCTTCGGGTACATTCACAAACTGGACTGCGACAGGTACCGTCACATCTGCAACTAACAAGGTAAACACCTCAGCGGGGGCCGGCATATCGGGAAGCCCGTCAGCCAATGCACGCCTTATGCAGAGTATCGTTATTGGTCCCACATCAACAGAAAAGACTCTTGTTTTCGGTGCGGTGGCAAAGGGAAATTGTGCCGCCACAAGCAACAAAGAGAATATTCCTGCAAAATTCGGAATATTAGTCGAATTGTATAACGGCTCCACTTTTGTAGAATCAAAATTTGCCGAATATAACGCTTATGCCATTGATACCGCACAGCTTATTTCCGACAGTATTACAGCGACAGCCGCTGTCAATAAAGTAAATTTATATTTACTGTATGACAAAAACGTAAATACAGCATATTTTGACAATGTATTCCTTTATCTCGACAATTTCGGTACAAAATATATGTATAAGGAAGAAACCGGAAAGTTAATAATGCAGAGCAACAATGCCGGAGATGCAATATCTTACGAATATTATGAAAATAATCCTGTTGATATTAATAAAATTACCATAACCAAAAACGGGATTGAAAAAGATTTTGTTGAATATACTTATGATTCTAAACATAACCTCTTGCAAGAAAAAACAAAAGATGGTATAACAACAAAGTATGAGTATCCCTCAAGCGGAAACAGGGGTATGCCCACATCGGTTGTCGTCGAAAATGCGGACGGTTCGCTTCAAAGCAGTAACACATACACATATTCCAACAGTTATAACTACACAAAAACTGTTACTGATGCCCGGGGAAAAACCGTTACATACGGATATGTTCCGAAAAGAGACATTCTGACAGCCACTACTGATGCAAACGGTGTAACCTATGTTTATACATACAATTCCTTAAATGACGAATTGGCTTCCGTTTATTCGGATAATGATGACGGTTATTTCCAGGTAAACTACGCTTACAACACAAACGGATATCTGTCTTCAATATCACAGGACGGTGTAAGCTATAACTTTACCTATGATACCTACGGCAGAAGAACTGCAACCAAGGTAGGCTCGCAGAATCTTGCAACATATTCCTATAACAGCAAAAATCTACTGGGCTCCACCACCTACGGCAACGGTACAGTTCACTCTCTTACCTATGACGATTCCGACAGGGTTATCGGTGAAGCCTATGACGGCACAACCGCCTACACATATTCATATAACACCGAGGGCTATCTCGGAAAGACTGTAGACATCGGACTTGGTGTTACGACATATTATGACTATGACCTTGTAGGCAGAGTAACGGATGTTGACAGCTCAGACGGTGTTTCCTCGGATTTCTCGTACAACGAGTATAACAGCATTGCCAGTTACACTGTTTCGAAAAACAACACCGTTATTTCAAAAGCCGATTATGCTTATAATACGGCAGGTTTGCTTACCGGCGTTACTACAAATAACGACACGTATAACAGCTTTTCGTACAGTTATGACGGTCTTAACAGACTGACTTCATTCTCTCACGGCATATCCGGTGCTACAGTTACAACAAATTATGCTTATACCGCAGGCACAGGCTCAAACACAACCGGACTTGTAAGTATGATAGGTTATATGAAAGGCAGCAATCAGCTTATGCCGCTGTTGGGATATACATACGACAACAACGGTAATATTTCCACTGTAACTAAAAACGGATCAACCCATATTACCTATACTTACGACAGTCTTAACCGCCTTGTCCGTGAAGATAATAAAGATATTAATACTACCGTAGTGTATAACTATGACGGCAGGGGCAACATTCTTTCACAGGAATATCACGACTATACAACCGGCACTACAGGTACGCCCTACTACACCGCAAATTACACCTACGACAGCACCTGGAAAGACAAGCTAACAAGCTTTGACGGACAGAGTATCAGCTATGACAGCATAGGAAATCCAACGTCATACAAAGGATTTGATCTCACGTGGCAAAAGGGCAGACAACTTAAATCTATCGGTGTTGGTGATTTAACACTTCTGACTTACGAGTATAATGCAGAAGGGCTTCGCACAAAGAAGAGTATTAATGGCGGAGATACTACCACTTATACATGGTCTTCCGGTCTTCTTATGCAACAGACTGACGGCACGAATACCCTCAATTTCAGCTACTCCCCTGACGGCAGACCCCTTGGTGTTATTTTCAACGGAACATCATATTATTACATTTACAACCTGCAGGGCGACGTAATCGGCTTATATAACTATTTAGGTGCTGTGGTTGTTGAGTACACCTATGACAGCTGGGGCAATCTTATTTCCACAAGCGGTTCACTTGCTTCAACCCTCGGTGCCCTCAATCCGTTCAGATACCGTGGTTATATCTACGATGAAGAGTTAGGTTTTTACTGGCTTCGCTCTCGTTACTACGACCCCGAAACCGGAAGATTTTTGAATGTAGACGGCTATGTTTCTACCGGAACAGGTTTGAGCGGTTACAATATGTTCGCATATTGTAATAATAATCCTATTTTATATACTGATAGTTTTGGTAATAGACCTTTTGTTGGTATTTCTACAGAACATGAATCTGCAGAAGAAAGGTTTTTATCTTTTGCAACAATGAACAACACATCAGTAAAATCAATTTCAACAGATTTCTCAGGAACAATGTATATAATAGATGCTGACACTCGTGATAATACAAAATCGGCTTCTACAAAAGCACTAATAAACAACTCTGGCAACGGATATTGGGTTGTCACAGATAATAGAAACAATGGATATGTTGAAATTATAAATTCTTGCAAAACTTTCAATATTGCAAAACAAGCGGATATTCTCAATACATTTTCAAAATATGCTCATAATAATCCAGTGAGCCCTTCTATTTGGTATAGAACAATATCGTCAATGTATATCGAATGGACATGGCACAATGCTGCTTATTTTTTTGGAGTGATGCCAAAAAATTCAGCTTCAGCTTGCTTTGATATATATTTATTTTGTAATACCGATAATGCAATTTTACAGATTTATGGTGAGGGCAAAAAGAGGGGTTGGTGGTAATTGTGAATGATGTGCATAGAAAGCTTATGCAAAATTTTGTAATATGGAACTGTATTACAGGTTTATTTCTTTTTCCAATAGGAATCGGTTTTTCTGTTTCATTTGTGACCATTTTCTCTATTGGTTCCTTCGTTCTAGGGGGATGCGTTAATTCTGGTCTCATTCCAATCTGTATGTGTGTTATCTTTATTGTTCTTCGCATATTACTGTATTCCAACAAGTTTTACAAAAAGAAAATCGTAAGAATTTTTATAAAAATATACTTGATAATAGATTTTCTGTTTTGCCACATAGCTTTTGTCGGATATTGTTTTAATGATTACTTTGAAGTATTCAGTAGTTCGTCTTTTGATACAACAACAAAAAGCATTTTATTAGCATGGTATGTTCTTTCTACACTAATACTTGTAGTTTTTGCAGTTTTAGTATTCTGTTTTTACAAAAAGTTTTCTGTTGAACAAAAAAGTATTTTTATAAAAAAAATTTATAAAACATATTTTTTTCTTATCCCTGTATTTATTTTTGCTTTTATCTCAACAGCACATTTGTCCTTTTATGCCGTTCTTGGTATTTTAGAAAATATAATTTGGGGATTTTCAGTATATATGACAGAAAACCAATCAGGGAACCAATCAGGGGACGGTACTATGATTGAGCCTTAATTCTCTAAAATTTCAAAAAATCAGGGGCGGTTTTGCATTTCGCCAATTACAAAATCGCCCCTTGATTTTACTACACAAATACGTATTTGTTTGAATTCACATCTATCATAAACAAGCTCAGCCACAACGGGGCTTGTAAGCAGTATAAACTATCTTGCTTCCGACCCAACCCCTATTTCGTATTACACTAAAAATTGAAAATATCGCCTTGCTGTTTAGCAACGGGGTCGTAAGGAAGTATTTTATGTAGAGTATGGTGTAACTCCCAAAAGGAGTTGCACCATTTCTGCTTTTAAGCAGTTTGAAGGCTATCAGACTCACTTCTGATTTCCTCCATAAGTGTTAATATTTCCTGTTCGGCAGGAATATCTATCATTCCCACACCTGTAAAGTAAATATCAACTTTAACATGACAATGACCGTCATATTTATCATTGTTGTGAATTTCTTCCTTTTCAACCTGACTTTTGATTTCTTCAAGGCGTTTCTTATCCTGCTGTATTTCATATTGCAGACAAGACAGATGCTCAGCTGTACTGCTTTTTTCACCACGGATGAAATCGTTGAAACCGGCTCTTTGCATATGATTGAAGAAATCATCCTGCAAGATACTGTATGAGGGAATCAGCACAGGCTTACCTTTTTCGTTGAATATGACATTGCCGTTTTCATCAACTGCCTGAGGTGACTTCCACTTCTTTGAATGACTTATCTGATTAACGGTTTCTTTCACAGTACCCACGAGTGATTTATCCTTGCACCGTTTTGTCCACAGTATTTGCTTTTCAACAACAGGCAGGGCAACAAGGTGCATATGATAGTGATACACCGATTTTCCGTACTGTTCTGTGAGGGCTACATTCAGTTCATCTGCATGCATTACGGCAGAGATGATATTCTGTTCACCATATAAGGCTACTGCAAATCTGTATGCTTCTGCATAAAACTCTTTGGCATACTCATAACCGCCGTGAGTTTCAAAGTAGTCTGTGTTGACATCGAATATGACTTCATCAAAGACTTTTGCATCAGCTTTCAGACCTCGCATACAGACTTTCTTTTCGGATATTAGCTTATTCAGTTGTTCGTTGTAGGTCAGTTCACCGCAGCTCTTGAAATGAACATTCATATTGCAACGCTCAACATCAACATTCATATTGGCATAGCTTTCATTCTTTCTCTCGTTATGCCTTTCACATTTACCGATGGTGCTTTGTGTATGAGTAACAACTCTTGCTACACTGTAGTTTTTCTTTGACATAGGTTTTTCCTCCTTCCTGCATTACTGCTTTATTTGTTCCGCTGACTTTCTTCGAAAGTGCGTAACCCACTATGACACTTTCAGTCTGAACAGCTGCAAAGATGTCAGTGGGCTCTGCGAGGCTCATAAACAAAAATTTCTCGCTTTTCAAGGGAGCGACAAACTTTAGTTGCGGATTACTCCGCAGACGAGCTTCGCTATGTAAGGGTGGCTGTAGTATCCTTTATTCCAAGATGCTTTTGTGGGGGCAGTTATTATATAAAGAAATTGCCTCTACAAGTAATGGGAATAAGCCACATAAATTGTTCCTGATTTTCAGAAATACTTTTTAGAAAACAAAAAAGCCGTCACATAGACAGCACAAATAGCGGGAGGACATTTCATCCTCTCGCACAGTTTGTACTGAAACTATGTAACGGCTTAAAAATTAAGCTCTGATTGTCCGTATGTTGCTGATCGAGTATCGGACTATACTTATTCAGTCAGATAATATGTGTGGCATAAAGCCAATAAGTAAAAATATGTGTTTCAGTTGATATTTAGTTGTAAGGCAAATACATTATTTACCAATTTACTATTATACAGAACATTTGTTTGCTTGTTAAGAACTTTTTCGAAAAAGAAAAGGTGGTGTCGGTTTTTACCGACACCACCCCTAAAATGGATATTTTTCTTTTTAGTGGTTGTATTTTTAGATTAATACAAATTTAGAAAAGTAGATTACAAGGTAGCAAAATTTAATACAAGTGTGAAAAGTATAACTTTGTTTTTATTCAGTTATTTTAGCTACAATACCATAAATCATAGATATTTTTGTTGGGATAATTACTTTAGCTCCAATGGCTAAAGCAACAGCGTTTGTAAATGCACACATTGCTCGCGTTCCATTCCACCAGTTTGGATTATCGGGAGTGGTTTCTTTCATTTTAGTAAGAGATATTTCATGAAAATACTTGTTTTCAAACATTCTGTTTTCTGCATATGAAATTAAAAAGGGATGGTTAATGCTATTAAATAGTGTGTTTTCGCGAACAGGATATTGGGCATTTATATATCTTAACAAAAAATCTCCTCCAGCCAATATTAAGTAATTAGCTTTTTGGGAAGGAAGAGACAACTCTTTTGAAATATGCTCGGTTACGGTATCTATTTTAATCGCAGAATAATCATTGGATAATTCAGGGAAAGCGTTTATTATATGTGTAACACCGATATTTGAATTTACCATCTCTATTATCTGACCCTCTCGACAGATGCTTATTTCCGTCGAACCTCCACCACCTATAAATACACATATGTTATCATTAATAGGAACATTTTTCATTGCACCAACAATTGTAAATTCATTTTCCATCTTGGCGGTTACTATATTTACTGAGATTATCGTTGACTCTTTCTTTAGTTTGTTTTCAAAGCAATAAATCTCTTTTTTGCTTAATTCTCGAAATACACTTGTTGCATAAATATGAATATTAACTTTGGCGTCGAATGTATCTTTAATAAATTTGATAAGAGAATCTACATCAAAAGGAGCTAGACCTCCATATAAGTTGTAGTTTTTTTTAAATTCAATAGTTTTAAAACCTAACTCTGTGATTAAGCCGTTATTATATTTATATGCTTTTGTATTGGTTGAACCAATCTCAACTATACCGATAGTTTCGCTCATAATTTTGCCTCCTATAATCATAACTATAACTACTTCATTTAAATGCGTTTGTTAATTCTTCGATAGTATGGTCTGAAAGTTGTTTTTCTAATGCGATTATTGCTATATTTACAGCGTTAAGCTTTTCCCAAATATCCTCACACTGATTATTCGAGGCTCCAGAATTTTTTTTGATTTTGTTAATAGCTTGAAACAATGAATCGAATTCTTGATTAACCTTGGAATAATTACAGGTTCCAAACAACTCGATATTTTTATTTATTTCATATATTTCAAAGATTCTTTTTAGTGATTCACACTCTCTTTTAAACTTGATAAATTCATCATATTCTTTTAAATCATAATATGTAAGATTATTAAGCTTAAACATAATGTTCCTTACATCATCGATATGGCTTTTCCTAAAGGCTGTCTGTAATTCTGCTTTTTGTGACAGCATTTGCTGAGTGAAAGTTTCTTTTTGAAAAGAAGCTTGTTTTTCGTATGAACTTTTTTCAAAGTCCAATGCTTTATAAGTTAAAATTACAAAAAACACAAGATTCACTAAAGCAGCAATACAGGATATGTAAGAACCAAATTCTCCCCAATCTGTCATATTTTTGGATAACGGCATTCCAAAAAAGTTGACTATAAAGACAACTAATAAGGCGGTGGAGAGTAGCACTAAGATAATAGCAAATACTTCCAGAAAAATCAACGTTTTGCTTTTCTTCACGATTTTCCTAATCTCCAATCTCTATATGATTTTACAGTTTCTGTTGCCTGAACGACTTTTAAAGTTTCATCATAAATATGACGATGACTTTCAATAGCTTGTATTGTAGTAAATGAAAATATCTGATCCCCGTCAATATCAGTTAAGTCTCCAGTAATCATTTTGACAGGAACCCATGCTAACAAAGGATTTTTATATGTACTTTCCCCCAGTTTGCTAAAATCATCGACATGATTAATGATTTCAACCTTCTTTTTATTTCCCTTTTTATTTGTTTGATTACCCCAATAAAGGTATGTGTTCGGGTTTTTAATATCCACATAAAATGCTGGAGATAAATAATGGAATGTTTGTTCATCATGGTTGTTTGCACGAATTATATCCTTAACGCTTATAGAATCGCGAGAAATATTTGTCAATCTATTGATTTTTCGTATAAGAGTATCCTCAATTTTTTCATGAATTCTGCTGCTTCCTCCAAGTATTGACCACTGTTGATTTTCTGGTTCGTGATAACGTTTGTAGAGTAGCACAGAAGGTTCAGATTCGATATTGTGAATATACACACCGCCTACACCAACACCGATATATTTTTTTGACTTCAAATGTTCAACAATGATTTTAACTAAATCTTCGGTTGAGTTGATATCAATTTGTTTTCCTTCGTATTTTAATTCAAAATCATGTCCTAATATGTGTTCTACCAAGAAAGAATGCAAATCAAATAATTGTATGAAGCTCTCTGAGATATTTAAAGTGTTTTTATTTTGTGATATATTGTTGTCATCTGTATTGAATTTTGATAATTGACCTTTTGATTCCATTTTTTACCACCTTGTTTGTTTGTAATCTTTTAGAAATGCCCCATAAATATGATTCTTTAAACGTACGGATGAAAATATTGGATCACATAATCTACTTGCACCGTCTTTCGCATCAAGTGGGGGGAATAATCCATTCTGCTTATTTTTAAATCTTATCCAATCGGGATTTTCGTCAGTTATCCAGCCTGTATCAACGCTATTCATTAATATTCCTGATTTTATAAAGTCTTGAGCAGAAGTTCTAGTTAGCATATTCAATGATGCTTTTGCCATATTTGTATGTGGATGATAACTGTTTTTATTCTTTTTATAAAATTGCCCTTCCATAGCTGAAACATTTACAATATGTTTGAACTTATGGGGACTCTGTTCCATCAATTGACGAAGGCTAGTGCATAACATAAACGGTGTTGTTGTGTTTATAAGTTGCACTTCAAGCATTTCGATCAATGATATATCACATGCTCTAGAATTCCAACTGTTTTTGTGATAGTTTTTGGAAGATGCTCTTAATGTAAGTTCACATGATTCAAATGCTTCCATATCTAAAGGGTTGTGACTTTCTCTAAGTTGCAGAGGAACAATTGGGAGCATCATATCCAGTGATTTTTGAAGCACCTCTATATTTTTTTGATTTTCCTGTTTTATTATTAATGATTTTAAATGCTCAGGTAAAGCAACATACGTAGAATCTTCTGATAGGTATAGGTGTTTATAATGTGTATGGTCAAATCGAACAGTTTGCGCAGCATTATTAATTAGGATATCCAAATATTCTAATTCTGTATAAAGATAATCAATAAAAGTAAATATACTTTGTAATTGTCTAAAATCAATTTGGTAAATCCTAAGACGTTGGAACCATTGCTCAAAATCTTTTTCTTCGCTATATCTTTTAACAGCATCAACTGGAAAGCGAGTAGTAACAATAACAAAAGCTCCACTTCTCAAAAGTTTTAAGGCTGTTTCATAGCCAATCTTAATCCTACCGCCAGTAACAAGGGCTGTATAACCAGAAAGTGAAATATGTTCCTCGCGTTTGCTCCAGTTTTTCTCACCGCACTCCTTACACATTCTTTTATAAAAATGATGAGCATTGTTTTCATTCAATCTCTTATGACAAATATAACACTGCATTATATCAACTCCATTTAACATTCAAGTGAAAAACAAATCTTAAGGGTTTTATAATATTATTATCCATTCCCAATACCCACAAAATATGAATACAATATCAAACATTATAGTATATTCTTTAAGTTCAGGAATCAACTTAGTAGTATTACATTATTTTTATTCAATTATTCGCATACATTGATTATTCAGTTTGATAATACATATTAGATATATATTAATTTGAAAATTATTCATTATAATTATACCTTTAGCTCAACTTTGTATACAACCTGTTATGCAAAAATGTTGCATTTTTCAACAAAAACGCTTGTTTTTCAACATAAAAACCCGCACCATAGCTATTTTTGCTACGATGCGGGTTGCAAATTTAATTCAGTTATTTATTTAGATACTTCCCATATCTTTCAATAAACTCATCATATTCGTCTTTCTCTGTTATCCAAACGATAACAGGATATTCTTTTACACCGAGTTGTGTAAGTGCTTCAAAGCGATGGTTGCCGTCACAGAGCTCGAAGCCGTGGTCAACATAATGCACTATTAGCGGTGGCATATCATCATTTGATTGAAGTGTTTTCTTTAATGATTGTACTCTTTTCTCGAACCACTCTGCATTGACCTGATACTTTATATTATCTTCGGGACCACACCAACGGGAAAATAAAGACAACGGCATTGTTAGTGGCCCTAAATAATATCTATTAAAGAGTTTCAGACCATCTGAGAAAGCTTTATTATGACCATCCGAAAGTAAAAATAAATGAACCCAATCTTCAAGTTTGCCTGCTTCGGCGAATTCTTTTGCAGATGATAAAGAAGACTTGTAGATCAGTTTTTTGTTCTCACTTTTAGTGTAAACAATTTTCTTAATTGACTCAACAGAAAGGTTATATTCATCAGCAAGATTTTCAATAGTAGAGCCTGATATGAATTTTTCTTTTATCACTTGATTTCTTTCTGTAAGATACTGCTTATACCCTGAAGTTTCACCCCAAGGGCGTTTTTCTGTAGTTTCAGGAACATAAATCAGTTTACCCGCAGCAAATTTTTGAACTCGTTTAAGCAAATCTTCCGGTAATATATCAGCGGCGTTTTCGTAATTCATTGTTTTCAATCCCTTGTTATTTTGGATTTTATCCACCTGTCAACATATTCTGCTGCTTGTTCGGGAGTGAGATTGGAGGTGTCAAGCAGTTCAATATTAGGTTCGGTTTTATCGTGATTTTCTTTCAGCCAATTATTGAACCGCATAGAAGAATCAATCCAATTTTCATCGGTAACTTTTCTGCCGTCTGTCATTCTTTGCATCATAGTTTCATCATCGCAAACTATAGCAAGATAATACATCTCAGAAAACAATTCTCTTTCAGGCAGATTTTCAAACTGTTTAGGTGTACAAGCTCCACACACAACACAAGGCTTGCCAATTTGTGAAATGTTGGCACAAAACTTCATCCACATTCTGCGATACGCTCTGTAATCATCTTCAGGTGTGTTGTAAACATCGTTCCAGGCTATGTCACTTTCAAGGACAATATAGTCTGTTTCATTTTTGAAAAGCTCATTACAAACAGTTGTTTTACCTGCACACGAAGCACCCGTGATGGAGAACAACGGTAATTTTTTAGTAGGTTTCATGGTTATGCCTCCTTTTGTTCTATTATATCATTTTAGCTTGAGGCGTGTATATGTAAAGAATGATTTAAACTAATCTCGACATAACTCTTTACGATACATAACTTCAACCGCATCATAAGAAATCTGTGTGTTATCTGTAAGCTCGAATCCGTGATTCTTGTAAAAGCGACGGGCACGGGTGTTCTTTTCAAACACCCAAAGTATAACACTGTCATATTCTGAATCTTGAATTTCTTTGAGGATATGATTCATCATCATTGAGCCATATCCCTTTCCCCGATTTTCACTCAAACTGTGAATACAGATAAGTTCGGCACAATCTGAAAATTTAGGATTTCTTGCTTTGCTCCAAGCAGCAATACAATGAGGTTTGCAGTCAATTTCAAGAATTGATATTTCTGCATAGCCTGATTTTAGAACATTCTCATACATTGCTTCGGCTTTTACAATATCAGTACATCTTCCCATATCTTCAGCAGAAATAATATCCGCAAAGGCAGATTTCCACGATTCTGTCTGAATATATGCAAGTATTTTTTCATCACCGAGTTTGGCTTTGCGTATCTTTGTATTCAGATGATTCCTTATAAACTCAATTTTCTTATTATCCTGCTTTTCTTTAACATTCATTCTATAACCATCTAATGAAGACTTTTGATAAACTTTCAGATACTGTTCTAAAGATAAAAGCATAAATTTGGTTCCTGATATATTACAGATTTCAATATCGCAAACATCAATATCCGCAAACTCTTTCAATCCATCAATTGAAGCATAGGAATAATCAACACCATCTTTGCAAAATGTGTGTTCGTGTTCATCAATTAATGTATATCCGTGACTCTCCAAAAACAATTTGAACTCTGTCCATTTGTCGCCTGTTACAAACACTTGTGGAATAAGGATATCAATATCATCAGCATTTAATGATGTGTTTGTTAAGACTTCCAATCCCAAAGAACCATAAAGCAACGGAACAATATTAAATTTATCATTAAGCATTTCTGCGTTTTCTAAAAAGCAATTAAACTTTGTCATATTACACCTTGTTATAAATTAAACCTATCTTTTATCATCTTGGCAACAATATCCGGTGCCAAGTTTGAGTTATCAATTTTTATATAATTCGGGAATGTTATTTCACCGTCATAACTTTCTGTACGATATTTTTTATCAGTGTCAAGCAAATCTTTTCTTGCAAAATCAAGATTTCGTTTTGACGGTTTATTGTTAAGACGGTTTTCTGTTGAGTTCCTTTCAAGCCTTATCTCCTGTGAAGCAACAAGTTCAACATAATAAACTTCTGCACCTTTCTCTTTGAACAAATCAGAAACATATTTTATGTAATTCCAATCACCTTGATGGTCGAATGCCCAAACATAGGTGAATATCATTCCGTAATTATCACTTTTTGAAAATTCTTCAAAGAAAACTTGTCGTAATCTATTGACTGTTTTTCCCTCGTAATATCCGAATATCTCTATAACAGGTTCAATAGTCATATGATTATGAAACAGTTTTAAGTCTGTGATTTTTGCAAGCTCCTGCCCAACCGTCATTTTACCGACAGCCAGATTGCCGAATATTATAACTAATTTCATAGTATCAAATCCTTTAATTCATATTCTTTCAGCAAAATCAATTAACTGTTTCAGATTATGTATTGTCCATTTATCATTATTTTCACCGCTTCGGTCAAGATAAAATGCCGTGAAACCTTGTTCTCTTGCTCCGTCTGCTTCTTCCTTGCAATCGTCAACAAATATACTTTCAGATGCGACTACCCCTTGTGCTTCAAGTGCAGCATTGAAAATAATCGGACTTGGTTTTCCTGCTCCGACTAAGGAGCTTGCAGTAAATGAAGAAAAATACTTTGCTATACCAAGTTGTTGCAATGTAAATTCAAGTGATGGCGAAGTATCGCTGATAACTCCCATTTTATAACCGTGATTTTTGAAATATTCAAGCACCTCTACCGTTTCAGAAAATAATGCTCTGTCACCGTTACACCAAAGTTCATTCAGAAACAATTCAGCCTTGTTTTCAACATCTTCTGTAACACCTTCACCAACAAGCAAATGATAATAGTATCTCTTGAAAAACTCACGTTCATCATCAAGCGTTTTATACCAAGGTTTTCTGCCTTCGCTTGCGAGGTGAAACAGTGACATCATTTTATCGTAATCAAGTTCAAGCGGCTTGCCACTCCACTCACTAATTGTCTTATCACGCCACGCTTCTTTTTCGGCAGTAAAATATGTAAGTGTTCCATCACGGTCAAAGAATATTGCTTTATATTTGTTAAGTCTGCAGTTCCTGTAAATCTCTTCAATACATGGTGATTTATAAGCAATATAATCATCTATGCTGTGAGGGAATAGTTGTGCTCCTTCTTCCTTAACTTTGCTATATTTCAGCACAGCATCAGGATTATTTCTCAAATAATCTCTGAAAGCAATATGTCTATGAAGTTCTGCTGAAAATTGAGGACAAACATATAAATGGTGTTTCGGTAAATCTGCATTGCCTTTATAGTCAAATGCTTCTCTGTCTTTTATGCCGAGATTTCCTTCGTGTATGTAACTGAGAGCTGCCAACTTTTCAACGACAGTATCAAATACGGAGTAGTCTTTGATAACAATATCAATGTCGATAATAGGTTTTGCAGAAAGACCTTCAACAGAAGTGCTGCCGATATGCTCAATGCTGATTATTAAATCTTTTACTGCCGGAAAAAGCTGTTGCTTGATTATCTCAAAATCTGTTTTCCATTGTTCGTTATAAGGAACAACAATAACTCGTTTTGCCATTTTCTCACCTCTTTATAGTGATACTCTGTATCTTTGTGACCATTTTTCGTCTTCATAGAATTCATCCATTAAAACTCCGCCGTTTTTGAGAATGGTTTTAATAGCTGATTTATTGGTCTTATACGTGACAATCTCAACACTTGTCATACCCATGTTCCTGCAAATTTTCAAGGCTGATTCAAGCATTTTTGTACCAAGCCCTTTGCCTCTGTGCCAAGGCACTATTCCTGCATGCAGATGACCTCTGTGGGTATTCTTCTGATTTATTTCAATTGCACCGAATATTTCGCCTGTATCATCAACAAAAAAGTATAATGTACAAGGAACACCTGTTGATAACATTGAACCTGTGGTTCTGTCATCCTCACACCATTCTAACCATTTTGAATATTCAACATTTTTGCCCTGTGAATCACTGTATCTTCGGAGTAATTGCGGTTGAATATCATCTTCAATGGACTCCCATCTGTCCATCATTTGAATATATGCTTCTTCATGAGTTTCATCGGGAATCACAAGTGAATATTTCTTTGGTTCCAGAGTTTTCATCATAACATAAGCTTTTATCTTTTTGCCGTATTCTGTTTTAAGCTTTTCAAGTTCCACAATATTGAAACCATATTTCTTATACAGATTTATTGCTGCAAGATTATCTTTTGTTGTCTGAACTCCGATTTGATTAAAAACTTTAGATTGCAGATATTCAAAAGCATATTCAACAGCAAATTTTCCGACACCTTGATGCTTATACTTATCTGCAACAACAAGCATTGATATCCAAGCTGTATTGGCGTTTAGCAAGCCGTTTAGCTTCAACCAAGCACAGATATTGTTATCAACACAAATCAAAAAGTTTTCTTCATCAGCATCACAAGCATTTGCATCAAAAATACATTTCCATTCTGACAACGAATGATATGTTGAATGGAGAGCTGCAATGTTACTTGTTTCAGACATTATTGATGCTACATAATGAACATCTTCTACCACTAATGGTTTTACATAATACATAAAACAACCTCTTTCTAAAAAATTTAAGGCACCTCCGAAAATCGAAGATGCCTTGCTAATTCAGAAAGATATATATTACATCAATCACAAACGGACAAAAACGGCACTTCGATTTCGTAAAATAATAGTCATTGTCATTTTGTCCACCTGCCTTTCGGTAATTTCCATCATTATACTCTTCTGCACCAAGAAAGTCAATATTTTGAAAGCAGTGTTATGTATAAATTAGTTCAGTTGTAACAACCTCTCGTGCTCTTGCTTCAATGTTATTCATACGAGCAACCCACTTCATTTGGTCATCTACTTTGGGTTGTTTTGTTATACCCTCATCGACTTTCATCTGTTATACCCGTCGAGAGAACATAGCTGATGCCTGTTTATCAACTTCCACAAGAAGCTAACACGGCATACCTTTTGTGAGCATAACATTAAATTGTGCTTGTCTATGTTAGTTGAGATAACTAATATTTTGCCATTTTCCAAAAATGAAATTTCAAACATTGAAAACAATTTATAAATCAAACGTTTTTGTCAAAATTTGAAGCATTTTTGTAAGCGATATTGAATTTATATACGATACATATAAAATATAAGTAACTTAGTTTTCACTTAAATGTTTAATTCGAACTATGCATAGCTTGAAAATAAAGCAAAAAATTTATTATGAAAGAGGTATAAATATGTCAACACACTTTTTAGATATCAAAGGAAAAATTGCTGATTTACAAGCCATTTTAAATGAATACAAACGTGAACTTTATGAAGCTGAAAGAGAAAATGATGTGGTTGAAATCAATCGTTTAAAACAACTGATTAAAGAAACGGAAAACAAGATTGAAGGTATGCGTAATTCACCATACTACAATGGATAATAACATAATAAAATACAACGCCACATTATCTTGTTTTAGTGTTTTATTTCAATATCATGCCAACATTTTGCACGGTTTTTCTTGTAATAAAAAACTATGTATTACAAAAAATAGTGAGATAACAGTAATCAGGTGTAACAGAAATCAAATTCTATTACACCTGATTATGTTTTCGAGAAACTATTACTCTGTAAAAATCAGCTCGTGATTAACAACTTCTCTTGTTCGTTGTTGAATGTTGTTCATTCTTTGTGCCCATTCAAACTGGTTTCGTTCTTTCAGTTCTTCTGTAACCCCTTCTGCCTCTTTCATCTGCCCAACTAAAAGGTCAAACATTTCTGTAGCTTGCTTCTCAACCTCGGCACAGTGCTGATAAAGCTTGCCTTGCATAAGCAATGAGTTAAATAGCACCTTCTTATGTTTTCAAGATAATTCTTATGTAATATACCCCATTTACCGAGAGTGATTTTTGTTTCTTCGGGTGGTAAGATAAGGTTAGGGATTAGATAATCACCAACATTGCGATAGCTGATAGAATTTTTGTTTGACATAAAAAGACCTCCTTTAAATTTTGTGATTTCATTGTACAAAAATAAAGAAGGATTTGTCGAATGTGCGGATTATTTTATCGCTAATATTTAGGACATATCATTGTAGTTGCGATACTTTCGATAAAGTAACAATTTCTTTACAAGGCATTGTTACTTTTTGATGTATATGAAACTTATATATACAAAAGTATGTTTTTTCTATTTTCTAAGTTAAATTGAAAAAAGCAGAAAATATGATACCATAAAAAATATTCAAAACAAATACTGAAAGGGGAAAACAGATTATGGATTGCACAAAATTATATAAGGTTGTATCGCCATCAGTAGTTAATGTAGTACAATTAAATACTAATAATGTTTTTTGCTCTACTGCAAGTGGAGTTTTAATTGAGGATGGTTCAAAAATTCTTACATGTTTTCATTGCGTTGATGCAAATTCAAAGAATGGAATCCTTATAGACAAAGCCAAAGGATTAGTCCAATTGGCTACTATTATTTTTTCTAATAAAGATAACGACATTGCTGTGTTAGATGCTGGAAAACCCATTGGTCCCCCTGCAACTCTTGTTAGTTCAGCAAACTTAGAAATTGGTAATGAGATTTTTACAATAGGTTTTCCCTACTCAATTGAAAGCGAAAAAACATTAACAACAGGTAATATTGCCGCATTTGAAAGCGGACTAATAAAAATAGATACATCTGTAAATAATGGTAATTCAGGAGGTCCACTATTTAACAAAAATGGTGAAGTAGTTGGTATTATAAATGCTAAATTAGGATCTTTGTCTAAGTTTTTAGATAATATTGAAAAAGCAAAATCGCAGGCATTTATGCAAATCGGTGGAATTGATCCCGTTCAAACTATTCAACAAATGCTACGAGAGATGAAACAGAATTTAAACTTAGGAATTGGTTATGCTATTCCATCTGATACTATATCTCAACTTTCTCCGTTAGTAAAATCTCTAATAACAACAAAATAAATGAGGGAAAGATATTATGGAAGAGAAAAAATTAAAATGTGAGTCAGTAGAAGAACGCAAATATATTGTTTTTGATTGGAATGTAATACAATATATCAAAAATCCTCGCACAGAAAATGATTGTGATAGACAGTTATCAGAGTTGCTTCCAAGCCTAAAGAAAAAGTATTACTTTCCTTTTTGTGAAGTCCATTTAAGAGATCTTAAAACTAGTTACGTTCAGGGCCATTTTGATATGGTAAATAACGATTTAGAATTTTTAGAAAGCTTAAGTCAAGGTGTTGGCATTATTAAGAGAAATGAGAAAAAATGCTTAGCAAAATGTTCCCTGAGAACCTATTTTGACTTTATTTTAAACGAGGAAATTCCCGATATTAAGCTGACTCCCAAAATAAATTCTATAAGTAAGATTGATGTTGATAAATTAGATTTAAACAGTCCACTAAAGCCGTTGTTGGATAAGACTGATGGTATATTATCTCCGTGTTTCTTTTACCTATGGTTAGAAGAAAAATTCAAAACCTTTTTTACTGAAAAAGATGACTATAAAGATCTTAGAAATTACATTCAAAAAATCAAGAATGACTTATGTTCTATTTATACAAATGAACAATACGGCAAACAGCTTATTGAATGCGTAACACCTTTTTTTAATGCATTAGAGATAACCGATATAGTAGAGCTTGATTCAGTTTGGAAAAACACTGTTAATTCATGGTTGAAACTAAAATTCCCCCAAACGTCACCGAACTTAGAATTAACAATGTTAATCTCATATGCTTTATTAGATTTTCATCCTCTTTTTCAAGAGAAAATCAAAAACAAAAACAAATTAGATAATTTGGTAAGAGATGCAAAAATGGTTTACTATGCATCATCAAGCGAATATTTTGTTACAGAGGATAGTAGTTGTTATAAAAAGGCTAAATTTATTTTTAGTGTTTATGATATAAAAACTAAGGTAGTAAAAATTGAAGAATTAACAAGTAGATTTAGTTAAAATTCATTTTTGCTTATATGTAAACTAATAAAAAAGAGAGAAACCTGAAATTAATCAAGTTTCTCTCATTTTTTTGTCTTAACCGTGCCAAATAAGTGTTTTTAAATTACTTCCTTATCACTCATTGGCATTATGCAAGGCGGTATTTTTTTGTTCTTCTTTTATTCCTTATTTTTCTTCAATTATCCCTTTTATTTGCTTTCGCAAGGAAAGATTTTATATCATCGAATTGCAAGAGATAGCTTTTGCTATTCTTTATAACAGAAAGGAGTACAAAAATGAAAACACTCAAAAAAAGCTTATCCGTTTTACTTGCTGCAGTAATGCTTTTTACAACATTTTCTGTAGCAATGCCGGTATTTGCGGCTGAAGCAGAAAAAGAAACAGAAGCTGCACCTTCGGAAGAAGCTGTTGTAAGCAATCCTGAAATTCTGTATGAGATTACAGATGACAGAACTGCAAATACAAAAAGCTTTATGCAGTCAGACGGCACAAAGCTTATTACACAGTATCAGGAAAACGTGCATTATGAAAATGCAGACGGTGAATTTATCGAATACGATAACACACTTTCGGAAACCGAAACTGATGCTAACGAAAAGGAATACAAAACAAAGGATTCCGATATTGATATAAGAATATCCAAGAAAACCAACGGCAAGAAGCTTGTCCGTGTGACAAAGGGTAATGATACACTTTCGTGGAGCTTTGCCGATATTTCTAAGGTTACGGGTAAGGTTTCCGAAAAAACTGCCGATGATGATGTTACTTCTCTTGAAAACTTCGCAAGCGAAGTGACATTTTCCGATGTTTTCAAAAAAACCGACCTGCAATATGTAATTTACGGTGATTCCCTTAAAGAAAATATTATTCTCAACGGAAAAGATGCCCCCGATGAATTCAGCATTGAATATAAATACTCGGGACTTACCCCCTTGCTTTCCGAAGATAAGAAAACTATTACACTTACTAACAGCGAAAATGAGACTGTATTTGTAATATCAGCTCCCTTTATGACAGACAGCAACGGTGAAGAAAATATTGACTTATACTATGAGCTTGGCGAAATAAAAAACAATCAGTTTACAGCAACGCTTGTATGTGACAGAGAATGGCTTGACGACGAAAACCGCGCCTATCCCGTAACGGTTGACCCCGTAATTCTCACCGAACAGGCTTGGACACAGGACAATTATCAGTCCGCATATATTTCATCATATTACCCTACTGCCTGCTATGGCAGAGGCGGAGCAAATTATGAAGGAAGCCTTTATGTCGGCTATGAATATACCTCAAGCACAAACAGACGCGATAAGGTAAGAAGCCTTATTAAATTCAGCCTGCCTGATTTTAACAAGGGTGACAGAGTTGTGAGCGCAACAATGCTTACATATCTGTGTGCTTGCTACCCTGAAACCACGGTTAATTTATATAAAGTAACATCAAACTGGGCACAGAATACTGTTACATGGAATAATCAGCCCTCTGTTGAATCGTTAATTTCCGAATATAACACGATTCCGTACACAGAGGCATCCGGTGCAAAGTTCATTGAATGGGATATTACAAAGCTTGTTAATGCTTGGGTGCTCGGCACCTCCTCAAACCACGGCATTATGTTAAAATCTCCTGCAGAGAACAGCACATCAATGCACAGAGCACGCTTCTATTCAAGCGGTTATACCTCTGCAAGTACAGCAAGACCGTTCCTTGCAATTGCTGTCCGCAATATGACGGGATATGAGGATTATTATTCTTATTCGGAGTTTAATGCCGGCACGGCAGGAACGGCTTATGTAAATGATTTTACGGGAAATCTTGTGCTTGTGCACAATGATATGAGCACAAGCGGTGTTCTTATGCCCGTTTCCGTTGCAAGTGTATATAATACCACACTTGCCGGCACTTATCCTGAAGAATATCCTCATGTTGGTCGAGGCAAGAAGCTCAGTCTTATACAGACTGTCAAACCCTCCTCAGAATACGGCTTAAAGGACGACAGTGCAACCTCATTCCCCTATGCCTATGAAGACGGTGACGGAACGGTACACTATTTTTACAAAACAACCGAAAACGGCGCAACAAAGTATTATGATGAAGACGGCCTGAATCTTGAGCTGACCTTATCAGGCACAGAATATATAATTACCGACAAGCAGGGTAATAAAAAGATTTTTTATAGGTCCACCTATCTGCTTAAAGAAGAAAAGAATGCTGACGGAGTTTCTATCGAATACACCTATGCCAAGGAAACTCTCAGCGGCGGCAGCGAAAGGACATTTCTTTCAAGTGTTACCGACGGCGCGGGACACGTTATTACATTAACCTACAACAAGGAAACGGGTACGGTCACTTCAATAAATGGGCCGAATGATAAGAGTGTTTCATATACCTACTCAGGCGGATGCAACACAGAGATAACTTATCCTGACGGTACAAAAAGCACGTATGGTTATTCTTCCAATTTGCTTTCATCTGCAACATCTGCAGACGGTTATCAGTTGAATTTCACTTATTCCTCCGATCTTATAAAGGGCGTGGCATCCGTTACGGAAAAAGGCGGAACCACAACGGGCAGCTATGTGCAAATCACAAGAAGCGCTCCGTATCAGACCGAAATGAGAAGCTCCGGTCAGGACAGAACGTACGGAAATTCCGATGATATAATAACAACATATCAGTTTGATACCTACGGCAGAGTTGCAAGCGCAAAAACAGCTTTAGGCAGCGGTGAGGTTGTATCTTACGGAAGCTATGATTTCACAATGGGTGCACAGAGTAACGCTACCGACATAAAGAAAAGAAACCGCCTTGTAAGCTCAGCGGCAATGGGCAAAAACGCAAATAATCTCCTTGTCAATCACAGCTTTGAAGTGAACAATGACGGTAATTGGACTGCAAATTATTGGCTTTCTTCGGCTTATTCCGGCAGCAGTACTGCAACCTTAAGCGGTGAAGCCGCTTACCTCGGTCAGCAGTCAATGAAAATCAACGTAAGCTCCGCTTCGGCTACAGGCGGCTACGGAATGTCTCAGTCTGCCTACAGCAGAGTACAAAGCGGAAAAACCTATACCGCATCGGTTTATGTTAAAACTCAGTCTGTCACCAAAATGAGCGGTGCTACATCAGCCGGTGCCGGTCTTGTTGTAAAGGCAGTCGGCTCTTCCGGCACAACAAACGTGTATTCCGATTTGCTTACGGGAACCACCTCAACCGCTGTTGATAACGGCTGGCAGAGAGTAGAGGTCACCTTCACAACCCCCTCAGGGCTTTCAAGCCTCATTGTTATGCCTCTGATATACTGTGCTACGGGTACGGCATATTTCGACTGTATTCAGCTTGAAGAGGGTGAAGCGGCAAATAATTATAATCTTCTGAAATTCTCTGATTTTGACTATTCTTCATCAGGTTGGCATATTGACAATTCCGACTCCGGTGATGCACTCAGCTCAGCCGCACACAATTCGGGTTCTAAGAGCTTTCTTATTAACGGTGCAACCGATAAGGCAAAGGCTCTCAGACAGACAGTCGGCGTTTCAGCAAATGAGGACGACACATATATCGTTTCGGGCTTTGCAAAAGCAGATGCCGCACCGTTTTCTTCGGAAAATAATGAAAGGCTATTTGCAATTTCCGTAAAGATAGAGTATAATGATGGTACAAGCAAAACAAAGTACCCTGCATACTTCAATTATGCGGTAAGCGGATGGCAGCATACCTCAGGTATCTTCACCCTTTCGGATGAAGACAGCAGTACGCAGAGAATACCGGAAAGCGTAACGGTTTACTGCAACTACAAAAATCAGATAAATACCTGCTATTTTGACGACATCTGCCTTACGAAGGAGCCTGTTCCCACGTATAAGTACGACAGCGACGGCAACCTTATCTCCGCTATTGAAAATGCAGAAAAAACATCGTCTCTTACCTATGATGCAAACGATAACCTCACAGCATTAAAGGACGAAAAGAACGTAAATTATACTTACACGTATTCTCCATCCGGCAATACACATCAGCTTACAAGTGCCACGGATAATTTTACGGGCATAAAGTATAATTTTACTTATAACGCTAACGGCAGTCTTACTGTTCAGGACATAACAGCTTCAACCGGCTCCCCGGCAATCAAAACAGAAATAAGGTATTCGGAAGCCTCGGGTACAATTAATGCCGGTGCATATCTGTACAGAGATATTGACGAGCACGGAAGAAGCACCTATTACTACTACAACACGGCATCGGGACTTCTTGACAGCGTAAAGGATGCCAACGGATATATAACCAATTATACATACAATCAGGATAACGGACTTCTGACAAATGTACAAAACGGCAATTCCTCGGTAAGCTATGTTTATGACGGCAGTAATACAAAACTTATACAGATTGCCCGTACAGGCGGTAACTACAGCTTTACATACGACAGCTTCGGAAATCCCTTAAAAACATTTGTCGGAAATACTGAGCTTATCTCAAACACTTATGCTTCGGGTAACGGACTTTTACAGTCAAGTGCTTACGGCAATTCCGATACAAGATATTATACCTACGATGCCCCCGGAAGGCTTATCGGCATAAAGAATAATAATACCAATGCCTACAGCTGGACTTACTCGGGCTCGGGAGTTGCTAACACCTATACGGATATTATCTCAGGCAGAAAATATAACTATACCTACGATTCCCTTGGCAGAATAATCTCTCAGACGGGAAAGAATATTTCAGACGGCTCAGCTAAATCTTCAAGCACATACACCTATGATATTTCAAATAACCTGACGAAGTTAGTAAATTCAGCCGGTACGATATCTCTTTCAATGAGTTATTCTTACGACAGTGTAAACCGCCCCACAAAGAGCTATTACACGTCGAATACCCAAGAGACCTACACCTATGATGCCATAGGCAGGCTTGCATCCTCAAGCCTTAAGCTGACATCAAACTCATTTGCAAAGAGCTATGAGTACCACAACTCTGCAAACTACTCGGGCAAAACAACAAATCAGATTAAGACGGAAAACTTAGGCGACAGAGGTTATCAGTACACCTACGACAGAGTAGGTAACATAACCGCCATAAAAGAAAAGACAACCTCAAACAGCGGCTTTAACGAAAAGGTAAGCTACACCTACGACAGTCTTAATCAGCTTAAAAGGGAAAACAACAAAGATCTTAACAAAACTATTGAGTATACTTATGACAACAGCGGAAATATTACCGCTGTAAAGGAATATGCATACACCACAAGCACTATATCACAGTCCCCCACGAAGACGATATCCTATACCTACGACAGCGTATGGAAGGATAAGCTCGTAAATTACAACGGGCAGACTATCACATACGACAGCATAGGCAATCCCCTCACTTACCGTAACGGAATGTCTTTCTCGTGGTTCGGCAGGCAGATGGAATCCGCCAATGTTAACGGTACTGCAATTACCTACAAGTACAATGCAGACGGCCTCAGAACAGAAAAAACTGTAGGCTCAACCGTTTCCAAGTATGAGTACACCGGAGACAAGCTGTTCTATGAAAAGCGCGGTAATCTCGAATTCCATTACCGCTATGATGCTTTCGGAAATATCGCATCAATTTCAAGAGTTAAATCAGACGGCACAAGCTTTGCCCTGTATACCGTTTGTAACTCAAGAGGCGATGTTGAAGAGCTCAGACGCTCCACGGGTGAGCTTTTCGCAAGATACGTCTATGACACATGGGGCAATGTGCTTCATATCTACGATGTAAACGGTGCTGAAATCACCTCAACCGCCAACTTCGCAGTACAAAATCCTTTCAGATACAGAGGATATTACTACGATAACGAGACTGGTTTATATTATCTTCAGTCAAGATACTACGACCCCGTTACTCACAGATTCCTGAATGCGGATAATCAGCTTGCAACTACTGATATAACAGGTGTAAATTTATTTGCCTACTGCGGCAACAATCCTATATCCCGTGAAGATTCCGGCGGACAGTTTTGGGATACTGTTTTTGATGTTGTTTCACTTGCTTTTAGTGTTGTCGAGGTTGTAAATAATCCTAAAAGTGTTTGGGCTTGGGTTGGTTTGGCAGCTGATGTTGCATCATTGGTTATACCTTTTGCAACAGGCGGCGGTGCAGCTGTAAAGGCAATTTCAAAAACGGACAATCTTGTAGATACATTTAAGGCTGTCAATAAAGTTGATGATGTTTATGATACTGTAAATGCCATCGACAATACCAAAGACACCCTTAATCTTGCAAGTGGTGCATGTTTTGTTGCCGGTACTCAAATTTTAACTGCAACGGGTTATGTATCGATTGAAGAAATTTCTACAGGAGATATGGTTTATGCGAAACAAATTTCTTCTGATGAAATTTCATTAAAAAAGGTTAAACAGACTTTTATACGTGATACATACGAGTTAGTTCATTTGTTTGTTAATGACGAAGAGATTGTGACAACTCCGGAACATCCGTTCTATGTGCCGAATAATGGTTGGGTTACTGCAATAAATCTTCGTGTCGGAGATATTCTTGTAACAGTAAACGGCAAGTATGTTATTGTCGAAAAAATTCAGCACGAAATCCTTGAAAATCCTGTAAAAGTTTATAATTTTGAGGTTGAGGATTTTCATACTTATTTTGTTGGCGAATTAAATGTTTTAGTTCATAATGAATGTCAAGCACTCACGAATAAAGCTGCTACTGAACTTGCGGAAATGTTAGGATATACTCCAACAAATTATCGTTCTCATGGACAAAAAATATTTTATAATTCTAAAACTAAACTTTATATAACGCCAGATGTTGACGGTCATAATGGCGGAGTATGGAAAATGGCCAAATCTATAAAAGATTTGCAAAGCAAAGCTACACGATTAGGAACTTATGATCAATTTTTGAATTGGATAGGGCCATAAATATGAATACGTATAGAATATCAAAATATAGTTTACAAAACAAGAATAAAGGTGCTCAGACAAAAGAAGAGTGGACAGATTATTCTGATATCGGCAAAACTTTTGATGGAAGAATATTAAATGAGAAAGAATACAAACAGGTTGAAAACAACTATATTTCTTGTATTGTTGATATTTTAAGGCAGGCTTCAGTTAGTTCTTTGGTTGTTAAGGAATTAGAAAATTATGATCATTTACATTGGAAAAATAATCAGTGCATATCCTTAGAATTTCTGCCAATGATTTTCCGTGATTGTCTGAGGAATAAATGTTGGTGTAAATTTGAAACAAAAGATGCTTATGTGCATTTTGGTTATGATTATTATGTGTATATTGGAACAGTTCTTCCTTTTGCAATAATCGAAAAATCCTGTTATGAGCATAAACTTTTTTGTAATGAGCAGAATTCTCCCTATAACAACCAAGCAGAATAACCAATCAAGAGTTAAAGACAGCACAGAAACCAATCAGGGGACGGTTCTGTGATTGTGATGACTTTCCAGATTAGGCGGAGATTTCCGTCTCCGCCTAATCCCTGACTTCAAACTCGTTTGCAAAGAGCTATGAGTACCCCAACTCTGCAAACTACTCGGGCAAAACAACAAATCAGATTAAGACGGAAAACTTAGGTGACAGAGGTTATCAGTACACCTACGACCGTGTGGGTAACATTACCGCCATTAAAGAAAAAGCAACAGCCAACGGAAACTTTAATGCAAAGGTAAGCTACACCTACGACAGTCTTAATCAGCTTAAAAGGGAAAACAACAAAGACCTTAACAAAACTCTTGAGTATACTTATGACAACAGCGGAAATATTACCGCTGTAAAGGAATATGCATACAATACAGGGGATTTACCGCAGACACCCACAAAAACAATCACCTACACTTACGACAGCGTATGGAAAGACAAGCTCGTAAATTACAACGGGCAGACTATCACATACGACAGCATAGGCAATCCCCTCACTTACCGTAACGGAATGTCTTTCTCGTGGTTCGGCAGGCAGATGGAGTCCGCCAATGTTAACGGTACGGCAATTACCTACAAGTACAATGCGGACGGTCTCAGAACGGAAAAGAAGGTCGGCTCAACCGTTTCTAAGTATGAGTACACAGGCGACAAGCTGTTCTATGAAAAACGCGGTGACCTCGAATTCCATTACCGCTATGATGTTTTCGGAAATGTTGCATCAATAACAAGAGTTAAAGCAGACGGTACGAGCTTTTCATTATACACCGTGTGCAACTCACGAGGTGATGTGGAAGAGCTCAGACGCTCCACGGGTGAGCTTTTTGCACGCTATGTCTACGACTCCTGGGGCAATGTGCTTCACATCTATGATGTAAACGGTGCAGAAATTACCTCAACCGCCAACTTCGCAGTACAGAATCCTTTCAGATACAGAGGATATTACTACGATAATGAGACGGGGCTTTACTATGTAGGTAGCCGTTATTATGACCCCGTAACCCACCGTTTTGTTAATGCAGATACATCAGATGTTCTGTCTGTTACACCTATGGGACTGACAGAAAAAAACCTGTTTGCATACTGTGATAATAATCCGGTTACAAGAGCCGATAGCAGTGGGCAAGTTTGGCATATAATTGCAGGTGCAGTTGTGGGATTGGCGTCCCAATACGTGGCGAATGTTTGTTTTGGGCTTTTGAGCGGAAAAGGCCTTGTAGAATCATTAAAAATTCAAAAAAATGATATTCCTGGCCTTATAGGTGCTACAATTTCAGGCGCACTTGTTGCTACAGGAATTCCATCTGTAGGATTAAAGCTTGCAGATGCAGCAATTAACGCAACAAGTTACATTGCAGAGTGTGCAATTACAGGAAACGAAATCAATTCTGTAGATTTAATTACAACAGTTGGAGTTGGGTTATTGTTTGATATTGGCGCCAAAGGTATCAACGGCAAAGGATTGCGAGAAACAGTTAAAGTATCGAATCAGTATTTAGCCAATTCAAAATCTGCAAGAAAAATATCAATGTATTCAGCAAAAAAAATTTCAGCAATAAATACTGCGGTTGATGCAACAACCGGCATGTTTAAAGATAATATTCTTTCAACAATTATTTGCAATGTCTCTCAAAAAATTAGAGAGTTGTTCTAAAGGTGCTGTGTATGAATAAGTATAGAAAGAAAAACAGTAATTACCAATACTCTTTATTTTTCGAGATAAAAAAGTACACAGTATATTGTTGCGAGATTTTGGAAATAGTAAATGCTTTGTTTTGTTTTTACTTGACAAGAA
The DNA here is from genome assembly GCA_045533835.1 of Acutalibacteraceae bacterium. GTDB lineage: Bacteria > Bacillota > Clostridia > Oscillospirales > Acutalibacteraceae > RUG806. Next base: position 130,197 of record JAZSIM010000042.1, read on the forward strand.
AATATGTCTTTTTTGGTTGGTTTGCAATTGGAATACTCATATTTGTTCTATCATTTAAATTTAAGTTTCTTAATGGAAACAATGACAGAGTCATATTATACATTGGTTCATATATTGCCTCACTTGTATTCTTAATTGATTGCTTATCAGAATCAATAGTTGTTTATACGCTAATCTTTGAAGCACTCGTTTTAATTATCCCACTACTAATAATTATGTGTAGGCATAAAAAGAATAAGAGAAAGACAGGGAGAAGAAAGACAGGGGACGGTTCGAAACCACTAAAAAAGTGATGTTTTAAGCAGTCGAAACAGTCGCAAAGCTTGTCCTGATTTTGTTCAAAGAAAAGATTGCTGTAATTCTCATACAAAGTGAAAAAATTGACGAGTTTAGCGGTATTTTTCTATACCGAAAGTGCCGCTATTCTTTTCAAATTAACCGCTATTGCAGTTTGCTTTGCTTGAAAGGTAATGCTTCGGCAATCCCATGACAACATCGGTTGCCGGCACTACGCATATAACCAACACCTACGCGCCGAAGAACGGGCTTCTGCAGTTAAGCACCTACGGAAATACCGACAAGCGAACATATACTTATGATGCCCCCTGGAAGGCTTATCTGCATAAAGAATAATAATACCAATGCCTATAGCTGGACATATCACCAATCAGGAGACGGTTCTATGATTGACTTTTGACCCCAATTCTAATTCAAAAGTAGGAGGGACATTTTTGTCCCTCCTACTTTTGTTTGAATTTTTCTTCATTTATACTCTATTTTTCTACAATTATCATAAATTGTATATTTTGTAGTTAAAAACATTTATATTATTTATGTAGTTTATTGTTAGGAGGTAAATAGAATTGTAACGAAGGGGGTAAATAGCAACTAGTTGTTAGTTTTATTAGAAATTAAATACAGAGAATGTAAAATAATCAAATAAATTGTTTAATTATTGACACACTATAATTCTAATCAAAAATTAAAGATATCTTTATATTTTATTTGCTTAATTATTAAAAATGCTTATTGTTTTGATTATTTAATAGAACATAGAGATGTTTTTGATTTATTTTTTTGAAAATCATTTATTTATTTTGAGATAAAGCCAAGGATGTAGGAAAATGTTTACTGATGTGACTGAAAAAATTGAAGAAATTACTGTTTATAAAAATAAAATACCCTTGAGTGAAAAAATTAATAATATTATAATGGACTTAACTCTTTGGGGGGCTGGTATAATTATTGGTTTATTACCTGCAATTGTAATGACTCTATTATATCCAAATGATAAAATGGCAGGCTTTAATATGTGGCTGAGGCTTTTATATGAACTCGAAATCGCATATGCTTTTTTATCCGGAACTACAATTTTAACATTAGAACAATTTTTTATTAAAAGTGTAAATGTAAAAGTCGACAAATTAATAACACCAACAAGAGCAATTGGTTTAGTTCTTGAAATCTTTTTTGTTGTATTGTATGTAGCAATGAAACCTTTTAGTATAAATGAAATTGAACAGTTTCTAGGTGGAAGTATAGTAGATTTAAATAAGTGGGTAATCGGCACCAGTATTTTCCTATCTGTTATTTTGTTAGTGGTTCATTCTTTGCCAGCATCAAAACCGTCAGAAGAGAAAGGAGTGTAATAGGTGCTTAAATTTATTATTCTTTTTTGTGTATTTGTGATTGTGTATGCAAGCCTTAATTTGTTATATGTATTAAAGAAGTGTTATCCTAATTTTCAAAAAAATATTAACAAAAAAAGAAAAAACAATAAAAAAAATACAAAAAAAATAACTTTAAATCCTTTGCCAATAAAACAAAAATCACTTAACAAAATACTATTGAAAAGATTAAATGGAAATGTACTGTTACAAAAAAGAGCACGTAGAATTGTATATATGCGAAATCGTGATGTTATGAAACACTCTGATAATTTTGATTTACCTAATCTTGATGAAAAAATGCCTTATAATACTCATCAAGATATAAAAATTCCATATGAAAATGCCTTAACAGACATATTTACAGATAATATTGAATCTAACTCATTAAAAGTTTCCGCTTACCATAAAAGTATAGATGCACAAAAAAAAGAAATAAATGTTGATCTAAAACCCCAAACATGAAACAAAAAAATGCAATATGCTATAGATAATGTAGCCTTTCAATGTTTCATGCTTGACTCTCATATTAAAATAAACCAATCAGTGGGCGGTTAGTGTAAGGAACAAATAAACAAAAACCAAAAAATGCAGACAAAATCTCACTATTTATATTGCAGTTTTTTCTGTGGTTTCAGACGGTTCTATATCCTTGCTGTCCCCTGTACTGTACAGATACGCTTATGAAAGAGTCGATAACATTACCGCCATAAAAGAAAATACAACTGCAAATGTAAAGTCAATCATCTATAATGAATAACTTTGTCAAACAACATTAAGGGAGAGGCTTGTATGCCTCTCCCCTACTTTTTTCGCAGTATATTTAAATGTCATTGTGTTTCCTTGATTCAATTAATATTCATTCATCATCTTTTTTATTATGGTCATAAAAAGCTGTGAATGCCTTTTTGAATCCCCTGAATCTTCTGGAAGACACATAAACAGAAAACTCTTTGTCTGCACATTTCAGAATTACGGTGTCCTTGCTTACGTCATAAACGTAATTCAGATTTACTATAAAGCTGTAATGCGGCTGTGCAAATACGCGTTTATCAAGAACCTCTGTCCAGTGAGAAATATGATAATTTGTTTCAATTACCCTATCGCTTAAATACAAAACAGATTTTCTGTTTTCAATTGCTATATAAATAATTTCCTGAGGATATATACGGTAAAAAGTATCTTTATTGCAGGACTGAACAATTATAGAATGAGCACAGCATTTGCTTTGCTCCCCGTTTATTACAATTTGGTAACCGTCACAGCTATTGCACACTGATAAATCAAACGGTATTCCGTTAGCCTCTAAGATTCCGCAAATTTCCTCTTTTGATTTGCTCTGATTTTTCTCTTTTACTTCCACAACAGTATTCCCTTACCTGAATAACAAAAATCACTGATATAAAGTAATTTAATAAAACTGCATCTTGTTTTCAATATGTTTTGAAAAGTGACGAAAATTTCGACATAAATGAAGAAAAAACTGCAAAAAAATAAGCATCCGCAATCCAGTACTTACGAATGCTTATTCTTTAGTGTTATTAACGTGTGAATACTGCTTTCTTTTTCTGAATTTGATAGTTCCTGCAACGATAAGGCCTGTTTCAATAAAAAAGTCAACAATAAACACAGAAGCCCAAATCTGCTTATTACAGAACCACAGCCCCAAAATCAATACAAGAAAAACAACAACTAATATGGTACTTTTAATTCTTATTACCCTGCGCAACTTTGCTTCAAGCGGTTTTTCGGGAGAATCGCAGGGACAAAGAAAAAGTATTATGAATGAACAGATAATTGCTGCAACAACATAATAAAAATTGATTTGAATTATTCCATCGCTCAGCAGCTTTATAAGGAGTATTCCCACTGTAAAATATGATGTTGAAATAATCAGACATCGTGTTTCTGTATCGGCATGATATCCCCCGGCATATCTACGGAGAATTGCTAATGATACAAAAAAGACAATGCTTTGAAAAGGAATACCGAGAAGCAAACCGAGTATCAATGAATACCCAAAAAACAAAATATAATTGAGTATTATAAATAATACATATTGGTATACTTCCCGGTATTGCGCTTCTTCACTGTTTTCAGTATCTTTTACAGCGACAGAAACAAGAAAATTGGCAAGCCAACTTATCATTTGTCAGCTTTCTTGTCTAAGAACTGCTTTGCATTTGCAGGAACAGCAGGCTGATATGCCATTAAACTTGTTGTGCCTGCTACATTAAGCTTAATTACTTTTTCTGCAACCTTGTTAAAAACTTTGCTTGTGTTTTTTGACATTTTTCTTTCCTCCTTTCTTTTTTTAACTTTAAATTAGTAAAAAAAGCGTATTTATTCAACAAAATTTGACATTATACTAAATCTATGTAATAATTAAAGAAAATTAATTCTATAAAGAAAAAGTTTTGAATTAAAACAACTATTTTCGATATGCACGTTATTTTTTAACTCAAAAAATCAGACAATTTTATATTTTTGGGGAATTAATGACATTTTAATATGTTGATAAAATTTGAAAAAAGAAAAGTATTCTTGTATAATAGAAACATAAATATGTTAAGGAGAAAAAATATGAAAATTGCTATTTGCGATGATCAGATTGCACACATAGAAGTATTAAGACCCTATATCGACGAGTTTTTTCGCATTAAAGAAATAAACGCAGAGATTTCAGAATTTATTGACGGTGAAAGTATTCTAAAAGCCGAACAAACCTTTGACATAATTTTTCTTGACATAGAATTAGGAGATATTACTGGCATAGAAGTTGCAAAGCAATTAAAATGCCGTAATTCAAATTCAGTTATTATTGTAGTAACTTCATACACAGATTATCTTGATGATGTAATGGATTTGCAAGTTATACGTTTTTTGAAAAAGCCCGTTTCACAAAACAAGGTTTATTCGGCATTAGAGAAAGCTTTACAGGAAATTAAAGAAAACTTAATCACCTTTTCCACAAAAGACAATGGGATTGTTAGACTAAAAAACCGTGACATAATTTATATTGAAGCAAAGCTTAAATATGTCACAGTTTATACGACAAGTGATAAGTATTATGTAAGAGAACCTTTGAAAAAAATCAAAGTCTTACTCTCCTCCGCCGACTTTGCAATTCCGCACAACAGTTTTATTGTAAATATGAATTATATCTCAAAATTCAACCGAGAAGAAATTACTTTGGATATAAAAGGAAAAGAAATTAATATACAAATTTCAAACAGAAAACAACCGGAATTCAAGCGTAGATTTATAGCTTTTATCGGAGAGGGTGAATAAAATGACAAAAATAATATGCGATATACTTATGTATATTTTTGAGGCTTGTTTAGTGTATATATATGCTGATAATTTGTTCAAATCCATCAAAACAAAACAGATTAAAGTTCTATCTATCACAATTATTTCCACAATTTTATTTTTTGTGTATCAGTTTGGAAATACTATTGTAAATACTATTTTTATGTTTATTCTATACATGTTATTGTTTAGAATAATTTTTTCTACAAAAATATCAACCGCATTATTTCATACAATTCTATTTATTAGTGTAATGGCAATTTCCGAGATAGCCATAATAAACTCTTGTTCTGTATTATTTAATGATTTTGATGCAATGTTCACGGATATCAATGCCTATATTTTCGTGATTACAACAAGTAAACTTATATATGCCTCAGTTATGCTTCTTATAAAAAAACTTTGTGCAAACAAGCTCAATAATGCTGAAAAGGATAATTTTTACTGGGTTTTATTTTTATTTCCTTTAATTAGTGCTGTTATTAGTTTTTTATTCTTCTTTATTGCTGGAAATTTAGCAATATCAGATTTAGCACGAATCTTCATATCGGGAATATTTATATTTTTATTGTTTGCTGATTTGATTATTTTTTTAATATATGACATAGCTAATAAAAATAAAGCAGAGTTGTATGAATTAAAAACAATAAAACTTCAACAAGAGATTGATGAAAAATACTTTGATGCCATTGAACAGTCTCAGGAAGAAATTAGACATTTTTCTCACGATATGAAAAATCATTTGCTGCAGATAAGATATCTTGAGGACGTCAAAGAAATGCACAGATATCTTGACAACATAATAGAGGACGTAGAAAAAATATCCTACGTAAAAATAAGTAGCAATAAAATGTTAAATCTGATTATCAGTAAGTATTCTGCAATTTGTGAAAAGAAGAACATAAAATTCACTCCGGAAGTAAAACTTGCAAGTTTACACTATGTTGATGATGTTGACTTGTCGACTTTATTAAACAATTTATTAGATAATGCGGTTGAAGCTGCAGATATGACTGAAAACGGTTTTATTGAACTGAAAATATTTTCTAAAAACAGCAACTTTGACGGAATCATAATAAAGAATTCTTGCAACACTCCCCCGAAACATATTAATAAAGAATTGATTACATCCAAAAAAGATAAGCTTCTTCATGGCTTAGGCATGAGTATCGTTAAAAAAGTATTAAAAAAATACGATGCTGTTCATGACTGGAATTATTGCGAGGAAACAAAGATTTTTGAAACAAGTATAGCCATTCCGAGGCCATAACAATTTTTTGACCGGTTATTAAATAACCGGTCTTTTTTTTGCCAAAATATTATATATAAAGTTAGAAAATTAATCACAGAATTAATATTATTTGTGATATATCAATATTATAAAATATAACAAAACTATTTCGCTATTGCTTTGTTTGTTTTCTTGTTACATATTGCTAAAATAAATAGGAAAGGAATGTAAGTATATGGTGTGTAGTTTAAAACAATTCGGCAAGCGAGTAAGGCGCCGCAGAACTGACCTTGGTATCAAACAAAAAGAACTTGCAGCGAAGATCAATATTTCTAATAATCATTTATCTAATATAGAAAACGGAAAAGCTGTCCCCAGCTTCTTTACATTTCTTGATATATGTTCTGCACTTAACGTCAATCCCTCATATCTTATAGACGGTAGCATATACTCAATAGAAAGCGAAATTGCTGAAAAGCTTAATAAAAAATCCGAAGAAGATAAGAAAAAAATCTCAAAAATTATTGATGCCTTCCCGGATATATAAACAAACCTCCTGTAATCAACATTTGCGATTACAGGAATTTTTTTATATAGGAAATTGCTTACATTTGTGAGCAATCAGGATTTATCAGAAACCGCATCCCTCCCCCACAAGCATAGGGAGCAAAGGGTTGATAAATCATAAAATTTTTCTTATTAAAGCATAAAACTTAAATACTACGATAGTTGAATAAAATTAATAATTAGCTATTTATACAGTTTTCTGTAAAATAATCACATTTCACATCAACATCAACAACAAACTACAGAATTCTGTATTTTTCACTTAAACATCTGACAATTTTCGCAACAAACTGTATGAGATCAAAACATTTTGTCGTTATTTGAACAGTGTAATTAATAATTTCTATATTGATGTCTTGTTAGGATACCACCTTTCTCTGAATATCAATTGTCCTATAGAGTACTTGCTAATTTTTTTATCAAATCTTTCATTTCGGGATTTTGAATAAGTTTTAATAATATTTCTGATTCATTATCTATTATATCTTCGTTTAATTCTTGTGGTGGTGTCTGTTCATTTCTTAAGTTTTCCGTATGTGAGTTTTTGCATTTAGAATAAAACACTTCTTCAAATTTTGCTGCATTATATTTTCGGTCCTCATCTATAATATGTGAATAGACATCGGTTATCATTTTTACCTGTGAATGTCCTGAGTCTCCCTGAACAGATTTTACATCTCCACCGTTAAGTTTAAGCTTGTATGTAACACTTGAGTGCCTTAAACTGTGAAAAACAATGTGAGGCAGGTTATTCTCCCTTATCAACTTTTGTAATGCTCTTGTTATAATCTGACTTTCCATAGGTCTTCCATTAGGTGAACAAAACACGAGATTATAATCGCAATATTCCTCGCCAAAAATATCTATCAGTTCCTGAATGTCATCATATCTTTTTCTGAGCATCAAAGCTACCGTTTTGGGTAAATATATCTTTCTGACACTGCTTGCGGTTTTTGGGGTTTTAAGAACCAAAACGGTTGTGTTTCTGCTAAATACAGCAGGGAATTTTTTTATAACATCTTTTTCGCCGAGTTTCTCCATAACCTCTTTGTTAACTCTCTGAAGTTCTTTATTAACTATGATGTAGGATTCGTTTGAATTGATGCTGGCATCAGAGATTTCTATACAGTCCCAAGTAAGTCCAAGCATTTCCCCAATACGCAAAGAACAGGCAAATGCGAGATTAATTGCTAATTTTAATATTTCATCATCGCAGAGTGAAATTGCTTTATAAAGTGTTTCTGAATCCCAAATTTCTCTTTCCTTATTTTCTGCTTTCGGTACAGTAGCATTCAGACATGGATTTTTTGATATCAATTCCCATTTGACAGCCTGGTTAAAGGCACACCTTAAGAGCTTATGTATTTCTCTGATAATATTTGCGGACACCGCTTTTTCGGGTGATTTATATGAACTAACAAATTTCATATTAAGCAAATCAAGATAATATTTTTCTATAATTCTTGTGTTTATATCTTTCAATTCAATTTGTCCGATAACAGGATTAATATAATGAGATATCAAGCTTTTTCTGCCTTCATATGTCGACATAGCCCATTTATTTACACCGTAAATTGTTACATAGTCATTCAACAAATCTGCTACAGTTTTAGCTTCATAAACCAAGAATGTTCCGTTTTGCTGTTGATATTCAATCTCACACTTTCTTTTTCTTGCAGCTGTATTTGTGTCAAATGTTTCCCATTTCTGCCTTTCATTTCCCTGCTCATCAGTGTATCTATAAACAACACAGTATTTATTCTTTCTCCTGTATATCGAAGCCATTATTTGAGTTCCTTTCTTTTTCAGATTTTTTTACATAATGACGTTGGTTTTTATACCAATTATCATAACTCTTTTTTTCCACTCTTTTAGTGTTTTCAACGTTTATTATTTTGATAGTCTTTTCTCGGTGCATAAGCTGAGATGCTGTTGTTCTTGATATGCCCAAATCTTCAGCAATTTGCTGTATTGAAATAACTTCTCCGAATTTGCTTCCGGGCGGGGGACCATTAGTTTTTTTATAATGAAACTGTCCTGCATACCATTCCTCGAAGCTATCAATCATTACACGAAGAACTCCGGCAACTTCTCTTGTCTCAAAGAAATTCTTTTTTACAAGCCAATATGATTCAACCTTTTTTAGACCTAACAACTCCCCCATTTCTTTTACAGACATACTCTTTTTTTGCTTTGTTACAGTCATGCAACCTTCGTCCATATCAGTCACTCCTTTTTTGTTTTCTGTATGCCTTAATTTTATCAAATACAATGTTATTTGTGAAATGTGCGATTTTACTCATATATTTCATTATCTAGCCATTCATCAAAACTTTTCTTTGAAATACGTATTGTATTTCCGATTTTCACAGTTCTGAATAATCCTGAATTCACAAGGGCATATGCAGAATTTTTACCGATAGCAAGAATACTTTGTATTTCATTTACCGTATATGTTCTTTTATCTGTTATTAATAAATCCGATTTAATCTGCAACTTTTTTTCTTTGTATTTATCATTTCTCATAAAATAAAGCCTCTCTTTAGTAAGTAATAATGTGTTTCACTTATTACCACCGAGAGAGGCTTTATGCATACCTTTAATCTAAATATTTATAATTAATTTAAAGCGAAAAATATAACAATTAGTTTTTTGAAAAATACAAACGTAACGCTTTTAATCCGGATTCTATGGACTTATCTACAGCACTATAATTAACCCCTTCTTCCTTCGCAATTATTCTTGAACTTTTTCCGCAAATAAAATGTTGAACTAATCGTTTTCTTTGTTTTTCAGATAGTGTATCAAGACCTTTATAAAGAATCTCTATGTCTGACTTTTTTATAATATCTGTCAAAAAATCATCTTGCACTAATTCTTTGTTATGTAATTGGCATTCACCATCTACAAAACCATATATATCTTCAGAACGAATTGCTCTCATCAGATGCTTATTTTCGTTCCTATAATACTCTGTTCTTACTTGAACATAGCTCATTGAAACTAATTCATACGGTGAATATACCGAAAGAACATCAGAATACTTATCATATAATTCTTTGAGTGTTAAATCTGAGGCAATTATCCATTTTATTTTTCCTTTATAGTTCGGATATTCTTTTACCATATTAATTACTACTAAATCATCGTTTTTTAATTCTGTTCTATTATTTATCATTTTATAGTCTCCTTAATTTTTGAATTTTGTGTCAAAAATTAAGGGACTATGGGTATTTAGCTATATAACATACCCAACAAAACATAAAACCCTTTCTTACGGCATTGCCGAAGAAAGGGTTTCGCTATATTTTTTTGTTGAGTAAACAATAAATAATATATGATAAATACTGTTTTTTCTCAACAGCAACTATTCAGCTGCCTTTAATTCTTTTTTTGTCTCTGTTTGGATTTCCATTTTACAATAACTAATAATTATTGTGATATTAAAGTTCATAATATGGATGTGAAAAAATGAGTATTTCAAAATCAGTATTTATAAAAAAATATACAGAAGCTATAGTACGAGATGAAGCGGCAGTATTTGCTGGAGCAGGTTATTCTAGAGAGGCGGGATTTTGTGATTGGAAAGGTTTGCTTCGTGATATAGCTACCGATATTGAATTAGATATTGAGAAAGAAACTGATTATATTTCTTTAGCACAATATTACGAAAACGCTAACGGATATCATGCGCTTTGCAATACAATTCTTGATGCATTTTCAAAATACAAAGATAATTACAAGTTAGCAAAAGCTGTTGAAGCATTACCTATAAAGACGTTTTGGACAACTAATTATGATCATTTTATTGAAGACACTTTAAGAAATGATTTTAAAAAATTAGTAGATATTAAACGAACCACAAAAAATCTAACATGCAATCTTCGTAATCGTGATGTTACAGTATATAAGTTTCATGGGGATATTGACGATTTGTCATCATTGGTAATTACCAAAAGTGATTATGAATCATTTGAACGAGACCACATTCAATTTATAAATGTTTTAAATGGTGATTTAATAAATAAAACATTTGTATTTATTGGATATAGTTTTAACGATCCTGATTTGTTTAATATATTAAAAAGTATTAGATTAACATTTGATAAAAACAAACGCACCCACTATGCTATTTTCAAAAAAATGTCACGTAGTAATTTTGATGATGATAAAGAATTTGAATACGCGACAATTAAGCATAATCTAAAAATTGCAGACTTAAAAAGATATGGAATCGAGTCCATAGAAGTTGATGAATATGCTGAAATAAGTGATATTTTTGAAGTGATAAAAAAGAAGTATCTATTAAACAATATTTATATTGCTGGAAGTTGCAGGAAATTACCAGAAAATTGGATACAGAATAAAGCAGATGCACTTTTGTACAAGTTAGGTTATGATTTGGCAACAGCAAACTACAAGGTTTGTACTGGTTGTATAGAAGGAGTGGGTCCTCAAATTGAAAATGGAGTATTAAATGCGGTTGTTGATAATAATTTAAATCTAAACAGTTCACTTGATATAAAAAGATTACCACTAATAAACGGCAATCTCGACCATATGAACAATGAAAGTAAAGAAATTATGCGCCAAGACATCTATGGCAAGAATGGTGTAACTATTTTTTTGTTTGGTAATCAGTATTATAATGGAATTAATATGCCATCAGAAGGCGTATTACGAGATTATGAAAGAGCAAAAGAGCAAAACATGTATCTGATTCCTGTTGGTTCTACTGGTGGAGCGTCAAAAGAAATTCTCTTAGATATTGAGAAAAACATTGATAACTACCCTTACCTTAAAAACTATATTCATATTCTTAAGGAGAACATAGAGCCTGATGTATTAATAAAAACAATTTTTCAAATTTTAGAAGTTATTAAAAACAGCAACTTTTAACAATAAAAATTAATTAAAGTTTGAGTAGCTGTAACAACTATTCTTATTTGAAATCTTGTTGTAATCCCTTCAACATAGTATTTTCGAGTTAGTGAATGAATGATATTATATAAAAATTTTGCATCATTGGATAACATATTATTACATTCACTTAACAAATACCTTATGCATAATGCAATATTGTCACAAGTAAATAATATATTTTTATCTTGCTGATTTTGCTGCATAAAAGTTTCTATTAAATATTTTAATGTTAAATGATTTGTTAATTTGAAATTTACTGCAGGTGGACAAACTGTTTTTATGTACAAGTATAGTGTCTTATATATTGCGTATTGTATATCATTTTTTGTCCTTATTGTGCATAAATTCAAATCATTCAATTCTCTGTATTCAATAGGTATATCTTTTTTTGATATATTTAACAATATTGGATACAATGTTATTTTATTATTTAATGAATAATCTAATTCTTTTAAGCACCACTCTTTTGAAAAGTATGTTTCATCCAAAAACAAAATAATTCCGTTCCAATGTTCGCATTGGCAAAGAGTATTATACAATTCATCATTAATATTCTTTCCAAGAATTACATCAACTTTATCATACCAAACCTTAAATCCATAACACTCTAAACATTCAATATATTTTTCAATAATTTCTATATTAGCATCTCTAGAATAACTAAAGAAAAAGTTATACACAGCATTTCACATCCATATTATGAACTTTAATATCACAATAATTATTAGTTATTGTAAGTTTTTGCTTATAACCATAAATGCCTAATTGTCATAATTTATCTTTTGCTGAAGTTTCATAATACTGATTTGTTAATTCTGAGCGCAAAAATGAATCGTTCATTAATTTAAGAAAAGCATCCTTTGATTTTTTTGTGTCAAGTCGAATTGCTTGTCCATCTTCGCTATATTTAAATCTTCCTGCAAGCTCTTTTGTAGTTTTCGTAAACTGGACTATTGTTTCTTTAGGAATATTTAAACTAAATATTGGAGAAGTTTTTTTTACTTTTGACAGTTTTCTGGCAAAATTTATTTCTTCTGCAGAGTCTTTTAAAACTTGAATATCATCTAACAGTCCAAGAACATCTATTGCGGCAATAGTTTCATCAGCTGCTTTGTTTATTAATGCACTGAATTTGATATTTTGTTCTAAAACTTTTGTATCTAAAACATATATTTCTCCATCAATAAGCATTAATTGCGCATCTCCATTGAGTCTTAAAATATCGTCCCCTTGGATAAGTTCAAATCGTTTTTTTGCTTTTTTTATGCCTAATAAAAAACTGTCTCTTCTTATAAGTGATATTGAATAGTGTTTTTTAAATAAAACTATACCATTTTCCATTGTGCCAAGATATATTATGTATCCGTATAGACTATTAATATTATCTTTATGAAAATTAAACTTATCTATATTGCTAATGCTCGAATTAATATCAAATTCCTTAAAAAGTTTTAATTCTTCCGGATATTCATCATAATCGTAATGATATAATGCGTTAGTACGTTCATCTGCAGTTGAAAGTTCACAAAGCTGAAGTTCGTCATTATTAACGATTCTATTAAGAATAAATTCATTAAAAAGCTTGGTAACTTCAGTTTCTGTTTTTCCGTTTTCAAGGTCAGCTCGCTTTGCAATGAACTGATCATCCTGCTTTAATAATAAAAAAACTTGAGCTGATATAGGTTGAGATACAATGTTCTCAGTATTCTTTTTTAAAGTTTCCACTTCCATTATTTTATCTCCTTTGCAAACCAAACATGTTTGTCTACTTCAATCCATTTAATAGAACTATCTTTATCCAGGCTATCTTTTGTAATAAGTATAACTTCATTGATTTCCCCTTTTCTATCAATTTCAACTCTATATAATTTGTAACCTAATATCGCTAAAGTCGGATTGCCATAATAGAGATCCATTTTAATAAAAATTATACCGATAACAAATAATAAGATTATAAAAACAGCAATGTATCTTACATCTTCAAAATCAATGCAAACAAGAGGAATAATACAGGTTGTTAAAAATGTTAAATATTCATAATTTTCGTTCTTAATTGCTTTTATCGTGTAAGGGGGATTGCATGATCCTTTCCATTCAAATTCTGTAATTGATACTAACACAAAACATAAAATACAAAAAATGAACGATATAATTGGAAAAATATTAGTTTCCAATAATAGCGTTATTTTATCGCGAATTGGTATTGGTGTTTGTAGACATGGTATTTTAATAGTACATATTGTCACCAAAAAGAAAAGTAGCCATAAAGAAATAATATAGAAACGAACTTTTAACAACATATTTTGCGTTTTACTCATAAAACACCCTCCTCAATATGTTCATTTATTTCTTTTTTTGCCATAATTCCATTTTTAAACTGAGTATCCAATATGCCTTGCAGGTCATTTGAAAAACTCTTCATTTTTTCATACTTGCTTTTTTGAAATAAGTTTATAAAAGATATAAAGCCAAATAATGTAACAGCAAGAAAAGATGGAATTAATACTGCAAAAATTCCATAGGTGAAAATCATATTAATATCCACTTCATTTTCCATTATGACAGCCAATATTGTTAAAATAACCGGAATAATTAACACTTGAACAAAACGAAAAAGAACCTCAAAAACTTTTTGTTGATGCTGTTCATGTTTTTTTATATGATTATCAATTCGATTTTTTATATCTGCTATATTTTCCTTTGTAGAATTTGTTAAAATACTGCTTAGCCAAGCATATAGATCATTACAATACGCTTTGTATGTATTTATATTTGTTAAACTATTATTTATTTCATATCGCTGTCCGTAGGTAAAATTTATAATAGAAATAACGATTTCGATAATTAATGCTGCAAAATAATACCGTCTAAGAGGCTCAAGTATAATAGTAATCAAAGCGAACAACACTGCGATTGATAAAGCTACGAGCAATATAATGATGATTTTGGGCGATTTTTTTATAACATCAGTGATTTTTGAAGAGTTTTGCGTTAGATATAGCAAATAGTTTTTGTACAATAAAAGCTCCATAATGCATTCCTTTATAAAGTATTCTTGCCACCTTTTTTAGGTGGCTTTTTTTTGTTGGCCTGATATCCAAATTACTATTTATCTCTAAATAACTTAATATTATTGTGAGTTAAACAATAAAGGATAATATCTAATTATCTATTGATTCAAAAGTAAAGGGATTATTAATCGATGAATACAGAATTGGTTTTATTAGATAAACTAACATCACTTAAAATCGAGACAAAAGATAATAAGGTTGTAATTGATTTAATGAACCAGATTAACTGGGATGTATTTTTTAAATATTTGCTTACTAGTAAAACAGTGTGTATTGTATATAACTGTCTAGTTGTTAACCATCTAGAACAATATATACCTGCAAAAATCCACAAAATTATGTCGCAAATATTTTTAGGAAATCAAATACATAATAAAATAATCTTAGAAGAAAGTGCATTCTTGAATCAGGTCTTTAGAGAAAACAACATAATTTGCTTCCAATATAAAAATCTAATAGATGTTTATACTGGATTTGAAAAATCTCAAATGCCGAATGATATAGATTTCATTGCACCCTTAAAAGATTTTGAAAAGTTACAAAAAGTGTTAATAAAAAATAATTACGAAGTAAAGAATATAAAAAAAGATACTTCTGGTTTATTTTGTTCTGTTTTTTTCGTAAAACTCGATTCACCCGATTTTTTCTATCCTCTTAAAGTAGATGTTGTTTTTAACTTGGAAATTCCAATCAATTTTGACGAAATGCTATTTGACTTTTGGACAACTAATGACAAAAATCAAAAGAATGCTTTTCTTATGCTATTTAACATTATAGAGATACTAAAAAATAACGAAAATTTAATTTTTAATATTTCCGATTTTTTTAAAATCAAAAGATTGTATATACAATATTTGAAGTTAAATAAAACAACACTTTCATACATAAAGACGATTGCTGAAAAATACAAGATTGAACATTATATTAATAAAATCACCTATGTTTTTGAAAATTTTTTGCATTTATTTTTCGATTCATAATCCAAGCTCTCTGAAAAAGCGTAAATACTCAGCAATAGTTCTATCAAAATCTATCCAATTGAATTCATTTTTTACACGGTTAATTGATTCAATATCATTATTAAGGATAAAAATCGGAAGTTCAAGATATGAGTAACGTTTTATTTTTAATAATTGTTCCTGGAAATATCGCAAAGTTCTTTCGCTAAATGTACCAAAAGCCTTTTTTTCTAATATCAGAAAATTTAGATACGCAAAAACTATACCGGAAATATAGCCGTCCTGATTGTTTAAATATATGCTTTTTCTGAGGAATTTTCTAGCTCTTTTGAAATTGTTGTTTTTTATAAACAAAATAGCGACTGAATTATAAATCTTTGCTAAACTTTTCAAATCATTATATTTCTTGCACAACTGCAAATATATACAATAGTTTTCTTTTAAAAATTCATGATTAAACAGACTCGTTGTTTCTGCGAAATTAGTATAAATATATAATTTTTGTAATTCTGAAGGTTCTATTGTTGAATCCAATGCCTCTTGGTACTGAGCCATTGCTTCCTCACAGAATAAATTAAACCGATACATATGTCCCAAATGTCTGTTTACCTGAAATAAATGATTATTGTAATGAACAGAAGTGTTTGTTAGCAATTTTTTATAAGCGGAAAGCTCGCTTAGGGCACAATTAAAATCTCCCTGTGTGACATAATAATCCCCTAAAAATATTTTCGTTTGACCATAATACCACTCATTCAATTCATTTATTGTAAGAAATTCATTAACAGAATCTAATGTATTAAATAATTCACTTTGATTTTGTAGCAGACCTTTAATATATCCATAAATTATTTTGTAAGATTTTAAATGTTTTCCAAATATGTTTGGGTTTTCAACAAGTTCAAGCCATTCAAATCTTTCTTTCGATGGATTGCGTTCATTATAAATTGCTTTGGTAAAAAAATAAATTGGCTTTAATTCAAAGTTTTTGTCATAACTTTGAAGGCTTGAATAATTTATAGGCAACAAAGTACCTTTTGCATTAAAGAACAAATCAAGCATTATTTCGCATGTGGCTTTATCTAAAGTAAAATTATTTATTATAAACAGATGCAGAATATGTTTGTACATAAATATTTTTTCAATATCTGAAAAAGTACATTTATGTACAACACGAATATATGAATCAAATATACACTTCCGATATTCACTAGAATATATGTACCTTACATTTTCCGATACCACATCATGAACTTTATAAAACCCATCAAGTTCATCATTATCATTGATAATACTAAGTTGAATAATTTTAAAGTATTCTAAAATAGGAATTGGGATATTTAACTCTTTGATCAACATCATAAAAATTTCTTTATTAAATATTTGAATAATTGATAAAGCTATTAATGTTTCTTGGATTTCTTTATTTAAATGATCAAAAAATTTAGCAACTATGTCCTGCTTACTTGTAAAATAATAAGAGTTTTGATTTTTGTTGTTTTTCACAGATTGTATCGCTAAATCTAAATAAATAGGTACACAGTCTGTTGTTTGAATAATATTATTACGTAAATTAGGTTGTATGCCATATTTATCTAGAAGTTTATTTGTCTCAATTTCAGGCAAACTAGGCAATCTTATTTCTTCTACGCTAATATCCCAATGTAGTTTTTCTCTACTTGCAACAATAAAAACTCCATACCCAATATTAGAAATTAAATTTTCTATCCAATTAGTTTCATATTGTTCATAAGCATCTATAAAAAGCACTAGAAATTTATCAAAATATTTAAGTCGAATATCAGTTCCAATAAATTCCGGAAGTTTTTCAATAAACCCAGACATTGTCAAATTTTCTATTTCTTTTTCATACATAGAATTTGAAAAAGCATTTCTTAACAGTGATATCATTTTATTTGCTAATGATAGTACAGAAATATTTTTATACGCAAAATCTACCGGTTCCGAAAAAAAGCCTAAGCACTGCTCTAGTATCGTTTTTGAAAATTCTGTATTAAACTCTGATGGACTATACTTGTTCCAAAAATTCATAATTGCATAGTCGAATAATGGACAGGTCGTCGGTATTTGCTTTCTTAATCCAAAGATTGCATTCAAAATATTATCACTTTTTACTATTTCAAGATTAATATTTAAAATCAACAGATTTTGATGCGATAAAACATCTGATGCTTTTAGACTGTGATTAATAAATCTGCTTTTTCCAATACCACCAATACCATAAAGAGAAAACACTTTAAAAAATTCATTATTTTTCATCAAGTCATTAAAAGCGTTATCCAATATATCGAATTCTTTTTCTCTGTCAGTAAAATAAAGTTCTTCATTGTTCATTAATATCACCTCGAAAGGAAGATGTTTATGTTAATTACACTTTCTGGCCCTGATGGTTCAGGAAAAACCACACAAGCAAAAAGAATACTAAATGCATTCAATGAAGTGGGGTTAAATGCAGTATCAATAACGGATATAATTAAAGATTTTAACTATGAGAGTGGTTATGACTCATATCTAAACGATTTATATAACCATTTGAAAAATTTTGATGTAATACATACAAGATTTAGATTGCATTCGAGAGAAAACGCAATGGTTATGGATGAACTTGAAGTTTCACCTTTAGGGAATTTTAGACTTGCAACATTGTCTGCTTATACAGCATATTACGATTATGTTCAGTTTAATAAATATGTAAATGAACCGCTAATAAAAGAAGGGAAAATAATAATTTGTGATAAATATGCCTTTGACGATATTGCCTTTAAGTCCACTTACGGTTGCCAATATGAATGGATGAAAAAAATATATTACAATATTGCACTTCCTGATATAGGTTTCTATTTTGATGTAGATCCCAATACAATTATGGAAAGAAATTTATATAGACCAGACGGACGAATAGTTTTCTATGAAAATTCAAGAAATGTTTGTAGACTTCAATACTATTATGAGAGAATCATTAATGACTATAATGTTACAAAAATAAACGGTAACAAATCAGAAGATGAAATCTATAATGAACTACTAAAAGAATTAAAAGTAAAATTTGACAAATTAATCTTATAGTATTATACATTATTTATTCTCGTCAAACAGATATACAGCACAAAATATCAATATAGTATAAATAATAGATAATTAGATATTATCCTTTATTGTTTAACTCACAATAATATTAAGTTATTTAGAGATAAATAGTAATTTGGATATCAGGCCAACAAAAAAAACCCACCTAAAAAAGGTGGCAAGAATACTTTATAAAGGAATGCATTATGGAGCTTTTATTGTACAAAAACTATTTGCTATATCTAACGCAAAACTCTTCAA